>JAPLOZ010000011.1 GCA_026400435.1 Hyphomicrobiales bacterium | reverse complement strand
ACCTTCATGCGGTGGAAGGGCATGGCGTCGGCTTCGCTATACTTGACGTCCAATCCGGCGAACTCCGGCATGGAGTCGAGATGCGCGACGAGTTCGGCGATTGCCTCGGCACTGCCGGCGACAGTGCCGTTGATGCCCTCGCGGGCGAGCAGCAGCGTACCCTTGATGCCGCGCGCGCAGCAGAAGGCAGCGAGCGGCGCGTGCAACTCCTCGTGGCGGTCGAGGCGCGCGAAACGGTAGAGCGCCGCGACGCGGAAGGCAGGCGTGGATGAATTCATGGCGCGAGGCGTTACCTCCTTGAACCGAAGGTTTCAAGACCGCCGCGAAAAAGTATATTGTTTCAAATGTTTAACGGCACTCGAAGCATCTGGCTTCCCAGCCGAAACGGCAAAAATCGGTTCACGCCGATCCGGCCTCGGCGACACTTGCGGCCAGAAAGGGAGCCGCCAATCATGTTCACGCAAACCACCTCGGAGGAAATCCGGAAAGTCGCAAGGGAGTTCGCGATCGAGCATGCCGCCCTGCTGGCCGTCGCCGAAGTCGAAAGCGGCGGCGCAGTCTTTGCAACGGTCGATGGCAGGCAGGAGCCGTTGATCCGCTTCGAGGGGCACTATTTCGACCGCCGCCTGTCGGGTGAAGAGCTGGCGATCGCGCGCGCGGCGGGGCTGGCCTCACCGCAGGCAGGCGCGGTCGCCAATCCGGCATCGCAGGCGGCGCGCTGGCGCATGCTGGAACGGGCAGCCGCGATCGACCGCAAGGCAGCCTACGAATCGGTCTCTTGGGGGCTCGGCCAGGTGATGGGCGCACACTGGGCGTGGCTCGGCTTTTCGAGCGTCGACGCCCTTGCCGCCGAAACGCGGGGGGGTGCGGCGGGGCAGGCACGCCTGATGGCGCGCTACATCGAAAAGGCCGGGCTGAAACAGGCGCTGGAAAAGCGCGACTGGGAGGCTTTCGCGCGCAGCTACAACGGGCCGGCGTTCAGGAAATACGCCTACCACACCAAGCTCGCCGCAGCGTATGGCCGGCATGCAGCGAGTGCCAGTGCAACGAAAGCCGAGGCTTCGAGCGGCGGGACGATCAGCGTGCTGCGCAGGGGAGCCGCCGGCGACGCCGTGCGCGACCTGCAGCGTTCGCTGTCGGCGCTGGGCTATCCTGTCGAGGTGGACGGGATCTTCGGCGCGGATACCGACGTCGCCGTGCGGGCATTCCAGCGCGATCACCGTCTCGCCGTTGACGGCGTGGCCGGGCCTCGGACGCGCGGCGCGATCGGCAAGGCAATGCCGTTCGGGGGCTGGTTGAGCAGGCTGACGGGCTGGGCGTTGAAGCTTTTTTCTGGCAGCAGGCGCGTGCACTAGCGCGGTGTCATGGACTCGTCACCGCACGTCTGTTAACCGATTGAAATCCTCCCAGACAATGAGTGCAGCATGACTGGCAAATCCGAAAAGCTCTTTTCCCTGCTCGGCAACCAGCCGGTCATACCGGTGCTGAAGGTGAAGAGCGCCGCTGCCGCCGTGCCGCTGGCGCGCGCCCTGGCCAAGGGCGGGCTGCGACTGATCGAGATCACGCTGCGCACGCCCGACGCGCTTGAGGCCATCCGCCGCGTCGCCGGCGAAGTCGAGGATGCGGTGGTCGGCGCAGGCACGGTGCTGAACCCCAAACAGTTCGACGAGGCCGCGAAGGCGGGTTCGAAGTTCATCGTCAGCCCCGGCCTGACCGGCAGCCTGATCTCGGCCGCGGCCGCAAGCGAGGTGCCGCTGCTGCCGGGCGCGATCACGCCGAGCGAGATCATGGTGGCTCTGGAAGCCGGCATCGACTTCCTGAAATTCTTCCCCGCCGAACAGGCCGGCGGCACCACCTTCCTGCGATCGCTTGCCTCGCCGCTGGCTGCCGCGCGCTTCTGCCCGACCGGCGGCATCTCCGCGCTCAACGCCGAGGAATACCTCGCGGTGCCCAACGTGGTTTGCGTCGGCGGCTCATGGGTGGCGCCCGACGACCTAGTGCGCGACGGCAAGTGGGACGTGATCGAATCGCTCGCCCGACACGCCAGCGCGCTGAAGGCGATCTAGCTCTACCCGGCGATGCCGTCGAGTTCGGAAACCGCATCGTCAGGAAGGACGAGTTCGGCGACCATGAGATTTTCCCGCAGGTGCGCCACGGATGAGGTCCCGGGGATAAGCAGCACATTCGGCGCCCGGCGAAGCAGCCATGCCAGCGCGACCTGCAAGGCCGTTACGCCAAGGCGCTGAGCGACTTTGGAAAGCGTCGACGATTGCAGCGGGCTGAAGCCGCCGAGCGGGAAGAAAGGAACGTAGGGGATCTGCTCCCGGGCAAGTTGGTCGATCAGCGGATCGTCGCCGCGATGCGCGAGATTGTAGTGGTTCTGCACACAGACGATGCTGGCGATGCCGCGCGCCTGTGCGAACTGCGCCGACGTGACGTTGCTCAGGCCGATGTGACCCACCAGGCCCTGCCGCTGCAGGTCCGCCACGGCCGAAAGCTGCGGCTCGATCGATCCCTCGGACGGGTCGAGCCCGTCGCCCATGATTCTCATGTTGACGACCTCAAGCACGTCCAGCCCGAGATTGCGCAGATTGTCATGCACGGCCTCGGTCAGTTGTTTCGCGGATTGGGCGGGCAGCCACGACCCGTCAGCGCCGCGCCGGCCGCCGATCTTGGTCACGATGACCAGATCGTCGGGGTAAGGATGCAGCGCCTCGCGGATAATCTGGTTGGTGACATGCGGCCCGTAGTAGTCGCTGGTATCGATGTGGTTGACGCCCGACGCGACGGCTTCCCGCAGCACGGCCAGCGCCGCGTCACGGTCGCGCGGCGGACCAAACACGCCTGGGCCGGCGAGCTGCATGGCGCCGTAGCCGAGGCGCTTCACCGGACGGTCTCCAAGCACGAACGTGCCGGCTTTTTCCAAGTTGGGCATTGTGATCTTTCCTTGCCTGATGTGTGCCGAAAGCATATCTGAAGAATCCTTCACTTTGGAATTCGCATTCCATGAGCGCCATCGCAGCAACCCTGAAACCCAGGAAAGCCCCTATCCAGGAGCGCTCGGCCACGACTGTCGCGACGTTGCACGCCGCCGCCATTCAGGTTTTGATCAAGGACGGGCTGGACCGCTGCACGACAACTCGCGTCGCCGAGCGGGCCGGAATGTCGGTCGGCAGCCTCTACCAGTACTATCCCAACCGCGACGCCCTGCTGGCCGCAGTCCTGGAGAAGCATCTCGACGCTGTTGCCGATGCGGTCGAGCGGGCCTGCCACGACCTCGAAGGCATGCCCCTGGCGTCGCTGGCTTCGGGTCTCGTAATCGGCTTTCTAAGGGTCAAGCTGGGCGACCCCGAAGGATCGAAAGCGCTCTATGGCGTGGCCGAAGGACGAGGCGGCGGCGACCTCGCCGCCAAAATGCAGGCGCGCATCGTAGCGGCTATGTCGGCCCTGCTGGCGAGCGCGCCCGACGCACGGTTCGACGATCCCGTCATGACCAGCGCGGTTGCCTTCAGCGCGCTGGCCGGACCCGTGAGACTGCTGCTCAAAGGGGAGGCGCCGGCAGGCTTCCAGGATGACCTGCAGGACCAGCTCATCAGGCTTCTGACGGCGTATCTGCAATCCTACAGCGTTGGCAGGGGAACCGGCCGGTAGTCAGCCGGCACGACCCGAGCGACGCGGCCTGCGCTATTCCTGCGGCACCACGCGCACCGCGCCCTTGTCCGCGCTGGTGGCGAAGGCGGCATAGGCGCGCAGCGCGGTGGTGACGTTGCGCCTGCGCTTCTCGACCGGCTTCCAGCCCTTGGCATCCTGCTCGGCGCGACGCGCTTCGAGCGTCGCCTTGTCGACGACGAGATTGATGATGCGCTTGGGGATGTCGATCTCGATGATGTCGCCCTGGCGCACCAGGCCGATGGTTCCGCCGAGCGCTGCCTCTGGAGAGACGTGGCCGATGGAGAGACCGGACGTGCCGCCCGAGAACCGCCCGTCGGTCAGCAGCGCGCAGACTTTGCCGAGGCCCTTCGACTTCAAATAGCTGGTCGGGTAGAGCATTTCCTGCATGCCCGGCCCGCCCTTCGGACCCTCGTAGCGGATGACGACGACATCGCCGGCCTTTACGTCGTTGGAGAGGATGCCCTTCACCGCCGCGTCCTGGCTTTCGAAGACGACCGCCGGACCGGTGAACACCAGGTTGGCATCGTCGACTCCCGCCGTCTTCACCACGCAGCCGTCGGGCGCGATGTTGCCCTTGAGAACGGCGAGACCGCCATCCCTGGAGAACGGATTCTCGGCCGAGCGGATGACGCCGCCCTTGCGGTCGAGGTCGAGCTCGGTCCAGCGGTTGGACTGCGAAAACGCCTGCGTGGTGCGCACGCCGCCGGGCGCCGCCATGAAGAAGTTGCGCACGTTGTCTGAGTTGGTGCGCGAGATGTCCCACTGGTCGAGCGCGTCGCCGATTGTGACGGCGTGTACGGTCGGCTCGTCGCGGTTGATGAGGCCGGCGCGGTCGAGCTGGCCGAGGATCGCCATGATGCCGCCGGCGCGATGCACGTCCTCCATGTGGACGTCGTTCTTGGCGGGCGCCACCTTGCAGAGCACCGGCACGCGGCGCGACAGCTCGTTGATGTCGTCGAGCGTGAAATCGACCCCGCCCTCATAGGCTGCGGCGAGGATGTGCAGCACCGTGTTGGTGGAGCCGCCCATCGCGATGTCGAGCGCCATGGCGTTCTCGAACGCCTTCTTGGTGGCGATCGAACGGGGCAGCGCGCTGGCGTCGTCCTGCTCGTAGTAGCGGCGCGCGAGATCGACGATTAGATGACCGGCCTCGACGAAGAGCCGCTTGCGGTCGGAATGGGTGGCGAGCGTCGAGCCGTTGCCGGGCAACGACAGGCCAAGCGCCTCAGTCAGGCAGTTCATAGAATTGGCCGTGAACATGCCCGAGCATGAGCCGCAGGTCGGACAGGCCGCTTCCTCGACGGTGGCGATCTCGGCGTCGGTGTAGTGATCGTCGGCGGCCATCACCATGGCGTCGACGAGGTCGAGCGCCTGGAGCTTGCCCTTGACCAGCGCCTTGCCGGCCTCCATCGGCCCACCCGAGACGAAGACGGCGGGTATGTTGAGACGCATGGCGGCGTTGAGCATGCCGGGCGTGATCTTGTCGCAGTTGGAGATGCAGACCATGGCGTCGGCGCAATGGCCGTTGACCATGTACTCGACGGCATCGGAGATGACCTCCCGCGACGGCAGCGAATAGAGCATCCCGTCATGGCCCATGGCGATGCCGTCGTCGACGGCGATGGTGTTGAACTCTTTGGCGACGCCGCCGGCGGCCTCGATCTCGCGCGCCACGAGCTGGCCGAGATCCTTGAGGTGGACGTGGCCCGGCACGAACTGCGTGAAGGAGTTGACCACGGCGATGATCGGCTTGCCGAAATCGCCGTCCTTCATGCCAGTGGCGCGCCACAGGCCGCGCGCGCCGGCCATGTTGCGGCCATGGGTGGTGGTGCGTGAACGATAGACGGGCATGGATCGTGTCCTCGGATGCGTCGGCGTGCAATCATATGGGGCCGTTGGAGCTGTAAATAATACGAAAGCGCGTGTCCGGCAACAGCAAACCGTACCGTACGGTACGGTACGCATATCATCAGGTGTCGCCGATTCGTACACTTAGCTGCTGCGCTAAGTGATTACCCAAGATACTTAGCCACATGGAAATCTATTCGGCCAACGGAACGTCGTCTTTCAGGCGCGCATCGTCTTAACGGACACCCTGACGGCAGGCTGGCGCCCCTCCGACCAACCGTTCATGACGGGCGTCTTTTCCTTCGCGGAGCATCCCGGAGGCACCGAATATGTCGCCTGTGCCATGCACAGGAGTCCGGACGACCGGAAGCGGCACGCCGACCTCGGATTCTTCGGCGGCTGGGGCACGGTCACGGAGCAACTTGCCCGACTGGCCGAAGACTAGCGAAGCGCTTGGTTCCGAAATCCGCCGGCTAAGCAGTCGAGGCGCCGGAACTCCGTGTATTGCTCCAGGTCCGGTGCCAGGACCCGCACGGTCGCACGGGAACGTTAGATCGCGAGCAGGCCGACGATCAGGATGAAGGACATGATGCTGAAGGCGGAGACGTTGACGTCCCACTTGCCGGGACCGATGGGCGCCTTGAACGGCAGATAACCGTTCTCGTCGTAGAGCACGCCGCCATAAATCGGCCGCGCCAGCAGCGCGGCGAAGAAGGCGCCATACATGGCGACGCCGAGCAGGCCTGCAAGGTAGAGCCGCTCGACCTGCATTTGGCCGCCGATCCAGATCAGGCCGAGCGCGATCAACGCCACGCCGGAATAGCTCAGGATCTGCCAGACGACATGGAAACGCGCATGCGGCGTCCACAGCGGGTTGGTGGCGTGGGTGGCGTTGAAGTCGGCCTTGATGGTGACAAGGCCGTAGCCGAGCGTCGCGATGGTCAGAAGTATGCGGGCAAGCAGATGGCCTTCATATGCAAGTTCCATCGTGAAGTCCTCCCCTCAAGTGAACGGGACTGATGGTGGCAAGCGCAGCCTATTGCACGGGTTTCAATGCGCCGGCGGCGCGAAAGACCTGGCCGTCGGCAAGCCGCGCGTGATTGTGTACGATGCCCTTCTCATGGTCCTGCAACTGGACGATGAAATTGCCGTTGTCCTCGACCCAACTCACGATGAAGACATTGGGCCGCACGCTGGAAACCTCGACCGGGACGACCTGATCGACAGCGTTGCCGCCGATGTTTGCCTGAACGCGCAGTTCGTCGTTCGGGCGGAATGTGAGCCTCGGCACGAATGCCTCGAACATGCAGTCGAAGCTGCGTCCGATGAGCGTCGTTGGGATGGATTGGGCGATCTGCATGACGTCCTCCTTTGAATGCGGTTGAGCATGCGACGGCGAACCGCCGCATAAGCCAGTCAAGGGGTTCAGGCACTGAATTGCAGGCTTCCAAGCGTTTTGGAGCGCTCCAAAATCAACATCTGGCTTTTTCCGCGACTTGTCAACAAAAAACTTGGAGCGCTCCAAGAAAATGATTAAATGGGTATAGAAGGGAATAGCCGATGCCGACACTCGACGATGTGGGAAAAGCGGCTGGCGTATCGCGCGGTACGGTCTCCAACGTCTTCAACAGGCCCGAACTTGTCCGGCCGGAGTTGCGCGAGAGGGTCGAGGAAGCTGCCCGCCGGCTCGGCTATGGCGGCCCCGATCCGAAGGGGCGCCTGCTCAAGGAAGGCAGGTTCAACGCCATCGGTTTCATGCCGCCGGGCGCCTATGCCATAGCGGAATTTATCCGCAGCCCCTACGGGCGCGAGCTTCTCCAGGGCGCGGCACTGGCCTGCGATGCGGCAGGCGCCACGCTCAGCCTGGTCAACGGCACCGACGAAACGCGCACCGGGACGATCCGGGAAGCGTTGGTCGACGGATTCATCCTTGGCAACGTAGTCGACATCAATCTGGTGGCGTCAGCCAAACGGCGTCGGCTGCCCTTCGTCATCCTGGAGAGCGACGCCGGCCCGGACGTGAATTCGATCCGGATCGACGGACGCTCAGGCGCAATGGACGCGGTCAGGCATCTCACGGCTCTCGGACACATGCGCTTCGCCATCCTGTCGATCCGGCGCACGGCGGGTTCCGCAATCATCCATCTGCCAGGCCAAGCGGGACGCGGTCTGCTTGCCGGGTTTGCGCTTGATCATGAGAGGCTGCAGGGCTTTCGCGATGGACTGGCGCAAGCAGGGCTTTCCATCGACGACGTGCCGGTGATCGAGACCAGGCCAGGCGACCCGGAGGCGGGTGCAGCAGTGTTCGATCATTGCCCGGATGCGACTGCGATTTTGACCATGTCGGACTGGCAGGCGATCACCGTGCTGGACGAAGCGGTGCGGCGCGGCATCGACGTTCCTGGCCATGTCTCGGTGGTCGGCTTCGACGGCACGGCCGAATCGACCCGTACGACGCCCCCCCTGACAACGGTGGCCCATGACGTGGTCGGCAAGGGCCGGCTGGCGGCCGAAATGGTGCTGGAAAACGGCCCTCCCCGGCAGGTCGTGCTGCCGGTCGAACTTGTGGTTCGGGCCTCCACCGCGCCACCACGCTAGTGATCGAAGCGCCGAATCCTGCCGCCGGCTAAGCCGCTACGGGCATGGAATTCAGGCGCTTTGCCCTTTATTATGACAAAGCCTTGTGCTTTGAGCCTTGGTCAACACGCAACAAAAGTGGAGTGCTGCCCAAAATGTCGGAACAAAACTGGCCCGTCTACGGCGAGATCAGCGGCCCAATCGTGATGATCGGCTTCGGGTCGATCGGGCGCGGAACGCTGCCGCTGATCGAGCGCCATTTCAAGTACGACAAGTCGCGCATGACGGTCATCGACCCCCGCGACACCGACAGGAAGCTGCTCGACGAACGTGGCATCGCCTTCGTGCAGGAGGCCGTGACCAAAAAGAACTACAGGAAGCTGCTCACCCCGCTGCTGACCAACGGCGGCGGACAGGGGTTCTGCGTCAACCTGTCGGTCGATACCTCGTCGCTGGAACTGATGAAGCTCTGCCGCAAGCTCGGCGTGCTCTATGTCGACACCGTGGTCGAGCCGTGGCTGGGCTTCTATTTCGACGACAAGGCCGACAATGCGAGCCGCACCAACTATGCGTTGCGCGAGACGGTGCGCGCTGAGAAGGCAAGGCATCCGGGCGGCACCACTGCAATCTCCTGCTGCGGGGCTAACCCTGGCATGGTCTCGTGGCTGGTCAAGCAGGCGCTGGTCAACCTGGCGATCGATCTCGGCTACGACTTCAAGGAGCCCGCACATGACGACCGCCAGGGCTGGGCCAAGCTGATGAAGAAGGCCGGCGTCAAGGGCATCCACATCGCCGAGCGCGATACGCAGCGCGCAAAAAATCCGAAGCCGCTCAATGTGTTCTGGAACACCTGGTCGGTCGAGGGCTTCATTTCCGAGGGCCTGCAGCCTGCCGAACTTGGCTGGGGCACACACGAGAAGTGGATGCCGAAGAACGGCCGCAAGCACAAGGAAGGCTCGAAGGCCGCGATCTATCTGGAGCAGCCCGGCGCCAACACGCGCGTTCGCACCTGGTGTCCGACGCCGGGTCCGCAATACGGCTTCCTGGTGACGCACAACGAGGCGATCTCGGTCGCCGACTTCTTCACTGTGCACGGCAAGGGCGGCAAGGCAAAATACCGTCCGACCTGCCACTACGCATATCACCCGGCCAATGATGCGGTTCTTTCGCTGCACGAGATGTTCGGCAGCGGCGGCAAGGCGCAACCGGTTCATCATGTACTGGACGAGAACGAACTGGTCGACGGCGCCGACGAACTCGGCGTGCTGCTCTACGGTCACGACAAGAACGCCTACTGGTACGGCTCGCGGCTGTCGCTGGAGGAAGCAAGACGACTCGCTCCCTACCAGAACGCGACCGGCATGCAGGTGACCTCTGCGGTGCTCGCCGGCATGGTCTGGGCGCTGGAGCATCCGGATGCCGGTATCGTCGAGGCCGACGAGATGGATTTCCGCCGCTGCCTCGAGGTGCAGTTCCCCTATCTCGGGCCAGTCGAGGGTCACTACACCGACTGGACGCCGCTCGAAGGCCGCCCCGGCCTGTTCCACGAGGACCTGGACGAGGACGATCCCTGGCAGTTCCGCAACGTTCTGGTTCGCTGAGCGTTCGGACCCGGGCAAGCCGCACCTTGATTTCGTTTGCAAATCACGCGAATGAGAGGACGGGCGGAATTGAGAGGGACCACATGATGACGATGGCACGCAACGTGTTCTCGGCAGGAGCGGCGATCGCCGCATCCGTGATCCTTGCCGGCTGCATGAGTTCTGGCGGCGGTGGCGGCGGCGCCGCAAAGCCGGTACAGACCGGAGTCGAGGGCACCTGGATCGACGCGCAGGGCACCGGGCTTTCCACGATCGCCGGCGGCGTCTTCACGACGGTTGCGACCGATACGGGGCAGAAACTCGCCGAAGGCAGCTACATGCTGACGACGCAGACCTCGGTGCAGATCACCGGCACGTCGCTGATCCGCCAGTCGCCGATCAGCTTCAACTGTCTGCTGGTATCGAGCAGCCAGTTGAACTGCACCAGCTCCGGCGGTCAGCAGTTCGTGCTGACGAGACGCGCCTGACGCCTCGGGCAGCCCGCTGCGGGCCGCATTTTCCCGTGCAAGCCGGCAAAGGAGCGGCCCTCGCCTCCGCCTGCGCCGCCACACTGACACGTGGTTTTCACTTGCGTCGGGCATGACGCGGTGTGAACATCTGGTCGGGGGAGCCTTTGGCTGCCGCCGACCGACGCGCGCAACCGCCGTCCAAAACCACCATCTCGGGAGACGTCCTATGAGAAAGTTTGCCGCCATCGCCGCCTTGTCGGCCTCGGCGCTCGGCCTTTCGGCCGGCGTATCCTTTGCCGACTACGAATTGACCATCCTGCACATCAACGACTGGCACAGCCGGATTGAATCGAACAACAAATTCGAATCGACCTGTTCCGCCGAGGAGGAGGGCAAGGGGGAGTGCATCGGCGGCGCGGCGCGGCTGGTGACGGCTATCGCCGACCAGCGCCAGAAGCTTGAGGGGAAGAACGTCCTGCTGCTGAACGGCGGCGACAATTTCCAGGGATCGCTGTTCTACACCGCCTACAAGGGGGCGGTCGAAGCCGAATTCCTGAACCAGATGAAGTTCGACGCCATGACCGTCGGCAACCACGAGTTCGACGACGGCGAGGACGCGCTGGCGCCGTTCCTCGACGTCATCAAATTCCCGGTCCTGTCGGCCAATGTGCAGGCGTCCGCGGCCTCGAAGGTCGGCAGCCGCATCAAGCCGTCCGTCGTGCTTGATGTCGGCGGCCAGAAGATCGGCATTGTCGGCGCCGTGACGACCGAAACGTCGACGATATCTTCGCCCGGCCCCAACATCACCATCGAGGACGACATCGCGACGATCACGGCCGAGGTGGAGAAACTGAAAGCGCAGGGCGTCAACAAGATCATTGCGCTGACCCATGTGGGCTATGTCAGGGACAAGGAGATGATCGCCAGGATACCAGGCGTCGATGTGGTGGTTGGCGGCCACTCGCATTCGCTCTTGTCGAACACCGACGAGAAGGCCGAAGGGCCGTATCCAACGATGATCGACAACCCGGAAGGCTACAAGGTTCCGGTGACGCAGGCGGCTTCCTACTCGAAATATCTCGGCGAGTTCACCGTCACCTTCGACGACAACGGTGTCGTCAAGGAAGCCAAGGGCGACCCGATCTTTCTCGACAAGTCGATCACGCCGGATGCTGGCGTGCTGGCGCGGGTCAAGGAACTGGCCGGCCCGCTTGAGGAACTGAAGAACAAGGAGGTCGCCGAGACGACAATGGCGATCGACGGCAGCCGCGAAAATTGCCGCGTGCGCGAATGCGAGATGGGCAATCTGGTGGCCGACGCCATGCTCGACCGCGTCAAGGGTCAGGGCGTGACAATCGCCTTCCAGAACGGCGGCGGGGTGCGCGCTTCGCTCGACCAGGGCGTCGTGACCATGGGCGAGGTTCTGACGGTGCTGCCGTTCCAGAACACGCTGGCGACCTTCCAGCTCTCCGGCAAGGACGTGGTGGCCGCTCTCGAAAACGGCGCAAGCAAGATCGAGGAAGGCGCGGGCCGCTTCACGCAGGTAGCCGGCCTCAAATATTCCTTCGACAAGACCGCACCTGTCGGCAGCCGCATCAAGTCGGTCGAGGTAATGGCGAACGGCGCCTGGACGCCGATCGATCCGGCGACGACATACCTTGCCGTGACCAACAATTTCCTGCGCCGGGGCGGCGACGGCTACCAGGTCTTCGCCGACAACGCCACACAAGCCTATGATTTCGGCCCAGGCCTCGAACAGGTGGTCGCCGATTACATGGGCGCGAACCGACCCTATACGGCCAAGCTGGAGAAGCGCATCACCGACATCGCCGCAGCCGCGCCCGCGGAGCCGGAGGTGGCCGCCGCGCCTGCCACGGAACCGGCGCCCGCGCCGGCTGAACCCGCCCCCGCTGAACCGGCAATGCCGGCCCCGCCTGCGGGCTCGGCCGAAATCGCGGCGACCCCGCCAATGATCACGGCCGCACCCGCAGCGCCTGCCGAGACCGCAACGCCCGCGCCTGCGGAAGGCACCCACACGGTTGTCGCAGGCGACACGCTCTGGGACATCGCCAGGGAGGTTTATGGCGCCGGCTCCAGATGGAAGGCGATCGCCGAGGCCAATCCGGGTGTGAAGGCCAGAGCGCTTGCAATCGGCGCCGAACTGACCATCCCGCCGGCGGGTTGAGGCGGCGGGACGGCGCGGGCCTGCTGCGGCCAGACGAAGCATTGTAAACGCCGCAGTCCCCGCTAAATTCGCGCCATGTCGAACGCAACCAAGACGCGCGCCGTCCCGATGAACGTTTTGGGCAGCGCAGCCACTGTAGCCACCCTCCCCGCCGGCCACCCGCCGGTGAAGCCGCGCCGCGTCGGCGTGCTGCTGGTCAACCTCGGCACGCCCGACGGCACCGATTTTAAGCCGATGTGGCGCTATCTCCGGGAGTTCCTTTCGGACCCGCGCGTCATCGAACTGCCGAAGTTCGTATGGTACCCGATCCTCTACGGATTAGTGCTGACGACGCGACCGAAGAAGTCGGGGGCGAACTACCAGCGCATCTGGAATACCGAAAAGGACGAGTCGCCGCTCAGGACCTACACGCGCGGCCAGGCCGAGAAGCTTGCGGCGGCGCTTGCCGACCTGCCCGATGTCCGAGTCGAATGGGGCATGCGCTACGGCAGCCCCTCAACAGCAGACGCCGTGCGGCGGCTCCATGATCAGGGCTGCGGCAGGATCGTTGCATTCCCGCTCTATCCGCAATACTCGGCGACGACGACCGCCACAGCCAACGACCAGCTTTTCCGCGCACTGATGGCCATGCGCGATGCACCTGCCGTACGCACGGTGCCGCCCTACTACGACGAGCCGGTTTACATCGAGGCGCTGGCGAGTTCGCTGAAATCGAGCCTTGCTGACCTCGATTTCGAGCCGGAGGTGGTGATGGCGTCCTATCACGGCATTCCAAAACCCTATTTCGAGAAGGGCGATCCCTACCACTGCCATTGCCTGAAGACGACGCGGCTGTTGCGCGAGCATCTGGGATGGGACGACCGAAAGCTGATAACAACCTTCCAGTCGCGCTTCGGCGCGCAGGAATGGCTGCAGCCCTATACCGACAAGACGGTCGAGAAGCTGGCGCATGACGGGGTGAAGTCGATCGCGATCATCAATCCGGGCTTCTCCGTCGACTGCATCGAGACGCTGGACGAGATCGGCCGCGAGGTGCGCGACGAGTTCCTGCACGCCGGGGGCGAGAAGTTCGCGCATATCCCCTGCCTCAACGACGGCCCGGAGGGCATGGCGGTGATCGAGAGCGTGGTGCGGCGGGAGCTTCTGGGGTGGATTTAGGCGGTCGGACCAGACGCGCTCCCAAATGTTCTGTTCGACAGGTCCGGCCGATACCGCTACAGTAGCCCAGTCGAAAAGGACCTGCGCCGGCATGGGTAAGCCCGGCGCCTCTCGCGAAACCGAGAGTTCCGCGCTCTGCATTGGCAGAAGCCCCCGGCGAGCCCTGACGCGCAAGCGTCGTCCGGCTCGGCGGGATCGTGGATGTTGGAATAGCACCACTCCCCCGGGTCAACCGATGGAGTTCAACATGCCGACAATCAATGCAGATGCCTGCGTAATCACGCAGATCAACGTTTTCACCGTGCCTGACGGTGGTCAGCAGGCGTTGATCGACCTGCTGACGGAAGCCGCAAAATCCTGCGTAGACATCGATGGTTGGCTATCAGCCAGCTTGCATCGAAGCCTAGATGGAACCCGCGTCGTCAACTATGCGCAGGCCCGCGATGAGGCCGCCATGCGGCGCATCGTCCAGCACCTTCAAACACATGGCTTCCTCGATCGGAACAAGGCACTCGGCTCCCCAAGCCCAGGTCTGTACGAGGTCGTCTCTACCATCGGGACCTAGGAGCCTAAGCAATCCAGTCTGTCGCCGCGTGGCGTTGCGCGCAGCGGCGGCAAACCTGAAGATTGCAGCGCGACGGTTTATAGGCGTCAGTCGAGCGACGCCATGTCGATGACGAAACGATACCGCACGTCGCTTTTCAGCACGCGCCCGTAAGCTTCGTTGACATCCTTGATGTCGATGACCTCTATATCGGCGGCGATGCCGTGCTCGCCGCAGAAATCGAGCATATCCTGCGTCTCCTTGATGGAGCCAATCATCGAGCCTGAGAGGCTCCTGCGCCCGGGAATAAGCGCAAAGGCGTGAACCGGAACCGGGTTCTCCGGTGCGCCGACCAGAACCATGCTGCCATCGACCTTGAGCAGGCCGAGATAGGCGTTCCAGTCGATGCCGGTGCTGACCGTGCAGATAATCAGGTCGAACGTTCCTGCAAGCATCTTGAAAGTCGCCGCATCGTTGGTCGCATAGTAGGCGTTGGCGCCAAACTTCAGCCCGTCCTCCTTTTTCGACAGCGACTGGCTGAGCACGGTGACCTCGGCGCCCATCGCATGCGCGAGCTTGACGCCCATGTGGCCGAGGCCACCCATGCCGACGATGGCGACCTTTTTGCCGGGTCCGGCCTTCCAGTGGCGCAAAGGCGAGTAGAGCGTGATGCCCGCGCACAAAAGCGGCGCGGCCGCCTCAAGCGGCAGGTTGTCGGGAATGCGAAGTACATAGCCTTCCTTGACGACAATATGGTCGGAATAGCCGCCGTGGGTGGGGGTGACACCGTCTGCCTCGAAGCCGTTGTAGGTCGCGATAAGCCCCGGAAGGTACTGCTCGACTTCGACATCGCGCGTCGCGCACTTGGTGCAGGAATTGACGAAGCAGCCGACGCCGGCCCGGTCGCCGACCTTGAAGCTGGTAACGTTCTTGCCCACCGCGCGTACGATGCCGGCGATCTCGTGGCCAGGCACCATCGGGAAGGACGAATTGCCCCATTCGTTGCGCGCTTGGTGGATGTCGGAGTGGCAGACACCGCAATATTTGATGTCAATGAGGACGTCGTCGTCGCCGGGCTCGCGGCGCTCGAACGAGAAGGGCACGAGCGGCTTCGACGCATCGGTCGCAGCATAGCCTTTTGCCATTGCCATGGGATTTTCCTTGCAGAGGGGAGGATTTCGTATGTGAGGGAGGGAAGCCGCAAAGACGGCCGGCCCTGTTTTGCAGATAGGATACATCCGAACCGGCGCAAGGCCGTCCGCCCATAAACAGCGCGTGCGTTGCCGCACTGCAACAATCGGGCGGGAACAAGTCACGCGGATGACCGTTGAATGCGGCTCGGGAGACCTCCATTGAAACGCAAGCTCGACCTCAGAACCGGCCGTCCAGTATGGTTCGCCTATCGCGTGCCTTCCGTTCCGACGCAAGAACTGACCCGCGACGTCAAGGCGGACGTGGCGGTGGTCGGCATGGGGATCAGCGGCGCAATGATGGCTGAAGCGTTGACGGCGCAAGGACACTCAGTGGTCTGCCTCGACCGACGCGGGCCGATGAAGGGTTCGACGGCGGCGACCACGGCACTGGTCCAGTTCGAGATCGACCAGCCGCTGACCAGGCTGTCGCCGATGATCGGCCGGAGAAAGGCCGAGCGCGCTTGGCGGCGCTCGCGGCTGGCGATCGAGAATCTTGCCGCGCGCATCGATGAACTCGGCATCGAATGCCGGTTGGACCGGCGCGCTTCGCTCTATCTGGCGGGGAGCGTGCTCGCGCCGGCAGCTCTGCGCGAAGAGGCCGACGCACGCTGCCAGGCCGGCATTCGCTCGACCTATCTCACGCCCTCGCAGCTTGGCGAACAGTTCGGCATAGAGCGCGACGGGGCGATCCTCAGCCAGGGCAACCTGACGCTCGATCCGCGCCGGCTGACCGCCGGCCTGCTGCTCAAGGCGATAGAGCGCGGCGCCCGGCTCTATGCCCCGAGCGAGGCGACAAGAATCACGGCCGGCAAGGACGACGTGACTATCGAGACGAAGGACGGCCCAACGGTGCGAGCCGCGCATGCGGTTCTCGCCACCGGGTACGAACTGACCGACATCGTTCCGTCCGCCGGACACCAGATCATCTCGACCTTCGCGATCGCCACGCGGCCGCAGCCCGGCAATATCTGGCCGCAGGAGGCCTTTGTCTGGGAAGCGTCCGACCCCTATCTCTACATGCGCGCCACGAGCGACGGACGGGTGATCTGCGGCGGCGAGGACGAGGAGTTTTCCGACGAGGAGAGGCGCGACGGGCTGCTGGCGGCAAAGGCTGCGAAAATATCGCGGAAACTCGCAAAGCTGTTTCCCCGGCTCGACGGGAAGCCGGAATTCGCCTGGGCAGGTTCGTTCGGAACGACGCAGACCGGGCTGCCCTATATTGGTCAGGCGCCCCGCCATCCGCGCATTCACGCGGTGATGGGCTACGGCGGCAACGGCATCACCTATTCGCAGATCGCTTCGGAGGTCGTCGCCTCAGCGCTAGCAGGGCGCGACGACAGCGATGCCGACCTCTATGCGTTCAAGCGATAAATCCCGTCGTTAAATCCCGTTAAGAGTGATCGCTAACCAATCCGCCACAGTCTGATTGTATAGTCATCGTCGGATTCCTAAGTGATTCTCAGGCGGAAACACCGCCTCAACGGGGGAAACGCGCATGTTCTCGGGCTTCGACATCGTCTTAGCAGTGATTGTCGTCTTTGTTCTGCTGCTCATCTTTGCCAGCGTCAAGACCGTGCCCCAGGGCTACAATTACACCGTCGAACGCTTCGGCAAATATACGGTCACGCTCGCGCCGGGCCTCAACATCATAACGCCGATCATCAACCGCATCGGCGCCAAGATGAACATGATGGAGCAGGTTCTCGACGTTCCCACGCAGGAAATCATCACCAAGGACAACGCGATGGTCGCGGTCGACGGCGTCGCGTTCTACCAGGTGCTCAACGCGCCGCAAGCCGCGTACCAGGTCGCCGGCCTGCAGAACGCCATCCTCAACCTGACGATGACCAACATCCGCACGGTCATGGGCTCGATGGACCTCGACGAGCTCCTGTCCAACCGCGACGCCATCAACGAGCGGCTTCTGCGTGTAGTCGACGAAGCCGCGCATCCTTGGGGCATCAAGATCACGCGCGTCGAGATCAAGGATATCAACCCACCGGCCAATCTCATCGAGTCGATGGGCAGACAGATGATGGCCGAGCGCAACAAGCGCGCGCAGATCCTGGAGGCCGAGGGCCTCAAGGCAGCACAGGTTCTCGAGGCCGAAGGCCGCCGCGAGGCGGCATTCCGCGACGCCGAGGCGCGCGAACGCGCCGCAGAGGCCGAAGCCAAGGCGACGCAGGTGGTGTCGGAAGCCATCGCCAAGGGCGACGTACAGGCGATCAACTACTTCGTGGCGCAGAAATACACCGAGGCGCTGGCCAAGATTGGCTCGGCGCCAAACAGCAAGGTCGTGCTGATGCCGATCGAAGCCTCATCGCTGATCGGCACGCTCGGCGGCATCGGCCAGATTGCCAAGGAAGTCTTCCGGGCCGAGGGCACCGCTGGCGCGCAGCGCCACGCCGCGCGCCCGCCTGTCGTACGGCCCGACGAGAACCAGTAGCGGAGCAAACCAATGCTTGAGCACGTCATCGCCGAACTCGGCCCCTGGAACTGGATGGCGCTGGGTTTCGTGCTCCTGACGCTCGAAATTCTGGTGCCCGGCGTCTTCCTGCTGTGGATCGGGATTGCCGCGCTGATCGTCGGCGCCCTGTCGCTGATGCTGTGGGACGCGGCAATCTGGAGCGGGGAATTGCAGGTGGTCATCTTCCTGGTGCTGGCACTAGCCTCCGCCTTCGCCGGCAAGAAGATAATGGGCAGGCGCGGCGACCAAACCGACCAGCCGCTGCTCAACAGGCGCGGCGACCAGCTTGTCGGTCGCACCGCGACGCTGACCGAGCCTATCACCAACGGGCGCGGACGCATCAAGATCGGCGACACGATGTGGCGCGTCTCGGGACCCAACCTGCCGGTGGGCGCCACGGTACGCGTCAGCGCGGCGACCGATCTCGATCTGGAGTTGGTGGTGGAAGCGGTGTGAAGCGGCCGTTACCTGCTCGCTTTTGCAGTGGGCGCGAAGCCCTGCATTGACGCCGTCATGTGAATGTCTTTACGCCACGCCGATCTTGAGCAGGTCGTGGAAGTGAACGATGCCGACCGGACGGTCGTTCTCCACAACCACCAGAGCGCTGATGCGCTTTTCGTCGAGGATGGCGATCGCCTCGCCGGCCAGCGTGTCGGGGTCGATCGTCTTCGGCGTGCGGGTCATGATGTCGTCGACGGTCAGCGCGCCGAGGTTCTTGTCGAGGTTGCGGGCAAGATCGCCGTCCGTGATGATGCCGGCAAGCCGGCCTTCGCCATCGACGATGCAGACGCAGCCAAAGCGCTTTCGCGACAGCGTCACGATGGCGTCCCTCAGTGCGTCACCAACCGTTGCCAGCGGAAGGCTTTCGCCCTGGTGCATGATCTCCTTCACCTTCATCAGGCCGGCGCCAAGCTGGCCACCGGGGTGAAAGATGCGGAACTGGTCCGGCGTGAATTCGCGCGCTTCCAGCAGCGCGACAGCCAGCGCATCGCCAATGACGAGTTGCAGTAGCGTCGAGGTGGTCGGCGCAAGGCCGTTCGGACAGGCTTCCGGCACGCGCGGCAGGAGCAGCACGACGTCGGCCTCGCGGGCCAGCGCGGAAGTGTCGCCCGAGGTGATCGCGATCAGCGGAATTGAAAAACGCCTCGAATAGGCGACGATGCTCTTGAGTTCGGCGCTTTCGCCGGACCATGACATCGCGACAATGGCGTCGTTTTTCGCGATCATTCCGAGATCGCCGTGGTTGGCTTCGGCGGGATGCACGAAGAAAGCCGGCGTGCCGGTCGAGGCGAGCGTGGCGGCGATCTTTGCGCCGATATGTCCGCTCTTACCGACTCCAGTGACGATGACGCGGCCGCCGATCGCCGAAATCAGTTCGATCGCCTGCGCGAAGGCATCCGAAAGGCCGTTGTCGAGCGCCGCGGCGAGTGCTGCCATCCCCGCCTGTTCGGTCGCGACCGTTCGCAACGCCGAAGCGATCGACGCGCTGCGCTCGGGCACTTTCTTCATCGGTAAGCCATGCATGGAAAGCGGATTAGCGCTTCAGGGGCGTTCTGTCCACTTGCGCACGCGTCGCCCCGACACCGTTTCAACCCTCCATTAACCATCGCCGTTTACGGTTCGGTAAGCATGGCGCGGCTCGCGTCGCCACTCATTCGGGTCGAAATGCCTCCGGTACGCCCACACAACAAGCCACGTCCGGGCCTGGGCGCTTTTCAGGCAATGCTTCTGGCTGCCACCGCGACCGGGCTGGTCATGGCCGGCCCTGTCCAGGCCCAGGATGCAACGGGATTGCGCGGCGGGCTCGGCGGCGACATTGCGGATCAGACCGCCAACGACCCCGCTCCGGCCTATGTGCCGGTGAGCCCCGGTGCGCTGCCGGAGCCCGTCGCGGCGGACCAGGCGAATGCGCTGGACGACGAGGACGAAGCGTTCGGCCGCCAACAGGCAGCCACAGGCGCGACGGCAGAGCAGCGCGAGACCGCGGTCGCGCCGGCCGAACAGACCGACGAGACATCTACCGGCACGGTGCGCGAACCAACAATCGACTCGCTGGAAGACGAACCGCTCGATCAGGGCGCCGAACGCGCCCAGGCGATCGAAGGGCTGGATCGGCTGGACGATGACGACCCCTACGGCGCCGTCGGCATTCGCTGGGGTTCGTTCATCATAAAACCAACGCTGGAAACCGGGATCACCGCGACAAGCAACGCCGATTCTTCGGCCGGCGGCTCGGCGGCGGTGCTGTCGGAAACCACGCTGCGGTTGAACGCTGCATCCGACTGGGCGAGCAACTCCGCCGAGATCAACGCTTTCGGCACCTTCCGCAAGACCCTGTCGGGCGAGGAGGTTGACGACGTCAGGGGAGCTGTCGACGCCGCACTCGAACTGGAACTTGGCAACGAATATCGAGCCCGTGGCACTTTCACCTATGCCATCGCTCCGGAATCGGCGGCCTCCCCGGTTGTCGTTCCAGACACGGTCGACGAGCCGCTGACCCAGACTGTCGGCGGGACTCTCGGGCTGGAGAAGGATGTCGGCAAGGCACGCTTCGCGGTCACCGGGGGCATCAGCCACGACGCCTATGGCGACGCCGACCTCGAAGGCGGCGGCGTGCTGTCCCAGGCAGACCGCGATTCGACGCTGTACACGCTGGCGCTGCGCACCGGCTACGAAATCTCGCCCTCGCTGACGCCCTTCGTGGAGGCCGAGATCGGGCGCAACCTCTACAGCCAGGAAGTGGACGACGCGGGCTACCGGCGTTCATCCGACCAGATGGCATTTCGTGGTGGCCTGGCATTCGACCGGGGCGAAAAGCTGTCGGGCGAGATCGCAGCCGGCTGGATCCGCGAGGATTTCGACGACGACAGGCTCGAGCCGCTTTCGACGCCGAGCGTCGCTGCCGGCGTGCTGTGGTCGCCGCTGCGCGGAACGAACGTCAGGCTGGGCGGCTCAACGACGCTGGAAGGCGCCACGACGGCCGGCGAGAGCGGCTCGGTGCTCTATGCGACGAGCCTCGCCATCGAGCGGCAGATGCGCGCCAACCTGACCGGCAACGCCGCATTTGGTGCGGCATGGCGCGACTATGTCGGCAACGAAGGCCAAGAAACGATCCTCAACGCCGAGGCCAGCCTGACCTGGTGGCTCAACCGCTATGCCGGCATCACCGGCCGCGTCCGACACGAGAGCGTGTCGAGCAACCTGCCTGGCCGCGACAGCGAAACCGACAGCATATTCCTCGGCCTCAAGCTGCAGCGCTGACGGGCGCCGGTGCCACCCCGATTGGGGCGTGGACATTTTGATGCCGGATTTGCCGGCTATCGGGAGAGAATCACGGATTCGTGTTCGGCGGTCATCGCCGACACAGCGTTTTCGTTTCCGCTGATCGACATGGTAAACTGATTGCTAACCCGCATAGGCGATGAATCGGCTTCCTGAAATCGTGAAGGAGGAAAAGATGCGTCTCAACCCAGGCATTCGGCGGTTCGCCGGCACGGCAGCCGCCGCGCTCGTTGGGCTCGGGATTGCCGTCTTCTCGACCGCAGCCCTTGCCGACGCCGGCTTCGAGCGCTGGGTGGCGAGCTTCCGCCAGACAGCCGCCGACAACGGCATTTCGCGCTCCACCTACGACCGCGCATTCCGCGGCGTCGACAGCGTCGATCCTGAAGTGCTTGAAAAGGCTCGCTACCAGCCCGAATTCACAGCGCCGGTATGGGATTATTTCGACAACCGCGTCCATGAGGACTCGGTTGCCAATGGCCGTGCCCTGGCAAAGAAATACAAGTCCACGCTCGACCGGATCGAGGCACGGTACGGCGTCGACCGACACATCCTCCTCGCAATCTGGTCGATGGAAACGAACTACGGCGAGATCATGAAGAACGACAAGGTGATGCGCAACGTCGTGCGCTCGCTGGCCACGCTCGCCTATGCCGACAAGAAGCGCGCAAAATTCGCCCGTACCCAGCTGATCGCCGCGCTGAAGATCCTGCAGAGCGGCGATATCGACGAAAGCCATCTGACGGGATCGTGGGCAGGCGCCATGGGCCACACCCAGTTCATCCCCACCAGCTACCAGGCGTTCGCCGTCGACTTCGATGGAAACGGCCGCCGCGATATCTGGAACTCCGTGCCGGATGCGCTTGCCACCGCGGCCAACCTTCTGCGCAAGAACGGCTGGCAGGCGGGCAAGACGTGGGGCTACGAGGTAGAGTTGCCTGAAGGCCGCAAGTTTCCCAGCGGTTCGATGACGATTTCCAAGTGGCAGGCCCTCGGCGTGACACGCGCCAACGGCAAGCCGTTCCGCCAGGGCGGCGACAGGGCGGAACTGAAGGTGCCGGACGGCCGCAATGGGCCAACCTTCCTCATGACGAAAAACTTCTTCGTGTTGAAAGCATACAACAACGCCGACAAATATGCGCTCGCTGTCGGTCTTCTGGCCGACGAAATCGCCGGTTACGGCGGGCTCGTTCGCGACTGGAACCGCCCCTTTACCAAGCTGTCCTTCGTGGAAAAGCAGGAATTGCAGCAACGGCTGTCGATGAACGGCTACTATGACGGCAAGTTCGACGGAAAAATCGGCGAAGGGTCGAAGACCGCGATCAAGGCTTTTCAGGCTCAGGCGGGGTTGACGCCGGACGGCCATCCAAGCATGGAAGTGCTCACCAAGCTGAGAAAGCGATAGGAGCATGGATTGACGGCGGGAACGGGCCATGGGTTCAACTCATCCCGATTTGCAGCTTCAGTCCTCGCGCTGGCCGTTCTCGCAGCGGCCTTCTGCCTTGTCTTGTCATCCAGCGTCCACGCGCAGGAGCAGCCGGCACACTCGGGGCTGTTGAACAGGCTGTTCGGCAATCGCCCGGCCTATCGCATCCAGGACCCTCCTGCTGACGTCGCCAAGCCCGTCAAACCCCGCAAGAAAAAGGTCAACCGGGCGCCTCAGGAAGGTGCTGACGTGGCGCCGCAGGCAACGGTGGTCACCAAGCGGCTGGACGCCCGCGTTGTGCTGGTTATCGGCGACTTCCTTGCCAGCGGACTTGCCGAGGGCCTGACAACCGCCTTTGTCCAGAATCCGAATGTCAGAATCGTCGACCGCACCAGCGGTTCGTCGGGTTTCGTGCGGGAGGATTTCCACAACTGGGCTCAAAGAGCCGACGAACTGATCACCACCGAAAGGCCGGCGGCGGTAATCGTCATGATCGGCACCAACGATCGACAGCAGATGCTTGTCGACGGCATTCGCGAAACCGTCCGGTCGGATGCATGGACCAAGGAATACGCGGCCCGAGCCGGCGAACTGGCGGGCACGGTCGCGGCGCGCAAGGTGCCACTGCTGTGGGTCGGCATGCCGCCATTCAAATCGTCGAAGATGATGCTCGACGTGCTGGCCTTCAACGACATCTACCGCGCGGCGGCCACCAGCGCCGGGGGCGAATTCGTCGACATCTGGGACGGTTTCGTGGATGAGAACGGCGCCTATGTGCCGAGCGGACCCGACATCAACGGCCAGCCGGCCCGCCTGCGCGCCAATGACGGCATAAACCTCGCCCGGCCTGGCAAGCGCAAGGTAGCCTTCTACGTCGAAAAGCCGCTCTACAAGGCACTGGGCGAGGATCCTGCCGCAGCAGTCGCAACGGCTGTACAGCCCGGGCCGCGTCCCGCATACCGCATTTTCGGCCCACTGGGGCCGGCGGAGCAGCAGGAGCCCGCCAATCTGGACATAGCGGTCGATCCCAATGAGGTCGGGCTGGTCGACCCGGCGCGCCCGGTCGCGTTACGGACGCCTGGGCTCGACGGTGGCGAGGCTTTGCTTGGCGAAACCGCCGCGCCGCGCCTTGAGGCGAGTACGCCCGGCGAAAAGCTCTCGGTCGAAGGTATCGCGCCAGCGCCGCTGGCGGGCCGCGCGGACCAGTTCTCCGGTCCTTTGCTGGCCTCTGCTGCGACAGCGATGCGCCAGATGAACCTTGACAACACGACGAACAAAGTCGTTGCCCCCTCGAAGCCGGTCGACCCCGCACAGGATCGCGCGGCCGTTCGCTCCGTGCGCTCCAACGTCCTGACCGAGCCGACGCCGCCGATGCCGGCGCGCATGCCGCCACAACTCGCGCCCGACCGGTTGGAGGAAGTCTCGCCCCTGCAGGCCGCGCCAGATGTCGCCGCCGCGCCGCCGCCGATAGCCACGCCGCCAACGCTGCCCAAGGCAGTTGCGCCGGAACTGGCCAAGGGCGACCCGCTTGACCTGTCGCCGGCGCGCGGCGCGCCGCAACAGGCCTTCAAGCGCCCGAAGTCGATCGGACCGGAAGCAAACCGCGCGCCGACCGCAGTACCGCAGCCGGTCGAGGTCCCGGCAGCCCAAGGAGAGGCCGAAATTCCAACCGCGTCGGCCGGCGAAACGACCGCCGAACCGACGGGGGACGCGACACCTGCGCTGCCTGACAGCGCGCCAGCAAAACCCCCCGTACCCTCGATCCTGCCGGGCATGGCTGAGGATAACGCGCCGGCTCGGATGGCGCCCCGGAAGGCGGAGCCGATGCCTGTCGCGGCGTTGCCCGAAGGCAAGGAAGCGCCTTCCGAACTGCTTCCCGCCGCCGCGACACCCAAGACCGCCGCCGTGCCCGCGATGCCGCTCGAGCCGGAGTCCGGCATCGCTGTTGCCAAGACGGTCCCGTCGATCGAACCCAACGACATAACCGGCAGCGCTCCGGCGAGATCGGCGCCTATGGCCGAGACGACCGCGGCAGTCGAGGCGCCGGCGCGGATGGCGCCGGGCGAGGCGTCCGAAGAGGCGCAGCCGTCTGGCACGCCGGCCGCACCTGCACCGCCCGTGATGGAAGCCGCGCCGCCCGCGCCAGTCGCCCCCCCTGAAGGCAGCGGGTTCTCTACGGCGCAACCAGCGAGCGAAGACTTGCCGCCACAGGATGTCCCGGCGCCGGCCGTGTCCTCAACCCCGGTCGCTCCCGCACCGCCGAGCGTGCTCCCGGAACAAGCTGCAGCACCCGTTGTGCCGACGGCGTCTGGAAAGATGCCTGCAGCGACCGAGATCCCTGACGTCGCCGATCCGTCAATTCGGCCGGCAATGCCTGCCACACCAGCTGGGCCTGCGCCGCCGACCGTGCTGCCGGAAAAGGCCGCGACCCCGCCTGGCTTCCCCGGCAAGGAAGCGGCGTTTATTCCGCCGGGCCAGCTAATGGTCGCCCAACCTTAGAGATATCAGGCCGGCAGGACAGTCGAGCCCATCAGCGCCTCGTCGATCGCGCGTGCCGCCTGACGGCCCTCGCGGATCGCCCAGACGACCAGCGACTGGCCGCGGCGGACGTCGCCCGCCGCCCACAGCTTGTCAACGCTGGTCCTGTAGTCGCGATCGCTCGCCGCAACGTTTACGGAGCGACGGCTGTCGGAAACGAGCTTGAGACGCCCGTCCAGTTCCTTCACGAGGCCACTCGACAGCGGCCCGGCGAAACCGATGGCGATGAAGGCAAGATCGGCGCGGATGACGAACTCGGTGCCGGCGATCGGCTTGCGTCGGTCGTCGACCTCGCAGCACCTCACGCCGGTGAGCTGGCCTTCTTCGCCGATGAATTCGAGCGTAGCCACCTGAAATTCGCGTTCCGCGCCTTCCGCCTGTGAGGAAGAGGTGCGCATCTTGGTCGCCCAGTAGGGCCAGACCGCGAGCTTGTTCTCCTTTTCAGGGGGCTGCGGGCGGATGTCGAGTTGTGTGACGCGCACCGCGCCCTGGCGAAAGGCCGTGCCGACGCAGTCGGACGCGGTGTCGCCACCGCCAACGACGACGACATGCTTACCGCCCGCGACAACCGCCTCCTGCGGCCAGGCGACCGACTGGATGTCCTCGCCGCCGACGCGCTTGTTCTGTTGCACCAGATAGGGCATCGCGTCATGCACGCCCTCGAAATCGTCGCCAGGAATGCCGGCCGCACGCGGCGTTTCGGAGCCGCCGCAATAGAGCACCGCGTCATGCTCGGCGAGCAGTTCGGCGACCGGCTTGTCGACGCCGACATTGACGCCGCAGTGGAAAGTGACGCCCTCTCCTTCCATCTGCGTGGCGCGGGCGTCAATGTAGTGCTTTTCCATCTTGAAGTCGGGAATGCCGAACCGCATCAGCCCGCCGGGCTTGGATTCGCGCTCATAGACATGGACGTCGTGGCCGGCGCGCCCGAGCTGCTGGGCCGCGGCCATTCCCGACGGGCCCGAGCCGATGACTGCCACCCGCTTTCCCGTCTTGCGCTCGGCCGGCTGGGGCCTGACATGACCGAGTTCGTATGCCTTGTCGGCGATCGCCTGCTCGACCGTCTTGATGGCGACCGGAATGTCCTCGAGGTTGAGCGTGCACGCTTCCTCGCAGGGCGCCGGGCAGACGCGGCCGGTGAATTCGGGGAAGTTGTTGGTCGAATGCAGGTTGCGGATAGCGTTGTCCCAGTCGCCATTATAGACGAGGTCGTTCCAGTCCGGGATCTGGTTGTGGATCGGGCAGCCGGTCGGGCCGTGGCAGAAGGGCACGCCGCAATCCATGCAGCGCGCCGCCTGCTTCTCGACCTCCTTGTCCGACATCGGCAACGTGAATTCGCGGAAATGCCGGATGCGGTCTGACGCCGGCTGGTACTTGTGCACCTGCCGGTCGATTTCGAGAAAGCCTGTTACCTTGCCCATGCCAACTACTCCGCCGCCACCCCAACCCGCATGCGGGCCATGTCCTCCAGCGCGCGCTTGTATTCCACCGGCATGATCTTCCTGAACTTCGGACGGTAGTCGGCCCAGTTGTCCAGGATCGTCTTGGCCTTGGTCGACCCAGTAAAGTGCACGTGGTTGGAGATGAGCTGGTAAAGCCTCTCCTCGTCGTGGCTGGTCATATCGCCCGACACGTCGACGCGGCCCATATGCGCGATGTCGCCGCCATGATGATGGAACTTCTCGAGCAGATAGTCTTCCTCGGGAACAGGCTCGAGTTCGACCATCGCCATGTTGCAACGCTCGGCGAAGTCGCCTTCCTCGTCCAGCACATAGGCCACGCCGCCTGACATGCCGGCGGCGAAGTTGCGGCCGGTCTTGCCGATGACCACGACGATGCCGCCGGTCATGTACTCGCAGCCATGGTCGCCGACGCCCTCGACGACAACTGCGGCGCCGGAGTTGCGCACGGCAAACCGCTCGCCCGCGACGCCGCGGAAGTAACACTCGCCTTCGGTGGCGCCGTAGAGCACCGTGTTGCCGACGATGATCGATTCCTCGGCGACGATCCTTGCCTCGTCCGGAGGACGGATGACGATACGGCCGCCCGACAGGCCCTTGCCCACATAATCGTTGCCGTCGCCGATCAGCTCGAAGGAAACGCCGCGCGCCAGGAATGCGCCGAAGGACTGCCCGGCCGTTCCGGTCAGCCTGACCTTGATCGTGTCCTCACGCAGTCCCTTGTGGCGGAAACGCTTGGCGACCTCACCCGACAGCATGGCACCGACCGAACGGTCGACGTTGCGGATGTCGACGTCGATCTGCACCGGCTGGCGCGATTCCAGCGCGGGCTTCGCCAATTCGATCAGCTTGCGGTCGAGTACGTGGTCGATCGGGTGCTTCTGCCGCTCGGTCCAGTGGGTCGCCTCGCGCGGCGCGTCAGGCTTGTGGAAGATGCGGCTGAAGTCGAGGCCGCGCGCCTTCCAGTGCTCGATCATGGCCCGCTTTTCCAGCAGCTCCGTCTGGCCGATGATCTCGTCGATATGCCGGAACCCCATGGCTGCCAGAAGTTCGCGCACTTCCTCGGCGACATAGAAGAAATAGTTGATGACGTGTTCGGGCGTGCCCTTGAATCGCTTGCGCAGGACAGGATCCTGCGTCGCAACGCCGACCGGGCAGGTGTTGAGGTGACACTTGCGCATCATGATGCAGCCGGCCGCGATCAGCGGCGCGGTCGAGAAGCCGAACTCGTCGGCTCCAAGCAGTGCGCCGATGACCACGTCGCGGCCCGTCCTGAGGCCGCCGTCGACTTGCAGGGCGACGCGTGAGCGCAGGCCGTTCAGCACCAGCGTCTGGTGCGTTTCGGCAAGCCCCATCTCCCATGGTGAACCGGCATGCTTGAGCGAGGTCAATGGCGACGCACCGGTTCCGCCGTCATAGCCCGAGATGGTGATGTGGTCGGCGCGCGCCTTGGCCACGCCGGCCGCAACGGTGCCGACGCCAACTTCGGAAACCAGCTTGACCGACACGTCGGCCGCCGGATTGACGTTCTTCAGGTCGTAGATGAGCTGCGCCAGGTCCTCGATCGAATAGATGTCGTGATGCGGCGGCGGCGAGATCAGGCCGACGCCCGGTGTCGAGTGCCGCACCTTGGCGAGCGTCGCGTCGACCTTGTGGCCGGGCAACTGCCCGCCCTCGCCGGGCTTGGCGCCCTGCGCGACCTTGATCTGCATCATATCCGAGTTGACGAGATACTCCGCCGTCACGCCGAAGCGTCCCGACGCCACCTGCTTGATGGCCGAGCGCTCGGGGTTGGCGCCGCCGCCGGGCAGCGGCAGATAGCGATCCGGCTCCTCGCCGCCCTCGCCGGTGTTCGACTTGCCGCCGATCTGGTTCATGGCGCGCGCAAGCGTGGTGTGCGCTTCGCGCGAGATCGAGCCGAAGGACATCGCGCCGGTCGAGAACCGCTTGACGATGTCGGACGCCGGCATGACCTCGTCGAGCGCGACGGGCTGCCGGCCGGTCTCCCCGGCGAGCCTGACGTTGAACAGGCCACGGATGGACTGGGCGCGGGCCGTCTGGCTGTCGATCTCGGCGGAAAACTGTTTGAAGGTTTCCCACGATCCCTTGCGCACGGCGTGCTGCAGGGTAGCAACCGAATCCGGCGACCACATATGTGCCTCGCCGCGCATGCGGAAGAGATATTCGCCGCCGACCTCGAGCGCGTTGCGCAGCACAGGGTCGTCACCGAACGCGTCGGCGTGGCGGCTGACGGTTTCCGCCGCGATCTCGTCCAGCCCGACACCCTCGATGAGCGTCGCCGTGCCGGTGAAATACTTCTCGACGAAATCGGACTTGAGGCCGACTGCGTCGAAAATCTGCGCGCCGCAATAGGATTGGTAGGTCGAGATGCCCATCTTGGACATCACCTTGAGGATGCCCTTGCCGATCGACTTGATGAAGCGATAGACGACCTCGCTGGCATCGACCTCGGCCGGCAGTTCGCCGCGCTTGTGCATGTCGGTCAGCGTGTCGAACGCCAGGTAGGGATTGATCGCTTCCGCGCCATAGCCGGCGAGGCAGCAGAAATGATGCACCTCGCGCGGTTCGCCGGATTCGACGACGAGGCCGACCGAAGTGCGCAGCCCCTTGCGGATAAGGTGATGGTGCACGGCGGCGGTGGCGAGCAGCGCCGGAATGGCGATACGGTCCGGTCCGACCAGGCGGTCGGCCAGGATGATGATGTTGTAGCCGCCCGCGACCGCCGCCTCGGCACGGTCGCAAAGCCGCTCGACAGCTCCCGTCATGCCGGCCGCGCCCTCGCTCGCCGCATAGGTGATGTCGAGCGTCTTGGTGTCGAAACGATCCTCGGTATGGCCGATCGAGCGGATCTTCTCGAGATCGCCGTTGGTCAGGATGGGCTGGCGTACTTCGAGCCGCTTCTTGCGCGACGAACCGACGAGGTCGAAGATGTTGGGCCTGGGCCCGATGAACGAGACGAGGCTCATCACCAGTTCCTCGCGGATTGGGTCGATCGGCGGGTTCGTGACCTGTGCGAAGTTCTGCTTGAAATAGGTGTAGAGTACCTTCGACTTGTCCGACATCGCAGAGATCGGCGTATCGGTGCCCATCGAACCGATCGCTTCCTGGCCGGTAGTCGCCATCGGCGACATCAAAAGCTTGGTGTCTTCCTGGGTGTAGCCGAACGCCTGCTGGCGATCGAGCAGGGTGACGTCCTTGCGCAGCGCGCGCGGCTCGACCGGCTTCAACTCTTCGAGGATAAGCTGCGTGTTTGCCAGCCACTGTTTGTAGGGGTGGCGCGTCGCGATCTCCGACTTGATCTCCTCGTCGGAAATGATGCGGCCCTTTTCGAGGTCGATCAACAGCATGCGGCCCGGTTGAAGCCGCCACTTCTTGACGATCTTCTCCTGCGGCACCGCCAGCACGCCGGCCTCCGACGCCATGATGACGCGGTCGTCGTCGGTAACGATGTAGCGCGCGGGCCTGAGGCCGTTGCGGTCGAGCGTCGCGCCAATCTGGCGACCGTCGGTGAAGACGAGCGCGGCGGGGCCGTCCCACGGCTCCATCAGCGCGGCATGGTATTCGTAGAAGGCCTTGCGGTCGGCATCCATCTGCTTGTTGCCGGCCCATGCCTCGGGAACCAGCATCATCATGGCGTGCGCGAGCTTGTAGCCACCCTGGAACAGGAACTCGAGCGCGTTGTCGAAGCAGGCGGTGTCCGATTGCCCCTCGTAGGAAATAGGCCAAAGCTTGGAGATGTCGTTGCCGAACAGCTCGGAATCGACGGAGGCCTCGCGCGCAGCCATCCAGTTGTTGTTGCCGCGTACGGTGTTGATCTCGCCGTTGTGCGCCACCATCCGGTAGGGGTGTGCGAGCTTCCACGACGGGAAGGTGTTGGTCGAGAAGCGCTGGTGAACGAGGATCAGCGCGGAGGTGAAGCGCGGGTCCTTGAGGTCCTTGTAGTACGCACCGACCTGATAGGCGAGAAACATGCCCTTGTAGACGATGGTGCGCGAAGACAGCGACACGCAGTAGGCGCCGATGTCCTTGTCCTGGTTCTCGGCATAGATGCGGCCCGAGATGACCTTGCGCAGCACATAGAGGCGCGCCTCGTATTCCTCGTCGTCCTCGATTTCGGCGGGACGCCCTATGAACACCTGACGGTGATAGGGTTCCGACGCCGCGATGTCGGGCGCCTTGGAAAGCGACGCGTTGTCGACCGGGACGTCGCGGAAGCCGATGAAAGGCAGCCCCTCGGACAAAGCCGATTCGGCGATGATCTCGTTGACATGCTCGCGCATTGCAGCGTCCTGCGGCATGAACCAGTGGCCGACGCCATACCGGCCGGGGGGCGGCAGGTCGATGCCCTGGGCGGCCATCTCCTCGCGAAAGAAAAGATCGGGGATCTGCACCAGCACGCCGGCCCCGTCGCCCATCAGCGGATCGGCGCCGACCGCGCCGCGATGGGTGAGGTTTTCAAGCATGCGAAGCCCGTCCTCGACGATCTCGTGCGACTTGACGCCCTTCATCTGGGCAATAAAGCCGACGCCACAGGAATCGTGCTCGTTTCTCGGATCGTAGAGGCCCTGTGCCTGGGGCAGGCCAGGGATGTGGGCCGGAGAGCGCCGTTTGACGGTAGCCGCGCCGTTCGTCTGGGCGGGCAAAGTCTGCTCCGGCACAGATGGCGTGAGGTCCGTCATCTCCATATCCCTCCTCCGTTCCTTGCCCCTCGCGGGGCGGGTTCGTTTCGCGGCATCCGCCGCGCGCAAAACCGGCAAGGCGCAACCATACGCCATACCGGCCATCCATTGCGAAGATAAATAAGACAGCAATACTGTCCTAAATTGTTATTGCAGAAACCGAAGGCGCGCACAAGACCGATTCACAAAAAATTAGTCGAGCACGCGAAAGAAAATTACGCCTCTTGGCTGAACTCGATAACCTTCTGTCGCACCCCCTGTTCGATTGGGCGGCAGCCAAGCGACGGTTTCTGGCCGACTGCCTCTTGAAGTCGCCGGGCAAAAGCGGTCAGGGTCGCGCCGTCAACGGACGGGACAACACACGTGATCTTTGCATCGGACAACTGGGCGGGCGCGCATCCAAGGATTGCCGCCAATCTTGCAGCGCACGCATCGGGTTACGAGCCCGCCTACGGCAACGGCGAACTCGACGCCAGGGTGCAGAAAAAGTTCGCGGAGATCTTCGAGCGCGAAGTGGCCGTGTTTTTCGTCGGCACCGGCACGGCGGCGAACGCGTTGTCCCTGGTCAGCGCCGACCGCCCGGGCGGACTGTCGTTCTGCCATCGTGAATCGCACATCATGGACGACGAATGCGGCGCGCCGGAATATTTCATGGGCGGTTCGCGCCTGTTCGCGGTGGACGGCGCGCTTGGCCGCATCGACCCCGAAAGTCTCGCGGCCGCAGTCGGGCGGTTCGCGGTCGACAACGTGCATGCGGGACGTCCCGCGGCAATCTCCATCACACAGGCGACGGAGGTCGGCACTGTCTATGGCCTCAATCACATCAGGGCGATCTCGGAAGTCGCAAGGAAACATTCACTGCCGCTGCACATGGACGGCGCGCGCTTCGCCAATGCACTGGTCTCCCTCGGTGCGACGCCCGCCGAGATGACGTGGAAGAGCGGCGTCGACATCGTCTCCTTCGGAGGCACCAAGAACGGCTGCTGGTGCGCCGAGGCGGTGGTCATGTTCGACCTCGACCGGGCGAAGGAGTTTTCCTTCATACGCAAGCGCGCCGCGCAGTTGTTTTCGAAGTCGCGTTTCATCGCGGCCCAGTTCGATGCCTATTTCGAAGGTGGTCTCTGGCTGGAAACCGCCGCCCATGCCAACGCCATGGCATCAAGGCTCGCCAGACATATAGCAGGCTCGAACAAGGCGCGCCTGGCATGGCAGCCCGGCGCGAACGAGGTCTTCGCCATCATGCCGGAGGCGACCGCCATGATGCTGCAGGAGAAGGGCGCGCGCTTCTACGAATGGCTGAAGCCGGCGAGGTTCGACGGCGGCATGGCGGACGGTGAAAAGTTGTGGCGCTTCGTCACCAGCTTCGCGACCACTGCCGACGACGTGGATCGGTTTGGGGAGACTATCGGCTGATCCAGAAGCGACGCCTTTCGGCGCCGCTTCTCGTCTCGGGAGGAGACTTTCACAGAGGTCAGGCGGCTTTCGCTTCGATCTGCCTGGCCTTGCCGTCGGAGGCGATCTCGATCTTGCGCGGCTTCAGCTCTTCGGGGACCGTGCGCTTGAGGTCGATGTGGAGCAGCCCGTTCTTGAGCTCGGCGCCGAGCACCTCGACATGGTCGGCAAGCTGGAAGCGGCGCTCGAAGGTGCGAGCCGCGATGCCGCGATAGAGCACTTCGGAACCGTCGGCGTTGGCCTCGTCCTTGCGCTCGCCCTTGACCGACAGAACGTTGCGGTGCGCCTCGATGGCAATGTCCTTGTCGGAGAAGCCGGCGACCGCCATGGAGATGCGGTAGGCGTCCTCGCCGGTACGCTCGATGTTGTAGGGCGGGTAGGTTTGGGCGTTGTCGGGCTGCGCAAGCGAATCGAGCATCGTGAACAGACGGTCAAAGCCTACGGTCGAGCGATAGAGGGGGGAAAAATCGACGTGACGCATGGGTGTTCTCCTGTTGAGCAACATGGTTTTGCGTTTGGTCCTTGTCCGGAACCCGGGACGAATCCCTTTGGCGCTCCGATGGACCAGCGGCCCCTGACACGGCGGCCGCATTGCTGATTTGGGGAGCCCAAAACGGCATTTCAAGGTTTTTTCAAAGCGCATTGCCGGGCGCGCTTCCTGAACGCGAAATGAACCGTCGCTTCGGCGCGCGTTCAGGCCGGCGCGGTTAGGTTGCTGGCGTGACGACGTGATGCGGAACTCCTCATCGCGTAGTGGCCGAGCCGGGTGCAACGTCCCTTCCCCGGATCGACCGGGGCCGGAAGGCCGCGATGAGCGGTCTTCCGGCTTTGCCTTCGCGGCAACTGGTTCCTTGCTTTCTCGCCCGGCGCTTTCTATCACCTGCGTGCACGACAAGCGCGCAGCGACGCGAAAGCGCCCGATGACGGATATCTTCAACATAATTCCCAGCAATCCTGCGCCGGAGAGAGCGGCAGGCGGCTATTTCAAGGGCTTCGATGGCCGCAATCTGCGCTATGGCCGCTTTCCAGCCGTGGCGCGCCCGTTGAAGGGCACGGTGATCATCCTTTCCGGCCGCAACGAGTGCATCGAGAAGTATTTCGAAACGGCGCGCAATCTCGCCGAGCGCGGCTTCACGTCCGCGATCTTCGACTGGCGCGGTCAGGGCGGCTCGGAGCGGCTGTTGCGCGACCCGCAGCGGGGCCACGTGCGCGACTTCCAGGACTACGTGAAGGATCTCGACCGCTTCTTCGAGGAGGTCGTGCTGCCTGACTGCAGGGGACCATACTATGTGCTTGCCCACTCCACAGGGTCGCTGATCGCGCTCCTTGCCACGCCGTCGCTTGTCAACCGCGTGCAGCGCATGGTGCTGGCGGCACCTTTCTTCACCTACACCGGATTCCCGCTGTCCATGGCGGCGATAAGCCGTCTCGCCGGCGTGCTTTACTGGCTTGGGCTCGGCCGCATGTACGGCGCATGGGGAGCGCGCCCGAGGCGCTCGCCGCCGTTCGCCACCAACAAGGTGACGACCGACATCGGCCGCTACCGCCGCAACATGGAAATCTACGAGAAGTTTCCCAAGCTGGCGCTCGGCGGCCCGACCGTCGCCTGGATTCGCGCTGCATGCAGGGCCGTTGCGGTCGTCGAGAACCCGGCTTTCATGCAGCGGATCACCATCCCGGTCATGTTCGTCGGCGCCGGCAATGACGAGGTCGTCTCGACGCGGGCCATCGCCGCCTATGCCAGGCGCCTGCGCGGAGGTTCTATCCTCACCATTGCAGGCGCTCGCCACGAACTGCTCCAGGAAGCCGACATCTTCCGCGAGCAGTTGCTGGCGGCGTTCGACGCCTTCATACCCGGCAGCGACGAAGGGCTGTAGCGCCCGGCATCCTAGCCAACGGCATCGCTGCGCCCGGCGTGCAGCACCTCCATCGCGGCGGCATGGAGAGCAGGCGTTGCCGCGGCGACGATGCCGCCGCCATCCTCCGCCGGCCCGCCGCTCCACTCGGTGACCATGCCGCCCGCCGCTTCGATGATCGGGATCAGCGCCACGATGTCGTAGGTCTGCAGCCCGACCTCGACGACGAGGTCGATGTTGCCTGCAGCGAGCATTGCGTAGGCGTAGCAGTCGGTACCGTAGCGCGCCAGCCGCACCGATCTCTCCAGCCTGTCGTAGGCAACGCGACGGTCGCCCTGGAACAGCGCCGGTGTCGTCGTGCAGAGCGTCGCGTCGGCGAGCCTGGCCGTCTTGCGCGTCGAAAGGCGCTGGCGGGGCGCCGATTTCCCGGCCTGGCTTGCATGCGGCCCCTCATACCAGGCCTCGCCGCCGGTGGCATAGAACAGCTCGCCGATAAAGGGCTGCGCCATCATGCCGGCGACCGCGTTGCCCTTGTGGGTCAGCCCGACAAGGGTGCCCCACAGCGGAATGCCCGAAATGTAGGAGCGCGTGCCATCGATCGGGTCAATCACCCAGACGTATTCGCTGGACGGGTTTTCCGAACCGAACTCCTCGCCCAGAATGCCGTGGCCGGGATGCTCCGCTTTGATCAGCGCGCGGATAGCCTTCTCCGCCTCGCGGTCCCCCTCGGTGACAGGATCGAAGCCGCCCTCCAGCTTGTTGAGCACGTCGCCAAAGCGGCGGAACCGCGGCAACGTCTCGGCGCCAGCGACGTCCGCAATGCGCCGGAAGAACTCAACCGCAATCTTCAAACTCGCCTCCTGGTGGCAGAAACTGGTGCAGAATTGCAACTATGACGACGATATCCCGCAATTATTCAATATGTCTGACAAAAGCCACCGGCGGTCGTTGACATTTGTGCATCGCACCATAAACTTTGAGTCGGACAGGTTCTCCTGTCCATGCCCTCCTTGGGCGTTTCCTCCCTAGACTTCGACCGCGTCGGAAACGGCGCGGTTTTTTTTCGTGCATGTCCACCGCGAATACGGCCGGCGGGCAGGTCCGGCTATTCCGCGGCCAGCGGGAGGTCGAGGAAATTGTGGTCGGGCATCGCCATCAGTTCGGCTGAAAAGAGCGCAAGATCGTCGGCCAGCGCGTCGAAGCCGGCCGAGCGCACCAGCGTGTGTTCGTTCATGTAGAGCCCGCGATTGATTTCGATCTGCAGCGCGTGCAGCCCCCGCGCGGGACGGCCGTAATGCTCTGTAATGAAGCCGCCCGCATAGGGCTTGTTGTGGGCGACCGTATAGCCCATCGAGACGAGCAACGAGATCGCGGTCTGCGTCAGCGCCCGGGTCGCCGATACGCCGAAGCGGTCGCCGATAATGAAATCCGGCCGCAGACCCGTGTCGCCGATGCGGATGCTGGCCGGCATCGAATGGCAGTCGATCAGCACCGCATAGCCGAAGCGCTGATGGGTGCGCGTGAGCAGCCGCTTGAGCGTGTCGTGATAGGGCTTGTAGACATGCTCGATACGCGACACCGCTTCGACCAGCGGCAGACGTCCTGCGTAGATGTCCAGTCCCTCGCCGACCAGCTTGGGCACGGTACCAAGCCCGCCGGCCACCCTGGCCGAACGGATGTTGGCGAAGGAAGGCACCGGCTCGACGAACATTCTGGGGTCGAGCTCCCAGGGTTCCCGGTTGACGTCGAGGTAGGCGCGGGGAAAGTTTGCCGCCAGGAGCGGCGCTCCAAGCGGCACCGCGGCGCCGAACAACTCGTCGACATAGCTGTCTTCCGAACGGCGGATGGCCATGCGGTCGAGCCTGGTCAACGCGAGGAAGCGCTCGGGATAATGGCGGCCGCTATGGGGCGAGTTGAAGACGAACGGGACACGCTGGTCCGCACTCTCGCGGACCTGGAACGGCGGCACGACGGAAAAGTCGCTTTTCGCCGTCATGAACGCCATCTCGCTACGAAGCACTCCATGCGTCGAAACTGACACCCGCAAGCCCCGCTGTCCAGCACCGCAAATGCGATCTTGCCGGAACGCGCACGCAACATTCACTTGATGTTTACACTCGAGGCTTCATATACATCATGGTTAACGGGGCCCGGTGGGAAAGGCCTCGCGACATCGGACCCGAAGCGGCAGCGCTTGGCCCATCCGGTGTTCGGGCAATCAGGGTGGGAGCGGCAGCCCTGCGCGTCGGGGTCGTGCGGCTTCGGTAATTCGGACGGGATTGGCATGGCACGGATACTGCTTGCGGAAGACGACGAGGACATGCGTCGGTTCCTCGTGAAGGCGCTTGAGCGCGCCGGCTATGACGTCAGCGATTTCGACAACGGCGCCAGCGCCTACGAGCGGCTGCGCGAGGAGCCCTTCTCGCTGCTGCTGACCGACATCGTCATGCCCGAGATGGACGGCATCGAGCTGGCGCGCCGCGCCACCGAGATCGACCCCGACCTCAAGGTGATGTTCATCACCGGCTTCGCGGCCGTGGCGCTGAACCCCGACTCCAAGACCCCCAAGGACGCCAAGATCCTTTCCAAGCCCTTCCACCTGCGCGATCTCGTCAACGAGGTCGAGAAGATGCTGAAGGCAGCCTGAAGCCGCCGCCCGCGCACCTCGCGCGGCCCGAGCAACGCTGCCGCGCGGATCGCCCGGATAGTACCCGCGCCGGCTTTCGCGACGGCCTGCCGGTACCCTGCCCCCGGCAAGGATTTGCCCCTCCGACCGGCTATTGACGCGCCCCGGCAAAAGTGGTGTATGCGCGAGCTTCGGATGGGCGTGTAGCTCAGCGGGAGAGCACTACGTTGACATCGTAGGGGTCACAGGTTCAATCCCTGTCACGCCCACCATCCGTCTCAAAATCAGTATTCTGGCTTGCGGTAAACCGTCGGCAATGCAACTGGCGCGATCGCAAGCCGCGAATGTGTCCCGAATGCCGCGGCTACGGTGCTAGCAGGCGTTGACTTGCCTGCATGACCACCCTCCGCCATCCGTATCGTGACAATCCTCGTAGCTGCCGAAGCAGGTATTGGTCGACTGGCGATACCAAGGGTATCCGCCGGGACAGCAGACCTCCTGGATCCTTTCCACTTTGTAGTCCTGATAGGCCTTATGCTTGTAGCCCATGTGGTCTAGACCGAATTGGCTGTCGTGTGCTGCCGACAACCATTGGCTTTGTGGACCGGACCCTGGTTGGGCAATTGCCGAGGATGCGAGGAATGCTGAACAGGCTATCGCTAAATAGATCTGCAATGCACGCATATCCACCTCCAAAGTGAATTAACACGAGCTAATATACGCCGCCTAGAGCTTGGTGGGAATCGGATTGTTGCAAGGCTGTCTCCGCCATATCGGCTGCTTTCGTTTCACAAGCTCAAACACGATGCAGCTAGTCTTTCGCCCGATCGTTCTTACGCGTGAGTTCCGCTGGATTGCCGGCTGTCATGGTCGTCATCCATCGGGTAAGAGACGACGGGCACATTCAGAATGCACAGGAGATATCGATGACGAAGAGCACCGTTCGCAAATTCGGCAGCCTTCAGAACTCGGAGACGGGCGATCTGCCGGGCTGGGTTGTTGTCGAGGGCAAGCCCACGATGACGACGACCGTTCAGCACACCACAGCGGATGGAAAAGTCCTGTCAGGCACCTGGCAGGCAACGCCCGGCACCTATCACGCAACCTATACCGACTATGAATTCGTCCACCTGATTTCCGGCCGGATCGTCATCACCCAGGACGGAGGTCACCCGGTCGAGGTGGGACCTGGCGATGCCTTCGTGGTGGAAGCAAACTTCAAGGGCACCTGGAAGATCGTCGAGCCGGTGACCAAGCATTTCGTTGTCGCTGTCGGCTCGTAATGCCGCAGGCGGAAGCCCTGACTGCCTAGTGGACGGCCGCGTGAAGTATTTTCTCGGCGGTTGCCTCGGCGCGTGAGAACTCGGCGGCGATGGTGCCGCTCTTGGCGACGAGAATGCGGTCGGAGAGGTCGAGTATTTCCGGCAGGTAAGACGAAATCAGGATCACGCCGGCGCCGCTTTCGGCGATGCTGCGGATGATCTGCCTGATCTCGGCGATGGCTCCGACGTCGACGCCGCGCGTCGGCTCGTCGAAGATGACAAGCCTCGGCTGCTGCACCAGCGACTTGGCGATGACAACCTTCTGCTGGTTGCCGCCCGAAAGATGCAGCACCGGCTGATTGGCGGCGATACCGCGGATCGACAGGCGTTGCTCCCATTCACGGGCGACCTGATGCATTCGGCCAAACGGCGCTAGCAGGGTACGCCTGCCGAACTTGGCCAGCCAGCCAAGGCCGACATTCTCCGTTACGCTCAACGTGTCGAAGAACCCATCCAGCTTGCGGTCCTCGCTGACATAGGCGATGCCGTCGGCGACCGCCTCGGCGGGAATCGCATAGCGCACCTCGCGGCCGTCGAGCCAGATGCGGCCGCCTCCGAAATTGCGCTTGGTATGGCCCATGATGACCTTGGCCACCTCGCTGCGCCCCGAGCCGATCAGCCCGGCGATGCCGGTGACTTCGCCCGGGAAGATCGAGAACGACATGTTGTTGACAATGCTGCCCATACGGATGTTTTCCACCCGCAGCACAGGCACCACGGACCGCGCGGCACCCGCTGCCGCCGGTGCCGGGCCGCGCTCGTTCAGGTCCTCGCCGATCATGTGCCTGATCAGGCTCGAACGGTCGAAGTCGGTCGCCGGGCCGGTGACCATCATGCGGCCGTTGCGCAGAACCGAGATCCGGTCGGCGTGGCTGAGCGCCTCTTCCAGCGCATGCGAAATGAAGATCATCGCGACGCCGCTGCGCTGCAGCGACTTCATCAGGTCGAAGAGATGGTCGGTTTCCTCGGGGGTCAGCGCGGCGGTCGGCTCGTCAAGTATGATGACGCGCGCCTCGTTCAACACCGAGCGCGCGATTTCGACCATCTGCCGCTTGGCCGCCGACAGCGAGCCGGCAAGCTGCGAGGGGTCGACCTTGAAGTTTAGCCGCTGCAGCACCTGCCGCGCGGCGTTGCGTACCTTGCGGACCGAATTGAAGGCGCGCTCGCGGCCGAGCACGATGTTCTGCGCCACGGTGAGCTGCGGCACCAGGCTCGTTTCCTGGTAGACCATCGAAATGCCGCGCGCGCTCGCATCCTTGGGGGCAAGGAAGGTGACGGTCTCGCCATCGACGCGCAGCAGGCCGTCGGATGGCGCTATGACGCCGGCGATCAGCTTGCACAGCGTCGACTTTCCCGCACCGTTCTCGCCGACCAGGGCGTGGATCTCTCCGGGATAGAGCTCGAAGTTCGCTTCTGCCAGCGCGGCGATGCCGCCATAGGTCTTGGTCGCGTTTTCGAGGCTGACGACGGGACGCACGGCTTTGGCGGTCATGCTGCCTCCCCGACCTTCAGGATTTCGCCGCTCGCCCTGCTGACGGCAATGAGAGCGCCGTTCCACACAGTCGCGTCGCAAATCGCATGGCGCCGTCCATTGGCCCGCGACTGGGCCGAGCCAACCGGCATCAGGCTCTCGTCCATCTCGATCAGCAGACCGTAGGAGAAGGACGGCGCCCATGGCTTGATCTCGCCGAACAGTCGCGTCGCGCCGAGCTCGATCGGGAAGTCGTGGCTGAACTCCGGGCTGGCGCGCGGCGCTATCCAGTGGCGCGGCGCGATCTTTGCTTTCATCTCGGCGACAAAGGCGCGTTCTGTCTTGAGAAACTCGATCAGCGGATTGCGCCGCGACAGGCACGCAAGAACGTAGCCGTTCCCAGTCCTGCGCAAGCGGCCGAGATAGCCCGGATATCCTGACTGAAGGCTGCGACCGGATGGATCGACGATGCGTGCACGCTCCAGCAGCGAAACCAGCGCCGAGCCCTTCGCGTCCAAGGCGACACCCATCGGACAGTGCAGGCCTGCCGCGACCACGCTGGGTTGGCCTGAGCGGCGAAGCGCGATCAACTGGCCGCGCGGCTCTTCATCCCATGCCGCCTGCGACAGAACGTTGGCGTCGGCGCCGTAGCCGCAATCGACCAGCAGGATTTCATCCTGCGATCTGAACGCGCAGTCGACCACGGAGGCGACAGAGCCAGCCGGCAGAGACCAGCCGTCGTGCGGCCGGCCCGTGGCATCGAGAACCGCCAGGCTCCCCCCGGCAAGCCCAACCGCAACAAGCCCGCCGCCATGGCAAAGCGCGGTGACCGGCGCATCGAAGGACGCCCACACCAGCGGTTCTTCGCCCCATGCGCCGAGCGCCATGACCCGCGTGCCGGAACTGACCAGCAGCCGGCCATCGGCGTTGACGCAGAGTGCATCGGGAGCGTCGACGCACATGCCGGCGGCATCGTCCAGCCTGCCATTCGGGCCGAGCATACCCTCCAGCGTCATCGCTGGCGGTTCCTGCCGCCTGGACCGGAAGATCGACATCATGACCGGCCTCCCCAATAGCTCTCGGGCCCCCGCCATGTTGGATCCGCCTTGTCGAGCTTCAGGCAGCCGATCTTGTCGTTGGTAACGCCGCCCAGATAGAGCTCGCCCTCGTGCTCGCGCATCGAGGTGATCATGTAGAGCGGCCCGTCGGGCGCATCCCAAAACGCATCGACGACCTTGCCGGCGCCATCGACCTTCAGCACACCGCCGATGTTGAGATTGCCGAACAGCCAGTTCGTCGGCGGAACGTGCCGGGTCATGCGACGGCGCACGCCGGGATGGCGCATTGCCTCGTCGAAGACGGGATTGCGCATGCCAGCGAGCGCCACCCAGTAGCCGCCGTCCGAGGCGCGATTGATATTGTCCGGATAGCCCGGCAGGCCGCTCAGCAACACGCGCGGACCGTCGGACAGCCGCGCCAGGTCGAAGATCAGGATCGAGCAGTCCCAGGTACTCGCGACCAGCAGGTGCTTGCCGTCGTGGGCGAGGCAGACGCCGTTTGGAAAGACAAGGTTGTCGCAAACCGTGCGCGTCCTGCGGGTGGCAGGGTCGTAGGACAGCAGGCGACCGTTGGGCCGGCCCTCCAGAAGGTCGAGGCCCCAGTTCTCGATGTCGTACCGCTTTGTCGCATCGGTAAAGTAGATGGTGCCGTCCGGCCCGATATCGAGATCGTCGGCCATGCGGATGGTGGTGTCGTCCTGGACGCTCAACAGACTGCGCTCGGTCTGGTCGGTCAGAAGCTCCACCTGTCCGTCCATGGTCACCCGCACGAGCCCCATGCCGGCGACGCAGGCAACGATGCGCCCCTCGCGATCAAGGGCAAGGCCAAGCGGACGGCCGCCGATCTTGGCCAGCACCTCTGCCTCGGCGTGGTCGGGAGCGTTCAACCTGTACAGATATCCGTCGCGCGTGCCGCAATAGAGGTTGCCGGCAGCGTCGAGCAGGACATCCTCGGGGCCATCCACGCGACCGGAGGCGAGAATCCTGGCGTCCTTCAGCTTCGGCGCGGTCTCGTCGGGCATCAATCCACGCATCCCCTCGACCGTGCCGGCATCGAACGACACCGGATCGAGATAGGTCGATGCCAGCAGCCGGTGCCGGTTCTTGCGGAACTTCACGTCGATGGCGAGGATGACGACGATGATCGCGCCCATGCTGAGCTGGACGAAGTCACCCCGAAAGCCGGCGTTGATCATCGCGTTGTTCAGTATGTAGATCGTCGCAAAGCCGATAAGCACCGAAACCACGGCGCCGCGACCTGGCACGAACCCGCCAAGCCCGACCACCAGCGCGGTGAGCACGAAGAACTCCATGCCGATGCCGGTGTCGGAGCCAACGCTGTTCTGCCGCGCGGCGAACAGAAACCCGGAGAGACCGACGATCACGCCGGCCAGCACATAGGCGAAAAAGATCGTCGACTTGACGCGGATGCCACCGTGCCGTGCCGCCTTGCGGTTGCCGCCGACGGCAAGGATGTGCCAGCCGATGCGGGTCTGGCGAAACATGATCAGGACAAGGACCGCGACAACGGCAAGCGCCCAGAAGCCGACCGGTAGGGTCAGCACCTTCTCGAAGCCGATCCAGTCCCACAGGTCGTCGATCCGCGCTGAACTCGATATCTCCACGAGTTGTGCCTGCGAGGCGAGCGTGTAGAGGCCGCGCGTGGTGATCATCGTGCCAAGTGTGGTCAGCAGCGCGCCGCAGCCAAGCAGCCCGGCAATGAACCCGTTGACGGCGCCGATGGTCGCCCCGGCCAGCAGGCTCGCCAGAAGCACCGCAGGCACCGGCAGTTGCAGGATGTGGAAGCAGAACAGCGCGACGAAAGCGGACATCGCGAAGTTGGAACCGACGGACAGGTCTATGCCGCCAACCGCCACAACGACCAGAAGAGCCAGCACGACCAGGCCGCCGTCGGCGGCATATTGCGCGAGATTGCGCAGGTTGGAACCCTCGAAATATCCGTTCGTCGTGGCGAGCACGCCGGCGACGACGCACAGCAACGCCACGAACGGGATCAGGCTCTCGACCCAGCCCTTCGACAGCACGTCGGCGAGGATGCGGCGCGGCGAAAGGACGAAGCGCGGCACCCGCTGCTTGGGCAAGCTGGGGAAATCGATGTCAACGGCCATCAGGGCTTTCCAACTGGAACGTGGTTGCGCGAGGCCCCGATGGGCCCCGCGCTTTTACCGCTCATACGGTCACGAGAAGGTCGCCCTCACATCTTCCAGCAGAGCGACGGATCGAAGCCCTCGCCAGCCTTGATGATCTTCATCGGCGAGTCGACGATCATCATGGAGCCGTCGGCCGTCGCCGCACCCTGCAGCAGAAGGTCAACCATCGTGCCGGCGTCACGGCCCTGACCATCAGCGTCATAGCTCCAGATGCGGTCCTGGATGCCGTCTTCGACGGCCTTGCAGGCTACGTCGTCGCCGCCGCCCGTCGAATAGACGAGCACGGAATCGGCCTTGCCGGCGTCCTTGACCGCATTGCCCGCTCCCATCGTGTGGACGTCCCAGTGGCCGAAGATGGCGCACAGGTCGGGATGCTGTTGCAGCACGGTCGCGGTGATCTGGCGCGCCTTCTCGGGCTCCCAGTCGGAAGCCTGGTTCGAAACGACCTCGATCTCCTTGTGCTGCTCGAACACCTTGAAGGCCGCCTCGTTCATGATCACGCTGTCGGCTGCCGTGAGCTGGCCGGGAATGATGGCGACCTTGCCGGACTTGCCGCTGCCCGCGCCGCACTCCTTGACGATATCCTCGGCGATCTCGCGGCCGATGCGCTCCCAGTTCGCGCCGACAAAGGCCGCTGAGGGCTGGTTCGACTGCAGATTGATCTGCAGCACCTTGATGCCCTCGGACTCTGCCTGCTTGATCTGGCGGGCGAGCAACTGCACGGTCGGATTGTGCACGACCAGCACGTCCGGCTTTTCGCTGATCGCCTTGGCGACCAGTTCCGCCATCGTCGCGGTGTTGAAGGCGGCGTCGCGCACGTCGAGCGAATATCCGTGGACGGCCGCGTGCTCGCGCATGCGGCGCGCCCAACCCTCAGTCAGTGAAATGCCCATGGCGATCGGTACGAAGATCACCTTCTTGCCAGCAATGTTGCTGTCTGCCTGAGCGACAATGTTCGTACCGATCAGCGCGCAGGCGCCTATCAGTACGGCCGTCGCCGCGGTCCTGAATATATTTCCCAATCTGTACGGCATGCTTTCCTCCCTTGTTGAACACGAAATCGTCAGAGATCGCCCACTGTGTCGGTTTCGGCGTCTCTGGGATTGAGGTAGTTGTCGGTGACGATCGCTGTCAGCAGCACCAGCCCCTTGAGCATGTCTTGCGTCTGCGTCGTGAAATCCATCAGCGTCATTCCGTTGCGCATGATTGCGATCAGCGCGACGCCGACGACAATGTTGCGCACGCCGCCTCGCCCGCCGCGCAGCGGTATGCCGCCGAGCACGACAACGAGGATGACGTCGAAGAGCAACGTGCCGTTGGTCACCGTGCGAAAGTCAACCGCGCCGCTGGCGGCAGCCATGATGAGCCCGGCGATCAGGGCCGTCACCGCGGAAAACACATAGACCACAATGGTTGACGTACGCACCGGCAGACCAGCAAGCCGCGCCGCCTGGAAATTGTCGCCCATTGCATAGACCACGCGCCCGACCGAGGCGCGGTTGAGCAGGAACCAGGTTGCCGCGAGCGTCGCCACCATCAGCAAGACCGGCATCGATATCCCGGGCACGATGTCGCCGGCCAGAAAGGCTACGGTCGGGTTCGACTTGGGCAGGAGCAGCAGGAACTCGCCGCGCAGGATGGCGAAACGCAGCAGGCCTACAAGGAACATTGAAGAAGCCAACGTCGCGAGCATGGCCGGAATTTCGACATAGGCGATAAGCCAGGCGTTGAGAAAGCCGAAAACGACCATGGCAACAATAGCGACCAGGAGCGCCGCGGGGGCCGTCACGCCACTGCTGATAAGGATGCCGAAGATGGTTGCGCCGGCCACCATCTGGGCGATCAGGGACAGATCGAGCCCGCGCGAGATGATGACGACGGCCATTCCGCAGCTGAGGATGGCCAGCGAGGCCGAGTTCGAGAGAATAACGCGCAAGTTGCCGAGCGTGGCGAACCCATCGATTGAAAACGAGAACACGACCACGAGCACAAGCGTCGCCACCGCGACGACACGCTCCAGCATGTTCTTGCGACCCACACCTCGTCGCGGCGTTGGCGTCATTGCGGCCGCGTTGGCGGCATTGGTTGAATTCATCGCCCTCGGCACCTCACGCTTTCGGGCCCTTTGGCAACGCCGGCGGCATCAGCCGCGGCTGCGGCGAACGCGGCACATGGATGACCGCGCGACGATGCTCCTCAGCCGCCTGGCGCTGCGCCACCCATCCGCACGATTTGCCCACTATGCTCTCCCTCCCATAGAACCGGATCGCCCGGTTGCGCGACGGCCCGGCCGCTGTCACGCGGTCTGGCTGCCCTGCTCCTCTGGCTCCCACCGGAGCCTTCCTTCCCGAGCGACGGTTTCCTCCGAATACCGCCGCGCGTCCTTTGAGGCCTACCCGCCTGCGACCGGCGCGCTGGCCAATTCGCGCCCCATCTGCACGAAGCCGTGGTCAGGCACGATCTCGCCGGTCCGATCGCTGATCAGGTCCCAGTTGGCCACCACGCGCTCGGCCGCACCCGCGTCGGCGCCCACGTATGCGCCCTTCGTCAGCGTGATGTTGGAACGAGCGAAATGGCCAGCACCCGCGCACAGGATAGCCCGCGTCGGGGCATCCTCGCCGACAAGCGCCAGCAAGCCGGGGCTGACAAAATCCGGTGAAAGCCGCTCGACCGCGTCGGGCGAAAGCAGTTCGCCCGTCATTGAAGTCGCCGCCGTGGGCGCCAGGCAATTGACCTTGACGCCATACTTCTCGCCTTCAAGCGCGAGCGCCTGCATCAGGCCGACAAGCGCCGTCTTGGCGGCCGCATAATTGGTCTGTCCGAAATTGCCGAAAAGCCCGGAAGACGATGTAGTCATCACGACCCGTCCGTAGCGCTGCTCGCGCATGATCTCCCAGACGGCCTTGGTGCAAATAACCGAACCCATGAGATGGACGTCGATCACCTCACGGAACTCGGCGATCGTCATCTTGGCGAAGCTCCTGTCGCGCAAGATGCCGGCGTTGTTGACGAGGATGTCGATGCGACCCCAGGCGTCCATAGCGCGGCCGACCAGTTCTGCGATCCGCACTTCGTCGGTTACCGAGGCGGCAACTCCGATCGCCGCACCGCCGGCATCGCCGATCTCTTTGGCAACCGTCTGCGCCGCACCGGCATTCATGTCGTTGACCACGACTTTCGCACCCAGTCGGGCAAGCAACAGAGCGTGTGACCGACCGAGCCCGCCGCCGGCCCCGGTAACGATCGCAACACGCCCTCCCAACATCTTTTCGGCCTCTCCGGCATCGTTTTTCATTCTATTCACTCACTAGATAATTAATTAGTTCCGCGCAAGCTCTTCTTTGTGCGAAGCGGTGGGTCTAGAGACGCACCCGAAGGATGAAATCAGCCCTGCAACGGTTGTTTCCTGCGGCAGATCGCAAGGAATCCTGCCGACATGAATGTCGCCATCCGCGCCTTGATCGCCATGAAGTCCTCCGACCGGCAGAGCCCGCCCGAGAGCTTGTCGATGCGGCCGGTGCGCGCCAGCGTCAGCATCAGCGCGCCGGTGACGAAGTGGTAGCCCCAGAAGATTTCCTCTTCCGCGCAATCCGGCAGCGCCTTCTTGAGCAAGCCAATCAGCCGCAAGACCACCGGATCGAAATGCCGGTCCATCATTTCGGCGCCCCACTCGGGCGTGTTGGCAACCTGCGCGCCCAGAGCCGCATAGTTTCTCCAGCCCTCGCCGCCCTCCGTGTAGAGGTCGAGGTCGGTGTCGAGGAACGCTCGCAATGCGCCTTCGACCGTCGGCTTTTCGCCCGAGGCTTTCTCATACTCTTCCAGCATCCGCATGCGTCGCTCGTTGGTAACGACGGCACGCCGCGCGAACACCGAGTCGAACAGCGCCTTCTTGTCCTCGAAGTAATAGTTGATCAGCGTATGGTGCACGCCAACCTGCTTGGCGACATCCTTCAGGGTGACGCCATACAGGCCGTGTCGCGAGAACAGGAACTCTGCTGAATCGAGTATCTGCTCGGTCATCTCGGCACGCTGCTCGGCCTTGGTTGAGCCCTTGCGGCGGGACGTCCTTTGTACCGTCAAACTGCGTACCCTTCTGAACTGGACCGGCGCAAACGGCTGCGCCGCACACACTTTACCCTACGCTGCAAGTTCGAACAGCCCCGCGGCCCCCATGCCGCCGCCGACGCACATCGTCACGACGACATATCTGGCGCCGCGCCGCCGCCCCTCGATGAGCGCGTGGCCGACCAGTCTTGCGCCGGTCATGCCATAGGGGTGACCGATGGAGATCCCGCCGCCGTTGACGTTATAGAGCGCCGGGTCGATGCCCAGCATGTCGCGACAGTAAAGGGCCTGCACGGCAAAAGCTTCGTTGAGCTCCCAAAGACCGATGTCGCCTACCGACAGCCCATGGCGCTTCAGCAGCTTCGGGACCGCGTGGACGGGACCGATGCCCATCTCCTCGGGCGGGCAACCTGCCACTGCCATGCCGCGATAGGTGCCGAGCGGCGTCAGACCGCGCTTCTGCGCGAGTTTCGAGTCCATCAGGATGCAGGCCGAAGCCCCGTCGGAAAGCTGGCTCGCATTGCCGGCAGTGATGACGCCGCCTTCGATCACCGGCTTCAGTCCTGCAAGGTTTTCGAGCGTGGTGCCGGGACGATTGCCCTCGTCGCGGTCGAGCGTGACCGCATGACGCGTGACGGCGCCCGTGTCCTTATCCTTCACAAGCATGGTGGTGCTGAACGGCACGATCTCTTCGTCGAAACGGCCCGCCTGCTGGGCTGCCGCCGTTCGCTGCTGCGACTGCAGCGCATATTCGTCCTGCGCCTCTCGACTGACCCCGTATTTCTTCGCAACGAACTCGGCTGTCCTCAGCATCGGCATGTAGGCTTGCTCGGCCTTGGCGACGACGTTGGGATCAGCCTCTTCGCCGACCCAGGCGAAATACCGCTCCTGCACCGCCGAAATGTTCTCCTGGCCGCCGGCGGCGACGATATCCATGCCGTCCACCACAATCTGCTTGGCGGCGGTCGCAATTGCCGTCAGCCCCGATGCGCACTGTCGATCCACGGTCTGGCCGGACACGCTCGCCGGCGCGCCGGCGGCGAACACTGCATTGCGTGCAAGGTTCATGCCCGCCGTGCCTGCCGCCAGAACGGTACCGAGCACGAAGTCCTCGATCTCACCTGCCTCCACGCCCGCGCGTTCGATCGCGTGCCTGAGCGCGTGGCCGGCGAGAGTGGGCGATCTGGTGTCGTTCAGCGCGCCACGACTGGCCTTGCCGATCCCGGTTCGGGCGGTGCTTACTATGACGGCTTCCCTCATTGCATTTTTCCTGTGCCCGGCCAGCGCCGGTTCTGAAGATGGTTTGTCCAGTTTGTAGTCCGGCGGTCAGACCTGGCCGAACTGCGATCGCAAGCGCATCTTGTCCACCTTGCCGGTCGCCGCCGTGGGCATTTTCGGCACGCGCACAACTTCGTCGGGTATCCACCAGGAGGCAACCCGCCCCTTCAAGGATGCCAGAAGCTGCTGGTCGGTGAGGTCCTCGTCCTTGCGCATCTCGACCAGCAGGATCGGCCTTTCTCCCCATTTCGGATCCAAGCGCCCGACCACTGCGGCGAGCGAAACCTGCGGCAGCGCGCTGACGATGGCCTCGATCTGTGCCGGATTGATCCATTCGCCTCCCGATTTGATCAGGTCCTTCGCCCGCCCGGTGATGATGAGGTTGCCTTCGGGGTCGATGCGGGCGAGATCACCCGTATCGAACCAGCCATCCGCGTCGGTCGCCGGGCCGTCCTGCCCCAGATAGCGTTCGACGACGGCCGGGCCGCGCACGCGCAGATGTCCTTCCGCCTCGCGCTGGTTGGGCAGCGCCTGGCCATCGGCATCCGTCAGCAGCAGGTCGACGCCGATGGCTGGCCGTCCCGACAGGGCTGCGTTGCGGCGGGGATCGGCAGGCAGGGCCATCGTGCCGAGCGGCGAAAGTTCGGTCATGCCCCAGCTTGTCTGCACAGCGACGCCCAGCCGTTGCTCGATGCGCTGCATGAGCGCCTGCGGCATGGGCGCGCCGCCTACGAGGATCCGTTGCAAGGTGGGAACCTCGCCGCCTTCGGCCTCCAGATATTCGAGCAGCCCCAGCCAGACGGTTGGAACGCCGGCTGCCACCGTCACGCCTTCCGACACGATAAGCCGGGCGAGGCTGGCGCCATCCGAATGGCGTCCGGGCAACACAAGGCGGGCGCCGACGGCGGGGGCCGCAAATGGCATCCCCCAGGCATTGGCATGGAACATGGGAACAACGGGAAGAACGGTATCCCTCGCCGTGATGCCTATCACGTCGGCCTGCAGCAGCCGCAGCGTGTGAAGATAGCTCGAGCGATGGGTGTAGGTGACGCCCTTTGGCTCGCCCGTCGTGCCCGAGGTGAAGCATAGACCGGACGCGGTGTTCTCGTCGAAGCCGCCCCACGCGACGTCGTGTTTCGCATCGGCAAGCAGCTCCTCGATCGGTGTCACGGTGACGCCGTCGATCCGCTCGCCGGCGTCGCCGTCGATGACAAGAACATGAGACAGCGGCGCTGCGGCCGCGATTTCGCTAGCCAGCGGCAACAGATCGGCGCTGGCGATGAGAACCTGTGCCTGCGACTGACGCAGCATTGCCGCCGTCTGGCTCGCGGTCAGGCGGGGGTTCAGCGTGTGACACACAGCCCCCATGCCCATGATCGCGAACCACGCTTCCACGTGAGCCTGGCTGTTCCAGGCGAGTGTTGCGACGCGCTGGCCGGCGCGGACGCCAAGCCCTGAAAGGACACTCGAGAAAAGCAGCGCACGATGCCTCAGCTTCGCATAGCCGACGCGCATGTTTTCACCGTCGCGGCGCGCCGTCACCACCTCGGTTTCGGGATGCCATTTCGCGGCATGGTCGAGATATTTGTCGAGCGTCAGCGAATAGGACTGCATCGCACCGTCGTTCATGTGCCTGCTATGCCTCTGGGTTCACGAGCGACTGAGCCGCCCCGACATTCCAGGTCAACGGCATGCCGCGCGTCGCGCGCCGCCGAAATGGAAGCACATCGCCCGAGCCCCACAGCGGCGCATGCATCACCATTGCACTCCGGCCACGGCTAACCATGAAGCAGCCGAATATAGCATTTCCCTGGGTCCTCCCTTGCGGCACGACCTCCCATGCCGCAGGGCAGCATCAATGGTCCGGCGAGCGGCACATGTCAATACTCACTATCTTGTGCGTTAATATCAAGTACTGGAGGTCGTAGAAGTGTTCTACGCGGGCATCGGATGGGCGCGTAGTCTTGGTTTCGTCGCTTGCGAACTGGTCCACACGCGCAGCAGCAGTTCCTTGAGCCGGCCGAAATCCTGCTGGCCGAGTTCGACGCTCCACTCGCGTTCGGTATCGTGCAGGATGTCGTGGATTTTGGAATATGCCTCCCGCCCACGCTGGGTAAGCTGAAGGGTCCGCGCGCGCGGCGCGTGCTCGCCCTTGGATTCCAGGTAGCCATACGCTTCGAGGCTGCTCAGCAGCTGGTTCAAGCTTGCTTGCTCATGCCGGCGCGTTCGGCCAGAGCGCCGGGGCGAACCCCGTCCGGGCCCGGAAATTGCAGCACCGCCATGTGCGGCCCGCGCAGCTCCTTGAAACCCGCCACATTGAGATCGCGGATAATGCGCCGATGAATGGCCTGACCTGGCACGCGCCAACTACCACTGCGTGGTGATCGGCGCGGGAATTCGACTGCCGCCCCAAGGCCTCGCGCTGTTTGAACAGATCGTCAATGCGGTGCACCGGGAGGCTCCGGGCGCCACGATCGCATTCAATACGCGGCCAGAAGACTCGGCTGACGCCGCTGCTCGCTGGCTGCCTACCTTCTGAAGCCAGCTTAGAACCGTTGTCATCAACTCCCGTGCGAGTGAGCGACAGCCGATCGACAATCTGGGGTTAGCTGGTGGAACCTTTGCCGCCGACAGGCGTTGTCTGTGGTTGAAAGCTCCGCCAAGGCTTTCGGGAGGAAGCGATGTCAAAAATGCTGTTTTTAGAACCGGTTTGCCTGGTGTCCAGTCACGACCCGTCTGGCGTGGAGATTGAATATCTCGACCAGGCGCTGGTTTTCCTGCGCAATTGGCCAGGCGCGCGACGCGGGCCGGTTTATGACGCGGCCTACAACGCTTGCACCGCCGCGCGCGATGGCAATCTCGGGGTCGAGGAAGCTCGCAAATCGTTGTCCGGCTTCGCGCGCATCATGGGCATCTTGCGGCCCAGTGTCCGGCCCGCGCCGGCCGCCGTGTCATCCGAACGCATAGCCCGGGCCGGTTGACCCTGCCGCTCAGCCTGGAACCGCTGACCCGACCGCATGGCTGTCTGGCGACAGCAGCAGTTCAAAGCCTTCATGGAACTGGCTGTAGTCGCACGTAAGTTCTTGCCCCTTGGCGATGTCCGCCAGGGCAAAGCCGCCGCCATATTGCGAAAAGTCGGTGTTGGGGGCGTCGGAGTGGTTCATGAACCGGCCGTTGTCGACTTCATAGACAAGATAGCCGGGCTTGTCGGGGCTCGGATATGCGTAGCGGTCGATGAGTTCCTTCATCGTTTCCGGCAGGGCGTCATAGCTGTCTGCGGGGACGAGCCGGTCGAAATCCGGGTTCAGCCGCCAGATCAGCGCCCCCTTGGCTATGGGCTCGGCGGCGAAAACGCCAACACCCTCGATATCGCTCGCCGCGACGTAGGTACTCACCAGAAGCATGGGCGCTCGCGTCCTGTCGTTGTCATGATCTATTCGGCCGGCTCCGTGCCGGTATAGGCGGCCTCTTCCAGCTCGCGCTTCAGCCTCTGCTCTTCATGCACCTTGGGCGTTACGAAGCGGCCGAGCAGCAAGTAGGCGACGGGCGTCAGGAACAGCGTCGAGGCGGTGGCAAGGCCGAGCCCGCCAACAATCACCCACCCGAGCGCGATGCGTGCCTCCGCGCCGGCTCCAGACGCCAGAACCAGCGGCAGGCCTCCGAGCACGGTGCAGATCATGGTCATCACGACCGGGCGCAGCCGGATGTTGGCCGCTTCCTCGATTGCCTGGCGAACATCCATGCCGCGATCGCGAAGCTGGTTGGCGAACTCGACGATCAGGATGCCGTTCTTGGCCATGATGCCAACCATCATCACCAGGCCGATCTGGCTGTACGCATTCAGGCTGGTTCCGGTGATCAGCAGCGCAAGTATGGCGCATGCAACGCCGAGCGGCACGGTTGCCATGATGATGACCGCGCTGACGAAACTTTCAAACTGTGCCGCGAGCACCAGCAGGATGATGACCAGCGCGAAACCGAACACGGTCGTCATGGCGCTGTTGGATTCGCCGAGCGTCGCCGCTTCCGCGAGCGGCAGGATGCGGCTGCCGGGCGGGACAAGCGGCGCGGCGATTTCCTGGACGCGCATCAGCGCGTCGCCGAGCGCGAAGTCGGGCGCGAGGTTGGTGGTCACGGCGACCGACCGCAACTGCTGCTCCCGCGTCAGCGAAGGCGGCACCGCCTTCTCCGTCAGCGTCGCGATGGAGGCGAGCGGCACGAAGCGCCCGTAGGTGGTCTTGAGGAAGATGTTCTCCATGTCGGTCGGATCGTTGATCGGATTTGAGGTGGAGACCAGCTTCACGGCATAGGAGCGGTCGTTGATGAAAACCTCGTCGATCTGGTTGCCGTCGAGCATGGCCTGAATGGCGCTCGAAAGGCCGGCGATGTCGATGCCGAGATCGGATGCTCGCTCCCGGTTGATCGATACGGAAAGCTGCGGCTGCGTCGCGTCGGTCGACAGCCGCGGCTGCTGGAAGCGCGGATCCTTCTCCATCTCGGCGATGATGCCGTTGGCGGCGGCGCCGAGGTCGGCATAGCCGTTCGAGCCGATGACCGCGAACTGCAGTCCGTTGCCAGCGCCGCGGATGCCCAGGCTGTTGGGCGTGACCGGGAAGGCGCGCACGCCGGGCACCTCTGCGACAAGCCTGACGATGTCGGCCATGATCTCCTGCTGCGAGCGCTTGCGCTCGTCCCACGGCGCCAGCGCCATCACCATGAAGGCGCTGTTGACCGAGCCGCCCTGCCCTGCGTTGGCGAAGGTCGCCTGGATTTCACCCGAGTCCCTGAGCGGCTGGATGAGTTGCTCGATCCGCTTGAGCTGCTGGGTCGTGTAGTCGAGGCTCACGCCCTGCGGCGCGCTGATGCGCAGCATGGCGAGCGAGCGGTCCTCACTGGGCGTCAATTCCTGCCGTATCAGCCCGAAGGCGCCCCACGCAGCGGCGGCAAGCAGCGCCGAAAACAGCACCACGATCAGCGGCGCGCCGAGGCAGGCGTGCAGGCTCCGGCGGTAAACGGCGGCCAGCCATCCGCCGATCGACCCCATGACGCCGCCGTGGTGCTCGCCGGCATGCGCCGTCAGCATGCGCGAAGCCAGCATCGGGCACAGCGAAAGAGCTACCACGCAGGAAAGGATAACGGCGATTGCAAGCACGAAACCGAACTCGCGGAACAGGCCGCCGGTCTGGCCGGGCAGGAACGAAAGCGGCACGAAGACTGCGACCAGCGTGGCGGTGGTCGCCACCACGGCGAAGAAAACTTCCTGCGTGCCGAGCACCGCGGCGGCGCGCGGCCCCATGCCCTCGTTGCGCCGGCGCACGATGTTTTCCAACACCACGATCGTGTCGTCGACGACCAGCCCGGTCGCCAGCACCAGCGCGAGCAGGGTCAGAATGTTGATCGAGAAGCCGACCAGGTAGATCGCCGCGACAGTGCCGATCAGCGCCACCGGCAGCGCCAGCCCGGGAATGAGCGTCGCCCTGAGGTCTAGCAGGAACACATAGATGACCAATAGCACGATCGAGACAGAGATCATCAAGGCGATCTCGACCTCGTGGACGGCGCCGCGCACGAAAACGGCATCGTCGCTGGTGACGCGAATGCTCATGCCCTCCGGCAGGGTCTTCTGGATGCTGGCGACCGCCGCGCGCACGCCATCGGAAATGTCGAGCGTGTTGGACTCTGCCTGCCTGATGATGCCGAGCCCGATGCCCGTCTTCCCGTCGGAGCGCAGCGCGGATTGCGCGACGTCGGGCCCAAGGGTCACCGTCGCCACGTCGCCGAGCCGGTTCTGGTCTCCGATCATCAGCGCCTCGAACGCCTCGGGCGTGGTGACGTCGGCGGTGGCACGCACGATGATGTTCTGGTCGGTCGTGGTCAGTGCGCCGGCCGGTGTGTCGAGCGCGATGGACGACAGCGCATTGCGCATGTCGGCGATCGTCAAGCCGAGGCTGGCGAGCTTCGACTGGTCGATGTCGATGCGGAATATCTTGTCGCGGTCGCCATAGGCCTGCACGTCGGCGACACCAGGAACCGCCGAGAGCGTATCGACGACCTGGTCCTCGACCAGGATCGTCATGTCCTCCACCGACAGTGTGTCCGAGGTGACGGCAAGCCGCATCACGGCGTCGGCATTGGCGTCAGCCTTGACGATGCGGGGCGGATCAGCGTCGTCGGGAAGCTGGTTGGCGACGCGGCCGACCGCGTCGCGCATGTCCGAGGCCGCGACATCGAGGTCGACGCCATCGTTGAACTCGACCGTGACGCGGCTGCGCGCGTAGGACGAAGACGACGTGATCGACTTTACGCCGGAGACCCGCGACACTGCGCTCTCAAGGACGGCGGTGAGTTCGCGGTCGATCGTCTCGGCGGCTGCCCCGTCGTAGTCGGCGGTGATGGTGATGACCGGGCGGTCGACGTCGGGCAATTCGCGCACTTCGACGCCGAACAGGGCGGCGAGCCCGGCGACCACGATCAGCGTGTTGAGCACGAAGGCCAGGATCGGACGGCGCACGAACAGTGCCGTCATGCCGGCTTCGGGATGGGCGCTGCCTGCTTCCGACATCCGCAGCCCTTCTAAGACCCGTTGCCGGCAGCCGCCGGCGCGGCGGGATCGCTCTTGGCGACCAGCACGTCGGCGCCTTCGCGCACGACGTGGACTCCTTCGGTCACGACCGTATCGCCGGCGCCGATGCCCTCGGCCGCGATAAGCACGTTTTCGGTGTTGCGCTGGACGATCCGGACTGGCGTCCGCTTGGCTTTGCCGTCGCGGATGACCCACACGAAAGCGCCGTCTGTTCCCCACTGGATGGCCAGCGGATCGACCGAGGGGTAGGTATCTCCCGGAAAACGCACCTCGACGCGAAACGACATGCCGGCGCGCAGCGTGTCCTTGTCGTTGGGGATCGAGGCCTGCACCAGCAATGTCCGGCTCTTGTCGTCGACGCGGTTGTCGACCGCGCTGACGGAACCCTCGATCACTTCTTCAGGCCGTGCGATGGGCGAAGCGTTGAGCAGCCCCCCGACAGCCATGTTGGCGGCGAAGCGCTCCGGCACGTAGAAGTCGATCTTGATGCGCGATCGGTCGTCGATCGTCGCGACCACGGTGTCGGTAGTGACATAGTTGCCCGCCTCGACCGGCAGGATGCCGACGATCCCTTCGATCGGCGCGGTGACGGACCGCCGGTCCAGATTGAGCTGCGCATCGCGCAACGCCAGCTTCGCATTGCCAACGACAAGTTCGGCATCGGTGACCTGCACCTGTGTGGCGGTGTTGGCGATCTTCAGCGAGCGGATGCGCTCGAGCCTTGCCTCGGAGTCGGCGAGTGCGATCCGGGCGCGGTCGAGCGCGATCTGCTCGACTTCGGAATCGAGCATTGCGATTACAGTGCCCGCCTCGACGCGTTGGCCTGACTCGACCTCGAGGCCCGTCACGCGGCCCGCCGTGTATGGTTTCACGGTGACGGAGTTGTTGGCGCGCCCGGTGCCTATCGCAGAAAGCCTGTCGTTGATCACCGAGCTCGTGACCTGCGCGGTAACGACTGCCGTGCGTGGGCCGGCGCCACTCCTCGATTGCTGCGCTCCCGCCGGGGCCGAGGGTCGCGCGGCGACGACGCTTCCCGGCCAGTTGATGTCCCAGCCGGCGAGAACCTCGGATGCTCCCGGAAAGAACTTGACCCACACGCCCATCGCCACGGCGAGCATGACAAGCGCAATCACGATCTGTTTCCAGGCTGCCATTGATGCTCCGGGCGGGGGTGCGACGTCGGTCGCATGTGTACATATCGCGACGCGGTTCACCGTGCCGACAGTGAATCCCTATGTGGGTGTTATGACAATTTCACGGCTGCGGCGCACCCGCAATATCATTAAATCCCGGTAAGGTTGGGGCATCTGCCGCCCGCCAAGGCCTTGTTCACAAAAGCTTGTTCAGCGCAGGTTTTCCATCTCGCGGATCCGGCGCGCGCTTTCGGATTCCAACCGCCGCGTCAGTTCGCCGATCAGCATCTCCGCCACGACGAACAGCGCGGCGGAAGAATCCCACGGCGACGGCACAGCCGTTCTGCCTGCGACGACATGGCGTGCGAAACGCGCGATCGGCGACAGCCACTGGTCGGTGAATAGGATGATGTGCACGCCGCGCTGGTGGGCTTTTTCGGCGAAACGCAACAGGCTCTCCTGGTAGCGGCGAATGTCGAAGATCATGACGACGTCGCGCTTGCCCATGTCGATCAGCCGGTCCCGCCAGTTGCTCTCCTGACCCACAAGATGCTGCACGCGCGGCCGTATGATGGTGAGGTGAGCTGCCATGTAACGCGCCACCGGATCGGTGAAGCGGCCGCCGACGAGAAACACGTCGGCCTTCGGCTGGGCAAGCAGCGCGACGATATCGGCGATCTGCTTTGCCGACACATGGCGGAAGGTCTCGCGGATGTTTTCCAGTGTCGCCTCGACGGTCGCCGGCGTCCTGCCCTGCCTGGACGGCTGCGGCTGTCCCGCGCGGGACGCAGGGGACTGCAGCTGCGCGGCCAGTTCGTCCTGCAGCGCCGCCTGGAACTCCGGATAGTTCTGGAATCCGAGCCGCGCCACGAAGCGCAGGATCGTTGGCGAACTGACGCCGGCCGCCTGCGAAAACTCCGCCACCGTCTTCAGGCCGATCACCGGATAGTTGGCCACCAGCGCCTGCGCCGCGCGGCGCTCGCCGGCAGGCATCGTGTCGATCCGATCGGAAATGAGCTCGGCGACGCCATGCGCCATGATCCTTCCCGCCAGCGATCTCCCCGGCGGCCTCCCTCTGCTGTGCGCCACAAGAACATGTTTGACAAAGCCGGCAAAGATGTATGAAATCATCCAGACGAGCGCAACGAAATAAAAAACGTATCGTAAGATACAGCGCTTGCAGGGGACCTGATGCTGGTCGCAGGACAGGCAATACGCGCTCGTGAAGGCTCCGTCGGGGAGGGTTTGGTGCGTGTGACGAACCGCGCCGGGACCTCGCCTGTCGTGCTGATCTGCGAACACGCGACGAATTACCTCCCCCCTCAGTACGGGACGCTCGGCCTCGCCGATGCCGACCTGCAGCGTCACATCGCGTGGGATCCGGGCGCTTTGCCCGTCTGCCTGAAAATGGCTGACCGGCTCGACGCGACGCTCGTGCAAGCCGGCATGTCGCGCCTTTTGATCGACTGCAACCGCCCCCTGGATGCGCCGGACCTGATCCCACCGATCAGCGAAACCACGCCGATCCCGGGCAATGCCACGCTCACCGAAAAGCAGCGCGCCCAGCGCATCGCGCTGTCCTGGCAGCCATTCCACGCGACGATCGACGATCTCGTCGCCGAGCGACTGGCGGCTGGCCGCGAGACGTGGCTGGTGACGATCCATTCCTTCACGCCCATTTACAAGGGCGTCGCCCGGCCATGGCAGATCGGCATCCTGCATGACGACGACGAGCGGCTATCCGCGCCGTTGATTGCCGCGCTCGAAAGCGCCGGCAACCTGACGGTTGGCGACAACCAGCCCTATTCGCCCGCCGATCGCGTGTATTTCACGCTTGAACGGCATGCCCGCGCGCATGGCCTGCCTTGCGCGATGATCGAAATCCGCAACGAAGAAATAAAAGACGAAGCGGGGCAGCGCAAATGGGCGCTTCTGCTGACGGATATCTTGGCTGGTCTCGATAGTGGCACGGGGAGCGTGGTGCCGGGCTAGCAACAGAGGTTTGGCCAGCCGGCTGAATCAAACAAAACAAAGGGGACAGTTAAAATGGTAGGGAAAGCATATTCGGACAAAGACCACCATGAGGACCTTAAAGTCCTCCATGGCATGGGTTACGCGCAGGAGCTTTCGCGTTCCATGTCAAAGTTTTCAAATTTCGCCATCTCGTTCTCGATCATCTGCATTCTGTCGGGGGGAATCAATTCCTTTGCCCAGGCGATCTCGTCAGTCGGCGGCGCAGGTGCCGGCATCGGCTGGATCGTCGGCTGCACCCTGTCGGGCATGTTCGCGCTGTCGATGGCGCAAATCGCCTCGGCCTTCCCCACAGCGGGCGGGCTTTATCACTGGGGTTCGATCCTCGGCAACCGGTTCTGGGGCTGGCTCACCGCCTGGCTCAACTTGCTGGGCCTGATCACGGTGCTCGGCGCCATCAACATCGGCACCGCCTATTTCTTCGCCGGCACCTTCGGCAGCTGGTTCGGCTTCACCGGCACAGACATGCAGGTTGTGCTGTTCGTCGCCGCCATCACCGTCATCCAGGCGATCTTCAACCACATCGGCATCAAGGCCACCACCTTCCTGACCGACATCTCGGGCTACATCATTTTCGCCACCACGGCCGTTCTGGTCGTGGCCTGCCTGATGTTCGCGCCGGCCATCGACATTTCGCGGCTGTGGACCTTCACCAACTACTCCGGCGAGGTGGGCGGCAACGTCTTCCCCCAATCCGACAGCATGGGTTATCTGTTCCTGCTCTGCCTCCTGCTGCCGGTCTACACCATCACCGGCTATGACGCCTCGGCGCATACCTCGGAAGAAACCAAGAACGCCGCAACCTCTGTGCCGCGCGGCATCGTGACCTCGGTGTTCTGGTCATCGATCGTCGGTTGGGTGATGATCTGCGCCATCACGCTGGCCATTCCGGATCTGGCGGTTGCCGCCGGTCAGGGCTGGAGCATGTTCTTTGCCACAATGGACGCGATTCTGCCCTCGGCGCTGAAACTGGCGATCTATTTCTTCATCTTCATCGCGCAACTGCTTTGCGGCCTTGCCACCGTCACTTCGGCCAGCCGCATGCTCTTTGCCTTCTCGCGCGATGATGGTGTGCCGGTCGGCTCAAAAGCCCTGTCCACCGTCTCGCCGAAGTATCGTACCCCGGTCAACGCGATCTGGACTGCGACCGTGCTCTGCATCCTCTACGTGGTGCTGGCGATGACCATCAAGGTCGGCGAAACCTCGATCTACGTCATCGTGGTGAACTCAACACTGGTGTTCCTGTTCTTGTCGTTCACCGTACCTCTGATCGCGGGCGTCCTTGCCTTCGGTGGCCCGAAATGGCCAAACCCCGGCCCATGGGCGATGTCGGCCGGCGTCTACAAACTGGTCACCTTGCTTTCCGTCATTGGCATGGCGGTGATCTTGTTCATCGCAATCGCACCGCCGAACGAGCGAGTGCTCTACGTCGTGTTGGGGTTCCTCGCCCTGGCGCTGATCCTGTGGGTCGTCGTCGAACGGCGCCGCTTCGAGGGGCCGCCGACCGGCGACCGCATCGCAGCCCGCAAAGCCATCATCGCGGCAGCTGAGCGGGCTGTCGGCGAAACCGGCAATTGACCTGAACTGCGTTCTCCGGGGCCGGCAACACCGGCCCCGGATTTTGACACCTGACACCCAAGCAAGATCCGCGCGGAGTATTTGCGAATGGCCGGCAACCTCACATTCGATCAGTTGAAGAAGGCAGTTGCGGAAGGCGGTATCGATACGGTGCTGGCGTGCGCCGTCGACATGCAGGGCCGCCTGGTCGGCAAACGTTTCCTGGCGAAGTTCTTCGTCGAGAGCGGTTACGACGAGACGCATGGCTGCAACTATCTGCTGGCCAACGACATCGATATGGAGCCGGTGCCGGGCTACAAGGCGGCGAGCTGGGAGCAAGGCTATGGCGACTTCGTCATGAAGCCCGACCTCGCGACCATCCGCAATGTTCCGTGGCTGGAAAAGACAGCGCTGGTTCTGTGCGACCTGCAGGATCATCACACGCATGACGACCTGCCGCATTCGCCGCGCGCCATCCTGAAGCGCCAGGTCGCGCGGCTGAAGGAGCGCGGCTATGTCGGCTACTTCGCTTCCGAGCTCGAGTTCTACCTGTTCAACGAAACCTATGATTCTGCGCGTGGAAAACACTGGCAGGGCCTGTCGACCGCATCACCATACATCGGCGACTACCTGATCGGCATCACCACCAAGGAAGAGGACGTGATGCGCCGCCTGCGCAACGAGATGGAGGCGGCGGGAATTCCGATCGAGAACTCCAAGGGGGAAGCGGGCCCGGGACAGGAAGAGATCAACGTCCGCTACGCCGAGGCCGTCGACATGGCCGACCGCCACGTCATCCTGAAGAATGGCGCCAAGGAGATCGCCGGCCAGATGGGCAAGGCGATCACCTTCATGGCGAAGTACAATTACGGCCTCGCCGGCAATTCCAGCCACATCCACAACTCGCTGTGGAGCGCCGATAAGAAGACGCCGCTGTTCCTCGACAAGAAGGGGCCATGGGGCCTGTCGAAGATCGGCCAGAGCTGGGCCGCGGGCCAGATCAAATATGCGCGTGAATACACCTGGTTCCTCGCGCCCTTCGTCAATTCATACAAGCGCTTCCAGGTCGCTACCTGGGCGCCGACCCGCATCATCTGGAGTCGCGACAACCGTACGGCGGGCTTCCGGCTCTGCGGCGAAGGCACCAAGGGCGTGCGCATGGAGTGCCGCATCGGCGGCGCCGACCTCAACCCCTACCTTGCCTTCGCGGCGCTCATCGCCGCCGGGCTCGCAGGCCTCGATGAGAAGCTGGAGTTGCAGAAGCCTTTTGAGGGCGACGCATATAAGGCAAGCCGCACGCCGGAAATCCCCAAGACGCTGCGCGCCGCGACCGAAAGCCTGGCGAAATCGAAGATGCTGCGCGCCGCCCTCGGCGACGATGTGGTCGACCACTACGTCAACACCGCCGAGTGGGAGCAGTTCGAATACGACCGTCGCATCACCGACTGGGAACTGCACAGAGGGTTTGAGAGGTATTGAGCCATAGGTAGTAAGATACTATTGGTATACCGGCGAACTGATGGTACGTTTCAGCATGACTGAAGGAACGAAGTATCACCCACTGTTTGAGTACCTGCTTTTCTCCGGGCAGGGACGACTCACCCTGTCCTTTGCCGAAATCGAAGCGATAGTTGGGGCGCCCCTCCCACCGTCGGCCCGAAAACGCGAGGAATGGTGGAGCAACAGCCCAAGCGGCCACAGCCAGGCACGCGCTTGGATGCGCGCGAGTTACCGTACTTCAAATGTCGATCTGGCTGACAAGAAGGTGGATTTCAGCTTGGAGGGCTGGCCGGAAGGTTATTCCCGCGTGAACATTCGGACACTGGCTGGCCATGATACATCAGGCCTCGCAGAAGCAACGCAGGCACCCTATGAAGGCAGCAATGCGGGAGAACGATCGCAAAAACCTGATCATCCTCTCTTTGGGATATGGAAGGGCAGGGTCACTCTTGTCGCCGACTATGATTACACCCAGCCAGCTTTCGAACCGGACAAGACGCCGTGACGAAAAGGCTGCTGCTCGACACTTGCGCGATCATCTGGATCGCAATGGACGAAGTGATAAAGCCGGAAGCGAGGGCAGCGATGAAAGCCGCCTTCGCCGCGGACGAAAAAATCCGAGTGTCCCCAATCTCGGCTTGGGAACTCGGTTTATTGAGTTGCAAGGACCGGCTGCCAGCCACTAGGACGCCCCTTGCGCTATTTGGCGAAGTGGTTGCCGCCACGGGGGTCAGGATTGAGCCCCTGTCTCCGGAAGTGCTAATTGAGTCTTCTTTTCTGCCAGGAAATCTGCATCGCGATCCCGCAGATCGGATATTGGTCGCCACGGCGCGCGCCCATGACCTGACTCTCATGACCCGCGACCGTGCGATCCTCGAATATGCCAAGCAGGGCCATGTCAGCGCACTTGCCTGCTGATCTTATGGAGTTTTCATGAGCGAAACCATCAAACTCAAATCTCCCGTCGACGGCTCGATCTACGCCGAGCGGCCGGTTGCGACCGACGCCCAAGTCAACGCAGTCGTCGAGCGTGCGAAGGCGGCGCAGGTCGAATGGGCCAAGACGCCAATCGCCGCGCGCGGCAAATACATGCTCGCAATGCTTGAGGCGCTGGTCGCGATGACCGACGAGATCGTGCCCGAGATCGCCTGGCAGATGGGACGTCCCGTGCGCTACGGCGGCGAGTTCGGCGGCGTGCGCGAACGCACGCAGTACATGGTCGAGATCGCCGAGAAGGCGCTCGCTCCAGTTCCCGCCTCCAACCCGAAGGAGGGCTTCCGTCGCTATGTGAAGAAGGAGCCGCTCGGCGTCGTGATGGTTATCGCGCCGTGGAACTATCCCTATCTTACCGCCGTCAACACCATCGTGCCGGCACTGATGGCCGGCTCGGCCGTGATCCTCAAGCACGCCGCCCAGACGCTGCTCGTCGGCGAGCGTTTCGCGCAGGCGTTCGAGAAGGCAGGACTGCCCAAGGGCATCTTCCAGAACATCGTGCTGAACCACGTCCAGACTGAACGACTGCTCGGCTCGGGCAAGATCGACCACGTCAACTTCACCGGCTCGGTCGCCGGCGGCCGCGCCATCGAGAAGGCGGCGGCGGGCACCTTCATGACGCTCGGGCTCGAACTTGGCGGCAAGGACCCGGCCTACGTGCTGCCCGACGCAAAGCTCGATTTCGCGGTCGCCAATCTCGTCGACGGTGCCTTCTATAATTCCGGCCAGTGCTGCTGCGGCATCGAGCGCGTCTATGTCCACGAGAAGGTCTATGACGAATTCGTCGAGGGGTTCGTCGCCGAGACCAGGAACTATGTCGTCGGCAATCCGCTCGAACAGGCGACCACCATGGGGCCGATGGCCCAGGCGCGCTTCGCCGATCTGATCCGCGAGCAGAATGCCGAGGCGCTGCGCAAGGGCGCGACATCGCACGTCAACATGAAGCTGGCTAACGATATTGCCGGCTCGCCGTACCTCGCGCCGGAAGTGCTGACCGGAGTCAACCACCAGATGTCGGTCATGCGCGAGGAAAGCTTCGGGCCGATCGTCGGCATCATGAAGGTGAGGAACGACGAGGAGGCGATCGCGCTGATGAACGACAGCCCCTACGGGCTGACCGCCTCGATCTGGACCTCCGACACGGAGCACGCGATTGCCATCGGCGACCGCGTCGAGACCGGCACCGTGTTCATGAACCGCTGCGACTATCTCGACCCCGCACTGGTCTGGACCGGTGTCAAGGACACCGGCAAGGGCGCCGGCCTGTCGGAGATCGGCTACGACAATTTGACCCGGCCAAAGAGCTACCATCTGCGCGAAAAGATCTGAGCCCGACAACTGCTTCTGAAAGCACCGCCATGACCAAGCTGATTTCCAAATGGAACTACCCGACCACAGTTCGCTTCGGCGCGGGCCGCATCAAGGAATTGCCCGACGCGCTGGCTTTTGCCGGCATCAAGCGCCCGCTCTTCGTCACCGATCCGGGGCTGGCCAAGCTGCCGGTCGTCGCATCGACGCTGAAGATCCTCGACGACGCCAAGATACCCTACGCCGTCTTCTCGGACGTCAAGGCGAACCCGGTCGGCTCCAATCTCGACGCCGGCGTTGCCGCGTTCAAGAAGGGGAAACATGACGGCGTTATCGCGTTCGGCGGCGGTTCGGGGCTCGACCTCGGCAAGCTGGTCGCCTTCCAGGCTGGCCAGACAAGGCCGGTCTGGGATTTCGAGGATATCGGCGACTGGTGGACCCGCGCGAATTCCGACGCCATCGCGCCGATCGTGGCGGTGCCAACCACCGCGGGCACCGGCTCGGAGGTCGGCCGCGCCGGCGTGCTGACAAACGAAGCCACGCACACCAAGAAGATCATTTTCCATCCAAAACTCCTGCCGGCAATCGTGATCGCCGATCCGGAACTGACCGTCGGCATGCCGTCCTTCATCACGGTCGGCACCGGCATGGACGCGCTTGCCCATTGCCTCGAAGCCTACTCGGCGCCCGGCTTCCACCCGATGGCGGACGGCATCGCCCTTGAAGGGATGCGCCTCGTTTTCGAAAACCTGCCCAAGGCGGCGGCGAATGGAAAAGATGTCACCGCGCGCGCCAACATGATGGCCGCCGCAGCCATGGGCGCCGCCGCCTTCCAGAAGGGACTAGGCGCGATCCACTCGCTGTCGCACCCGATCGGTGCGCTCTACGACACCCATCACGGCATGACCAACGGCGTCTTCATGCCCTATGTGCTCGCCTTCAACCGCCCGGCGATCGAGGAGCGCATCGCGCGCGCCGCCGCCTATCTCGGAATCAAGGGCGGCTTTGACGGTTTCGCGAAGGCGATCCTGAAGCTGAGGAAGGACCTCAAGGTTCCCCACACGCTGCCCGACCTGGTCAAGGGGCTTAAGATGGACGCCCGGCGCAAGGCGGAGATCGCCGTCATGGCGGTGGCCGATCCGAGCACCGGGGGCAACCCTGTCAAGCTCACCAGAAAGGCTGCGCTGGCGCTGCTCGACAACACGATTGCCGGAAAGCTCTGAAGGCTGTCGCACCCGGGCCGGCAATGGTCGCAAACGGGCGTAGAAGACCGGAAAGCAGGCAATCGCCGATGATTAGCCGAGAAATAAACTCGGCGACGATTGCTAGAGTCTCGAAAAAGGGGTTAACTTTTCGGGCCTTGGGAGGGTTTACGGTCCAGCATTCATCGGACTGTCACACGACAGCGCTACCGCATCCGAGGCGTCTACTGGCGTCAGTTCAACGGAGAGAACACATGTTCAATTTCACGGGGAAAGTGCTTTCCCTTTCGGCCGCGTCGCTCATGGTGACGACGGCTTTCGCATCGGCGCAGTCCATGGACGAACTGGTTGCAGCCGCGAAGGCTGAGGGCCAGCTCACCACGATCGCGCTGCCGCATGATTGGTGCGGCTACGGCGCCGTCATCGACGCGTTCAAGAAGAAGTATCCTGAAATCACGGTCAACGAACTCAATCCCGACGCCGGCTCGGGCGACGAGATCGAGGTGATCAAGGCAAACAAGGACAACAAGGGCCCCCAGGCGCCTGACGTGATCGACGTCGGCCTCTCCTTCGGTCCGACCGCCAAGGCCGACGGCCTGATCCAGCCCTACAAGGTCTCGACCTGGGACTCGATCCCGGACAGCGCCAAGGACGCCGAAGGCTTCTGGACCGGCGACTATTACGGTGTGCTTGCCTTCGAAGTGAACAAGGATATCGTCAAGAACGCGCCGGCCGACTGGGCCGATCTGCTGAAGGACGAGTACAAGAACGCCGTTGCGCTCGCCGGTGATCCGCGTGCGTCCAACCAGGCGATCCAGGGTGTCTATGCCGCTGGCCTTTCCAGCGGCGCCGCCGCTGGTGAAGCTGCCGGCACAGCTGGCCTCGACTTCTTCAAGAAGCTCAATGCCGCCGGCAACTTCGTACCGGTCATCGGCAAGGCTGCCACGCTTGCACAGGGCCAGACCCCAATCCTGATCACTTGGGATTACAACGCGCTGGCTGGCCGCGACACGCTGAACGGCAATCCGCCGGTCGACGTGATCGTGCCTAAGACCGGCGTCGTCGCGGGTGTGTACGTGCAGGCGATCAGCGCCTTCGCGCCGCATCCGAACGCAGCCAAGCTCTGGATGGAACATCTCTATTCGGACGAAGGCCAGCTCGGCTGGCTCGCTGGCTACTGCCATCCGATCCGCTTTAACGATCTCGCCAAGAAGGGCCTGATCCCGGCGGAAATGCTGGCGAAGATGCCGCCGGCAGCCGCCTACGAAGCCGCCGTGTTCCCGACCCTCGAAGAGCAGGGCAAGGCCAAGGAAGCGATCACCAAGAACTGGGACGCCGTCGTCGGCGCCAACGTCCAGTAAGATCCGAAGTCGGCCGGGCGGCAATTTTGCCGCCCGGCCTTTCTCTGTCACGGTAGCCGGCGAATGACCGATCTCAGCCTTTCAGATCCGGCGACCGCAGGAAGGACCGCGCCTCCTGCTGAAGCGCGCGGGATGCGGCTTCCAACGCAGTGGCTGGGCGTCGCGCCGTTCTTCATCTTCGCCGTCATGTTCCTGATCCTGCCGACTTTCTATCTGATGATCGGCGCCTTCCAGAACGACGCGGGCGAATTCACTTTCGAAAACATCGCGGCACTGTCGCAGCCATCGATCGTCGCCGCTTACTGGATCTCGATCAAGGTCAGTCTTGCCTCCGCGCTGATCGGCGCCCTTATGGGTCTGGCCATTGCCATCGCCATCGTGCGGGGTGGTCTTCCCAACTGGATACGATCCGCGACGCTGACCTTCTCGGGCGTCGCCTCCAATTTCGCCGGCGTGCCGCTGGCCTTCGCGTTCATCGCAACGCTCGGCCGACTTGGTCTGGCCACCGTGATCCTCAAGACCTATTTCGGCTTCGACCTCTATGCCAACGGCTTCAACATCCTTTCCTTCTGGGGCCTGACGCTTACCTATGTCTATTTCCAGATCCCGCTGATGGTTGTCATCATCACGCCGGCGATCGACGGGCTGAAGAAGGAATGGGGCGAGGCGGCCTCTACGCTCGGCGCCACCCAGTCGCAATACTGGCGCATGGTTGTCGTCCCGGTCATCTGGCCGAGTTTCCTGGGCACGGTTATCCTGCTCTTTGCCAACGCCTTCGGCGCCATCGCCACTGCTTATGCACTGACCGGTTCCTCGCTCAACATCATTCCCATCGTGCTTTACGCGCAGATTCGCGGCGACGTGCTGCACAATGCGCATCTCGGCTACGCCATAGCTTTCGGCATGATCGTCATTACCGGCCTCGCCAATGTGTTCTACATCTGGTTCCGGACCCGTTCGGAGAGGTGGCTGAAATGAAGTCCGGACGCTTCTGGGCCTGGGTCACCTTCGCCATCGGCGCGGGTTATTTCTTTATTCCACTCATCGCTACGTTCGAATTTTCGCTGCGCAAGACGCGCGGCATCTACTCGTTTGACGCCTATCGCTCTGTGTTTGGCGATCCCCATTTCCAGGAAAGCTTCACCTATTCAATCGTGGCCGCCCTCTTCACCATCGTGCTTGGCGTGCTGCTCGTAGTGCCAACCGCCTACTGGATCAGGCTGCGCATGCCGCAGCTCAGGCCAATCGTCGAGTTCATCACGCTCTTGCCACTGGTCATACCGGCGATCGTCATCGTGTTCGGCTATATCCGCATGTATGGCTCCAATTCGCCGCTGCCGTTTCTTGCGACGACAAGCGGCACCAACGTGCTGCTGGTGATCGGCTATGCCACGCTCGCGCTGCCCTACATGTACCGGGCGGTTGACACAGGCCTCCGGACCATCGACGTGCGCACGCTGACGGAAGCGGCGCAGATCCTCGGCGCCGGCTGGACCACCATCATAGGGCGGGTTATCCTGCCCAACGTGCTGATCGCCGTGCTGTCGGGCGCTTTCCTGACGTTCGCCATCGTCATCGGCGAGTTCACCATGGCGAGCCTGCTGAACCGGCCTGCTTTCGGCCCTTATCTGCAGAACATCGGCGCCAACCGCGCCTACGAGCCCGCGGCGCTGGCAATCATCGCCTTCGTTATCACCTGGGGCTGCATGTCGCTTATCCAGCTGCTGTCGCGTTACGCGCCTAAATCGTCGAACCAACCCCGCTGATCTGAAAGCCCAATACCATGGCCGATCCCTTCCTCAGCATCCAGCATGTCAAGAAGTCCTACGGCCCCAATACCGTCGTTCAGGATTTTACCCTCGAAGCGGCGCCTGGCGAATTCGTCTCGTTCCTCGGGCCATCTGGCTGCGGCAAGACGACGGTGCTGCGCATGGTAGCCGGTTTCGAAGAACCGACTTCGGGTTCCATCATCGTCGGCGGCAGGGATGTTACCAGGCTGAAGCCCAACCAGCGCAACGTCGGCATGGTGTTCCAGGCCTATGCGCTGTTTCCCAACCTCACCGTCGCGCAGAACGTCGCGTTCGGACTGAAGGTCGCCGGCATGCCCAAGGCCGATGCGGACAAGCGCGTCGCCGAGATGCTCAACATCATCCGCCTGCCGATCGACCAGTTTGGCGACCGCTACCCCTACCAGCTATCCGGCGGCCAGCAGCAGCGCGTCGCTCTTGCCCGCGCGCTGGCGCCCAGCCCGAAACTGCTGTTGCTCGACGAGCCGCTCTCGGCGCTCGACGCCAAGGTGCGCGTGTCGCTGCGCGAGGAAATCCGTTCGATCCAGCAGAAGCTCGGCATCACGACAATCTTCGTCACGCATGATCAGGAAGAGGCGCTGTCGATTTCCGACCGTATCGCCGTGATGTATGGCGGCAAGGCCGAGCAGGTCGGCACGCCGTTTGAGATCTACAACCGCCCGACCACAAAATTCGTCGCCAATTTCGTCGGTACGCTGAATGTGCTGGAGGGTACCGTCACCGATCCTTCGACCGGCGCTGTGCAGGTCGGCCCCAGCAGCGTCCTGCTCAAGGGCAAGCTGAACGGCTCGAAAGCCGGCGACACGCTTTCGCTGGCATTGCGCCCGGAGGCAATTTCGCTCGGCCGCCAGCCAGGCCGCGACGCCACGCTGGGCGGCGAGATTTCCGAGGTCAGCTTCCTCGGATCGGTGATCCGGGTCCGCGTCGGCGTTGGCAAGGATCGTGTCTCGCTCGACACATTCAACAGCCCGGCGTCACCGCCGCCAACCGTCGGCGACAAGGCTGAGATCAGCTTTTCGCCCGAAGACGTGCTGGTGCTCCACTAGAGCATATCAACGACATCGTTGACGGCACTGCTGCCCCACATCCATTTTCGGTCGGGGAACGAACAGCTCTCGAAGATGAAAGCGACCGCGATGTGTTCTTGGACCGGAGCAGGATCGCCGGTCCCGTCGACAAACTGCCAGCATTGGCGCCAGCAGCGGTTGAAACGCCAGGGCATTCCGCGATAGGACGACCTCGACCAGTCTGGCGAACAGTGTCGCCGGAAACGTTCAAGGACCGAAATGCCCCTACCCGCGCCGAACGGCAAAATCGCACTGATGACGGGCGTTACCGGACAGGACGGCAGCTATCTTGCCGAATTCCTGCTCGGCAAGGGTTATGTCGTCCACGGAGTGAAGCGGCGCACGTCGCTGTTCAACACCGCTCGTATCGACCATCTGTTCGACGGCGAGCCCGGCAAGGCGGGCCGCTTCGTGCTGCATCACGGCGACATGACGGACTCCTCGAGCCTCACCCATATCATCCAGCAGACCCGGCCCGACGAACTCTACAACCTCGCCGCGCAGAGCCACGTCGCGGTATCCTTCGAGGAACCCGAATACACGGCCAATTCCGACGCACTTGGCACGCTGAGGCTGCTTGAGGCGATCCGCATTCTGGGTCTCGCGGACAAGACGCGATTCTACCAGGCTTCGACCTCCGAACTCTATGGACTGGTACAGCAGACACCGCAGACCGAGGCCACGCCCTTCTACCCGCGCAGCCCCTATGGCGTCGCCAAGCTTTATGCCTACTGGATCACCGTCAACTACCGCGAGGCCTACGGGCTCTATGCCTGCAACGGCATCCTGTTCAACCACGAGTCGCCGGTGCGCGGCGAGACCTTCGTCACCCGCAAGATCACGCGAGCGCTGGCGCGCATCAAGCTTGGCGTGCAGGACAGGCTGCTGCTTGGCAATCTGGACGCCCGGCGCGACTGGGGGCATGCGCGCGACTATGTCGAGATGCAGTGGCTGATGCTGCAGCAACCGACGCCCGAGGACTTCGTGATCGCCACCGGCGAGCAGCGCAGCGTGCGCGATTTCGTCGACGCGGCGGCCAGGGTGCTCGGCATGCAACTGCGCTGGGAGGGCGAAGGCGTCGACGAGAAGGCGTTGACGCCGGACGGTCACGCGATCGTCGTCGTCGATCCCCGCTACTTCCGCCCCGCCGAAGTGGAGACCCTGCTTGGCGACGCGTCGAAGGCCCGCGAGAAGCTTGGCTGGAAGGCCAGGACGACGTTCGAGCAATTGGTGGAGGAGATGACGCTGGCCGACCTGCAGGCAGCGGAACTGTCCGTCAAGTCGAACAGCCGTGGCTGAGGTCCAATTCGACCTGGCCGGCAAGCGGGTATTGGTCTGCGGCCATAATGGCATGGTCGGCAGCGCGATCGTGCGCCGGCTTGGTCGGGAAAACTGCACGGTGCTCGCCGCGTCGCGCACCGAACTTGACCTGAAGAACCAGGCGTCTGTCGATCGCTGGATGACCGAAAACCGCCCGCAGGTGGTGTTTCTCGCCGCGGCCAAGGTGGGCGGCATCCTTGCCAACGCGACCGCACCCGCCGATTTCCTCTACGACAATTTGATGATCGAGGCGAATGTCATCGCGGCGGCGCACCGATCCGGCGTGGAAAAGCTTCTGTTCCTGGGCTCTTCCTGCATCTACCCGAAACTTGCCGAGCAGCCGATACGCGAGGAAGCGCTTCTGACCGGCCCCCTGGAGCCGACGAATGAATGGTACGCAATCGCCAAGATTGCCGGCATCAAGCTGTGCCAGGCCTACCGGCAGCAGCACGGCGCGGACTTCATCTCGGCGATGCCGACCAACCTCTACGGTCCTGGCGACAATTTCGACCTTGCGACAAGCCATGTTCTGCCCGCGCTGATCCGCAAGGTGCATGATGCCAAGGCTTCAGGCGCACCGAGCGTGATGCTCTGGGGAACCGGCAAGCCGCGCCGCGAATTTCTGCATGTCGATGACTGCGCCGAGGCGCTTGTGTTCCTGATGCGGCATTATTCCGGCGCTGAACACATCAATGTCGGCAGCGGCAGCGACCTCACCATCCTGGAACTCGCCGCGATCGTCTGCCGGATCGTCGGCTATGGTGGCGCGCTCGTTCTGGACCCGACGAAGCCCGACGGGACGCCGCGCAAGCTGATGGACGGCAGCAAGATCGCCGCGATGGGATGGCGCCCGAAGATTGGCCTGGAGGACGGCATCCGCGCGACCTACCGGCATTTTCTCGAGCGAGTCGACACCAGGGCCGTTTGAGTCGGGGCTGCCTCACCCATCCAGGCGCAGCCATGAGTCGGGCGTGATGTCCGGATTGTCAATTCTCGGATCGACGAACCATTGTTTCGGTGCAACGACGATCTTGTCGGGAGATGCATTGAGCCAGGCCCCCCACCACGAAAAACTTGAGTTGGCGATGACATGGTGCCGGCAGGCGCTCATCAGGCGCATGTCCTCGTAGTTCTTGTCCGGACCGTTATGCGCCATCACTCTTGTCTCGAAGGGTAAGATGAGATTGTCGCGCACCCATTCGGGATCATCCGAGAAGACATAGACCACGGGCTCGGCGTCAATATTCGAAGCGATCAGGTCGACGGCGTCGCGATAGTACTTCAGCGTCGGCGAGCCAAATTGCGCCTGCACCTCCGGTCGAAGGTAGTCGCCACGCCGAACGTGGAGCGAAACTGCTCGAACCGCACTGATGCGCTCGAGGTGACGTGCGTTCTGTAGATCGGGCAGCGTGGTGAACTGGAAATCCACACGGATCGTATCGGCAGCATCCGCGAAATACCGCTCGGATTGCCAATAGCCGTCCAGAAACACATCGGTCAGTGGCGCGAGCAACCGTTCGTCGAACCGCGCATGTTTCTCCCTCAACAGCTGTGGGGGGAGTTTCAACTTCAGCCAGACATTGTACCTGATCCGCTGACCCTTGCGCTCCGGCGGCAACCTTCCCGAACTGAGCGCCCTTTCAATGTTGAAATGGCCAAGCCCGTAGGGCGGTGACCCGGCGCTGTCGAGGTGGCGGCAGTCCAATTGGAACGAACTTCCACTGCGAAGAGCCAAGGCCCTTCCCGCGGCATACTGGAACATCTGGTTGCCCATGCCAGCGTATATCCGACTGATGACGTGTCCTCTCATTCTTGCCTTTGAGCGAGATGAATCGGCACGACCTTGAAGACAGAGCGCCCAATCGCGGTCAGGGCCTTGCGTCGCACGAGCCCCGCGAACTGCCGCAAAGGTCGCTTTGCTTCCAGCCACAACTTGCTTGCCCACTGGTTGAATCCAACCGGCGCAACCTTGTCGAACCGCGTCAGGGGTATCTGGCTGACCAGCCCCAAACCTTGCCCCTCGCGTGCGAGAAAGCGATCCTGAATGCACAGCGCCGGGTCGATCTGATAGACCTCCAACTGACACATTATAGGCGCACGCGACGAAAACAGCAGGCAATCGACGGGCTCGCAAATTTCGTCTGTAAGCTGAAGCAGGCGTTTGCAGGCATCGAGGGAAACAAAATATGCAGCGGCGCCGAGATGTTCGGAGTTCAGTTTCCTCAGAGCGTGGTTCAATTTATCGGAGGTCGGATTCCGATCCAATTCGACCCGCTCGAGCACGGTTTCCGCCTTGACGATGTCAGCCTTCTCCGGGAGCCACGTCGGCGTTCTCACGAATTGTTCAAATGCCTCGCAGACGTGAATGTCATCCTCACAGATAAAAGCCCAGTGCTCGCCTCGCTCGACGACCAGCTGCCATGATTTGCGGTGGCTCAAGAAGCAGGCGATCTCGTTGGCTGTCAGCGGCGCCCACACCCGCGAGCGGGATTGCCAATACGCAAGATCCGACTCCGTAAGATCATCTCCATCAATTGCGTCAACGCGAGAAAAATCTACGTTCATCCCATGAAGCATATTCTGCATATGCAACATTCTGTCTTGAGACTTCTGAGTGTTTATGACGTACAATATCAATTTGAACCCTGCCTTGAAGTGAAACTCAATTGGTCACCCGCATGCTGCAAAACAATGTCTTCCGAGTGGCGACCGTAAGACATTTAACTCTGCATTTGCAATGTGATCGCAGGCCATGCAGGCCGGCTGGGTTGGAACCGGGTTTGAACACCACCGCGGTCCCGGGAAACTCCTGTAGTGTTGAATAGATGTCTGAGATTGCTTGGGTTCAGAAAAGCGCACCGCGAACCTATCGAGGTTCTGAAGGAGGGCCTGGGCGCGGAGATTGGCCTGGCAACGGCAATCCACGTTGGAGCGCATTTCGGCGAAGAGCGCGCCGACTACGAGGCGCTTGGCCTTGCCAAAGTGCTCTGGGTTGAGGCGTCGGCGGCGGACTACCGCGAACTCGTCGCCCGGCTGGCCGTCAAGTCGAACGCCGCGACGAGCCACACAGCGGTCAACGCGTTTGTCGCCGACACGGGCAATCAGGTTCTTCATCTGCGGCGCTTCAGCAATGAGGGGGCATCCAGTTCGATGTATGCGGCGACGCCGATGTTCAAGCGCTATTGGCCGAGTGTTGAAGACACCGGGATCTCCGAAGAAGTCGTGACGAGGACACTCGATGAAATTGCGATGGAAAACGGATTTGCCAAGCCTGATCTCCTTGTCGTGGACGTACAGGGCGCGGAGCTGCTTGCGCTTAAGGGCGGACAGTCAGTGCTGAACCATGCAAAGGCCGTTATCGTCGAAGTGTCACGCCGAAGATTTTATGAAGGAGGAGTGTTATATCCGGAGCTGCGCGATTACCTCTTGAGGCACGGCTTTCGAGAGGCCCACAGCGCTCCACGGCATGGCGACCAGCTCTACCTCCGGCGCAATGCCCTTCGAAAGGTTCGAACGCTTGCCCAGCGCGAGAGGAGACAGTCGGCTTGAGGACGATAACGCTCGACGAATTGCAAGCGATGGTCGGCAAGGAAAGCGGCCTGTCGCCGTGGCGCGAGATCACGCAGACCATGATCGACCAGTTCGCGGATGCAACCGACGATCATCAGTTCATCCATTGCGACCCGGCCCGAGCCGCGGCGGAGACGCCGTTCGGCGGAACGATAGCGCACGGTTTCCTGACGCTTTCGCTGTTGTCGGCTTTTGCCTTCGAAACGGCGCCGAAAGTCGAACGCGCGGACATCGGAATCAACCATGGTTTCGATACGGTGCGTTTCGTCGCGCCGGTAAAGAGCGGCGCCCGCATCAGGGCGCGGTTTGTGTTGGCCGACCTCAAGATCCGGCCTTCAGGTTGGGTGCAGGTCACCAACGACGTAACCATCGAGATTGATGGATCGGCTAAACCCGCCCTCACGGCGCGCTGGCTCACGCTCGCCTTCGTGCCGCCCAAGCCGGCTTGACGTATTGTCGTCGGCCGGGACCATATGGAGACAAATGTGCCGCAGATCAGCATCATCGTCGAATTCGAGACGCAGGGCGGACGCGAAGACGAATTCATCGCCCTCATGAAGGACCACGCAAGAAAAACCCTTGCCGAAGAGCGCGGCTGCCTGCGCTTCGAAGTCGTGAAAGTTCTGGACGCAAAGGGCGCGCCTGCGCCCAACCTCATTCTGGTCACCGAACTATACGCTGACCAGACCGCGCTGGCCCTGCACCGGGACAACCCGCGCATGGCTGGATTGCGAAATGCCTATGCGCCGATGATCGCGACGCGCAGGCTGACCCTCGGCGAGGTTTTGGCGGATTCGAGGCGGGACAGCGGGCTCATGCCCGACCAGCTCAACGCCTCGAACGACGGCTGAACACCGCTCAGCGGCGCGCTATCATTGTTACCAGCAGGCCAACCACGGCAAGGCCGACCACGGCGGCGGTCACCGTCGGATTGTCGCGCGCTGCACGGTCGGCTGCCTTGGCCTGCTTGCGCACGATCGGAATTGCTTCGATGAACCGTTCGCGCAGGTCGCCATACAGGTCCGCAGCCGCGCCGCGCGCATCGCCATAGGCCACGGAGCCGCGCTTGCCAGCCGACTTCCGCAGCATTGCGAGCTCTTTTGTCAGCCTTGCAACCTGCGCTTCGAGATCGTCTTCGATATCGCCGCGGAAACGTGAGAAAGCGGAAGCCATGTGTTTCGTCCTTGCAAATCGGAAGCGACACACAACGCCTGTCGCACTGTTTCGTTCCGGCTGCCGCTGACCATGCTGAAAGCGTCTTTATCTCGTGCGCTTTTTCGGCTTACCGGGGATTGAGGACGAAATCACTGACACCGGGTCGCTTGCAGGAAACGAATCTTCAAGGCCCTCCTCGAGTTCCGCTTCCAGTTCCTGGCTCGGCGACAGGTGAGGCTGCTTGCCGCGCTCGCGTTCGAGCGACTGCGCCGCCGGTGAGTTTTTGGCGCTGTTCGGCGTCTGCCGGTCGGTCATTGTCGGGGCTCCTCGCTGTTTATCCATGACACATAGGAAAGGATTGCCGCCGCGCCAGTCCTTTCCTCCGGGCGGCACGGCATCCAGCCGAAGCTGAAAAATTGACGTGAACCTTTCTCCGGCCGCGAAACACACAGATGCGTCAGGCCAGCACGGCCGGTTCAAACGCAACATTGGAGAGACGAAAATGAAGACCCTTGCAATCCTCGTCGCTGCAGCGGCAATGACGGTTTCGATCAGCTCGATGAAGGCTGACGCGAGCGCGCTGAGCGACTGTTACGATGACGCCATTGCCGCTTGCGGTTTCCTCTGGCCGGGCCAGGATTCCGGCGACGCGGGCTATTCAAGCTGCGTCAGCAGCGGCATGGATCTTTGCGACGGCGCCAACAAGAACAGCAGCGGCAAGGCCAACGACTTCAAGGCTGCGACCCCCAAACCCAAGCTCAAGTTCCGTTCGAACTGATCATTGAACTGGGGGGAGCCCCCGGAGGCAGCCGGCGGAACGCGGCGCGCTCCGGGCCTCAGTTCAGACCGCAGCGTCGCGCGCACCTTCCGTAAGGAAGGTCAAGACATAGTCGGAAAAGGAGCGCCAGCATTCGACGCGGAAGGCCTCGTCGCCGGTGCGCAGCAACACGATCTCGGCCTTTCCAAGAATGGTACGCGAGCAGCCCCCGACCGGAAAAAGCGCGAGCGACAGGTCCTGCGGGCATCCTGCATTGACGGTCCGGGCGGCGCCTGGTCCCGTCACCGACGCCGCGATATTGCGGTGGGAAATTCCGACCGCCGAATGCAGCGCCGCAACGCCTGCGCAGTCGTTCAGCGGATCCTTCGCGCCATCGTCGAACACCAGCCACTCGTCGGGCCCGAGCCAAAGCGCGGTGCGAGTGCCCTTCGACGCCGAGGTCTTCGGTTTCTGCGGCAAGGTGAGGCCCAGCGCCTTGGAAAGCTCCGCAACAGAGCCGGCCGGCGCACGCAGCGAAATGCGGTGCGCGGGCGGCAGCGCTACCAGCTCGACACCCCGGGCCGAGAACGCGCGGCCGGCCTCGGCGGGCCGCCGCAGGGCGCTGGACTGGACAGTGGCCGACTGTGAAGCCTTAGCCATTGAGGCGTCCTCCCTTCTCGTCGAAGAATACCGGCGAGCAGATTTCGACCTCGATCGCTCCTGATGGCATTGGCACGAACAGCGTCTCGCCCATGCGCGAGCGCCCGTCGACAACAAGACCCATGGCGATCGACCGGCCGCAGTTGTGCGACCAGTAACTCGACGTGACGTGGCCGATCATGGTCATCGGGATCGGCTGGGTCGGATTGGCGACGATCTGCGCTCCTTCTTCGAGCACCGTGCTTGGGTCCGTCGTCTTCAGGCCGACCAGCTGCTTGCGGCCGGCCGCCACCAGATCCGGTCGGGTCAGGCCGCGAATGCCTACAAAATCAGCCTTCTTCTTGCCGACCGCCCAGTCGAGCCCGGCATCGTTGGGGGTCACGGTGCCGTCGGTATCCTGGCCGACGATGATGTAGCCCTTTTCCGCGCGTAGAATGTGCATGGCCTCGGTGCCATAGGCGCAGGCGCCGTGCTTTTGTCCTTCGGCCCACAACGCTTCCCACACCGCCTGGCCGTAGTCTGCCGGCACGTTCACCTCGAAACCGCGATCGCCGGTGAAGGACATGCGAAACAGCCGCGTCGGCACGCCGCAGATCTTTCCCTCGCGCACCGACATATGCGGCATGGCCTCGTCGGAGATGTCGATGCCTTCGACAAGCGGCGCGATGATGTCGCGGCTTTTCGGCCCCTGCACCGCGATGACCGCCCACTGCTCGGAAATCGAGGTCAGCCACACATTGAGATGTGGGAACTCAGTCTGGAGGTAGTCCTCCATCATGTTCATGACGCGCGCCGCGCCGCCGGTCGTCGTGGTAACGTGGAAGCGGTCCGGCGCCAGGCGCCCGACAACGCCGTCATCGTAGATGAAGCCGTCCTCGCGCAGCATGATGCCATAGCGGCAGCGGCCGGGTTCGAGCTTCTCCCAGGGATTGGTGTAGAGCAGTTCCATGAACTTCGCCGCGTCCGGCCCGACTACCTCGATCTTGCCCAGCGTCGAAGCATCGAACAGGCCCGCGCTCGTGCGCACCGTCATGCATTCGCGGTTGACGGCAGCGTGCATGTCCTCGCCTGCCCTCGGGAAATACCAGGCGCGCTTCCACTGGCCGACGTCCTCGAACACCGCGCCATGCGCCGCAGCCCAGCCGTGCATCGCCGTCTTGCGGGTCGGGTCGAACAGCGGCCCGCGCGCGTGGTTGACGATCGCCCCGAAAGTGACCGGAGTATAGGGCGCGCGGAAAGTGGTGAGCCCGACTTCCGGTATTTCCTTGCCCAGCATCTCGGCGGCGATTGCCAGGCCGTGCATGTTCGAAGTCTTGCCCTGGTCGGTCGCCATGCCGTTGGTGGTGAAGCGCTTGACGTGCTCGATCGAGCGCATGCCCTCCTGCACCGCCTGGCGGATGTCCTTGGCTGTGACGTCGTTCTGGAAGTCGACGAAGGCTTTGACAGTCGTCCCGGCCCCTGCCCCGGGAGCCGAACCGAGCATGCCGCCGGTCCAGCCTTCGCCGGCATCGGCCTTCGGTTTCGCGCCGCCCCTTGCCGCCCTGCCGCCGGCATCTCTCGCTGCGGCCGAACCAGCCGCGTAGCCCTCGTCGAGCACCATTTCCAGGCCGTCCGTTCCATTACAAGCGCCTACGGACATGCAGTCCTGGGCATAGACGCCCGGCAGGAAACGCCTGGTCGCGGTGTCGAATGCGACCTTGCCGCGCGACTGCGAGAAGAGATGCACCGAAGGCGTCCAGCCGGCCGACGTGATCAGTGCGTCAACCGGAATGGTGCGCTGCGCGCCGCCATTCTTCGGCTGGACGACAATCGAGGAGACCCGCAGTTTGCCGCGTGCCTTCACGACGGCGCGGCCGTGGTTGATCTCGATGCCCAGCGCACGCGCCTCGTCGACCAGCGGCCCGGTCGGATTGTCCCTGAGATCGACGATCGTTGCGATCGAAACGCCGGCCTTTTTCAGGTCGATCGCGGCTGCATAGGCGCTGTCGCCGGCCGTATAGACGCCGACGTTGCGGCCGACCGCGACGCCGTGGTGGTTGAGGTATGTGCGCGCGGCGGCCGCCAGCATCACGCCCGGCCTGTCGTTGTCGGCGAACACCATGTGCCGCTCGATCGCGCCGGTCGCCAGCACCACCTTCTTTGCGCGAACCTGCCAAAGCCGTTCGCGCGGCTGCTCGTTGCCGGGGTTGGCAAGATGGTCGGTGACGCGCTCGGTCAGCCCGACGAAATTCTGCGCATAGTATCCGAAAGCAGTCGTACGCGAGAGCAGCTGGACATTGTCCATGGCGGCGAGCTTCGCGATCGAGGCCAGCGTCCACGCCCAGCCGTCCTGGCCGTCTATCCTTGCACCGCTCTCGAAGCGGAGCGCGCCGCCGAACTCCGCCTGTTCGTCGGCGAGAATGACGCGCACGCCGGTCTCGGCTGCCGCCAGGGCCGCCGCGATGCCTGCCGCGCCGCCGCCAAGCACCAGCACCTCGCAATGCGCGAAGCGCGACGCGTAGTGGTCGGGATCGGGCTGGTCCGGCGCGACGCCGAGGCCCGCAGCTGCGCGGATCTTCGGCTCATAGAGGTGTTTCCACGCCGCCTTCGGCCACATGAAGGTCTTGTAGTAGAAGCCCGCCGAGAAGAACGGCGAGGCGATGTCGTTGATCGCGCCTATGTCAAAGGACAGCGAAGGCCAGCGGTTCTGCGAATTGGCCGCAAGCCCGTCATAGAGCTCCTGCACGGTGGCCCGTACGTTCGGCGTCTTGCGGGCGGCGTCGCGTTCGATCGACACGAGCGCGTTGGGCTCCTCCGCACCCGCCGACACGATGCCGCGCGGGCGATGATACTTGAAAGAGCGGCCGACGAGATGGACGCCGTTGGCGAGCAGCGCCGAGGCAAGCGTGTCGCCCTGTAGGCCGCTGAATGACTTGCCGTCGAATGTGAAGCGCGCGGTTCTGGCGGGCGTCAGCCGGCCCGTGCCGGTTACGCGGAAAGGCTCGGTCATCACGCCTCTCCCTTCTTCTTGGTGGCAGTACGTTTCGCCGCGGTCTTTTTCGCGTTGAGCTGGTCAGGCGGACGGTTGGCGTAGGCGGCAGGTGCGCTCGACGCGAGCGTGGACAGATCGGGCTTGGGTTCTCCCGCCTTATAGACGGTCAGGAACCGGTCGGTGACCGTATCGCGCGCGCCGTTGAAGAAGCGCCCGCAGCCGTGCACGTGACGCCAGCGCTCGAAGATGACGCCTTTCGGATTTGTCCGTATGAAGAAGAACTTCTCGAACTCGTCGTCGCTGATGGCAGCCATGTTGGCCGAGCGCGCGATGTGCGCCTCGCCGGCGTTGCGGAACTCGAGTTCCGGACGATCTTCCTCGCAATAGGGGCAGCGGATCAGAAGCATCGTGCCCTCCTCAGTGCGCAACGGCCGCCGCAGCGGCCTCGTCGATCAGCCGGCCGGTGCGGAATCGTTCCAGCGTGAACGGCGCGTTGATCGGGTGCGGCTGGTCGTTGGCGATGGTATGGGCAAAGACATGGCCCGAACCCGGCGTCGCCTTGAAGCCGCCCGTGCCCCAGCCGCAGTTGACGTAGAGGCCGGGCACCGGCGTCTTGGCCAGGATCGGCGAGCGGTCCGGCGTCACATCGACGATGCCGCCCCACGAGCGCAGCATCTTCATGCGGGTGAACATCGGGAACATCTCGCAGATGGCGTCGAGCGTGTGGTTCAGGATGTGCAGTCCGCCGGTCTGCGAGTAGGAGACGTACTGATCGGTGCCGGCGCCGATCACCAGCTCGCCCTTGTCGGATTGCGAGATATAGGCGTGCACCGTGTTTGACATCACGACGCACGGGAACACGGGCTTCACCGGCTCCGACACCAGCGCCTGCAGCGGATAGGATTCGAGCGGCATGCGCACGCCGGCCATCTCCATGATCACCGAGCTGTGCCCGGCTGCGACCACGCCGACCTTCTTGGCTCCGATGAAGCCGCGCGTCGTCTCGACGCCGGTCACTGCGCCGCTTGCCGCCCTCTTGATGCCGGTCACCTCGCAGTTCTGGATGATATGGACGCCACGCGCCGACGCGCCGCGTGCATATCCCCAGGCAACCGCATCGTGGCGGGCGGTGCCGCCGCGCCGCTGCAGCGCGGCGCCCATCACCGGGTAGCGCGCGTTCTTCGAGATGTTGAGCGGCGGGCAGAA
>JAPLOZ010000075.1 GCA_026400435.1 Hyphomicrobiales bacterium | reverse complement strand
GTCAGCAGCAGCGTGTCGGCCTCGGCGATGGCGTCATCGCCCTTCAACTCCTCGATGAGGACGTCCGGCTCGGCGGCATAGCTGCGACCGAACACCGCGAGCTTTTGCGGTTCGATGTAGCCGAAATGGTCGGTGCTCTTGTCGCCCCCAAAATAGGTGCGATCCATATCGTTGACCAGCGCGAAGATGCTGCGGCTGACCGAGACACGCGGCTCACTGCCGTGGCCGGCGTCTTTCCATGCCTTGCGGTAGGCGCGGATCTGATTGGCCTGTTGCACGTGGAAGGGCTGGCCGCCCTCGTCGAACTTCAGCGTCGAGCTCTGCAGGTTCATGCCGAGTGTGGCCGCCCATTCGGCCGTGGCGTTGGTGGCTGCGCCCCACCAGATGCGATCGCGCAATCCCGGCGCATGCGGCTCGAGGCGCAACAGTCCGGGCGGGTTGGGGAACATCGGCCGCGGGTTGGGCTGCGCGAAACCCTGACCCTTCAGCACCTCGAGGAAAACCTCGGCGTGGCGGCGCGCCATGTCCGCGTCGGTCTGGCCCTCCGACGGCGCGTAGCCAAAATGGCGCCAGCCGTCGATGACCTGCTCGGGCGAGCCCCGGCTGATGCCGAGCTGCAGGCGGCCGCCGGAAATGAGGTCGGCGGCGCCGGCGTCCTCGGCCATGTACAGCGGGTTCTCGTAGCGCATGTCGATGACCGCCGTGCCGATCTCGATGCGTCTGGTCTTGGCACCGACGGCGGCAAGCAGGGGAAAGGGCGGGCCAAGCTGACAGGCGAAATGATGCACGCGAAAGTAGGCGCCGTCCGCCCCCAGTTCCTCGGCCGCGACGGCAAGGTCGATGGATTGCAGCAGCGCATCGGCCGCCGATCGCGTCTGCGATTGCGGCGAGGGGTTCCAGTGGCCGAAAGAGAGAAAGCCGATCTTTTTCATGGTCTGTAGATATGCTGCTCAGGTCGGCCTGCAAATAGCCGGTGTGAACGCGCTCGAAGACTGTGCGTTCACGGAAAACGGCGGCGGTAGTGCTCGACGACCTCGGGGTTGCGCAGGTTGAGCGGCAACGCGCCGGCAAGCACCCGGATGGCCTCCTCCACCGCGCCGATGCCCATGCGCATCATGCTTTCTTCGGTAATGCCCGCCATGTGCGGCGTGATGATCACGTTGTCGAAGCTGAAATAGGGGTGATCCGGAGGCAGCGGCTGCGTCACGAACACGTCCAGCGCCGCGCCGCCGACATGGCCGTTGGCCAGCGCCGCGATGAGCGCGGCGTCGTCCACCACAGGCCCGCGCGACACGTTGATCAACAGGGCGCCCGGCTTCATCCTGTTGACGCGATCGGGTCCCATCAGGCCGGTCGTGTCGGGCGTCAGCGGACAACAAAGGACGACGATATCGCTCGATGCGACGAGCTCGTCGAGGGAAGCGAAGCGGACATGATCGGGCAAATCCCTGGCGGTCCTGCTGTTGACGATGACGTCGAGGCCGAAGCCCTTCGCAGCCATTTGCGCGACATGTCTGCCCACCGCCCCGAAGCCGACGATGCCGATCGTGCGGCCCGAAAGGTCGTTGCCGTTATTGGCGTGGTCGCGTCCGGCGAGCCAGCCCTTCTGCCTGAGGTCGCGGTCGACGCGACGGAATTTCCTGAGCAGCGCCATCGAAGTCCAAAGCACGTGCTCGGCGACCGTGCGGGCGTTGGCGCCGGGAACGTTGGCGACGAGTACGCCGGCCCTCGTTGCCGCGTCGATCGGTATCATGTCGAGGCCCGCGCCATGCCGGATAGCCGCGCGCAGCTTCGGTGCGCGCTCGAAAAGCACCGGAGGCAGATTGGCGCGCACAATGACCACATCCGCATCTCGGACCTCGTCTGCAAGCGTCACCGGATCGATAGCAGAGGCAACCAGAAGACTGCCATGGTCCTTCAGCATGGCCGTAGGGCGGGGATGTAAAGGATGCGTCGAGAAGATCACGGCCATGGCGCTATACCTGCTCAAGCTTAGCGCCGGCCTCGCCAGCCCGGCCCTGGATCAAGCCCTTCCAGTAGCTTTCGACGCCCTGAAGGTGCGCGCTCATCAGCGCCTGCGCCAGATTGCCGTCCCGCTTCAGCAGCGCATCGAAAATCTGGAGGTGCTCGGCATGCGACTTGCGGCCGCGTTCCGGATCCTGGAAATAGATCGGCAAGCGCTGTTCGCCCATAACGTAGTAGACGCTGCAGACCTTGTGGAAGACGCTGTTCTTGGTGGCGCGCACGATCTCCAGATGGAAATCGCGATCCTCCCTGGCAATGCCTTCGCCGGCCTCGAGGCGTCCCTCCGATTCGCGCAGGATCTCGCGCAACCGCTCGTAGTTCTCCTCGGTCGCCCTGCCGCAGGCAAGTTCCGCGGCCTTGATCTCGTGGATTTTCCTCAGTTCCACCGTTTCGTAGATCTGGATCGGATCGAGAGGCACCCCGGCCCTGGCAAAGAGCGCCATCGCATCGACGCTGGCCTGCCTGGTTGTGAGGTAGATCCCCGACTTGGCGCGGCGCTCGACGATCTGCATTGCTTCCAGTATGGCCAGCGCCTCGCGTATCTGGCCGCGGCTTACCGAAAAATGCTCCGCCAGCTCGCGTTCGGACGGCGTACGTCCAGTGTCGCCGCTGGACGCGGCGAACAGGTAGGCTGCGAGCTCGGCGAGCAGGTTGTTCTCTTTCATGCTCCGTCCTACAGGCAATTCCGCACGCAAAACGACGGGATACTTGCCGGAATTGCTCTAGCCCTGCGCGTGGGCCTCCAGAAATTTTTCCGATATCGAGAAGCCCAGGCCGGGCTTCTCCGGGATGGAAATCAAGCCGTCGCTGACCTCGATCCGGTCTTCGACGAGGTCGTGAATCATGGGATTGGCGCCAAGCGAATACTCGACCGTGAAGCTGGCCGGCGAAGCCGCGCAGATGTGCAACCCGGCGAAGAAGCATGGCGCGCCCGCCCAAAGGTGCGGCGCCAGCCTGAGATTGAAGGCGCTGGCAAGCGTGCCGATCTTCATAGCCTCGCTGATGCCGCCGCAGAAAGCCGGATCGGGCTGGAAGATGTCGGCAGCCTTGAGCATTGCAAGATCGCGAAAGGCGTAGCGGGTAGCCTCGCTTTCGCCGGCTGAGATCGGCACGTTGCCGGCCGCGCGCACTTCGGCCATGCCGGGCTTGTCGTCGGCGATCACAGGCTCCTCGAACCAGGCCAGGTTGCAGTCCTCGACCATATGCATGAACCGGCGCGCATCGGCGACCGTGTAGGTTCCGTGCGCGTCGACGGCGAGCTCGACATCGGGGCCGATCGCCTTGCGGGCGGCCTTTACGCGCGCCGCGGAAATGTGGGGCGCGCCGTCCATGGCGCCGACGCGCATCTTGAGCGTCCTGAAGCCGCCCTGCGCCACATAGGACAGCAACTGCTCACCCACCTTGTCGGCGGAAGCCCATCCGCCGGACGCATAGGCCGGCATGCGCTCGAGCTTGCGGCCGCCGAGCAGACGCCAGACCGGGACGCCGAGCGATTTGCCGAGAATGTCCCAGAGCGCGATGTCGACCGCGCTGATGGCCGCGATGGTGGTGCCGCGCCGCGCCATCTGCGGCATTGCATGGCCCTCTTTCACAGCGAGGTCGGCGCGCACCCCGTTGTACAGCATCTCCCAGATCACGCCGATGTCGCCGGCGTGCCGGCCGATGATCTGCGGGCCGACCTCGTGGTTCAGCATATGGACAAGGGCGCCATAGTCGCCGGCGCTGCCGGCGGCGTTCTTGCCCTCGCCCCAGCCGACCAGCCCGTCGTCGGTCTCGATGCGCAGAATGGCGGCGTCGAAAGTCCGCACCTGACCGAAGTCGCTGCGGTGCTGGCGGCTCGTTTCGATGGGAATCCGGACCCACCAGGCTTTGACGCTCTTGATGCGCATCGCTCTCCTTTGCCGCGGCGGGCCGCGGGCGAACTGACGACCTGTCGCTTGCCGGCCTTAAGCCGGCATCTTCTTGCCGATGAGCGGCAGGATCGTCTCGGCGGTGATACGCATCTGGTCGGTGTAGAACTTTTCCGTGAGCACGCTGGAGCCGTGGTCCTGGATGAACTTCAACTGCTCTGGCGAAATGTCGACGGGATTGCGCTCCACCATGTCCGGGTAGCGATTGGCCGGCGTGCGGTCGACCGGCGCGACGAACTCGTTTGTGAGCGCGCCGTCGTAGCCGATGTCCTTGAGGATGCCGATGATCTTCGGCCAGTCGATGGTGCCAAGGCCGGCGGCAAAGCGGTTGTTGTCAGCAATGTGGAAATCGAACAGGCGCTTGCCTGCCTTGCGGATCGCTTCCTCGACGTCGAACTCCTCCATGTGGATATGGTAGGCGTCGAGGCAGACGCCACATTCAGGGCTGACTGCGTCAGCCAGCGCCAGCGCTTGCTCGCCGCGGTTGAAGATATAGGTTTCGAAGCGGTTCAGCGGCTCGACCGCGATCCTGACGCCGACCTTCTTGGCATGGGTGAAGCATTCGCGGGTCGCGTCGACCAGCCACTTCCACTCTTCTTCGGGTGAGCCGTCGGGCACAACCTTGCCAACCGTTCCGGGAACCAGCGTGATGATTTCGCCGTCGAGTTCGCTGACCATGGTGAGCACGTCCTTGACATACTGCACCGAGCGCTCGCGCTGACCCTGGTCCTTGGCTGCGAGATTGCGCTCGCCAAGCATCAGGGTGACGGCGCCCCAGCAGCGGATGCCGTACTCCTTCAGCAGCTTGCGGGTCTCGGCCGGCTTATACTGTTCCGGTTCGCCGGAAATCTCTATCGATTCGTAGCCGAACTTCTTGATGCGCTTGAGGGTGACCTCGAGCGGCTCGGCGCGCATCCAGTTGTGCGTTGAAAGGTGCATGGTCTCTCTCCCGAAAATCGCCCGCACACCGTATGCGTGGGCGTATGACTGCTTGTCCTCCCGCATGGTCGAGCCCGCACCGTGGCAATCTGGTTCGACCAATTGAGGTTTACCTGACGTCTATCGTAAAAAAAAACCCGCCGCAAGTGAGCCAGTCATATCACGCACGATTGCGCCTAACCATTTGAAATTATGTGCCTTATTGGTTTAACAAAAAATCGCGGGCTAGCACGCCCCTTATTCCTGCCGCCTTGACCGATAGTTGAATTTTGGTATTACCAGAATGGAGGGCAAACATCGAAAGCCGACAATTCAGTGCTGCGTCCGGCTATCATGGGGAAGTGGCTGATGGCCGGCGGTCGGGGTGGCTCCGCCTGCCATGGCTTGTGCTCATGAATGCCTGAGTGCCGCCTATCCTGCTGGACTTTCCGCGTTTGCGATGCAAACCGATTGGACACAAACCGATTGCTGACCGGTCAAGGTCAGGACGAGGGAGGAATTCTTGCCGAAGACAATGAAGGGCCCCGCTATTTTTCTGGCGCAGTTCGCGGGCGACGCCGCGCCGTTCAATTCGCTGAAGTCGATTGCCGAATGGGCAGGCGGGCTCGGCTACAAGGGCGTGCAGATCCCGACCTGGGATGGTCGCCTGTTCGACTTGAAGAAGGCCGCGACCTCCAAGGCCTATTGCGACGAGGTTAAAGGCATCTGCGCCGACGCCGGCGTCGAGATCACCGAATTGTCGACGCATCTGCAGGGGCAGCTTGTTGCGGTCAACCCGGCCTATGACAGCCAGTTCGACGGCTTTGCGCCGCCCTCGGTCCACAATAACCCGAAGGCGCGCCAGAAATGGGCCGTTGAGCAGATGAAGTTTGGCGCGAAGGCTTCGCGCAACCTCGGGCTCAACGCGTCGGTGACCTTCTCGGGCGCGCTTGCCTTCCCCTATCTCTATCCGTGGCCTCAGCGGCCGGCTGGCCTGATCGAGGAAGCGTTCAGCGAACTGGGCAAGCGCTGGAAGCCAATCCTCGACGCCTATGACGATGTCGGGGTCGATGTCGGCTACGAAATCCATCCGGGAGAGGACATTTTCGACGGCGCTACCTTCGAGATGTTCCTTGATGCGGTCGGTGGCCACAAGCGGGCGAACATCAACTACGATCCGTCGCACTTCCTGCTGCAGCAGCTCGACTATCTGGAGTTCATCGACATCTATCACGAGCGCATCAAGGCTTTCCACGTGAAGGATGCCGAGTTCAACCCGACCGGTCGCCAGGGCGTCTATTCTGGCTATCAGGGCTGGTTGAACCGGGCCGGCCGCTTCCGGTCGCTGGGCGACGGACAGGTCGACTTCTCCGGCATCTTCTCCAAGCTCGCGCAGTACGACTACGACAGCTGGGCGGTACTGGAATGGGAATGCTGCCTGAAGCATCCCGAGGACGGTGCGGCCGAGGGCGCGCCGTTTATCGCCAGCCACATCATCCGCGTCACTGAACGGGCGTTCGACGATTTTGCAGGCGGCACGACCGACAAAAAGCTGCTCAGGGCGATGATGGGGATTTGAGGCGGCTGTTTGCGTCTGGTTCCAGGGATTCGGACACAAATGGCGCTTGCAAGACCGCCCGGAAATCCGCTCCGGTGGCGGGGCGGATTTTACGCATGAAGAAGAAGCGAGGAGGAATGGATGGTCAGCGGCAGACAGGTTGAGTCGGGCAAGGGGCCGATCCGCTACGGCATGGTCGGCGGTGGACAAGGTGCTTTCATCGGCGCGGTTCACAGGCTGGCAGCGCGCATGGACGGGGATTTCGAACTGGTTGCCGGCGCGTTGTCGTCCAGCGCGGAACGCGCCAAGGCCTCGGCCGCCGAACTCGGGCTCGATCCGTCGCGCAGCTATGCGACGTTCGCCGAAATGGCCAAGGCCGAGGCCAAACGTCCCGATGGAATCGAGGCGGTGGCGATCGTAACGCCAAACAACGTGCATTTTCCGGCTGCCAAGGCATTCCTGGAAGCCGGCATCCACGTCATCTGCGACAAGCCGCTGACCTCGAACCTCGCCGACGCCAAGAAGCTCGCCGCGCTGGTCGAAAAGTCCGGCAAAGTGTTCGTCCTGACGCACAATTACACCGCCTATCCGATGGTGCGGCAGGCGCGCGACATGGTGGCCAAGGGCGAACTCGGCGACATCCGGCTCGTGCAGTCGGAATATCCGCAAGACTGGCTGACCGACCCGATCGAGCAGACAGGCCAGAAGCAGGCGGCCTGGCGCACCGACCCGAAACAGTCCGGCGTCGGCGGCGCCTCGGGCGACATCGGCACGCATGCCTACAACCTGGCGCGTTTCGTCTCGGGCCTCGAACTTGCCGAGCTTTCGGCGGATCTCGATTCCTTCGTGCCCGGCCGGCTTGTCGATGACAATCTCAACGTGCTGCTGCGTTTCAAGCGTGTCGGCACGGCGCATGCTGCAAAAGGGATGATCTGGGCGAGCCAGGTGGCGCCGGGTCACGAGAACGGCCTGAAGCTCAGGATCTACGGCACCAAGGGCGGGCTTGAATGGGTCCAGGCCGACCCGAACTACCTCTGGTACACGCCATTTGGCGAGCCGAAGCGGCTGATCACCCGGGCGGGCGCCGGCGCTACGGCGGTTGCCGGGCGGCTGACGCGCGTGCCATCGGGCCATCCGGAAGGCTATCTCGAAGGTTTCGCCAACATCTACCAGGAAGCAGCACGGGCGATACGTGCGGCGCGGCGCAAAGGTGGAAAGCCGGCTAAGGATGTCGTGTATCCGACCGTGCAGGACGGCGTCGAGGGGGTTGCGTTCGTCGAGGCCTGCGTCAAGTCTTCGAAGAAGAATGGCGCCTGGACGAAACTCTAGACAAAATCCGCGGGCCGGCCGGGGTGGCCGGTCCGTTCCCTCAACGCATCAGCCCGCGCGCGGCCACCGGCCAGACAAGCTCGACCGCGCCGTCGCGTATGCCATAGACTTCGTCGACCATGTTGGACACGACGCAGCAATGGTTCGGGACGATCGAAATGGTCTCCCCTACCCGGGGTTTCCGCGCCGAAGCGGTGAGGTCGATCATGCCATGCTCCTCCGACATGTTGACGAGCGCGGCATCAGGATATTCGACGATGTGGCCAAAATTCTTCACGAAGAACTGCTCGCGCGTCAGCATCTTGGAGCCGGCGTCGATGATCGCCCGGTCCTCGGTCGGGCGGCTCACCACGGTTGCCCGAACATGCATTGCGCAATCGTCCCACGAAGCGACGCCAGACTGCACCATCATGACATCGTTGTAGACGTAAGTGCCGACGCGATGCTCGGTCATCATAGGGTAGTCGGCGAGTGAATTGAGGGCAGGCGACCCACCGCCGGACAACACCGGGATCGGCAAACCGGCCTTGCCAAACAGCTTGATCGCACCGGCATAGAACTCACGCGTGCGCGGCGCGTTGTTCGGATAGCTGGCGAGGCCCGCGAACTGCGTACCCGGCAACTTGTCGGCGAGCAAAGCAAGGTCGAGCGCGGCTTCGGGAGTCTGAACGCCGTTGCGGCCGAAGCCCGTGTCGCATTCGATCAGGACAGGAACCCGGCGCCCCCCGCCTTTCGCAGCATCGGATATGCCGCGTAGCACAATATCGTTGTCGGCCACGACCGACAGGCGGCGAATCCGCTCGGAAAGGTCCATGAGCCGGCCGGTCTTTGCCTGGCCGACGATGTTGAAGGTGATGAGGATATCGTCGGTCACCCCCGCGTCGATGAACACCTCTGCTTCGCCGAGCTTCTGACAGGTCAGTCCGATCGCGCCGGCGGCAATCTGCATGGCGCCGATCGCGGGGATCTTGTGAGTCTTGACGTGCGGGCGCAGAGCCTTGCCGCTTCGAGCGACCAGACCCTGCACGCGCGCTATGTTGCCCGCAAGGCGATCGAGCAGGATGGTGACGCAAGGCGTGTCGAGATCGGCGAGCGATGACTTCATCGCATTCAGCCTCCGGCTACGGACCAGCCGCCGTCGACCATAATGTTCGCGCCGGTGATCAGAGACGCCGCCGGCGAGGCGAGGAACACGACTGTTCCGGCAACGTCGATAGGATCGCCGATACGGCCGAGCGGAATGTGGCTCAGCACGTGTGCGTGGAAGTCGGGATTGTCGAGGCTCGGCCGCGTGCCGTCCGTCCAGATGAAGGTCGGCGCAATGCTGTTGACGGTGATGCCATGACGCGCCCACTCGGCGGCGAGGCAGCGCGTCAGATGGTTGATTGCGGCCTTGCTCATGCAGTAGATCGCTTCGCCGCGCAGCGTCACCGAACCCGCCTGGGAGCTGATGTTGATGATGCGCCCGGATTTGTGCGCGATCATCAGCTTCGCCACCGCCTGCGTCGTGAAGAAGGTGCCCTTCAGGTTGATGTCGACGGTGTAGTCGAAATCGTCTTCGGTGACGTCCTCGGCGAGGTTTCCAGGGCCGATGCCCACATTGTTGACCAGAACGTCTATGCGTCCGAAATGGCCGTTGGCCAGCGCAACGGCAGACCGCACCGTCTGGAGGGCGGCGAGGTCCATCTCGACGGCCAGGGCGCGCCGCCCGAGCGCCTCGATCTCTGAAACAAGCGCGACCCCGTCGTCGGCATTGCGCACGCCGACGACCAAGTCTGCGCCGGAACCGGCGCAGGCCAGCGCCGATGCGCGCCCGATGCCGCGCGAAGCGCCTGTCACGAGAACGACCTTGCCCGACAGATCAAAGCTCGGCGTTGCAGTTGCGGTCATCATGGCCCTCCCTCGACGTTGTCGGCGTCAAGCATTAGCGGGATGGCGGTGGAAGGGAAAGCCGCGCGTTCGTTGTGTCATCAGCAGCGGTCGCCGGAACCCTGCACCACCGGCCAGCATTGTCAGGATGGCGCGGCGAGCGGCCTGGCAAGGCGCCGACGCATCTTTCCGTCGCGGCCTCGCAGTCGTAAGCTACAATGGCCTCAGGCCTCAGGAGTATGTCATGGCGCCCCGTCCCGCCTGGAAAGGCTACCTCAAACTTTCGCTGGTGACGTGCGCTGTCGAATTGTCCGGCGCCACCACGGCGAGCGAGAAGGTGTCGTTTCGCACCCTGAACCGGAAAACCGGCAACGCGGTTCGCCGGCAATACATCGACCAGACGACCGGCAAGCCGGTCGACGACAAAAACGAGGTGCGTGGCTACGAGGTCGAGAAGGACGAGTTCCTGCTGATCGAGGACGAGGACATCGCCGCTGTGCAGATCGAATCCTCGCACACGCTGAATCTCGACAGCTTCGTGGAAAAATCCGCTGTCGATCCAGTCTACATCGAGAAGCCTTACTACCTGGCTCCCGCCGACAAGGTCTCGGAGGAGGCCTTCGCCGTCATCCGGCAGGCGCTGGAGAACAAGAAGATGGCGGGACTGGCGCGCATCGTTCTCTATCAGCGCGAGCGGCCGTGTCTCGTCGAGCCGTTCGGCAAGGGCATGCTCCTGACCACGCTGCGCTATGGCGACACCGTAAAGCCGGCGGATGAGGCCTATGACGGCCTTGAGACGGTGAAGATCGATGCGGACCTGCTCGACCTAGCCACCAAGGTTATCGACAGGAAAAAGGGCAAGTTCGACCCGGCGACGTTCGAAGACCGCTACGAAAAGGCGGTGCTCGACCTCATCAGGTCGCGCAAGAAGAGCGGCAAGAAAGCCCCGCTACGACAGGAGGAGGAGAAGCCGTCGAATGTCATCAACCTGTTCGACGCGCTGAAGAAGAGCCTCGCAGCGGGCAAGGAAGACGCAGCGGACGGCAAGGCGGCGACGCGGAAGCCGACAGCCACCAAGACGCCACCGCCGGACAAGAAGCCGCCGTCGGGCAGGCGGAAATCATGACAGCCGATGGACAAGCTTGAGACCTACCGCGCCAAGCGGAACTTCAAGCGCACGCCGGAGCCCGCCGGCGAGGCCAGGACAGGCGCGGCGGCGCACACCGGCGGAGCATTCGTCATCCACAAGCACGATGCCCGGCGGCTGCACTACGATCTCAGGCTAGAGCATGACGGGGTCTTGTGGAGTTGGGCGGTGACGCGCGGCCCCAGCCTCGATCCGGCCGAGAAGCGGCTTGCCGTGCATGTCGAGGACCATCCCATCGAATATCGTACTTTCGAGGGCATCATCCCCGAGGGCTATGGCGCGGGCGCGGCGATCGTCTGGGACGCTGGCGCCTGGACGCCCGAGTTTGACCCGGCATGGGGCCTCAGGAAGGGACACCTCCGGTTCGCGCTGACGGGCCACAAGCTGCACGGGATCTGGGATCTCGTGAGGCTGAAGCCGAAGCCCGGCGAGAAGCGCGACAACTGGCTGCTGATCAAGGCAGATGATGCATTTGCGCGTACCGGCGTGGACATACTGGAAACCGATCCGCGCTCGGTGAGATCGGGACGCACCGTCGAGGAGGTCGCAGCCGGCAAACCGCCAAAGAGGAAGCCTGCCAAGATGGCGACGTCCGGGAAACCGAAGGCGGCCAGGAGACGAAAACGCGGCGATGACCCGATGCCCGGCTTCGTCGAGCCACAACTTGCGACGCTGCGGCCGACCCCGCCTGAGGGCGAGGACTGGCTGCACGAGATAAAGTTCGACGGCTACAGGATCCAGGCGCATCTGGTCCGCGGCAAGGTAACGCTGTTCACCCGCAAGGGGCTAGACTGGACCCGCAAGTTCGGCGACGCCCTTGCGGGAAGCATTGCGGCGCTCGACTGCCACAGCGCGATCATCGATGGCGAAGTCGTGGTGCTGTCCGACAAGGGCATCGCGTCGTTCTCGGCGCTGCAGGACGAACTTTCTGCCGGCAGGACCGGGGCGATGCTCTACTACGCCTTCGATCTCCTCTACATCGACGGGACAGATCTGCGCGGCAAGCCGCTTGCCGAGCGAAAGGAGAAACTCTTGCAGCTGATCGGCTCCGGCAGCGACAGCACCCCACTGCAATACAGTGAACATTTCTCCGAGCCCGGCCAGACAATGCTGGCGCATGTCTGCAAGATGGGGCTGGAGGGCGTCGTCTCGAAGCGCGCAGGCGAGCCGTACGAAGCCGGCCGCAGCGCTGGTTGGGTGAAGGCGAAGTGCACGTTGCGACAGGAGTTCGTCATCCTTGGATATGTGCCGTCGACCGCCACCGGGCGCGGACTGCGCTCACTGGTGGTCGGCTACAACAAGGATGGCAAGCTGCAGTATGGCGGGCGCGTCGGAACCGGCTTTTCGGTGACTGTGGCGCATGACCTCAAGAAGCGGCTCGATCGCCTTGTCACCAAGAAGCCGCCGGTCGGCGGGGAGCCGGCTAAAGACAAGCAAATTGTCTGGGCGGAGCCCCTACTCGTTGCCGAGGTCGAATTCCGCAGCTGGACGACGGATGGCATCCTGCGCCAGGCGTCCTTCAAGGCTCTTCGGGACGACAAGCCGGCGGCGGAGGTTGTCGCCGAAACGGGCGGTGCCAGATCAGCAGGCGAGGCGACGACCGCCATGCGCAATGGCAAGCCAGGCGCGAAAAGGAGCAGACCGATGTCCGTGACCTTGAGCAGTGCCGACAAGCTCTTGTGGCCGCAGGCGGGCGTCAGCAAGCAGGGTCTGCTCGACTACTACGAGATGGCCTGGCCGCGCATCGAGCGTTTCGTCGTCAACCGCCCGCTGAGCCTTGTGCGCGCGCCCGACGGGATCGACGGACAACGCTTCTTTCAAAAGCATGCTTCCAAGGGCATGCACGAGGCTATCATCCGGACCCCCGACCCTGAAGATGGCGAGGAACTGCTGTCCATCCGCGATTTCGACGGGCTGGCCGCGCTGGTGCAGTTTGGCGTGGTGGAGGTGCATGTCTGGGGCTCGACCTTGAAGTCGATCGAGCGGCCGGACCAGATCGTCTTCGACCTCGATCCCGACGAGGGGCTCGGCCCGCAGGATGTGCGGGCAGCGACGCTGGACGTGAAGGAAAGGCTCGATGCGCTGGGGCTGCCGAGTTTCGTCAAAACAACAGGCGGCAAGGGCTTTCATGTCGTCGTGCCCCTGAAACCCAGTGCCGGCTGGGAGGCAGTGAAGACATTCGCGCATGATTTTGCGCGGGCAATGGAGCAGTCGGACCCTGGCCGATATACCTCGGTGCTTTCGAAGAAGGCCCGCAAGGGGCGCATCTTCGTCGACTATCTGCGCAACGGACGCGGCTCGACTGCGGTTGCGCCCTGGTCCTCGCGTGCGAAACCCGGTGCGACAGTGGCGGTGCCCGTGACATTCGAGATGGTAAGCAACGGCGTAGGTCCGGGCGATTTCTCGATTGGCTCAAAGGCGCTTGAAAACGCACTCAAGAACCCCGATCCGTGGGCTGACTTCTTCAAGGCGGCCAAGCCGCTTAAGCTATAGCACCGCTTCGGCAGGGGCCGGCAGGAACCGGACCAAGAGCTGCCGAGGCCGGGCTACTTCGACTTTGACTTGGCGGCCGGCTTCTTGGCCGCGGGCGCTTTCGCCACGGCCTTAGGCTTGGCGGCGGCTTTGGCAGGCGCCGCCTTGGCAGCAGCCGGCTTCTTCGCCTTCGCTGAATAATCTTCCGCCTCTATGTCCCGGGTTGCCTGTTCCCAGTGTTCGCGGTCGGACCCCTCAGGTCGCCCGCTGGTCTCCCAGATTGCGTGGGCGCGCTTGCGAATTCTATCCTGCCGGTCGTCGGTCATGCGTGCCTCCAGTCCGTCGGAACTTGATCCTAGCACAATTCCATGGGTGGACCAGAGTTCTGATGCCGCAGTGCAAAAAAACAATTGTTCCCAGGGCGCATGGCGAGAGATGTTGCAGGCGCGGGCGAGGCGAGGGCCTCTTGTCTGGTCCGATCGATTGAATTGATTCGCCAGGGGGCGCGTGCAACGATGGCAGCGCAATCTTGCGCAGGGAGGCCACACAATGCCAAAATTGATTGCTACCCACGAAGTCGACGACGTTGCTCACTGGCTTGCCTCGCCAAAGAGGCGAGAGGTTTTTGGCAACGTCGCCAAGAACATCACGACGTTCGTGCACCCTACCGATAAAAATCGTGTCGCATTGTCCATGGAAGTATCGGACATGGATGCTTTCGACGCGGTCATGAAAAGCGCCGCAGGTGCAGCGGCAATGAAGTACGACGGGGTTCGTCCGGCAACGCTCGTGGTCTTCGTACAAGCCTGAGGTGCTCCAGTCAGGATGTGAACTCCACCGGCGCTGCGAGTTCGCGCGCCTTCTCGTTGGATGCCTGGCAAACCGCACTGTAACCCGCGCCTGCGAACAGCGTTTCGGCACACAGGATTTCGGCTGGTCCGAAAAGAAAAAACCGCGGCGAACCGCGGCTTTTCGATGCTTGATTTCCGGAGGAAAACTGGAGCGGGTGAAGCGATTCGAACGCTCGACCCCAACCTTGGCAAGCGTAAAATTGTGCCGTCCAAGGAGTAGCACGCAGTTCACCGCTATTCGCCAGAGTGCGCGAGAGAACGCGCTTCAAGTATTCTCGATCTTGGACGACAGCGAACTCAAGTCGACTACCGCGAACCTTTTCGCACCCCGGCAACGGTGACCGCGCGGCGACCCGAGACTTGAGCAGCGCCGGCATGCGGCGGGGCAAAGCGCGGTAGGTTTCGCAATGCATGGATCATCGCAATTGCTCCGGCTTAATTGTCGCCTATCCCTTGAACGCCGGCAACGTAAGACCCTTGACGCCGACATCGATCGCGAAAAGCCCGCCCGGATTCTTCTGGCCCACGAAATGCGAGGCTGGGCGCTTCAGCACGGCGGACGTCACGTAGAGAATGTCGAGGTTCTTGCCACCGAACTCGCAGCAGGTGGGCAGGTCAGTCGGCAAGACGACGGTCTGCATCAGCTTGCCCTTGGGGTCGTAGCGGCAGACCTTGCTGGTGACCGGAATGGTGACCCAGTAGCAGCCCTCTGCATCGACTGTTGCGCCATCGGCGACGCCGCCCGTCACGGTCATGTCGATGAATGTCCGCCGGTTCTCGATGTCGCCGGTCGCAGCATCGAAATCGTAGGCGTCGACGCGGCCGGAGTGGCTGTCGGAGAAGTACATGGTCCGGCTGTCCGGGCTGAAGGCCAATCCGTTGCAGCACCCGACACCTTCGATCATCTTATGGACCGACAGGTCGGGATCCATGCGGTAGAGGGCGCCGACGAATTCGATGGGTTTTCCCGGCACCTCGAACATCGTGCCGGACCAGAAGCGGCCCTGCCGGTCGGGCTTGCCGTCGTTGAAGCGCGTGTACGGCATATGCGCTTCCGGGTCGGCGATCGGCTCGAAGACGCCGGTCGCGGGATCGAAGAAGTGGAAGCCGCTGGCCAGGGTAAGCACCAGCCCACCCTTCTCGCGCAAACCAAGGCAGCCGAGATATTCCGACGCCTCGAAAACCTCATCTTTGCCCGTCGCGGGGTCGAAGCGATGGATCTGCTTCTGCCAGATATCGATCCACCAGAGCACGGCCGCTTCGGGGTCCCAAAGGGTGCCCTCGCCGAGTTCGGCCCTAGCATCGACGACGCAGGTGATCTCAACCATCCAGGCTTCCTCCCTTGCCACGCAGACGGCTGCCAATACCGGCGAAGATTTCGCTGCCGATCGAGACCGTGATCAGAATGACCGCGCCATAGACAATCAGAAGGGCGCCGTTCGACAGGTTGAGCGCTGGCAGCAGGCCGGTCAGGATGGTCAGCACCAGCGCGCCAGCGACTGTGCCGAGATAGTGACCGCTCCCGCCGAGGATTGACGCGCCGCCGATGGCGACCGCTGCGATGGACGTGAACAGATAGGCGTCGCCCATGCCGAGATAGGCTTGGCCGGAGTAGCCGGTGAGCAACATGCCGGCCAGCGCCGCTGTCAGCCCAGAGATCACATAGGTGACGATCGTCGTGCGCGCGGTGGGGACGCCGGAGAACTCGGCCACCGTCGCGCTGGTGCCGAGCGCGTACAGATGCCGGCCGAACGCCGCCTTCGACAGAAGCAGCGTGGCGATCAGCGCCAAGGCAAGCCAGATGAAGGCGATGACCGGCAGCGGACCGATACGTCCGACGGACAGGAACTTGATCAGGTCCGGGACCGACGGCGCGGGCGAACCACCCGTCAGCACCAGGATCAAGCCCTGGAGGATGACATTCGTGGCCAGTGTCATGATGATCGGAGGGACGCCGAACCACGCGACGCCGGCGCCGTTGACAAAGCCGATGGCCGCGCCGCCGGCAAGCACGAGCGGAACCACCCAAACGAGTGGAGTGTCCTGGCTGCCGCACAGCAGCGCCATGACGATTGCAGCGGAATTCAGCACCCAGGGGATCGACAGGTCGATGCCGCCGACGATGATGACCAAGGTCTGGCCGAGCGCGACGATGCCGACGAAGGCCGCCAGGACGACGGTGGATCGCAGGTTCGATGCCGACAGGAAGCCCGGCGAGAACATTGCGGTTACGAGTAGCAGGACCACCATGCCTGCATAGGCAAGGAGGATCAGCCGGTTGCGGGCGAGAAAGGTGTTCATTGCGCGCGCGCCCTCGCGGCCTTCTCCGCCACCGAACTCGCCAGCACCGACAGCAAGAGGATGACGCCCGACACCACCGGCTGCCAGTAGCTCGAAACCTTGAGCACGAAGACGAGGTTGCCGATCAGGGTCAGGATGAACGCGCCGATCAGCGTGCCGGCGAGATGGCCGCGCCCGCCAAACAGGCTGACGCCGCCAATCACCGCCGCGGCGACCGACGGCAGGATGTAATCCTTGCCGATGGTCGGCGAGCCCGCACCGATCTGCGTGGTCAGGAAGAGCGCCGCACCCGCGGCGAAGAGACCGGACAGCCCGTAGGTCGCGACGTTGATACGCGTGATCGACACGCCCGAGAGAAAGGCGGACTTCTCGTTCGACCCTGTCGCCTTAATGGTGATGCCGAGGCGGGTCGCGCGAAACCACGTCCAGAAGACAAACAGCAGGATCAGCATCCAGACCGGGCTCGAAAGGCCAAGGAATTGTGCATAGCCGAAGGCGACCCACCAGCCCGGCACGCTGCCGCCGTCGGTCGGCAGGATCAGCATCGCGACGCCGTTCAGGATCGACCAGGTGGCGAGCGTGACGAGAAAAGGCTGCAGCTTGAGCATGGAAATCAGCAGGCCGTTGAGCGCGCCGACCGAAAATCCGAGTGCGAGAATGGCGACCGACCAGATTGCGACTGAACCCGGCTCTTCCGCGAACTGCGTGGCGGCAATCACTGTGCCGAGGCTGATCATCCCGCCGATGGACAGATCGATGCCGCCGCGCAGGAGAACGATCGTCTGGCCGGTCGCGGCCAGCATCAGCGTCATCGACGCAGCGGTATCGAGATTGAGTTCGTCGAGCGTAAAGACGCCGGTCTGGTAGCTGCCATAGATTGCGACGATGACGGCAAGCATCAGGCATGCGACGAGAAACGGCGCGCGGTCGAGCAGCCGCACCCGCCAATCGACACCGGGGCGTTGCTCGCTATCGACGGGTCTGGGGGCCACGGTTGCGCTCATCCGTCAGGCCGCCTCGACTTCGAGCATGGCAGCGCCAAGAATGTTCTCCTCCGTAATGCGCTCGCCGTCGAGCGTTGCGGCAATGCGACCGTTGCGCATCACGAGCACCCGGTCCGCGACATGGACGAGTTCGGGCATATCGCTGGAGTGGAAGAGTATCGCATATCCCTTGGCGGCCAGATCGCGCATCAACTGGAAAATCTCACCCTTGGTGCCGACATCGACGCCGCGAGTCGGATCGTAGAGCAGCAGCACGCGGGCCTCGGTCAAAAGCATCTTGCCGAAGATGACTTTCTGCTGGTTGCCGCCAGAAAGCGTGCCGGCCAGCTGGTCGGGAGTTTCCGCCTTGATGCGCAGAAAATCGACCATCTCCTTGACCAGCGCCGCCTCCTTGCGGCTGTTCAGAAAGCCCCTGTCGCTGAAGCGCTTGATCACGGCAAGCGTCAGGTTCTCGCGCACGCTTTTCGTCAGCAGAAGGCCCTGCCCGCGCCTGTCTTCCGGCACGAGGGCGATGCCGTCGCGTCCGATCAAGGCCGCGCGCGGATTGCCGATCACTGTTGGCTTGCCCCAAAGCTCGATGCGTCCGCTCGCCTTGGCGGTGCCGAACAGCGCCTGAAACAACTCGCGCTGGCCGTGGCCCTGAAGTCCGCCGACGCCAAGCACCTCGCCTTCGCGCATGGCAAAGCTGACGCCCTGGAGCCGGCTGCCGCTCGCAATATTGTCGACCTTGAGCGCGACGCGATCCGTGGCTGACGGCACGCGCTCGGGATAGAGCCGGTCGAGATTGCGGCCGATCATCTGGGCGACGATCTCGCCGTCGCTCACCGCATTCGCCTCGTGCGCCGCGACGGTCCGCCCGTTGCGGAAGATGGTCAGCCGGTCGGCGATGGCGCGGACCTCGGCCATGCGGTGCGAGATGAAGATGACGAGCTTGCCCTCGCCCGCTAGCTGCCTGGTGAGCTTGAGCAGCCAGCCGGCCTCCCGTGCGGGCAGCGCCGAAGTCGCCTCGTCGAGAATGAGAATGCGGGGGGCCTTTGCAAGACCTTTGGCAATCTCGACGATCTGCCGCTCGGCCAATGTCAGCCGCCGCAGTTCCTGGTCCGGCCGCAGCGGTGGAAACGCGTATCGGGCGAGCAGTTCAAGCGTCTGGCGGCGCATGGCGGCTCGGTCGACGGTCCTGATCGCGGTCATCGGTTCGTGACGAAACCAGATGTTCTCCTCGACCGTCAGGTCCGGGATCAGCGACAGTTCCTGGAATACCGCTGCAATGCCGCGAGCGCGGGCGTCGTCTGGATTGGCGGGGCGAAAATTCTTGCCGTCGATGAGGATCGTCCCATCATCGTGGCTAACGGCGCCCGACAATATCTGGATGAAGGTGCTCTTGCCGGCGCCGTTCTCGCCGAGCAGCGCATGCACCTCGCCGGCGCGGGCAGTGAACTCGGCGTCGCTGAGCGCGACAATGCCGCCGTAGCGTTTCGACAGGCCGGTAACGGTGACGAGGTCCATCGATATCCCGTGCGAGAACGAAAATGCCTCCCGGCCGACAGCCGGGAGGCGAGAGTCTTGGGAGACTTTACTTTGTGCCGGCAGCTTCCGCAGCGGTGATTTCGACCCAGTCGGGCGTGATCGGCAGGGTCAGGCCGGGAGCCTGGTCCGGGAACGCGTTCACGCCGACCTCGATGGTCTGCATCTTGGTACCCGGGAAGAGCTTGCTTTCGAACGGCGTGGTCGTGACGAAATCGCCTTCGACCTCGATGGAGCGCTTCTCGGGACGCTTGCCGGTGTCGAGGATTTCGACCGCGAGCTTGATCGCCTCCGACGAGAGGTACGCCGGATTGGAGCCGAGGATGCAGGGCGACTTGGTCTCCGCGCATGTCAGCGCGGCGACGTTGTAGGAGAAGCCGACAACCGGAACCATCGGACGGCCGGCATCCTTCAGCGCCTGGATTGCGCCTGAGCCGTAGCCCTGGGTGAGAATACCGTCGACCTGTGGATTGGCCGCAAGCAGCGCCGCGACGCCGGACTGCTCCGGGCCAAGCGCGTATTCGCCATTGTAGTAGCCGACGACCTTGATATCCGGGTAGTCCTTGAGGACCTTCTCGTAGCCTTCCTGGAGCTGCGCGGAGATCGGTGCCCCGGCGAGGCCGCGGTCGACGAGCACGTTGCCCTTGCCGCCAAGCTGCACGGCCATCCATTCCGCCATCACGGCCGGAATGCGTTCCCAGTTCGATGCGAGCGTCAGCGCGCAGGCTTCCGTCACCACTTGGTCGAAGCTGATGACCACGATGCCGGCGTCGCAGGCTTTCTTGATCGTCGGGTTGAGGGCCGTATCGGAAGCGGCATCGACGAGGATGGCGTCCGGCTTCTGGCGGATGATGTTGTTCAGCGAATTGATCTGCGCCTGCACGGTGCCTTCGGCGACCTCGATATGCAGTTCGACGCGGCCCTTGAGCGGACCCTTGTCGACCGACACCTGGGCAACGCGCTGCATCTGCTGGCGCCAGTCATTGCCGACGAAGTTGTTGGACAGATAGATGACGTAGGGCTTCTTGTCCTGCGCCAGCGCCGGCGTTGCGCCGAACGATACCATCGTGGCGGCGACCGCTGCCAATCCGGCACACATAGTTGCAAATTTCATGGGTTCTCCTCCTGAAGTTTCCTGCTCAGCCTCGACGGACTTGCGCCGCCTTGCGGGATGAGTCACCGAAATTGATACCGGTACCACCGGACCTTGTCAATTTGCGGCGAGCGTTCCCGGAAGGGTCTTTCCTGGCGGCTTTGGTATTTGTCGCCTCGCGTCCTCCAACGCGTGTCCGTCCCAGCTATGATGCTATTATAATTTTATGAGGATGTCTACGCGGCTGGCCAAATATCGCCCGCACGAGGCGCGGTAGCCTAGAGGTCGTTCGGGGCGTCGTATGTGATGCTGAACAGATCGGCCGGATGCCTGGCGACCGAGAACTCGATGTTGCGCTGATCGGCCGATTGATAGAGCATCTCGACGGTCAGGATCGGGTCGCCGATTGCAACGTCGAGATCGGAGGCGACCGTCTCGTCGGCGATCTCCGCACGGACGGTCACGTGCGCCACGACAAGACGCAGCCCGAGGTGCTTCTGCACGGAGCGGAAGATCAGGACGTCGGTGAAATCATCCTTGCTGAATTCCGCGCCAATATCGGCTGGAAAATAGGTCGTAATCTGGGCCTTGCGCTGCTTTCCCACCGACAGAATGCTGCGCAGGCAGTAGCCGGCCTCGTCCGCAGCCAGGCCAAAATGACGCTGCAGAACGGGCGACTTTTCCTTTCGGTACGATTTTACCTTGAGCGAGGCGTCCTTGGTAAAGGCGGCCATGTCGGCGAAATTCTTGAAGTTCCAGCTGAGATCGACCGAGAGCGTGCGCGCGGTGACGACCGCCGGCTTGGCCGACCGCTTGCGGATCAGGCCTTCCGATTCCAACTCGCGAAGCGCCTGCCTCACTGTTATGAGGCTGACGCCGAAATGCGCCGCGATGTGCGCTTCCTTCGGGAGTTCGCTGCCGACAGCGAAATTTCCGTCGGAGATGGGTTTGCGCAGCAGGTCGGCGAGCTGGCGGTAAAGCGGGCCGCTTGCGCGTCCCAGTGTGCGCTTTGGAAGCAATCCCAGATTGGCGACGTGTTGGTTCATGCGACTCGCTTGCCCGTGGCCAATCTATATTCGTTTCGCCTTCCGCAGGCTAGGCGGACGGCGCAGCAAGCGAGGCAAAGCGGTGGATCATCGCGCCGCAGACAGCGCTACTTCAGATACTCCGTATTGACGCAATTGGTGAGCCGGCCTTCCGCAAGATAGGCATGGACCACTTCGATGGACTTGAGCCTGAGGTCCACCATCGATGCCGGACTGTAGAAGGCCGCATGTGGCGTGACGATCAGGCGGTTGGCGATCCATGCTTCTCCCTGGCGCCAGGCCTTGAGCAGCGCATGATCGAGATCGCCGGGTTCGCTCGGCAGCACGTCCAGCCCCGCGCCTGCGACGGCGCCGCTTCGCATCGCGTTCTCGAGCGCATCGAGATCGACGATCGGGCCGCGAGCCGTGTTGACGAGGATAAGTCCCGGCTTCGCCGCGGCGAGCGCTGTCACGCCGATCAGGTTGCGGGTTTCGGCCGTCAGAGGCGTGTGAACGCTTGCTACATCGGAACGCGCCATCAATTCGGCGAGCGAATGCACGCGCTCATAGCCTGTCGACAGGTCGACGCCGGACAGAAGATGCGGATCGTAGAAGATCACCTTCATGTCGAACGCAGCCGCCCGACGCGCCGCTGCGAGCCCGATGCGACCTAGCCCGACGACGCCGAACGTAGCGCCCTTGTGGCGACGGATGAGCGGCGCCTTCGAGAAATGCCAGCCCTGCGACCCGTCCGCTTCTATCGCCATGGGGTAGGAAAACGTCCCGCGCGTCAACGCCAGCATCAAGGCAATCGCATGGTCGGCGACTTCCGTGGTGCCGTAGTCTGGGACATTGCATGCCGGGACTTTTCGTGCGCCCCACCCCGCCGTGTCGATGTTGTCGAAGCCGACGCCCGAGCGCACGGCGATCCGCGCTTTCGGAAAGGCGGTTGGCGGCGCCGCGACATTGTGGATCGGGGAATAGTTGATGACCGCGTCGACCGACTTGCACAGCTCCGGATCAAGGTCGGCCGGCTTCTCGTTGGTCGACCTGGCAAGCACGAAGTCGATGTCACGATAGTGCTTGCGTTCAAGCTCGGCGTCGTCCGCCGCCTGCCAGTTGGCACAGAGAATTTTCATGTCGTTCCCTTGGATACGAAAAGCTCTATTTCTTGATTCCGCCGATGCGTCCGCCCATCGGCACGACCGCGCCGACCGGCTGGTCGATCCGGCCGAGCGTTCCGCTGACCGGCGCTTCGATCTCGACAACAGCCTTGTCGGTTTCGATCTCGGCGATCAACTCCCCGGCCTTGACCGTGTCACCGACAGCCTTGAGCCATTTCACGATCTTGCCTTCGCTGACGGTCAGATCGCCGAACGGCATGGTGATCGGCTCGTCATCCGGTGGCGCAGCAATTGCGGGCGTCGCCGCCACCGTCGCGGTCTTCGCCTGCACCGGCCTGGCCGGCTCGGCGCTCTTGATGCCGACCGTGTACCAATGGTCCGGAACCGGCGGCACACCGGCAATGACGTCGAGCGCACCCTGCTCTATCTGCGCAGCGTCGATCAGCATCGCGCGTTCCAGGACGGGCGCGAACGGATGAGATGTCGGCGCGGTGTGCAGGCGGCCGGGAGGCGCATCGAGCTCGTCGAACGCAAGCTCGTTGATGGACTGCGCGATCTCGCCGCCAAGGCCGCACATCGCCCAGGCTTCGTCGACCACAAGCAGGCGATGCGTCTTCCGGACGCTCGTGACGATGGTCTCGATGTCGAGTGGCATGATGGTGCGGGGATCGATGACCTCGGCTTCGATGCCCTGCGCAGCCAGGGCCTCCGCCGCTTCCAGTGCGCGCTGCACCATCTGACCGGCGGCAACGATGGTAATGTCGGTTCCCGTGCGAGCAATGCGGGCGACGCCGAATGGCACATAGTGCTCGCCTGACGGCACCTCTCCCTTGGACGCGAACAGCGCCTTGGGTTCGAGCATAATGACCGGATCGGACGCCCGCAGCGCGGTCTTCATCAACCCCTTGGCGTCGGCGGGATTTGATGGAACGCAGACGATGAGGCCGGGCATGTGCGCGAAGACGGGATGGTAGATGCCGCTGTGGTGCGGCCCCGAACTGCGCAGCGCGCCCGCGGCCATGCGCACCACCATCGGCGCGCTCATCGCACCGTTGCTCATGTAGCGGAGCTTAGCTGCCTGCAGGAAAATCTGGCCGGCCGTCTCGAAGGCGAAATCGGCGAACATCAGGTCCGAAACGGTTCTGACCCCGGTCGCGGAGGCTCCCACGGCTGCCGAGGTGAAGCCCTGCTCGGATATCGGCGTGTCGACCATGCGCCCGGCGCCGAATTCCTGCCAGAGGTTCTTCGTGTGCGCGAAGCTGCCGCCACGCTCGCCCGTTCCCTCGCCGAAATAGAGGATATTCGCGGAGGCCCGCATCTCCTCGGCGATGCCGTCCCGCACGGCTTCAAGCCAGCCCTGGGTGCGCGTTTCGCCGACGGCGCGCGGACGCAGCGCCTCGGGCGGATTGATCGGGTCGGCGAAGACATGCAGGCGCACCGTCGCCGAGTCGGGCTCGGGCGAGTTGCGCGCGAATTCGAGCGCGTCCTGGACCACCTTCTCGATATGCGTTTCAATCTTCGCAAGCGCTTCCTCGTCGGCGATGCCGTAGTCGTCGATCAGCCGCTTGCGGAACATGTCGATCGGGTCGCGCCTGATCCACGAATCGAGTTCTTCCTGTGTTCGATAGGTTCCGATGACAGGGTCGCCTTCATGGTGCCCGACCGTGCGGTAGGTCTTTGCCTCGATCAGCGTCGGTCCTTTGCCGGCCCGCGCGCGTTCCGTCGCTTCCTTCATCGCTAGCCAGACGGCGAAAACGTCGTTGCCGTCCACCGCAACGCCCGGCATGCCATAGGATTGCGCCTTGCTGGCAATCTCGGGATTGAGGGTGATCGCCTCCAACGGCGTCGCCGTGGCGTAGAGATTGTTCTCGCAGACGAATACGACCGGCGCCCGCTGCACGGCCGCGAAATTCAGCGCCTCGTGAAAGTTGCCGTGATTGGCGGCGCCGTCGCCGAAGAAGGCGACGCCGATATCGTCGGTGCCCCGCTGGCGCGCACTCATGCCGATGCCCACCGCGTGGCCGATGCCGGCCGCCACGACGCCGTTGGTGCCGAACAGCCCGACCGACTTGTCATAGAGGTGCATCGTGCCGCCGCGGCCGCCGCAGATGCCGTCGGCCTTGCCGAAGAGCTCCGCCATGACGCGGCCGGGATCGGCGCCCTTGGCGAGCGCATGGCCGTGGCCGCGATGGGTCGAGGTCACCCAATCGGTCTGGCGCAGATGTGCGCAGACGCCGACGCCTGTGGCCTCCTCGCCGAGGTAGAGATGCAGGAAGCCCGGCGTTTCGCCCTTGCGGCAGGCAATCTGCGCTACGCTTTCGAAACGCCTGAGCAGAACCATGCGTTCGAAGAGATCCAGCAGGACCTCGCGGTCCGGCAGGTTGGCGGCGCCCTTGAAATGATACGATCGCGCAGCCGTAGTCGCCACCCGAGCCTCCCTCCACATCGTGCCGCGCAATGATGCGGCCGCGTGCGTTCCTATGCTCGCATTCAGGATCATAGATTATAATAGCATAATGTCTACTGTCGAAGGGCTCTTACAGCCTCGTTGTGCGCACCGTGGCATCCGGCCGCTCGAACAGCTCGGGCCGCAAGCTGAGCCCGAGACCCGGCCCGCCGAGCGGCGCGACGCTGCCGTCCGCGACCGGCGGAATGTCGGCGACGATCTCCGTGTACCACCCCGTGTAGTAGGCGCGCACGGCTTCCTGGTAGTTGGCGTTCGGCAGGGTCGCCGACAGCGCGCAGCTCGCTGCATACACGATGGGCCCGGTGCAGTCATGCAGCGTGACAGGCAATTCGCTGGCTTCGGCCATGTTGGCTATCTTACGCGCCTCCGACAGCCCTCCGCACCAGGCCAGGTCGATCATGATCACCGACGCGGCACGTTTGTCGATCAGTTGCTTGAACATCTGCCGTGACGCCAGCCTTTCGCTGGCGGCGATCGGGATCGAGCTGTGGCGCGCAAGCTCCGCCATTGCGTCGAGTTCGTTGTAGCGGATAGGCTCCTCCAGCCATGCCACGTCATAGTCCTTGAGCGCCTCGGCGATGCGCAGCATCGGCGGCAATGTCCAGAGGCCGTGCAGTTCGACCATGATCTCCATGTCGCGCCCGACCGCCTCACGGATCTTCCCAAAAGGCTCCAGCGCCTTGTCGAGATCGGGCAGCGAAATGCGGGTCCCGTTGGATGCTTCGGCCGCGATATCGAAGGGCCAGATCTTCATGGCGCGGATGCCTTCAGACAGCAGACTCTTTGCGAGTTCGCCGGCGTCGTAGCGCCAGGCCAGTAGATCCTCGTAGGGACCCTCGTTGGAGTCGCCCGGCTTAAGCGACCAGTCCTCGCCGCGTTCGAACAGCGCATTCTTCTTGGTCGCGCGCACATGCTTGTAGCCCGCGCAGGTGTTGTACACAGGCACGCGCTCATGGGTGCGGCCGCCGAGCAGCCGCCACAGCGGTTCGCCGAGCGCCTGGCCGTAGATGTCCCACAGCGCGATGTTCACGGCCGAATTCCCGCGCACCTCGGCCCCGGAGTCGCGCGCGCCGACATAGACGCTGCCAAGCGCGCGATCATGCAGTTCGATGTTGCGGGGGTCCTTGCCGAGGAGATAAGGCGCGACGTTGTCGTGGATGTAGCTGGCAACCGGCCCCGGCGCCCAGAACGTCTCGCCGGTGCCGACGATGCCGGCGTCGGTATGAACGCGCAGCCAGAACAGGTGCGGAAACCCGGCAAGCTGCAGCGTCTCGACCGCGGTTACCTTCATCTGTTTCCTCCCCCTTCGGACGTTCCGGCACTGGATCCCCTGTAGCACGGTTCGAGCGCCGCATCCCGTTGACAGGATTTTATGGTACCGGTATCAAGCGCGTCAAGACTGGCCGCTGGGAGGGCGCCTTTTTGCCTGCCGAAATCAAGAACAATACGCCGCCAAGGGCGCTGGTCACCGGCGCGGCGGGCGGTCTTGGCCGCGAGGTGGCAGTGCAGATTGCGGCGCGCGGCTGCGCCGTCGCAATAACGGATATCAACGCCGAGGGGATCGCCGAGACTGCGCGCCTGGTGCGCACGCAAAGCGCGGAAGTCGAGGAAATTGTTGGCGATTTCACGCTGGAAGGTGCGCCGGAAGCGGCCGTGCAGAGGGTGGTCGACCGCTGGGGTGGCATCGACATACTGGTCAACAACGCCGGCTACGGCGTGATCGAGCCATTTCTCGACTCCACCTACAAGTCCTGGACCCGAACCCTGGCGCTCAACGTCACGGCGCTCGCCATGGCCTGCAAGGCGGCGGGTCGCGTGATGCGCGACCAGCGCTCGGGCCGTATCGTCAACATCACCTCGCCTGGCTCGCGCATGGCGTTGCCCGACTACACCGCCTACACGGCGAGCAAGGCCGGCGTCGATTCGATAACGCGAGCGGCGTCCGTCGCGCTTGCGCCGTATGGCGTGCTGGTCAACAGCCTGGCGCCCGGCATGATGGACACCGAGATGCAACGCTCGACGGAGGCCGATCTCGCCCGCGTCAATGGCCGCAACGACCTGCAGGACTTTCTCGACGAGCGCACGAAGCGCATTCCACTGGGACGCCGCGCCGAAATCTCCGAAGTCGCCGAGGCTGTCGTCTGGCTCGCCCTCGATGCGCCGAAATACATGACCGCCGAACGGCTCAACATGTCCGGCGGGCTCGACAAGGACTAACCGATGCTGAGAAACTCTCCACCCGGCGACGCCGATATCGGTACGCTCGAAGGCCGCGCAACGAATTTGCGCCGCCATATGCTCACCATGGCGCGCGGCCAGGGCGCCGGATACATCGGTCAGGGCCTTGGCATCGCCGACACGCTTGCGGCGCTCTATTTTCACGAATTGCGCTACGATCCGTCCGATGTGACATGGGCGGAACGCGACCGCTTCCTTCTGTCCACCGGCCACTATTCGATCGCGCTCTGGGCAGCCCTGGCGGAGGCCGGCATCCTGCCGGTCAATGAACTCTCCACCTATGGCGCCGATGACAGCCGCCTCGAAATGTCGACGCTCGACACGACGCCCGGTGTCGAACTGATCGGCGGTTCGCTCGGCCACGGCCTCGGCCAGGCCGTCGGACAGGCGCTCGGATTGCGGCTGCAGAAATCGGTGGCGCGCGTCTTCGTCGAATTGTCTGACGGCGAGATGCAGGAAGGCTCGACCTGGGAAGCCGCGATGTCGGCGAGTCATTTCAAGCTCGACGGGTTGGTTGCGCTCGTCGATTGCAACGGCATCCAGGCGGACGGCCCTGTCGTTCTGGACATGGAGCCGGTCGCCGACAAATGGCGCGCTTTCGGCTGGGACGTCAGCGAGATCGACGGCAACGACATGAACGCCATCGTCGGCGCGCTGATGCTGGCGCGTTCGCAAAACGGCAAGCCCACGGCGATCATCCTGCGCACGCTGCCGGGCAAGGGCGTCGCGCGCATCGAGGCCAGCGAAAAGGCGCATTTCTTCCGCGTCGACGTCAAGGAGTGGGACGGCATCATCGCCGACTTCGAACAGAGCGTTGGAGCCAAGCAATGAGCGCGCCTGCAAGAACGCTGGCCATGGGCCAGGACGAAGCGGTTGCCGGCGGGCGGCCCAGCGTCGAGGCGCCGTTCGGACGCGCTCTGGCGAAGCTCGGCCAGACGAGGCCGGACATCGTCGGACTCACCGCCGACCTCGGCAAATACACAGACATTCATCCTTTCCGGGACGCGTTTCCCGACCGCTTCTTCAATGTCGGCATGGCCGAGCAGAATCTGGTCGCGGTTGCTGCCGGACTGGCGCGCACCGGACTCGTTCCCTTCGCCACGACCTACGGCGTCTTCGCCACGCGACGCGCCTTCGACTTCGTGGCTATCGCTTGCGCGCATTCAAACCTCAATGTGAAGATCATCGCCGGCCTGCCGGGATTGACGACCGGCTATGGCGGTACGCATCAGGCCATCGAGGATCTGGCGCTGATGCGCATGATTCCCGGGCTCACCATCATCGATCCCTGCGACGCCACCGAAATCGAAGCCGCGACCGCAGCTATCGCCGACCACCAGGGGCCGGTCTATATGCGACTCCTGCGCGGCGGCGTGCCGGTCGTGCTCGATCCAAGCTACACATTCGAGATCGGCAAGGCGGTGACGCTGCGCGACGGCAAGGATGTCGGCATCGTCTCGACCGGCTTGATGACCGAGCGAGCGCTCGATGCCGCCGATATTCTTGCCAAGCGCGGCGTCGCGGTGGCGGTGCTTCATGTTCCGACCATAAAGCCTTTCGATGTCGAGGCCGTCGCGTCTTTCTGTGCCGGTGTCGACCACGTCCTCACCGCCGAAAATCATGTCGTTGTCGGCGGGCTCGGCAGCCTTGTCGTGGAAACGCTGTTCGATTCCGGCGTCGGCAAGAAGGTCACCCGCGTCGGCCTGCCAGACCGCTACATTGAATGCGGGTCCGTTCCGACGCTGCAGGCGCGCTACGGCATCACCACCGAGGCGATCGTCGCCAAGATCGGCGCCCTGCAGTAGGATCGCGGCATGAAAATCACCGAGATAGAAACCTTCACCGTCGGCGCGGGCTGGAAGAACTGGCTGTTCGTCAAGGTCCACACCGACAAGGGCATCCACGGCATCGGCGAAGGCACGCTGAACGGCTTCATCAAGACGACCGAGGCGGGCGTGCACGAGTTGAAGCACCTGGTGATCGGGCAGGATCCGCGCCGCATCAACGCGCTCGCCAAGCGCATGCTCGACAGCGTGTCGCTGGATGGCGGCCACATCCACCGCACCGTCATCGCGGCGGTGGAAGTCGCCTGCTGGGATATCCTCGGCAAGAGCCTCGGCGTGCCGGTCCACCAGTTGCTCGGCGGACAAGTGCGCGACAGCGTGCTCGGCTACGCCAACGGCTGGTACCGCACCGAGCGCTCGCCTGAGGCATTCCTCGACGCGGCCAAGGCCGTTCTGGCCAAGGGCTTCAAGGCGTTCAAGCTCGATCCTTTCGGCACCGCGCAGGGCTTCATCTCGCGTGAGGAGCTGAATCTCTCCTACGACATCTGCCGCATGCTGCGCGACAAGCTGCCGAGGGACACGTCGATCCTGATCGACGTGCATGCGCGTTTCACGGAGATCGCCGCACTTCAGGCGGCCCAGAAATTCGCCGACCTCCATATCTACTGGTGGGAGGAGCCGACGTCGCGTGATCGGCAGGAGACCGTGCATGAAGTCGCGCACCGCTCGCCCATCCCGGTCGCCACCGGCGAGATGTACGACACGGTCGGCCAGTTTTACGCGCTGGCCGCAGGCGGCGGCGTCAACATCTTCCAGCCGGAGCCGATGTCGCTCGGCGGCATCGCGCCATCGATGCAGGTCGCCAACCTGGCATTGGCGCATGGCAGCTACATCGCGCCACACCAGAGCGGCGGGCCGGTGGCAACGGCCGTCTGCCTGCAGCTCGCGGCAGCGGTGTCGAACTTCCTGATCCAGGAACACTTTGATGCCTTCAACGAGCCGTGGACGCGCGATCTCGTTACCTGGCATACAACCGTCGATCCGAAGAATGGCCACCTGTCGCTGCCCGATGCGCCGGGCCTCGGCATCGACCTGAATATCGAGGCCATCAAGGGCCATCCCTACGATCCGCAGGCCTATCTCAACGTGCACACCGAGGGCTGGGAAAAGCGGCTGGGCACCGACGCCGACAACAAGGCCAGGAAGAAGCGCTAGGCGCTCTCGCGGTCGACGATCTCGAAGCCGAGGCTGGTGATGGTGGGCGACTTGGTGTCGCCGCCGAGCCGCGCCAGCAATTGCCGCACGGCCCGCCGGCCCATCTCGTAGCGGTTGACGCGGACAGTGGTGAGCGGCGGAAAAAGCTGTGCCGCGAGATCCATGTCGCCGTAACCGGCGATGGCGATGCGGCCGGGCACCGCCCAGCGGCGGCGGTGGCATTCCTGGATCGCGCCGACCGCCAGTGTGTCACTCGAAAAGAAGATCGCGTCGATGTCCTTGTGCCGGTCCGTAAGCGTATTCAGCGCCAGCGCACCACCTTGTGCGGTGATGGGAACCTCGACCTCCATGTCGTCGTGGTTCTTTATCCCGAGCTCCGACAGCGCGGCATGGTAGCCGGTGCGGCGCTGCTGCAGGCGGTCGTTGCCGTGGATCGGCGTCGACACGAAGCCAATGCGCTTGTAGCCCTTGGCGGCGAGATGCATGGTCATTGCGTAGGCCGTCTCGAAATTGGAGACGCCGACAACCATGTCGAGCGGCTTGCGTCCCTTGATCTCGGAAATCTCCACCACCGGCGCACCACTGCGCTTCAGCAGCGCGCGCGCCGCGTCGCTCTGCACGAAGCTTTGCAGGATCATCCCGGCGGGTCGCCAGCCGAGCAGCGTGCGGATCGATTTCTCCTCGGCGTCGCGTGTGAATTCGCCCTGCACCAAGAGCATCGAATAGCCGCTTTCGTGGCATTCGTCGGACATGCCCTGCACCTGTTCGGCAATGCCCGAATTGATCAGCGGCGGCACGACCGTGCCGATCATGCGTCCGGCGCCGCGCATGCTTGACGCCAGCCGGTTGGGCACGAAGCCGGCCTTTTCTATGGCTTCGAGAACTTTCGCCCGTGTCTCGGGCGATACCATGTCGGGATTGGACAACACGCGCGAAACGGTCATCGGCGCCACGCCGACGCGCTTGGCGATCTCGCGAACGCCGAGCCGCGTCTGCTGCTTGTCTCCGCTACCGGCTTTCCCCGCCATCGCTACATCTCCACGCCCGCAACGCGGCACCATAGAAGGCCAGGGGATTGGTTTCCATAGATTGGTTGGCTCAGAAGTTGCGCCCGTAGCCGGCGCTCCAGCCGCCGTCGACGACAAGCATCTGGCCTGTCGTGTAGCTGTTCATCGGATCGCAAAGGAACAGTACGGCCGCCACCGCTTCCGAGATAGTCCCGGGCCTGCCCGTCGGAGCGTGGCTGAGCATGGCCACGTCGCCCGCCACCAATTTTTTGTCCTCAATCAGGCCGAAACCCACGGCATTTACCAAGACTTTTGGCCCGAATTCCATTGCCAGCGTCCGCATTCCGGCCAGAAGTCCCGCCGTTTCGGTGGAAAAATCCGGATATCGACGCATGGGCATGCCGGCTATCGCCGACAACAGGAAGATGATCCGCCCTTTGCCGCGCCCGGCCATTCCTGTCGCGGATTGCCGAGCGGAGCCGAGTCTCTCGCGGACGTCCGCAGGGGGCGATTGAGGTCGGAGCGGGCAGGAAACGAGCAGGACATCGGCAGACGCATATTCGGCGACCCGCCCGCCATTTAAGAGCAGGGCAGCCAGGGCAGCCTCGGCGATGGGATTGATGTCGCCTTCGAGCGCGACGCCGGCGCCGGCCAGATCGATTTCCATGGCAGGCCTCACATCATGAATCCCGCTGTCCAGCCGCCATCGACGGCGAGCACCTGGCCGTTGATGTAGCTGGCGCCGGGCGAGGCCAGAAACAGCACGGCCTCGGCGATTTCCTCAGGCTGGCCGGGCCGGCCGAGCGGCACATGCGCCAAAAATTCCTTGGTGCGGCCGGCAAACTTGCCGTCCTCGCCATAAAACAGCTTGGCGGTGAGCTCGGTCTTGACCGATCCAGGCGCGATGCAGTTGGTGAGGATGCCCTGCGCCCCAAGTTCGAGCGCCATGGATCGGGTCAGGTGGATAATGCCGGCCTTGGCGGCGACGAACGGGCTTTGCAGGCGCATGGCCGCGAGCCCGACAACCGATGCGATGTTGACAATGCGCCCGCCCCTGCCCGACGCCAGCATCGGCTGGAGCGCGGCGCGGCTCATGATGTAGAGCCCATCGAGGTCGATGCTGGTGATGCGCTCCCATTCCTCTGATGGAAACGCATCGATACTGACGCGATGCGCCAGAGTGTTGACGCCGGCATTGTTGACGAGGATGTCGAGGCGTCCGAAGCGCTCGATGCTTGAGGCAATCGCGGCCTCGACCGAATTCGCCGAACGGATGTCGACTCCGCAGGCCATGGCGTTGGGCAGGCTGCGTGCAACACGGACAGCGCCGTCAAGGTCGATATCGGCGATGATGACGGCTGCGCCGTTGTCGGCAAAACGCTTTGCGATGACGCGCCCGATGGCGCCGGCAGCGCCGGTGACGAATGCGACCCGACCACTCAAATCGCACCGCATCTCAACAGCTCCCTCTACGAAGCTATTATAATAACAATTTTGCAGCGACAAGCGATCAACGTGAAAGTGGGCGCACCAACTCTAGAATGTCCTCGAGAATAATTTACCGCGAGACGGCGGTTAGAGCATAACCCTGCACCAGTTGGAATCTCCCGTCTCAGGCCTCAGGAGCGGCCCTCCGGGATTTCCCGCTAGGCGCGCTTGTGGTAGCCTGTGACCACTCGTGTGACCCTGAAGTGACCTCCGTCGCGCTTGTACCTCAAGGGGTAGAGCCCAACGCAACGCGTCCTGAAATCGCTTTTCGTTGACGGCTTTGGCAAGCGTAAGATTGAGCCATTCAAGGAGTAGCACGCAGTTCACCGGAGTTTGCCAGCGTACGTGGGAGAACGCGCTTGCGACTTCCAGCGATGTAGAACCGTGCAGAACTGGAGTGGGCTGTGGTGAACCATTTGCACCCTGGAAACGGTGACCGCGCGGTGACCCCGATCAAAAGAAATCCGCCCTGCCCGCAAAATGAAAAAACCGCGGCGAACCGCGGCTTTTCGATGCTTGATTTCCGGAGGAAAACTGGAGCGGGTGAAGCGATTCGAACGCTCGACCCCAACCTTGGCAAGGTTGTGCTATACCCCTGAGCTACACCCGCTCGCGCGGCCTCGCGACCGCAAGCCGCGCCTATATGGCCGAAGAGCCTTGTTAATGCAACAGGGAATATCGAACGGCAAAGCGGGTATCGGCACGCTGCCGGAGGTCCCGAAAGGACCGTGCAGTTAGACGACCTTGTTCCCGACGCCTGTTTGCCTCTAAAGGAGGCGACACCTGACAGCCTTGGATGCCACGCCATGCCCAGAACGCCAGACGAGCTATTCGCCTATCTCGAGGGCCTTGGCATCGCTGTCGCGACGGTGTCCCACCCACCGCTTTTCACGGTCGCCGATTCGCAGGCTCTGCGGGGTGAAATTCCGGGCGCGCACACCAAGAACCTGTTCCTCAAGGACAAAAAGGACAATTACTTCCTGGTCACCGTCGAGGAGCACGCGCAGGTCGACCTCAAACAGATCCATCATGTGATCGGAGCGGCAAGCCGCGTCTCGTTCGGCAGGCCCGAAGCGCTGATGGAACACCTGGGCGTCGTGCCCGGCGCAGTGACAGCCTTCGGTCTTATCAATGACGGAACGGGCGTCGTGAAGTTCGTGCTCGATCAGGCGTTGGCGGAACATGACACGATCAACGCCCATCCTTTGACGAACGAGGCGACCACCTCGATCAAATCCGACGATCTCCTTGCCTTCGTCAGGGCTACGGGCCATGAGCCGTCCATCTTGAAAGTATCGGGCTGATCGCCACATGGTGGCCGGTGCACACATCGGAAGGGCAGAGATGAGTGACAAGGACAATCCGTTCGGCGGCATGGGCGGCCAGTATTCCACGAATGTGAGTTATGGCGCGCAACCCGCGTCAGCAGGCATTCCGCAGCCGGTCGCGCCGCTCCAGGTCAAAGACGTGACGACCGCGAATTTCGCGGTCGAAGTGTTACAGGAGTCGCGCAAACAGCCTGTGCTTGTCGACTTCTGGGCGCCATGGTGCGGGCCATGCAAGCAGCTCCAGCCGGCGCTCGAGAGAGTGGTGGCGGCGGCCAAAGGCGCGGTCAAGCTGGTCAAGATGAACATTGACGAGCACCCGGCGATCGCCGGCCAGCTCGGCATCCAGTCGATTCCCGCAGTGATAGCCTTCAACAACGGCCAACCAGTCGATGGCTTCATGGGGGCCGTCCCGGAAACGCAGATCAGCGACTTCATCCAGAAACTGGTCGGCAAGAACGGCGGCCAGCCGCAGATCGCCGAGGCGCTTGCAGCGGCCAGGCAGGCGCGCGAAGCGGGCGACCTGCAAACGGCAGCCGACATATTCGACGCAGTGCTGCAGGAGCAGCCGGACAATGTCGAGGCGATCGCCGGGCTCGCCGACCTTCTGTTTGAAGCCGGCGACGCCGCAGGCGCGCAGGAGGTCATTGACCGCCTACCCGAAGACAAGCAGGGCGTGGCGTCCATCGCGGCGGTGAAGACGAAAATGAAACTGGCGGCCGAGGCGGCGAGCCTCGGCGATGCCGAGCCGTTCCAGCGGAGGTTGGCGGAGAACCCGGGGGATCACCAGGCGCGCTTCGACCTCGCTATGATCGAGAATGCGCAGGGCAGGCGGGAAGAGGCGGCTGACAGCCTGCTCTACATCGTCAGGGCCGACCGGACCTGGAACGATGACGGTGCGCGTACGCAATTGCTCAAGTTTTTCGAAGCGTGGGGCATGACCGACGACGCGACCCTTTCGGCGCGCAGAAAACTGTCGTCGATCCTTTTTTCGTAGGATCAGGTCGGCATGGGGGAGATGCAATACTGCCGCTTGCATCGTAAGTTCCAAGCTGACTGAAACGCCTGATATTGCTGTAATCTCCAAGGTCGGGACTTGCAGGGGAGCGGCACGACACCAGATTAACGGCTGGAACAGTTCGGAGCAGCGCGTGCAGGCGGGAAACGTCAACTACCGGCGATTGGCCGATCTCAGCGAAACGATAGCGGTTTTCCCGTTGTCGGGTGCCGTTCTGCTGCCCGGAGGCCGCATGCCTCTCAACATCTTCGAACCGCGCTACCTGCAGATGATCGACGAGGCGATTGCCGGGGCGCGGCTTGTCGGCATGGTCCAGCCCGGTTTCGACGGAGCGCTGCGCGAGGACGGGGAACCTGAAATCGTGAATGTCGGGTGCATGGGCCGGATCACCTCGCTCGCCGAAACCGGTGACGGTCGCTACATGATCACGCTGCAGGGCGTCTGCCGCTTCAGGGTGATGGAGGAACTTGCGGTCCGCACCCCGTTTCGGCAGTGCCGGGTATCGCCTTTCATCGGCGATCTCGACGACGATCCCTCGGGGGTGGAGGTAAACCGGCCGGCCTTGCTGAAGGCGTTCCGGTCCTATCTCGAGGCCAATGATCTCGACGCCGACTGGCAGAGCGTAAGCCGCGCTGACAACACGATGCTGGTCAACGCGCTGTCGATGATGGCTCCCTATGGACCGGCCGAAAAGCAGGCGCTGCTAGAGGCGCCGGATCTGAAGACGCGGGCCGACACGCTCATCGCGCTGACCGAGATGGCGCTGGTTCGCGACAACGAGGATTTCGGATCGAGCCTGCAGTAGGCGCCGGGGTGGAGACACATGAGCGCAGTTCAACGGTTGTCCGGCATCGATGTAAAGATGCTTGAACTGCTTGCGTGCCCCCTGACCAAGGGTCCGCTCGTCTGGGATGCCGAGCGTTGCGAGCTGGTGTCGAAGCTTGCCAAGCTTGCCTACCCGGTGCGGGACGGTATTCCCGTTCTGCTGCCCTCGGAGGCGCGGGCGGTCGATCCGGACGAGCCGTCGCCACCCGCGCGGAGGGATTGAACCGGCCGCCGGGCCGGCCGGGGTGGCGTCACTGGAAATTGCGCCCCTTGGGCATCACTTTTTGTGCCTCGCCAAAAAGTTCCTCGCCGACGGCCGGGGTACCGCCGCGCAGCCGCGCCTTTGGCTTCAGCCGCTGATCGGTTCCGGGGTTCCTGACTTCGTCGGCGCGGGCCAGAATGTCGATTGCGCGCGCCTTCTCCGACAGTTCCGCCAGCCACGGCGTGAAATCCTCCATGCGGTCGGCGACGATGTGAATGACGCCGGACTCGCATTGCAGCTTCCCGGTCACGCAGATCAGCTTCGATCCCATGATGACAGGCAGCAGCCGCTCGAAGTCGCGCTTCCAAACGATGATGTTGGCGACGCCGTTCTCGTCCACCAGGGTCAGGAAGATGGCGTTGCCCTTGCCCGGGCGCTGGCGCACCAGGACGAGTCCGCAGACGGTTACCCGGCTCGCGTTGCGGACCGATGGAAGCCGCTCGTTCGGCGTTACGCCGGAACGCTCAAGCCGGCCGCGCAGGAAGGAAACGGGGTGCGCCTTGAGGGATAGCCCAAGCGAACGGTAGTCGTGAATGACATGTTCGCCTGGCGGCATGACGGGCAGGCGGGTTTCCGGTTCGTTGTCGCGCAGGCGCACGTCCGGCCGCTCGAACAGCGGCATCGTTTCGGCGGCGGAGCGGCGGTCCAGCGCGCGAACCTGCCAGAGCGCCGCGCGGCGATCGAGGCCGATCGAGCGGAACGCATCTGCGTCGGCAAGCCTCTCGATGTCGCCGACATCGAGACCGGAACGCAGCCATACGTCGCGCACGGATTCGTAGCCGATGCCCCGTCGCTCGACGAAGGCTGCGATGCGCTTGTCCGACAGGCCTTTTACCTGGCGGAAGCCAAGCCGGACGGCATGCGCGCTTCTGATGAGGCTGCGCATCCCGGCATGTCTGTCCAGAATGCGCGAGGGGTCGAATTCCACCCCTTCCAGCGTGCAGTCCCAGACCGAATGGTTGATATCGACGGCGCGGATGGCAACGCCGTGGTCGCGCGCGTCGCGCACCAGTTGCGCCGGCGCATAGAAGCCCATCGGCTGGGAATTCAGGATCGCCGCGCAGAAGACGTCGGGATAGAAGGCCTTGAACCAGCAGGAAGCATAGACCAGCAGCGCGAAGGAGGCGGCGTGGCTTTCAGGAAAGCCGTATTCGCCAAAACCCTCGATCTGCTTGAAACAGCGCTGCGCGAATTCTTCAGGATAGCCTCGGCCCACCATCCCCTCGATCATCCGGTCGCGGTATTTGTGGATGGTCCCGTTTCGCCGGAAGGTCGCCATGGCGCGGCGCAGCTTGTCCGCTTCGCTGGGCGAGAACCCGCCGATGTCGATGGCGATCTTCATCGCCTGTTCCTGAAAAAGCGGGACTCCCAGGGTGCGTCCGAGGATCGCCTTCAGTTCGGGCTTGTAATACTCCACCTTCTCCAGCCCCTGGCGGCGGCGCAGGTAAGGATGCACCATATCGCCCTGAATGGGGCCCGGGCGCACGATTGCGACCTCGATCACGAGGTCGTAGAACCTGCGTGGCCTGAGACGCGGCAGCATGGACATCTGCGCGCGCGATTCGATCTGGAAGACGCCGAGCGTATCGGCGCGACAGATCATGTCATAGACCTCGGGCGCCTCCTTGGGCAGGGTCGAAAGATCGACGACGGATTGGCCGTACTCGTTTCGGACATCGTAGTGATTGCGCAGGAGATGGAAGCAGCGACGCAGGCAGGACAGCATGCCGAGCGCCAGGATGTCGACCTTGAGGATGCCGACCGCGTCGAGATCGTCCTTGTCCCACTCCACCATCTTGCGCTCGTCCATTGCCGTCTTGACGATCGGCACGATCTCGTCGAGCCGGTCCCTGGTGATGACGAAGCCGCCGACATGCTGGGACAGATGGCGCGGAAAGCCGAGGATCTCGTTGGCGTGCTCGATGACGTGTTGCGAGCGCGGATCGGCCTGGTCGAGCCCGCCGGCGCGGGCCTCCTTCTCGCCCAGCCTCGACGACCACCAGCCCCAGATCGAGCCCGAAAGCGCACCGCGAATGTCATCCGAAAGACCCATCGCCTTGGCGACCTCGCGCAGCGCCGAGCGGCCGCGATAGCTGGTGACGGCGGCGGCCAGCGCGGTACGCTTGCCGCTGTACTTGTCGTAGATGTAGGCAATGATCTCGTCGCGGCGATCATGTTCGAAATCGACATCGATGTCGGGCGGCTCATCGCGCTCCGTCGAAACAAAGCGTTCGAAAAGGACGTCCGTCAGGGCCGGATCCACGTCAGTGATGCCCAGGCAGTAGCAGATCACCGAATTGGCCGCGGAACCGCGCCCCTGGCAGAAAATGCCGACCTCCTGCGAGCGTGCGAAGCGCACGATGTCGTACACGGTGAGAAAGTATCGCGCATATTTCTTGAGCGCGACGATCTCGAGTTCGTGGGCAATCAGCCCGTCGACCTTTTCCGGAACGCCGGAAGGGTAACGCTTGTGTGCGCCTTGCCTGGTCAGCCGCTCCAGTTCGGTCTGAGGGTCCACCCCCTCGGCGGTGGTCTCCTCGGGATAATTGTGCTTCAGCTCGTTCAGCGAGAAGGACAGTTCACCGGCAAAGCGGACGGTCTCGGCCAGCGCCTGCGGGTGATGCCGGAACAGCCGGGCCATCTCGACGGGCGGTTTCATGTGCCTCTCGGCATTTGCCTCGAGTTGAAGGCCGGCGCTCGCCACCGGTACGTTGAGGCGAATCGCGGTAACCACATCCTGCAGCGACCGTCGCCCCGGCGCATGATAGAGGACGTCGTTTACAGCCATCAGCTTCATGCCGGCCGCGTCGGCGAGGCCGGCCGCCTGCTCCAGCCTGAAGCGATCGTTGCCGCAATATGCCGGCGCCACGGCGAGGCGGATTGCCTCGCCGAAGCGCCCGGCAAGGCTGTGGAGCAATGCCAGGTTGCTGTCCGCATCGGCGTGCGGATCGGGCAGGATCGCGAGCGACAGGGCGTCGCCCCATTCCATGAGGTCGCCGCGATAGAGCATCGGCGCACCCTTCCCGCTTTCCTCGCGCAGGTTCGCCTGCGTGAGCATCCGGCAAAGCCGCCCCCAACCCTCGCGGTCCCGGGGATAGGCGAGCACATCCGGCGTGCCGTCGCAAAACACCAGCCGGGCGCCGGGATGATAGGGAAGGATGACCGGCGCACGCTTTTCGATCTCGATATGCTTCGACTGGCTCCAGGCCCGCACGACCCCGGCCACCGTGTTGCGGTCGGCCAGGCCCATGCCGGCATGGCCGAGAAGCGCGGCGGCCACGACCAGCTCCTCGGGCCGCGACGCGCCGCGCAGGAAGGAGAAATTGGACTGCACTGCCAACTCGACATAGGCGGGCGCGCTCATGCGGAGATGCCCTGCAGATACCAGCGCGGGCTGACGCCGGCGCCATCGTAAAGGCCCTCGCGGAAAAGCCAGTAGCGATGACCCCGGTTATCCTCGACGCGAAAATAGTCGCGCGTGGGCGCCCCCTTGTCCTCGCGCCACCATTCGGGAGCGATGCGCTCGGGACCTTCGGCGCGCAGGACGCGGTGCATGGCCCGCCGCCAGCGGAAGTTGAGCGGGGGACCTTCCGGCACGTCCGTCGCCGGCACGTCGATCGGCTCGGGACGGCGAAACAGCCGCAAGGGCCGCTCTGGTGCACGGCGGGACGGCAACACATCCGCCTCCCCGCGGGGCAGGACGGGGGCTCTTCTTTCTGGAGGCCCACTGTCGGCGGGAACGAGCGAGGCGGCGCGTTCGGGCAGATGGCTCTCGACAAGCAGGGGCGACAGCATCGCCTCCCGCCCGAGCCGGGCCCGCACGCGGTCCGCGAAAAGCGCGATGTCCTCGCTGTCGGTCCGGTCCTCGCCGCCCAGATCGGCCTGAGGTGTGTCCAGGGACGCAGTCGCGCCGGCCGCGAGACGAACGAGATCGAAGCCGTAGCCAGGTTCAAGTGCCTCGCCGAGCGCTGCCAGCCTTTCGCGGAAAAGCCGACCGATGGCCACGGGATCGCGCATTGGCAGCGAGGCGCTTGCCGAGATACGCGAGACGGCGCCATCGACCCTGAAGAGCAACAGTTCGAAAAGGCGCGCGCCTTCGCCGCGCCGCTCGAGATCCTGCTTGAGGCTGCCCGCCAAAACAAGGACCAGCCGCTCTATGTCCTCGATCAGGCCGACCGGCTCGGCAAGATGTCGTTCGACGGAAAAGGGCGCTATGGGCCGGCGCGGCGAAATGACTTCGTCGATCTCTCCAAGCGCCTGGTCGACCCGCAAAAGCAGCATGGCGCCGAAGCGGCGCGCAAGCGGCGCGCGGGGCGCTGACATGACCGCTCCGGACGTCCTCAGGCCGACGCCCTCAAGCCTCGATATCGTGCCTTCCTCGAGCCGCAGGGCGGCAAGCGGCAGATCGACGAAAAAGGACTTTTCGCAGCCGTCATCAAGAACGGCGTGGCCGCTGGAGAAACGCGCCGCCGCCCAGGCAGCGCCCGGCGTGGAAGCGAGCCCTGCCCGGGCGCGAAAACCCTGCTCCAGACAGCGCCCCAGCAGGGCATCGACAAGAGCTTCCTCGCCGCCAAAGAGATGTGCGCAGCCGGTGATGTCTAGGAAGAGGCCGTCCGCTCCGTCGAGCGCGACGAGCGGCGTATAGCGATCGCACCAGTCGGCCAACGCCTCGAGCAGGCGACGGTCGGCCTCGGCATCCGCAGCGACGATCTCGATCGCGGGATACATGGCGCGCGCGTCCGCGATGCCCATGCCTGGCTTCAGCCTGAGGCGCGCCGCCGCCTCATCCAAGGCGACGATCCGCTGGGTGTTGTTCTCCTGCCGGCTGATGACCAGCGGCGGCCTGTCTTGCCTGGGCAGGGAACGCCAGGAGCGTCCCAGCCGCTGCCGCAGCAGGCGT
>JAPLOZ010000120.1 GCA_026400435.1 Hyphomicrobiales bacterium | reverse complement strand
TGTGATCGCGTCTACCTCACGGCTGAAGGGCATCGATCTCGAACCGGCGCTGGTGCCCTCGATGATCGACGAGCTGCCGATCTTTGCGGTGCTGGCGGCGTTTTCGGTCGGCACGACGATAGTGACCGGTGCGGCTGAGCTTCGCGTGAAGGAGAGCGACCGGATCAAGGCGATCTGCGCCATGCTGGCCGTAAACGGCGTCGCCGTTGAAGAGCTGCCTGACGGCTTCATCGGAACGGGCCTTGGCGCGCGCGGCGTTGCCGGTGGCGGGCTGGTGGAGGCGCGGCACGACCACAGGATCGCAATGTCGGCGCTGGTGATGGGATCGGCGGCGAAATCGGCGGTGGCGGTGGACGACATCGCGATGATCGCAACCAGCTATCCCGAATTCTTCGATCACATGGCGACGCTCGGGGCGAGCGTGGAGCAGGGGGCCGCATGATCATCGCCATCGACGGCACCACATCGTCGGGCAAGGGCACGCTGGCGAAGCGGCTGGCGAAGCACTACGGCCTGCCGCATCTCGACACCGGTTTGCTGTATCGCGCGGTCGCCAAGGCTGCGCTGGATGCACGGACCGACCTGAAGGACGAGGCCGCGTGCGCGGCGCTGGCGGCCGATATCGATCTTGCCGCTTTTGACGAGCGTGAGTTGCGCACGGCGGGTGTCGGCGCGGCAGCGTCCATGGTTGCGGCGTTGGGCGGCGTGCGCCGGGCGTTGTTCGACCTGCAGCGCAAGTTTGCGCATCGCGAGGGCGGGGCGGTATTGGACGGTCGGGACATCGGCACGGTGATCGCGCCAGACGCTGACGTGAAGCTGTGGGTGGATGCGTCCGTTGAAGAGCGGGCGCGGCGACGGTTTCTCGAACTGTCGGGCATGGGCGAGGCTGTTACCCAGCACGACGTGCTTACGCAGCTGAAGGAGCGCGATGCGCGAGATTCTCAACGCAAGGACGCACCGATGAAGCCGGCGGACGACGCGATCTGGATCGACACCACGCGGATGAATCCGGACGAGTGCATGGCAAAGGCGATCGAAGTGGTCGAGGCGAAGCGGAAGCGCTAGGCCCCCACCACCGCCTGCTGCACGTCGCGCGGCAACTGGCCGGCCATGCCTTCGAGCGTGGTGTTGGTGAGATTGACGATGGTGATCTTGCGCACCGGATCGACATTCCACGAATGACCCCAGACTCCGCCCCATTGCCATGAGCCCGGCGAGAGGAAAGAGCCGGACGCGGCAGGATCAAGCAGGATCGAGCCGCCGAAGCCGAAGGCAGTGTTTCCGGTAGGATCGAACAGGATGCGCAGTGGGCCGATCTGGTTTGACATCATCTGCTTCGTGGTGGCGTCCGACAGGATCGGCGCGCCGCCCGCGCGGATCGCATCCAGCATGCGGACGATGTCGAGCGCCTTGCCGTTCATGCAGCCGCCGCCGCCCTGGAAGGCGTTGCGGTTGAAAGCGCGCGACGTGCCAAGGTTGATCGGGCCGCAGCCGGGAACGAAGGGTTGCTTGAAATTGTCGCCGATCGGAACGGGCTCGGGCGCCGCATTGGAGTAGGGCTGAACGAGGCGCGCGGGGTCGGTGACGTGGAAGGACGTGTCCGTCATCTGGAGCGGCCCCATCACGTATTTCTGCGTGACGCCTTCGAGGTCAGTTCCCTCGGCCTTCATCATCACGGCGCCGAGGACGTCAGTGGCGACGGAGTAGAGCCACATCGCGCCGGGCGGGAAGGTGAGGCCTGCCTGCACCATGCGGTCGAGGTTTTCCTCCATGGTGAGATCACCATCGATCCCGGCGGACACCTTCAGCGTGTTGTAGGGGCCTTCGAGCGGCTGGAGGAAATCGTAGGACAGGCCCGAAGTGTGCGTGAGCAGGTGGCGGATGGTGATGGTGGGGATCGAGCCGTCCGGCGCCTTTGGCTTGAAGCTGGGCAGGAAGTCGGTGACGGGGGTGTCCAGGCCGAACTTGCCAAGTTCGATCATGCGCATCGCGGCTGCGGTGACGATCGGCTTCGAGATCGAGGCGAGGCGGAAGATAGCGTCTTCCTTCATGGCGCGCCCCGCCTCGCGGTCGGCTTGGCCGTAGGCTTTGAAGTGGGCGAGTTGCCCGTCCTGCATCACGGCAATGACGGCGCCGACGAGGCGCTTCTGGCTGATGGCGGAATTGACGGCGGCGTCGATGCGTTGGGTCATGTTTGTCATGACGCGCAGGGTGAAACCGCCGCGGCGTATTTGTCCAGAGGTGACGCAGGGTCGCTGATGGCGATCCTGTCACTACTCGCGTGTCAGTCCGAGTTGCTTGGCGATGGTGCGGTCGACGAGGCGTTTGGGCAGGTGGTTGCTCATCCAGTTGCCGAACGGATCGGGCGTTGCGATGTAGCGGGTCTTGGGATTGGCGACCGTGAGGGCGGTGTGCACCACTTCGCCGATGCGTTCGGGCGGGAAGCCTTTCCGGCCCATCTCGAGCATGTAGCCTTTGACCATGTTGAGCGATTTCGCGAACGGCGTGTTGGCATAGCGCGACACGTCGATGGCGTCGGCCTTGTCCCAGATCGGCGTGGCGATGGCGCCCGGCGCGATCACGATTACGTCGACGCCGTAGATCATCAACTCGCGGCGCAGCGATTCCGAAAGGCCCTCAAGCGCGAACTTGGAGGTGTTGTAGGGGCCGACGAACGGCATACCGACCTTTCCGCCGACCGAACTCATCATGCAGATGCGGCCGGGCGGCTTGCCCTTCGCGTCGGGCGTTGCGCCAAGGAGCGGGGCAAAGGCCTGCGTGACGATCAACTGGCCGGTGACGTTCACCTCCATCTGCTGCCGGAAGCTGGCGATATCGACGTGAAGGAGCGGGCCGGGGTTTGCGATGCCGGCATTGTTGACGAGGCCGGCGAGGGTCTGGCCGCTGAGCTTCGCGGAGACCTCGCGCGCGGCGACGTGGACGGCGGCTTCGTCGGTCACGTCGAAGGTGAGGGGGGTGAAGGCGGCGCCGAACTCCTTCGTGAGACGGGCGGCGTCAGCCTGTTTTCGTACGCTGCCGTAGACGTGGAACCCCCGCTGGGTGAGCACTTTCACGCAGCCCCAGCCAATGCCGGTCGATGCGCCGGTGACGACGATGGACTTCATGGGAACTCCCGAAACCTGAATTTCCTACCGTATACGACAGGTCGCGGGATTTGGCTGTCCCGCACCGCGGGGCGCCGCGCGGAATCCCCTTTCGCTTGACTTTCGGGGGCCCCAGCGCCTAGAGACCCGCTCCCGCCTTGTGGACAGCTCTCGTAAGCCTGCCGGCCAAACCGGTCAGAGTCGCGAAATCCCCAGCTGAACCTGCGGAAATACAGCATTCACGCCGCATGGTGCGGCGAGTCCGCCGGGACAACCGGTTGGCCTTTAACGACTACGCCTATTGGAGCCTTGATGCCTGCCGCCGCAACGATGAACCCTACCACCGACGATTTTGCCGCTCTCTTTGAAGACAGCTTTTCCGGCTCGGGAATGATCGAGGGCCGCGTTGTCGCCGCCACGGTCACAGCCGTCAGCTCCGACTTCATCACTGTCGATGTCGGCCTGAAAACCGAGGGTCGCATCCCGACCCGCGAATTCGCCGCTGACGAAACCCAACCCACGGTTGGCGCGGTTGTGGAAGTCTATCTCGAGCGCATCGAGAACGCCTTGGGCGACGCCGTCCTGTCGCGCGACAAGGCCAAGCGTGAAGAAGCCTGGACGCGCCTCGAGCGCCTGTCCGAGAAGAAAGAGACCGTCAAAGGCACGATCGTCGGCCGCGTCAAAGGCGGCTTCACCGTCGACCTCGGCGGCGTCAACGCCTTCCTTCCGGGAAGCCAAGTGGACATCCGTCCGATCCGCGACGTCGGCCCGCTCATGGGCATGCTGCAGCCGTTCGCCATCCTCAAGATGGACCGTCCGCGCGGCAACATCGTCGTCTCGCGTCGCGCGGTTCTCGAAGAGTCGCGTGCGGAACAGCGCGCAGAGATCGTCGGCAACATGGCCGAGGGCGAGCGTCGCAAGGGCGTCGTCAAGAACATCACCGATTACGGTGCGTTCGTGGACCTGGGCGGCATCGATGGCCTGCTGCACGTCACCGACATGAGCTGGAAGCGCGTGTCGCATCCGTCTCAGGTTGTGGAAGTCGGTCAGGAAGTCGAAGTCCAGATCATCAAGATCAACCCGGATACGCAGCGTATCTCGCTCGGCATGAAGCAGCTGATGACCGATCCGTGGGATGGCGTCTCCGCCAAATACCCGGTCGGCGCCAAGCTGACGGGCCGCGTCACGAACATCACGGACTACGGCGCATTCGTGGAACTAGAAGATGGCGTCGAAGGCCTGATCCACGTCTCCGAAATGTCTTGGACCAAGAAGAACGTGCACCCCGGCAAGATCATCTCCTCTTCGCAGGAAGTCGACGTGATGGTGCTGGACGTGGACGCCGAGAAGCGCCGCATCTCGCTGGGCCTCAAGCAGGTCATGAACAATCCGTGGGAAGCCTTCATGGCTGAGCACCCGATTGGCACGAACATCGAAGGCGAAGTGCGCGGCATCACAGAGTTCGGCATGTTCGTCGGCCTCGGCCCAGATCTCGACGGCATGGTCCACATCAACGACATCGACTGGAACGTCCCGGGCGAGGAAGCGATCAAGAAGTACAACAAGGGCGACAACGTTTCGGCGCGCGTCCTCGACATCGACATCGAGAAGGAACGTATCTCGCTGGGCATCAAGCAGCTCAGCCAGGACCCGACCGAGTCGATCGACCTGCGCAAGAACTCGATCGTCACCACGACTGTGACCGAGATCACGACGGGCGGCATCGAAGTGTCGATCGCGGACGGCGCCCTCAAGGGCTTCATCCGCAAGGCTGACCTCGCACGCGATCGCGGCGACCAGCGTCCGGAGCGTTTCGCTGTGGGCGACAAGGTCGACGCTCTCGTCACCGCGTTCGACAAGGCGGGCCGCAAGGTCTCGCTGTCGATCAAGGCGATGGAGATCAAGGACGAGAAGGAAGCCGTGGAACAGTACGGTTCGGCCGACTCGGGCGCGTCCCTGGGCGATATCCTCGGCGCGGCCCTCAAGAACGCGAAGAAGGAAGACTAGTCTCTGTCTTCGAGACGATGTGCAGGCGCCCTTCCGGAAATCCGGGAGGGCGTTCTGCTTTTCGGCGAGCAGTTAGGGGGGGGGAGGGATTCCTGCCGGAATCAGCTGCGGCAGGTCGCCCGTGGGCCGGATTGAGGCGATCCGGACCAATAAGCAGCAGGCTATCAGCGAAAATCTCTTGCCTTCCTCGACTCTTAGCGCAATTTTGCGGTCATGCTGCGCTCCGAACTGATTACCAAGCTTGCCGAAGAGAATCCGAACCTCAAGGTTCGCGAGGTCGAGCGGATCGTCGATGTGATCTTCGACGAGATCGCTGGCGCGCTCGAACGGGGGGATCGTGTGGAGCTTCGCGGCTTTGGCGCGTTCTCGGTGCGAAAGCGCGACGCCCGCACCGGCCGCAACCCGCGCACGGGCAATTCGGTGTCGGTCGAGGCCAAGCACGTGCCCTTCTTCAAGGCAGGCAAGGAGCTGCGCTCGCGACTCAACAACGGGCAGGACCCCGAAGACCGCACCTGATCGCTTGAGTGCTAACGATTAAGGAGCGGGACGGAATATCCGGCCTTCCTTATTCGGGCTGGACGCACGACCGGGTGGTTGCGAAGCTGTACGCGGCGTAAATGAAGCGCCGTGCGGCAGGAGGGGAGATATCTTGCTCAAGGAATTCCGTGACTTCGCTATGCGAGGCAATGTCGTCGATCTCGCGATCGGCGTGATCATCGGCGGGGCCTTCGGGCTGATCGTCAATTCGCTGGTGGCCGATGTATTCATGCCGATCATCGGCGTTGCGACAGGCGGGGTAAACTTCGCCGACCTCGGTTACCAGCTCAAGGCAGCAACGGTGGACGCCGCTGGCAAGGAGGTTCCCGCTGTTGTCATCGCCTATGGCAAGTTCATCCAGTTCACAATCAACTTCCTGATCGTCGCCTTCGCCATGTTCATGGTGGTGAAAGGCATGAATCGTATGAAGAAAAAGCAGGCCGAGGTGCCGCCCGCGCCCCCCGTGCCGACCGCGGAAGAGAAGCTGCTGGTCGAGATCAGGGACTTGCTTGCCAAGGGCCGCTGATGTATTTGGCCCGCCTTAGTAGAGTGATGTAGCGTGCGAAAGGGGCGGCCTCGACGGCCGCCCTTTTTGTTTCTGGCCTTGGCCTGGCTTTGCCACGGGGCCAATTTAGCTGAGTCTGTATTCGGAGAGCCGGGACATGGTCAGCGTGAAGATTTGCGGCCTGACCAGTGAGGCCGATGTCGAGATGGCTGTGGAAGCCGGCGCCGACATGATCGGTGTGGTGGTCGTGGAGACAAGCCCCCGCTTCGTTCCCTTCGAAAAGGCGCAGGCGCTGATCCGGCGCGCCGCAGAGCTTGGCGCCGAGCCGTGGGTCGTGGCGACCATTGCCGTGCCCTGGCTCGACCAGCTGGTCGACGAGACGCCGGAGATCGGCGCGGTCCAGCTGCACGGCAAGGAAACGCCCGGGCAGGTGGCGTTCTTCGCACGCCGCCACCAGCTGGTCCCCGTGATCAAGGCGATGGGCATTGCGCGCCCGCGTGACCTAGCAGAGGCTGAAGCGTTCGATGCCGCCGATGCCTTCCTGTTCGACGCCAAGCCGCCGAAGGACTCCGACCGCGAAGGCGGCCATGGCCGCAGCTTCGACTGGTCGATCCTCAAGGGCTTCCGCGTCAACGATCACGAAGACTGGACCCTGTCGGGCGGCCTGACGCCCGAGAATGTCGCCGAGGCGATCCGGCAGAGCGGGACGGCAGCGGTGGACGTGTCGTCTGGTGTCGAGGCGGCCCCCGGCGTGAAGAACAAGGCGAAGGTCGAGGCCTTCATCAAGGCGGCCAAGGCGGCGGGCTAAACCCCTGCTGGCGTCGTCTGCGTCAGCAGCGCCGATCTTACCTTCTGTCACAGCCGCGCTATGTCGATCTGTCATCCTGCCGGCGAATCGCCGTCCTGCATATTTGCGATGTCACACAAAGGAAGCCTCGTGTCCCTCAATCCTGAAACAAACCCGGCGCTCCAGTTTTTGACCCTCGAGCCATTGGTCGTTCTCGCCGCCCCGCTTTTCGCGATGCCGGAAGACGACGAGGATGAAGACGC
>JAPLOZ010000109.1 GCA_026400435.1 Hyphomicrobiales bacterium | reverse complement strand
CGGCCGCCGATGTTCTTCATGTCGGCGTTCTTGGAGTCGATCAGCTTGTCGTAGTCGGCGCCCATCGGCATGCGCCAGAGCCGTTCCTGCGTCGCAAGGCCCGCATCCAGGAGGCGGCCGGCAAGCTCGTCATTGTTGGAGAACAGGCCGGCATGGCCCTGCCCCAGCGCCACCATGATGGCGCCGGTCAGCGTCGCCAGGTTGACCATGAACCTGGGCTTGAAGCGGTCGTTGGTGTACCAGAGCGCGTCAGCCAGCACGAGGCGGCCCTCCGCGTCGGTGTTCAAGATCTCGATGGTCTGGCCCGACATCGAGGTGACGATGTCGCCGGGGCGCTGTGCGTTGCCGTCGACGGCGTTTTCGACAAGCCCGATGACGCCGACCACGTTGGCATTGGCCTTGCGCGCGGCCAGCGCGTGCATGAGACCGGTGACTGCGGCGGCGCCGCCCATGTCGCCCTTCATATCTTCCATGCCGGCGGCGGGCTTCATCGAATTGCCGCCGGTGTCGAAGGTGACGCCCTTGCCGACGAAGGCGATCGGCCTGTCCTTCGCCTTGCCGCCGTTCCACTGCATGACGACCATGCGCGCGCCGCGCGGAGAACCCTGCGCCACGCCGAGCAGCGCACCCATGCCGAGCCTCGTCATCTCCTTCTCGGTGAGGATTTCGACCTTGACGCCGAGCGTCTCGAGCGCTTTCGCGCCGGCGGCGAATTCGATCGGGCCAAGCTTGTTGGCCGGCTCGTTGACCAGGTCGCGCGCCAGCATGACGCCGTCGGCGACGCCCTCGGCGTCAGCGAAGGCCTGCCTGGCGGCTTGCCACTTGTCGCACTGGATGATGAATCTGGACGGCTTCTGTTCGGCGGGTTTGCCGTCGGAATCGTCCTTCTTCGTCTTGTACTTGTCGAAGGCATAGGCGCGCAGCAGGATACCCGTGGCGACGGCCGCCGCCTCGGCCGGGGCAATGGCCCGGTCGGCGAGGTGCAGCACCACCGTCACCTCGGCCGCCTTGCGGAACTGGGCGGCGATGATGCCGCCGAGCTTCAGCCAGTCGTACTCTGAGAGCGCCGCCGTCTTGCCGAGGCCGGCTACCACGATGCGGTCAAGGGCGGCGCCCTGCGGCGCGACGATATCCAGCGTGGCGCCGAGCTTGCCGGTGAAGTCCGACACCGCCAGCGCACGCTCCACCGCCTTGCCCGGATCGTATTCCCTGGACCGGTCGCTCAGCCCAACGCCCTCCTCGGAGAGAAGGACGGCGCTGCCCTTTTTCGCGGTGGCGAGCTTGGCGAAAGTGATCGTCGGTCTGGCGCTCATGTCGGTCCTGTCAGGCTTTGCGGGCGGGAGATCGGCCCCGCGAAATCAGAAAAATTCCATCGTGGCGGACATTTGGCGGTTTTCAGCGATTTGGCAAGACGAGGGGCACGCCGCACGTCGCGAATGCGGCATCAACAGCCGGTTAACCGTCTTCGTTGGCGGTTCGTTAGCCGTTCGGCGCGAGTGTGCGACCCAGCAGCGACACCGGCGCCGGTTGTGCTGACCGCGGCGGGCGGGTAGTTTGAGCGCCTTCACCGCCCGGAGGAGGCGGCAGCACGTCAAGCGCCACCAATCCTGCCAAGGACGTCCCGCATTCCATGAAAGTCATCGAACGCTACATATTCGGGCGCGCGCTGCTGCTCTTCTTTGCGTCGCTGGTCTGGACGCTGGCGATCGTGTGGACCACGCAGATCCTGACCCGCATCAACCTGGTGACGGACAGCGGGCAGTCGGCGCTGGCCTTCTTCCAGATCGCGGCGATGGTGCTGCCTTCGGTGATCCCGGTCGTGCTGCCGTTCGCCACCATTATCGCCGTCGCGCAGACGCTGAACACGATGAACAACGATTCGGAACTGGTGGTGATCAGCGCGGCCGGCGCCTCGCCGACGATCATCGCGCGCCCTGTGATCCTGCTGTCGGTTCTGGCCAGCATCGCATCATTCGCCATCGACAACGGCGTCGACCCCTATGCCCGGCAAAAGGGCCGCGACCTGGTGGCCGCAGCCCGCGCCGACATGCTGTCGGCCGTCATCCAGGAAGGCACCTTCCGCAAGATCGAGGAAGGGCTGTTCATACAGATAGGCGAGCGTCTGCCTGACGGCAGGCTGGGCGGCATATTCGTCGCCGATTCCAGGACCGAGGGCACCGATCTGGTCTATTATGCGCGGACCGGCACGGTGGTCGAACAGAAGGACCAGACGATACTGGTGATGCAGGACGGCGAAATCCAGCGCAAGGTGGCCGGCAAGGGCATCTCGACGATCCGCTTCCTCTCCTACGCATTCGACCTGTCGATGTTCACCGCGGCGGCGGGCAAGCCGAGGCTCTACCCCAAAGACATGACGCTGCCCTACCTGCTCCATCCCGATCCGGATGACCAGATGTACCAGAAGAGCCCGAAGGTCTTCCGCGCGGAGATACATCGCCGCTTCAGCGAGTGGATCTACCCACTCGTCTTTGCGCTCGTTGCGTTCGCGGTCATCGGCAACGCCCGCTCGCACCGCGAGAGCCGGATCAACCCGGTGGTGACGGCCGTGGTGATAGCGCTCATCGTGCGCTGGAGCGGCTACGTGGCTGCAAACCAGGTGCAGGTCACTTCGCGGATCTGGCCGCTGGTGTATCTGATCCCGCTCTGCACGGCCGGCATCTCGATCTGGTTCATCGCAACCAACCGCGCGATGGAGCTGCCGGTGACCGCCGCCGAGAGGCTGACCGCCTTCATGCGGCGCATCGGCGAACGCATGATGTTCATGCGGTTCCGGCGATCCGGTCCGACCTCCGAGGAGGCCGCCTGATGGGCTGGACGCTGCGCCGCTACTTCTTCTTCCGCTACGCAGCCATCACGGTGTGGTACTTCCTCGGCGTCTACGCGCTGGTGACGCTGATCGACTTCACCGAGTTCTCGAGCCGCACCGTGGGGATACCGGGTTTCACCTTCCTGCTCGCGCTGGCGGTTTCGGCGCTGCGGGTGCCGTTGATCATGCAGCAGGCAGTGCCTTTCGTGGCGCTGCTGGCGGCAATCACAACGCTGGTTTCGCTGAACAGGAAATACGAGCTTGTGATCGCCCGCGCGGCGGGCATCTCGGCGTGGCAGTTCCTGGCGCCGTGCCTGTTTGGCGCGTTGCTCTTCGGCGTGCTCACCGTTTGCGTGCTCAACCCGCTGGCGGCGCACGCCATTACGCGCTCGGAGATGATCGAGACCCAGTTTCGCTCCGGCAAGTCGAACGCCGTCTCGGCCTTCTCGGCGCCGTGGCTGCGCCAGAAGACATCGGAGGGCGATACCATCATCGGCGCACGCGCAGTCCTGAACAGCGGGCTCGAACTCGCCGACGTGACGTTCTTCTCGCTCGATGCAGACGGGCGGATCGTCGAGCGCCGCGACGCCGCGCGCGCATATCTTCATGACGGCTACTGGGAGTTGCACGACGTCAGCCGAATCGCGAGGGGCGAGCAGCTGCCGCACCTGAAGACCGACCGGATCACGACGAACCTCAAGCCAGAGTTCGTGCAGGAGCGACTGGCCCGGCCCGAAACCATACCGTTTTTCGAACTGCCCTCGAAGATCGAAGTGGCCCAATCGTTCGGCCTCAAGGCGGCGACGTTCGCCACCCAATTCCATACGCTGATGGCGCTGCCGCTGCTGCTTGTCGCCATGACATTGATCGCCGCGACGGTTTCCATGCGGTTTCAGCGCATGGGCCAGTCCGTGACGATGATTCTAGGTGGCGTGCTTGCCGGCTTTCTGCTTTATGTCGTGTCGGTTCTGGTCAAAGCCTTTGGCAATGCGGGATTCGTGCCGCCTTTCGTGGTGGCCTGGATTCCGGTTGTTGTCGCAATGTTTTTTGGGGTAACATTCCTTTTGTACAAGGAGGACGGTTAGTGGGGGTTGCGGCGAAGTCGCACCGCAGATCGGCCAGACTGGCGCGCTTGCTGGGCGCGACGGCCATGCTTTGCATCCTCACCCCCGCCCTCGTCGCCGAATCAGCCTACGCGCAAACGGTCGCCGACATCGCTCCGGATATCCCCGCTGGCAGCGAAATGCTGCTCGAAGCCGACACGCTGATCTACGACAACAATGACGAGACCGTCACGGCGACCGGCAACGTCAGGATCGACTACGGCGGCAACAAGCTGGTCGCGAATCAGGTGACCTACGACCGTCGTACGCGCCGGCTGGTCGCGAACGGCAACGTACAGCTCGTCGATCCGCAGGGCACGACCGTCTATTCCGAACAGATCGACGTGACCGACGATTTCGGCGACGGCTTTATCAACACGTTGCGCATCGAGACCGTCGACAAGACATATTTCGCGGCGGAAAGCGCGGAACGCCGCGGCGGCTTCCTCACCACCTTCAACAATGGCGTCTATACGGCCTGCGAGCCCTGCGAGGAGAAGCCCGACAAGGCGCCTATCTGGCGGCTGAAGGCCAAGAAGATCATCTGGAACAGCAAGGCCAAGACGCTGCGTTTCGAGAATTCGGCCTTCGAGTTCTTCGGCCTGCCGCTCGGCGTGTTCTCGGCGCTGGAAATCCCCGACCCGACCGTCAAGCGCAAATCCGGCTTCCTGATCCCCGGCATCAGCTTCACGAGCGACCTCGGCGTCGGTGTTTCGGTACCCTACTATTTCGCGCTGTCGCCGACCTATGACCTTACGGTCAAGGCAACCGGCTACACCGAGCAAGGGTTCCTCGGCGAGGCTCAGTGGCGCCAGCGCTTCAACAACGGCGACTACAGCGTTACGCTCGCCGCCATCGACCAGGCCAACCCGGACAAATTCGACGCCAACCAGGTCGATTCCGGCCCGACCGGCGACCCCAATAAATTCCGCGCCATGATGGGCACAACCGGCCGCTTCGCGCTCAATACCCGGTGGGATTTTGGCTGGGATATCCTGGCCCAGACCGACAAGAGATTTGCCCGGACCTATGGCATTTCCGGCTACAGCGACTTCATTCACCGCTCGGAAGTGTACCTCACGGGCCTCGACGACCGGAATTATTTCGACCTGCGCGGCATGCACTTCGATGTGCAGGAAAAGACGCTCGACACCAATCCCGATGGCACCGAGAATTTTGACGCCCGTGACGCCGAGCAGCCCTGGGTGCTGCCGAGCTTGGACTATTCCTACACTCCCGACGAGCCGGTTTTCGGCGGCGAGCTGAACCTCGACCTCAATGCCCGGGTGATCACGCGCTCGAAGCTGGACTACACGCTCAGCGATACCGACCTTCCCATCACCAACAATGTCGAGACCGTCAACGGCATCGAGGGCACCTCGGGCCGTCTCACCGCCGAGGGCGAGTGGAAGCGCTCCTTCGTTTCCGACGGCGGGCTGGTGATGACCCCCCTGCTGGCCTTCCAGGCCGACGGGACCGGCGTCGACTATTCGTCGGAATCGGTCAACGCCATCAACAACATGGCAAGCAACCCCGAGATCAACGTCCTGACGGACATCCGCGACGCCTACTACCGCCTGCTTGCGACCGCCGGACTTGAGTTGCGTTTCCCGCTGCTGTTCGCTTCGACCAACGCCAGCCATGTGCTTGAGCCGATGGCGCAGGTGTTTGCGCGCAACGACGAGCCCTATGCGGAACGCCTTGGCATCGTGAACGAAGACGCCCAGAGCTTCGTGTTCGACGCAACGTCGCTGTTTGAACGCGACAAGTTCGCCGGCTACGACCGTATCGAGGGCGGCACGCGCGCCAATGTCGGCTTCCGCTATTCGGGCGCTTTCGGGAACGGCTGGACCGCCAACGGCGTCGCAGGTCAGTCGTATCAGCTCGACGGTGAAAATTCGTTCGCCTCGCCCGACCTCGTCAACGCGGGGGCATATTCCGGTCTCGAAACCGATACATCGGATTTTGTCGGTTTGGTCGGCTTCGCCTCGCCCGGCGGACTGTCGGCGTCGGCAAGCGCCCGGCTCGACGAACAGTCGCTTGAACTGCGCCGCGGCGAACTCAAGGCCGCCTATACCGCCGATGCTTTCTCGGTCTCC
>JAPLOZ010000062.1 GCA_026400435.1 Hyphomicrobiales bacterium | reverse complement strand
GCGGCGATCGCCATGGTCAAGGCGGAGGGTCGTCTCAACCCCAGGGCGATCATTCCGGTCGACCTGTTCGGCCTCGCCGCCGACTACGCGGCGATAATGCGGATCGCGGAGCGCGAGAACCTGCTGGTCATCGAGGATGCGGCGCAGGCGATCGGCGGATCGGCAGGCGACCGGATGTGCGGGTCGTTCGGGCATGTCGCGGCCACCAGTTTCTATCCGGCCAAGCCGCTCGGCTGCTACGGCGACGGTGGCGCGATGTTCACCAACGACGATGCGCTTGCTGAAAAGCTTCGCTCCTTTGCCTTCCACGGCAAGGGCGAGACGCAGTACGACAACATCCATGTCGGCATCAATTCACGGCTCGACACGCTGCAGGCTGCGATCCTCCTGGAGAAGCTCGCCATTCTCGAAGACGAGATGGTGGCGCGTCAGGCCGTGGCGGCGCGCTATGCCTCTGGCCTGGGCGATGTGGTGAAGTCGTCAGCCAATCTGGCCGGCACGCGTTCGGCCTGGGCCCAGTATGCGATCGAGACGCCGCGGCGCGACGCTTTGAAAGCGCACTTGCAGGACAACGGCATTCCCTCGGTGATCTATTATGTGAAGCCGCTGCACCGCCAGGTCGCCTACAACTCCTTCCCGGTCGCCCCGAAGGGTTTGCCCGTATCTGAAGGACTGCCGGAACGCATCCTCTGCCTGCCGATGCACCCCTACCTCGCAGCCGAGGATCAGGACCGCATCATTTCGACGATCCGCAATTTCGTCGGCAGCAATTCCCTGAAGATCGCGGCCGAATAGGCCAACCGGCCCGACCTCCCGGCCGGCTTTGGAGCGCCTCGGGCCCGGATTTGAATCGTTCTAGGCGCCCCTCGATATGAAGTACGGGTTGGCGAAATCGCTGTCGTGCGCCTGGTTGCGTTTGCCATACGCCAGCGGCGCCCCATCGAGCGTCACGGTGGAGCCGCCAGCGGCGCGCAGCACGGCGTCGCCGGCCGCCGTGTCCCATTCCATGGTGCGGCCGAAGCGCGGGTACAGATCCGCCTCGCCACAGGCCAGCAGGCAGAATTTCAGCGAGGATCCGACCGAGACGATTTCGCCTGCCTCGACACTCTGGATAAACCGATCGGTTTCCGGCGTTCGATGCGAACGGCTTGCGACGATCGTCAGCGGCGGCGATCCAACCCGCGCGGATATGTCGTCGCGGCCGGTGATGCCGTCCGTGGCGTCCAGCACCAGGCTCTGCGCCCCTGCCGGGCTCGCGGAAAAGAACCGCCTGCTCATCGGCGCGTAGACGACGCCGATCTCGGGCACCCCGTTGCGCACGAGCGCGATATTGACGGTGAAGTCTCCGCTGCGATTGATGAATTCCTTGGTGCCGTCGAGCGGATCGACAAGAAAGAATGCTTCGCCGAGATCGACGGGAAGAATGCCCCCAGCGGCTTCCTCCTCCGCCACGCATGCTATCGACGGATAGGCGGCGCGCAGGCCTTCCAGGATGATGCGTTCGCTCTCGCGGTCGGCTTCCGTAACCGGGGACGCGTCGGCCTTGCTGCCGACCTCGCAGCCGGCGTGAAAGACCTCCATCACCTTTCGTCCTGCCGCCAGGGCAAGCCGTTCGAAGAGCGACTGCATCGCCGAATCGTCAGATGCCGCCGCCGTCGTCGTATTGCTCTTGCTCAATGTCACGCTCATGTAGCCAGTTCTCAAGAATTTCTACCAGTTCCTCGGTCGATTTGCCGAGCGTCTCAAGATGAATTTCCGGGTCTTCGGGCGCTTCATAGGGCGAATCCACGCCGGTGAAATTCTTGAGCGAGCCGCTCAGCGCCCGTGCGTAGAGACCCTTGGGGTCGCGCTTGACGCATTCCTCGAACGGCGTGTCGACGAACACCTCGATGAACTCGCCTTTTTCCATGAGTTCGCGCGCCATCTGGCGCTCGGCGCGGAACGGCGAGATGAACGAGACAAGCACGACAAGGCCAGCGTCTGTCATCAGGCGGGCAACCTCCGCCACACGGCGGATATTTTCGACACGATCGGCGTCGGTGAAGCCCAGGTCGCGGTTCAGTCCGTGCCGGACATTGTCGCCGTCGAGGATGTAGGTGTGATGGCCGGATGCGTGCAACTTCTTTTCGAGAAGGTTGGCGATGGTGGACTTGCCTGAACCCGAAAGCCCGGTGAACCAGAAAACCGCCGGCTTCTGGTTCTTGGCCTGCGCACGTTCATGCTTCCCGATATCGAGCGACTGCCAGTGGATGTTGTCCGCGCGCCGCAGGCCGTGCAGGATCATGCCCGCGCCAACGGTCGCGTTGCTCATGCGGTCGATCAGGATGAATGCGCCGGTGGTCCTGTTCTCGGCGAATGTATCGAAGGCGATCGGCGCCTGCGCGGAGATGTTGCAGATGCCGACCTCGTTCATCGCAAGCGATTTGGCGGCCTCGTGGGCGAAATTGTTGATGTTGATGCGGTATTTCAGGTCCGTGACCGTCGCGCCAACCTGGTCTGTCTCGGTGCGCAGGATGTAGGACCGGCCAGGCTTGAGGCCATTCTCGTCGAACCAGACAATGTTGGCGGCGAACTGGTCGGCAACCTGTGGCCGCGCGGTGGGCGCTACCAGCATGTTGCCCCGCGATGCTTCGACCTCCTCGTCGAGCACAAGGGTAATCGCCTGCCCGCTCACCGCGCCATCGAGGTCTCCCCCTTGCGCCACGATGCGCTTGACCCTTGCAGACTTGCCGGACTTTGCGACGACCACCTCGTCCCCGACGAGCACGGATCCTGAAGCTATGGTGCCCGCGAAACCGCGAAAATCCAGGTTCGGCCGGTTCACGTACTGGACCGGAAACCGGAACGGGGCATCGATCGAAATCTCATCGACCGCCACAGTTTCGAGATGGTCGAGCAGCGTCGGTCCCGAGTACCATCCGCTATTGGCCGAGCGCGTCGTGACGTTGTCGCCATAGCGTGCCGAGATCGGGATCGGCATGATCGAGCTGAAGTGCAGGTCCTTCGCAAACTCCCGATATTCCGAGGCGATCCGGTCGAATATCTGCTGATCGAAACCGACGAGGTCGATCTTGTTGATCGCCACGATCACATGCCTGATGCCAAGCAGCGAAGCGATGATGGAATGGCGGCGCGTCTGCGCGACCACCCCTTGCCGCGCATCGACCAGGACGATGGCGAGATCGGCTGTCGAAGCGCCGGTTGCCATGTTACGTGTATATTGTTCGTGGCCGGGCGTGTCGGCGACAATGAACTTGCGCTTGGCGGTCGAGAAGAAGCGATAGGCGACATCGATGGTGATACCCTGCTCGCGCTCGGCTTCCAGTCCATCGACCAGCAGCGCGAAATCGACTTCGTCGCCGGTCGTGCCGTGCTTCCTGGAATCGCGCTCCAGGGCACTGAGCTGATCCTCGAATATCTGTCGGGTGTCCGAAAGCAGGCGCCCGATCAGCGTCGACTTGCCGTCGTCGACCGAGCCGCAGGTCAAGAAGCGCAGCAGCGACTTGCGGTTCTGGCTCTCAAGGTATTCGCGAACGCTTTCGGCCGCCTGGACCGGGTCGGCTTTCATGGGGAGCATGGCTCAAAAATACCCTTCGCGCTTCTTTTTTTCCATAGAGCCGGATTCATCGCGGTCGATGAGCCGCCCCTGGCGCTCGGAGGTGCGCGCCGTCAGCATCTCGCTGACGATCTCCTCAAGGGTCTCGGCGTCGGATTCGATTGCGCCCGTAAGCGGATAGCAGCCCAGAGTGCGGAACCGCACCAGCCGGTCTTCGACCACCTCGCCGGGCTTCAGCTTCATCCGCTCGTCGTCGCGCATGATGAGCATGCCGTCGCGTTCCACGACGGGCCGCCGCTTTGCAAAATACAATGGGACGATCGGGATGTTCTCCTGGAGGATGTACTGCCAGATGTCCAGTTCGGTCCAGTTCGACAGCGGGAAGACGCGGATCGATTCACCCGGCGCGACGCGTGTGTTGTAGATCTTCCACATTTCAGGACGCTGCCGCTTGGGGTCCCAGGCGTGCTGGGCATTGCGGAACGAGAAGATGCGCTCCTTGGCGCGCGACTTCTCCTCGTCACGGCGGGCGCCCCCGAACGCGGCATCGAAGCCGTATTTGTCGAGCGCCTGGCGCAGGCCGACCGTCTTCATGACGTGGGTGTGAACGTTCGAGCCGCTATCGAACGGATTCACATTGTCCCTGACGCCTTCCTGGTTGATATGCACCAGGAGGTCGAAGCCGAGTTTTTTTGCGATCTGGTCGCGAAACTCGATCATCTCCCTGAACTTCCAGGTCGTGTCGACATGCAGAAACGGGAACGGCGGCTTGGCTGGATAGAATGCCTTGATCGCAAGATGCAGCAGCACCGAGGAGTCCTTGCCAACCGAATAAAGCATGACCGGGTTGGCGAAGGTGGCGGCCACTTCGCGGAAAATGTGGATTGCCTCGGCCTCCAGGCGGTCGAGATGGGTCAGTCTGGCAAGCATGGAAAACCTTTGATTTCCCCGCTGCATAAGTCAGGCGCGAAGGCTCTGCAAGGGCGGGTTCGTGCCGGATATTCTCATAGCACCGCCAAATCTCAAGCAGAAGCCGACCAAAGATATGCCCGGCATGGAGTCGGAATTTCCGTCTAAGTCCCTCCCGCTAGAATGACGTTCCAGACAAGCTGTTGGCGCCCTTCAGGTGGGTTGAGATCAAGTCAAGGACATTTGACGGTGGATCGAGACAAGGCAGTCGGTTACGTTTGGCCGTGCGTGTTCGGAAACTGGCCCGTCGAACCCTGCCAAACGCGAACAGTGGCCCGAGAGTTCAAGTGCGCGATCTCGGTCACGACAGGCGATTTCCCACACTGCCGTCTTGGATACGCGCGCATGACGATCGCCGCAGCGAGATATTCACATACGCTTGCTTTGCGCTCGCCCCCATTGTTGGATCGCTGGTCAGCGTAATTGTGAATTTGGCGGCGGTTGGCGGCGTTCTGGAGGTTTTTCGTAGCGCCGTCCGGCTCACCCGCGACCGCTACGTGCTCTGTCTGGCGGTGCCGATCTATCTGTATTGCGGCGCATATCTCCTCGCCCTCGCCGCCAACCCGTCTGCGTCATGGACGTATGCGCTGCCTCTGGCGACGCTTCTCCTCTTCCCCTTTCTCTATTCAAGCTGGTCGCTGTCCCGGCACGAAACCGTTGCCCGCGCGGTGGTGTTTGGAAGCGCGGCCGCCTGCTTCGGGGCGCTGGCTCTGGCGATCATTCAATCGCATGTCCTTGGCATGAGAGCCGAGGGCGGCGACGGCAACGCCATTGTCTTCGCCGTTGTCACGACGCTTTCGGCGCTCGTCTCGCTCGCCGGTATTTTCGGGCGGCCGGGCATGGCGGCAACAATCCTGTTCGCGGCCTATTGCGCGGGCAGCATCGCGGTCCTGTATTCGGGATCGCGGACCGCATGGCTGGCGCTTTTCCTCGCCAGCGGCGCGACATTGTCGATCTACAGCGGCCGCAGGCCCGCCTGGAACCCGACCGTCGCGGCAGTGTGCGCAGTGGCGGGCCTGGTGGCGATCATCGCGGTCGCGACCTTCATCGTGCCGACAAGAATCGAGGCGCTTGTCCACGACTGGCGGGAAATCAACACCGATGGCAACCGGGATAGTTCACTTGGCAACCGGCGTGAACTCTGGAAGCTGGCGGCAGGCGCAATCAGCCAACAGCCGATACTCGGGCACGGACCGCAGGCCACCAGGCAAATCATCCGGGAAGGCTTTGCGCGGGACGGAATGACCGCACGCTATACGCACTTTCACAACGGGTTCCTGACTGCCTGGGTAGAAGCGGGGATCGTCGGGTTTCTCGCGCTCATCGGCATTCTCCTTGCCGCCCTTTGGGCGGCCGTGAGAACCCTCCTTGCGGCACCGAATGACAACCAGCGGCTCGGCGCTGCAATATTGTCGGTCACGGCGATCGCCTACGCCGTCAACGGCTCGACCGCCATTCTGCTCGGGCACGACATTCTCGATGCGATGTTTGTCGCCTTCCTCTGTGTCGGCGCGTATCTGGCAGCCGGCACATCCGCCCTCGACACCACGAAAGACGCATGATTGCGGCACTCGGATCAGCGGCGGCCAAAAAGGGTTCGCGCCATGATTGCAAAATCGAGGCCGAGTGACTGAGAGGCCCGATATTCCGCGTCCGTCGCCGCGCAGCGCTGCGGATCCGACATGTCGATGCCGCGAACTTGCGCCAGGCCAGTCATGCCCGGCCTCATCGCGAGAACGCCGAGCCTCTGGCGGTGGCCAATCAGTTCTTCCTGGACAGGCAGGCAGGGGCGCGGTCCCACGAGGCTCATCTCTCCGCGGATCACGTTCCAGAGCTGCGGCAACTCGTCCAGCTTCGTCGCGCGCAGCACGCGCCCGGATGCTGTAACGGCCCCGGCGCCGACCTGGTGCGTCGGCGCCGACGGGGTGCCGTCGCGCATCGTGCGCAGCTTGCGACAGACAAAAGGCTTGCCGTGCCGGCCGATACGAACCTGCGAAAACAGCGCGGGACCGCGCGACTCCAGGCGTATGACCAGCGCCAGCGCGAAGACCAGCGGCATTGCAATTGCCGCCACGGGGATCGCCAGGACAAGATCGACGACGCGCTTCACGGCTACATCAACCCAAGCGCCACCGCAGCCCACAGGAGCGCCGTGCCGCCGGCTGTCTGGCGTTGGACTCCAGACGCGCGAAGCATTTTCATCGAAGCAACAGCGCCGGCGCTTCTGGCGTCGGCGAAAGCCTCCAGAACCGATATGGCGTCCTTGGTCAGCAGGTCGCGGTTCATTTCCAGGCCACGCATGTTTGCGTCGTTCCAACGGGCGAATTGCCCGTGGAACAAAGCCTTCATCCGCGCCCGCCTCGCTCTCCAGGAATTGTTTGCCCCTACGACGTTCGCGCCGTGCTGGCGGTAGTGCACAAGAGGGGTGTCACAGTAGCGGGTGACGCCCCCTGCCCCGGTCACGACCATATATGCCCACCAGTCGTGGCTTACAAAACCCGTGCGACCGGAAGCGACCGCGAGGCAGTCGCGCGCGGCCTTGTTCAGAACCATCGTGTTGCCGCCGGCGATGCTCTGAACGATCGCGTTCCTGAACGATGGCTGGCGGCGAAACAGCGGCGAGTGGCCGATGGGTTCTCCGGTGCTCGACACCGTCAGCGTCCGCGAGCAGAACAGAAGCGGCAGGCCCGCATCCTGCGCGGCCATCCATTCGATGGCCAGTTTCAGTTTGCGATCTTCCCAGATGTCATCCTGGTCGCAGAAGGCAAAGTAGTCGGCTTCGATCTTGCCATTGCAGATCAGCGTCCGGAAATTTTCGGCGAAGCCCTTCTGCGGGCCTTCGGATATCCTGAACACCCCTTTCGACCATTTCTTGCTCCAGGCGGTCAGGATATCGAGCGTCGCGTCCGAGGAGCCGTCATCGGAGGCCCACACATCGATCGCCGGCCAGGTTTGATCGGCCAGCGACTGCAACTGCTCGTCCAGGAACGCAGCGCCATTTCTTGTCGCCAGCAGGATCGCGACATTGGGTTGATCGGCCACCGCGCGCCTCGCTTCAGGCCGCATCGAAGTCGAACAGAACGCGCCGCAGCCCAGGCTCGTCGCGCAGTTCTATGCGCTCCGCGATCGCCGCGATCCGCGACGGCAGGTCGACCGGCAGCGCTGTCGCACCGAGGGCGCGCAGTATCTTCGGGTGAGAGGTCGCAACAATTGCCGAAGCATCGTATGCTAGTTCCTCGTGCAGTTTTTCGCCTTCGGCTGCGCCAACGATTGCGATCTCAATGTCTCCCTCCGGATTTTCGGCATTCCTGACCGTATAGCCGGCCAGCATGATCATGTCTTCGGCCAGATCCTTGATCCTGACGGGGCCGCCCATTTCTAGCAGCAGAATATCGCCGGAGGCCGACAGCGTGGTCGCCTGGATGATCAACTCGGCGGCTTCCCGCACCGACATGAAGTAGCGCGTCATGTCCTCATGGGTGACCGTCACCGGGCCGCCCGCCGCGATCTGCTCCTTGAACAGGGGAACGACCGAACCGCTGGAACCGATGACGTTGCCGAACCGCACGGATGCAAAGTTGCGCCGGGAGGCCGACTTGCGCATCCCCTGATGGCGCACGATGTGTTCGGACCATCGCTTCGTCGCGCCCATGACGTTGGCCGGCCGCACCGCCTTGTCGGACGAAATCAGGATGAAGTCCTTCACATCGCAATCGTGAGCGGCCTCGGTCATGACCCAAGTGCCAAGCACATTGTTCCTGGCCCCTTCAAGGCAGTTCGCCTCGACCATGGAGACGTGCTTGAACGCCGCGCAGTGATAGACCGTGTCCACCCCGTTGTTGCCAATCACCTGTCTTGCAAGAGCTGGATCGGTGACCGAACCAAGCACGCGGACAACCGGAAACGTAGCTTCTCTCTCAAGTTCCCGCCCGATCTGGTAGAGGCCGTGCTCGTTGAAATCCATCAGCACGAGCTTTGCAGGTCCGAGCGCCGCGATGGTTCGACTGAGTGCCGAACCTATCGAGCCCGCCGCACCGGTGACCAGGATTGTGCGTCCCGCCACGACATCGCGCAGTAACCGGGGATCGGCCGGAACCGGGGACCGGCGCAGAAGGTCGTCAATGTCGATGTCGCGGATATCGCTGATGGAATACTTGCCTGCCGCAAGGTCGACTATTGGCGGCATTGTCCGCAGATGCACCGGCAGGTTTCCCAGACGCGCCAGCAACGCGCGTCGCGCTTCCCCCGCAGGCAAAGGCGTGGTCGCTATGATCTCGTCGATGCCGAAGTTCGCGACAACCGCCTCGATACCGGAGATCGGATGGACCCTGAGCCCCAGCATATCCATCCCCTGCATGGCGCCGTCATCGGCGATGAAGCCGAGCACATTGCGCTCACGCGCTCTCGTCAGCGTGGTCGCAAGCTGGGCCGCCGCTTCACCGGTTCCGTAGATCAGCGTCCGCGGAGCGGCCTGCAGCGGAACGAGTTGCTCGAACAAGAGCCATTTCGCCCCAAACCGGCTGCCGACAATCGCGACGACGCCTAGAGCCCAGTAGGAAATCGGAATCGAGCGCGGGATGCCTTCGCCGCCGGTCATCTGGGTGAGGAACACCAGGCCGACCCAGGCAAGCACCGCGAAAGTCATTGCAGCGACGATCGTCCAGATCGCGCGCTCCGGCAGGTAGCGCAGCACGGAACGATAGAGTCCCATCCGCACGAAAATCGGGATGGCGATCGCCGGGGCCGCGAGCATCAGCAACGCCTGCGAAAAGCTCGGTATGAAAAATTGGCCAAGCCGCAGCGAGAAACTCGCCCACACCAGGAACAAAAGCGCAACGCCGTCAAATACGACAAACAGCGACTTTTTTGTTCTGCGGGGAAGTCTGCCCAGCTGGTGCGCCAACCGTCCCCTATACATTGCCTGGCGCACTCTTTGGAACAGGCTGGCAATGCCGGCCGCGTCCGGTTGTCGACCGATCGCCGGCATCCTCGTCACATTCGGCCCGTGTCTTCGCTGCGCTAGTCAGGGCAAGCATTGGCAAGTTCTTCTGAAAGTCGAACGAATCAATATCAACAAACCCGGCACACGTGTCGCGAGTAACCCGAAAGACCAATGCAACGCAAACCGCGCGCGTGCAATTTGAGCGCGTCGGCGACAATTTCCGCGAACTTTATCCACGCTGTTCAACAGCGCCTTAAAATTGGAGATCGAATTCGATCAAGGATATCGCCATGGATCAGAGCCCAAATCTAGACCTACCCTACATCATGCCGTCGCAGGCCCAGAAACACGTCACGCACAACGAGGCGATCAGGTCGCTGGACGCCATCGTGCAGCTATCAGTCGTCGACCGCGACGTTGCAACGCCGCCCGGTGCGCCCGTCGAGGGCGTTCGCTACCTCGTGGCGGCCGCGGCAACGGGGGCGTGGACCGGAAAGGTCGGGCTGATCGCTGCCTGGCAGGACGGCGCCTGGGCGTTCTTCAGCCCGGGACCGGGTTGGGTGCTCTGGGTCGAGGACGAGAAGCGGCTTATTGCATTTGACGGAACCGCTTGGGGCGACGCCGCGGTCCACTCTGTAAATCCGGCGCCCTTGGTCGGCATCAACGCCACTGCGGATACCACCAACAGGCTTTCCCTCAAGAGCCCTGCAACGTTGCTTGACCAGGAAGCGGGCGACCACCGGCTCAAGATCAACAAGTCGGCAGCCGAAAACACCGCCTCGATCATCTTCCAGTCCGGCTATTCGGGACGCGCGGAATTCGGTCTTGCGGGAGACGACGACTGGCAGGTCAAGGTTTCGCCGGACGGATCGACCTGGGTGGAAGCTCTGAAGGTCAGCGCGGCAAGCGGGCGCATAACGCTTCCCGCCGCGCTCGCGCTGTCCAGCCTCGACCAGGTGGCAACGCGGCGCCACATCAGGGAATTGCTTACCGTCGACCGGACCTACTATGTCCGCAGCGACGGGTCGGACGCCAACACCGGCCTTGTCGACAGCGCGGGCGGCGCGTTCCTCACGCTGCAGAAGGCCTATGACACGATCACCAAGCTCGATCTCGGCGGTTTCACGGTGACGATCGCCATAGGCGCCGGGACGTTCGAGGGCATCAATTTCAGCAGCCCGTGGGTCGGCGGCAACGTCGTGATTGCAGGCGCGGGAGCCGCCAGCACGACCGTGACGACCTCGACCAAGACGGGCGCCCTATTGATATCCGCGGCCCTTTCGGGGCTGTTGACGGTTCAATCCTTCAAGATAACGGCAAGCGGCGGGCAGTCGGGCATCCGCATGGGCGCCGCAGGCAAACTCGTGCTTGGAACGGGCATGGAGTTCGGCGCCTGTTCGGCCCGGCACATGCTGCTTGCCGCGCCAGGCGCGTACCTCGAATCCACGATCGCGTACACGATATCGGGGGGCGCCAGCTATCACATGGACGTTCAGTACCAGGCCTTCATGCGAAACGACGCCAAGACAATCACACTGTCCGGGACACCAGCCTTCTCGGCCGCTTTCGCCGCGGCCAGCAATGGCGGCGGCATTCTTGCAAGCGTGCTGACTTTTTCCGGATCGGCTACCGGTCCGCGCTATGTGTCGGCGACCGCGGGTCTTATCAACACAGGCGGCGGCGGGGCGAACTATTTTCCGGGCAACGCCGCTGGCACTGCAACCACCGGCGACTATTTCTGACCGGCGGCGTTCACAGCATGAACACGATCCGGCGGCTGAATCTGCCGAGCAGGAGAAGGGCGGCGGCGGTCAAAAGCACCGTCGCCGTACCCGCGATTACCCAGGACGTCGTCGGCACCACGCCTTCCACGACCGGCCTCCTGACGATGTCGATATAGTGGGTGAGCGGGTTCCAGTGGTAGAGGAACCCGAGCACACCGCCACCGCCGTCCTCGTGTCGCCAGAATACCGGCGTCACGAAGAAAAGCAGGCGCATCGCATTGGTTACGATGTGCTGGAAGTCGGGGAAGAAAACGCCCGCCAGGCCAAACAGTATGGCGACGGCCGGCGCGGTTGCCAGAACAAGCAACAGTGCCGGCGCGACCGTCAGCAGCGCGAAAGAGGGAAGCACTCCGCTGTAGATGATCAGCGGAATCGCGCCCGCCAGGGCATATAACGCGCGGATCGCATTGTGGCTCGTCTGTCTCAGCACGTAGATCGAGATGGGCAGAACCGTGCCTTTGATGAAGCTTTCCTCGCGATTGAACAGCGTCGCGCTGGTAGTCAGGACCTCGCTGATGAAAAGCCATACGACGAGACCACTGGCCACGAATGTCGTGTAGTTGAATGGGTGTGGGGCGCTTCCGACAACAAGGATGATCACACCGCAAAAGCTGAGATAATTCAGCAACGGCCAGACCGGACCCAGCATGGTCCGGCGATGCGAATCGACTATGTCTTCGGACGCAAGCGCCCACCAGACGCTCCTCATTTGCAGCGCCGATCCGATATCAGAAAAGGCGCGCCGAAGCAGTTCCCGCATCTCGACCCAGCTTCTCGCCAAGCACCCGATGGCGCCTCGCAGACCAAAGAAGACTTTCACGCGCCCGCTCGCTGCGACCGCCCGCAAATCCTAAGCGCCTTCCGACCATTCGGAAAGTGCGGCCAGGACCGTCGGAAAATCGGCCCATCGCCTGATGACAGTCTCCGCGCCGGCCTCCGTCAGAATGTCGGCATGACCCGGATAGCTGTGCGCCGCGCCGGTAAAGCCAATGACCCGCATGCCCGCCGATATCGCGCCGGCGATGCCGTGGACGGAATCCTCGATGACAAACGTATTGGCCGGATTGGCCGCAAGCTTGCCCGCGGCATGAAGGAATACGTCGGGCGCGGGCTTCGGCTTTCCCGAAGGCGTGTCCAGGGACGAGAAGATGCGTCCGGCGAAAAGCGGCGCCAGTCCGGTCTTCTCGGCCATGAAGCCGATCCGGTCGGTGCGCGAGTTCGAACAGACGCAACGTTGCGTGGTCACCGAGGCCACCGCGTCGCGCGCGCCCTCGATCATGCGCACGTCCGCGCGCAGCCGCTTGTCGACCAGTTCCTCGGCCTGATCGATCAACGAAACCTTGAAGGGGATGGCAGCGACTTCCTCGATCCTGAGTAGAATGTCCTTGAACGTCAGGCCGGCATAGAGTTCCGACAGTTCCTCGGCAGTGATCTCGTAACCGGCCTTCGAGATGAGTTCGGCCTCGACGCGCGCGGCGATGATCTCGCTGTCGACGAGCACGCCGTCGAAGTCGAAGATGACAAGATCTGGCTGGGGCATGGGTTCCGCGCAATCGATGAACAAGCGGCGCGCCATACACCAAGCAGGTCTGGACCGCAAATCTGCGCATGCGGCCACGCTGCGGACCGGACTGCGATTTCACACCGCTTCACTTTGGTCACTTCATTAAATCTTTACCCAGAAAGGTAACCATAACGGACAGTAAACAGTAACGCGCAGCCAGAGTATCAGCATGTCCGCAGCGGCTCTCCTCGACATTTCCCATTCCGATGCACGACAGCCGGAATGGCTGAACGCCATCCTCAAGGGCGACTGCGTCGCGTCGCTCGACAGGCTGCCGGAGAAATCCGTCGACATCATCTTCGCCGACCCGCCCTACAACCTCCAGCTTGAAGGCGATCTTCACCGGCCTGACCAGTCCAAGGTCGATGCGGTCGACGACCACTGGGACCAGTTCGAGAGCTTCGCGGCCTATGATGCCTTCACGCGGGCTTGGCTGCTTGCGGCGCGCCGTGTGCTCAAGCCGAGCGGCACGATCTGGGTAATCGGCTCCTACCACAACATATTCCGCGTCGGCGCCACCATGCAGGATCTGGGCTTCTGGATCCTGAACGACATCGTATGGCGCAAGACCAATCCGATGCCCAATTTCCGCGGCCGCAGGTTCCAGAACGCGCACGAGACAATGATCTGGGCGTCGCGCGACCAGAAGGCCAAGGGCTATACCTTCAACTACGAAGCCTTGAAGGCGGCCAATGACGACGTCCAGATGCGCTCCGACTGGCTATTTCCGATCTGCACCGGCGGCGAGCGGCTGAAGGACGAAAAGGGCGACAAGCTGCACCCGACCCAGAAGCCGGAAGCTTTGCTTGCCCGCATCATGCTGGCTTCGACAAAGCCCGGCGATGTGGTGCTTGACCCGTTCTTCGGTTCGGGAACGACCGGCGCGGTGGCCAAGCGGCTCGGCCGCAACTTCGTCGGCATCGAGCGCGAGCAGGCCTATATCGACGCGGCCAGCGAACGCATTGCCTCGGTGAGGCCGATGGCGGTCGAGGACCTGGCCACCATTGCGGGCAAGCGGTCGGAACCTCGGGTTGCCTTCGTCAGTCTGATCGATGCCGGCGTCATGAAGCCCGGCACCGTGCTGTTTGACGCCAAGAAGCGTTGGGCTGCCAAGGTGCGTGCCGATGGAACGCTCGCGATCGGTGACACGGCCGGTTCGATCCATCGCGTCGGCGCCGTCGTGCAAGGGCTTGACGCATGCAACGGCTGGACCTTCTGGCACTACGAGCGCAATGGCGGCCTGACCCAGATCGACGAGCTTCGGCGTATCGCCCGGCTCGGCATGGAACGCGCCGGCGCCTAGGTCTTGCTGACCAGATCTTCCTAGACTGTCACGCCCAGCCGGCGAAGGTCGGCTTCAAGCGGTTCGGCCCCGACAAAAAGCACCGCCTGCCACCCGGCGGCCTTGGCGCCTGCGACATTCTTCGGACTGTCGTCGATGAAGAGCGTCGCCGCAGGCACGAGCTCGAATGTGCGGACGTGGTGCTCGTAGATGCCGCGATCCGGCTTGATCGCCTTGATCTCGCCTGAGATGGTGATGCCGCGAGGCTTTTCCAGGAACGGAAACCTCGAACGGGCCTCGACGAATGTGTCGGCCGCCCAATTGGTGAGCAGCGTGACGTCGTAGCCGCCGTCGATCAGCCGTTCCATCACAGCCACGCTGTCGTCGTAGGCGTGCGGGACCATTTCATGCCAATGGCGGCGGAAGTTGCGGATATTCTCGGCGTGATCCGGATGGATCGCGAGCAATTCCGCCTCCGCCTCCGCCCAGTCGCGCCCGCGATCCTGCTCGATGTTCCACTCAGGCGTGCAGACATTCTCGAAGAACCATCTGCGTTCTGCCGGGTCGGGGATCAGGCGGCTGAAGGGCAGGTCGGGATCGTAGTGGACCAGAACCTTGCCGATGTCGAAAACGATGTGGCGTATTTCAGTCATGCTGGTCCTCAGCGTCGACGCTTGGTGGCGCCTGGAATGGCCGATTCGATCACTTTTTTCATGACGGTCGGCAGGGCTTCGTCCTGGACGCCGGAGATCGCCGACCACCAATGGTTACGCGGCGTCGCAGGCGACTCGATTTCAGCGCGATAGACGTCGAGTTGCAGCGAAAAATGCGTGAAAACATGCGAAATGCTGGGGCAACGCCGCCATTCCGCGTCAAAGGGCGCGCCTGCCAACGTCGTATCGCCGTCCTGGCGGGCCGTCCAGTCCGTGGTCGGCACTTCGCTCATGCCGCCGAGCAACCCCTTGTCGGGGCGCGTGCGCAGGAGGATTGCACCGTCGCGCCTGATCGCCACGAAAGCCGCGCCCCGTCTCGTAGGCCTGCTCGCCTTCTGCGCCTTGACCGGCAGTATTTCCGGATCGCCCGTCAGGATCGCAACACAGTCGCCGCGCAGCGGACACAACATGCAGCGCGGGCGCCTGGGCGTGCAGATCGTGGCGCCGAGATCCATCATCGCCTGCGCAAAGTCGCCCGGACGATCCGCCGGCACCATTTCTTCCAGCAGCACACGCATCTCGACTTTTGCGTCCGGCAGGGGCGTGCGTATCGCGAACAGGCGCGCCATCACGCGTTCGACGTTGGCGTCGATGACAACCGCCGGCCGGCCAAACGCAATGGCGGCGAGGGCGGCGGCTGTATAGGCGCCGACGCCGGGCAGTTCCCGCAAGCCCTGTTCATTGTCGGGGAAGGCGCCGCCAAGATCGGTCGCTACGAGATCGGCGCATTTTTTCAGGTTTCTCGCCCTGGAATAGTAGCCCAGTCCGGCCCAGGCCTTCATGATTTCGTCGGCGTCGGCCGCGGCAAGATCGGTGACCTCAGGCCATTTCGCCAGGAATTTGCTGAAATAGGGCTTCACTGCCTCGACGGTTGTCTGCTGCAGCATGATCTCGGACAGCCAGACATGGTAGGGATCAGGCCTGGCTCCGGCCGCATGAGCCGATGGCGTCACCCGCCATGGCAAGTCGCGGTGATGCTCGTCGTACCAGGCAAGTAGGCGCCCGGCGATGCTATCCCGGCCAAGCGCGCCCTTGCGATGCATGTCCCTGAGTGCCATTGATTTCGACGACGCCTGCGAAGGCAACTGGATGCTAAACGCCCATGGCAGGAAAAGGGCCTGATCGCAATGCCGTCGCGGTTAGCGATCTGGCGACGGCCATTCTGGATCCCGTTCTGCGCAAACGGGCCGGGATTTCGATCGGGCTCGTCCAGTCATGGGAAGAGATCGCCGGCCCAAGGCTGGCGCAATCCTCCAGGCCCGAGAAGATCCAGTGGCCAAGGCGCATGCACGACGACGATCCTTTCGAGCCAGCCGTGCTGGTGGTGGCCTGCGAGGGCGCCGCCGCGCTGCACCTGCAGCACGAAACGGGCGAAATCATCTCGCGCGTCAACGCTTATCTCGGTTTCTCGGCAATCGGCCGCATCAGGTTCGTGCAGAAGCCGGTGCGGCCCCCACAAACCCGCGAGAGGCCTGCTCCACGCGCTCTTTCCCAGGCCGAAAAGCATCGGCTTGACAGCACCTTGGGCAGAATTGAGGACGAAGGGCTGCGGCAATCCCTTGAGCGGCTGGGGGCCAGTGTCGTCGGATCGGGCAAGCCAAAAGGTTGACTTTTCTCTCGCGAACGTGACCCCGGACATAATTTTGACGATTGGATTGGGGACCGGGATGCCATATTCGGCGTCGGCGCTCGCCTTTCGGCATTCCGCCGTTGCATGATCTGTCCAATATCAGGTGATTCGAATGATCCGCCCCATACCCCGCAGAACCGTCCTTTCACTGCTAGCCGTATCGGCGGCGGCATTCGTCGTGGCCTGCAACGACGCAGGCGATGCGCCCAAGGCCGAGGCGCCCGCCGAGCCGGCGGCAGCCCCGACCGAACCGGCCGCTGCGCCCGCAGCCACGCCGCCTGCGGCAGCCGCGGTGACGGCGCCCACGCCGCAGGGCAGCGTCGACATGGCGCAGTTGCTCAAGCCCGGCGCCCTGCCGGACATGGCGCTTGGCAAGGCCGACGCCCCGGTCACCATCGTCGAATATGCATCCATGACATGCCCGCACTGCGCGCATTTCCATGAAACCACACTGCCCGCGCTGAAGACGAAATACATCGACACCGGCAAGGTTCGCCTGATTTTCCGCGAATTTCCGTTTGATCCGCGCGCCGAGGCCGGTTTCATGCTGGCCCGCTGCTCGAAGGACAACTATTTCCCGATGGTCGACGTGCTGTTCAAGCAGCAGCGAACATGGGCATCTGTGGAAAACGCCAAGGAATCGCTCGCGCAAATCTCAAGGCTTGCCGGTTTTTCACAGGAGTCCTTCGAGGCGTGCTTGACGGACCAAAAGCTTCTGGACGATGTGAGAGCGGTGCAGAAGCGGGGAGCGGACGAGTTCAAGGTTGACTCGACGCCAACCTTTTTCATCAACGGGAATACCTACAAAGGGGCCCTGACGATTGAGGAAATGTCGGCGATCATCGACGGCATACACTGACGCCCGCGCGCAGCGTGAGGCGCCGGGCCTGCGCGCGCCCGAGGGGCGGCAGGCATGAAATTTTCGCGCCTTCGGCTGCTCGGGTTCAAATCCTTCGTCGAGCCTGGTGAATTCGTCATCGAGCGAGGCCTGACCGGCATCGTCGGACCTAACGGCTGCGGCAAGTCGAACCTTGTCGAGGCGCTGCGCTGGGTGATGGGCGAAAGCTCTTACAAGAACATGCGCGCGTCAGGCATGGACGACGTGATCTTCTCGGGATCGGGCACGCGCCCTGCTCGCAATACCGCCGAAGTGACGCTGTTCCTCGACAACGTCGACCGCACGGCTCCGGCGGCATTCAATGATGCGGATGAATTGCAGGTGTCGCGCCGCATCGAACGCGAGGCGGGTTCGGTCTATCGCATCAACGGCAAGGAGGCGCGCGCCAAGGACGTCCAGCTGCTGTTCGCGGACCAGTCGACCGGAGCACGCTCGCCTTCCATGGTGGGTCAGGGCCGCATCGGCGAACTGATCCAGGCAAAGCCGCAGGCCCGTCGCGCCCTGCTGGAAGAGGCAGCGGGAATTTCTGGCCTGCACACACGCCGCCACGAGGCGGAGCTCAGGCTTCGTGCCGCCGAGCAGAACCTCGAGCGCCTTGACGACGTGGTCGGCGAACTTGAGGGCCAGATCGAAAATCTGAAACGCCAGGCGCGCCAGGCGTCCCGCTTCAAGAACCTTTCCGCCGATATCCGAAGGGCAGAAGCGACGCTCTTGCACGTGCGCTGGACGCTGGCCAAGGCACAGGAAGCCGAAGCTCAATCGGCGCTGTCGGCGGCGACATCCGTGGTCGGCGAGCGCGCCAGCGCCCAGATTGAAGCGGCCAAGGAGCAGGCGATCAGCGCCCACAGGCTGCCGGAACTGCGCGACGCGGAGGCCGCTGCCGCCGCCGCCTACCAGCGCCTTTCCATCGCCAAGGCACAGATCGAGGAAGAAGCGGCGCGCGTCGAACGCCGCCGCGCGGAACTTGCCCGCCGCCTCGAGCAGTTCGACGCCGACATAGCGCGCGAAGAGCAGATGGTGCGCGACAACGCGGACGTCCTGTCGCGGCTGGAGGCTGAGGAAGCCACGCTCACCCTCGAACACGGCTCGTCGCTGGAGCGCGAAACCGCAACGCGCGGGGCCTTCGAAGCCGCATCCACCGCGTTGACGCTGAGCGAGGCGGCTCTTACCAAACTGACCGCGGAACGCGCCGAAGCGGCGGCTGCGCGCAACCAGATCGAGCGGTCGCTGCGCGAGACGACCGAACGGCGCGAGCGGCTCGACCGGCAACTCGCGACGGTGCACCGCGAAGCCGCGGAGATCGCCGAGCGTATCGCCGGCCTCGCCGATCCCGCCGAGAAAAAGCTGCTCGCCGATCAGGCCCAGGCTAGGATTGTAGCTGCGGAAGCCGCGGCCAATGCTGCCGAAAAAGCGGTAGCGGAAGCTCGTGCGACAGAAAGTGCTGCCCGCCCGCCATTGCAGGAAGCGCGGGCCGCCCTTGCGCGCATCGAGACGGAAGCGCGTACGCTCGCCAAAATTCTCAACGCGGTGACTGGCGATCTCTTCCCGGCCGTGCTGGAACAGATCACCGTGGAGCGGGGCTATGAAGCAGCCTTGGGCGCCGCGCTTGGCGAAGATCTCGACGCGGCGCTGGATCCCGGAGCGCCGGCTCACTGGGCCGATATCGGCCCAGGCGTCACGGCTTCCGGCCTCCCGGAAGGCATCCGCAGTCTGGCAAGCGTGGTGCGCGCGCCCGCCCAGTTGGCGCGGCGCCTCGCCCAGATCGGCATCGTCGACGCCGCGGACGGGCGCAGGCTGCAAGGCTTGCTGGCGACCGGCCAGCGCCTCGTCAGCAGGGCCGGTGCATTGTGGCGCTGGGATGGTTTGCGCAGCGCCGCCGATGCGGAGACGCCCGCTGCGATCCGCCTCGCGCAGCGCAATCGCCTTGCTGTCGTCAAAGATGAGTTGACCGGCGCCGATCAGGCGGCCGCCGATGCGCGCACCGCCTTTCATTCGGCCCGCGAAGCAGCCGAGGCGGCGTCTGCCGCTGAACGCGACGCGCGCACTACGCTGCGTGCGCAGGAGCAGGCGCTGAGCGCCGCCGAACGGGCGGCTGCTGAAGCCGAACGCGAAGCGATCCGTCACTCGGCGCGCGC
>JAPLOZ010000084.1 GCA_026400435.1 Hyphomicrobiales bacterium | reverse complement strand
ACAATTGAGAAAATCCGACGCCGGTCACGATGTCCGCCTGTCGGGTTGGGTCCACCGCGTGCGCGACCATGGCGGGCTGCTCTTCATCGACCTGCGCGACCACTACGGCATGACGCAGATCGTCGCCGACCCCGATTCGCCGGCGTTCAGGACGGCTGAAGCCGTGCGCGGGGAGTGGGTGATCCGCATCGACGGTGACGTAAAGGCGCGGACGGCCGAGGTGGTGAACCCGAACCTCCCGACCGGCGAGATCGAAGTCTTCGCCCGCGAGATCGAGGTGCTGTCGGCGGCCAAGGAATTGCCGCTCCCGGTGTTCGGCGAACCTGAGTATCCTGAGGATATCCGGTTGAAATACCGGTTCCTCGACCTGCGCCGCGAGACGCTGCACAAGAACATCGTCGCCCGCACGAAAATCATCTCGGAAATGCGCAACCGCATGGCCGAGGCGAACTTCACCGAGTTCTCGACGCCGATCCTGACGGCTTCCTCGCCGGAGGGCGCGCGCGACTTCCTGGTGCCGAGCCGGATTCACCCCGGCAAGTTCTACGCGCTCCCGCAGGCGCCGCAGCAGTACAAGCAGCTGATCATGGTGTCGGGCTTCGACCGCTATTTCCAGATAGCGCCGTGCTTCCGCGACGAGGACCCGCGCGCCGACCGCCTGCCGGGCGAATTCTACCAGCTCGACCTCGAGATGAGCTTTGTGGAACAGGACGACGTGCTCGGCACCATGGAGCCGGTGTTGCGTCAGGTGTTCGAGACGTTCGCCGAGGGCAAGCCGGTCACGCAGGATTTCCCGCGCATTCCCTACGACACCGCGCTGCGCAAATACGGTTCCGACAAGCCCGATCTCCGCAACCCTATCGAGATGCAGGACGTGTCGGATCACTTCCGGGGCTCGGGCTTCAAGGTGTTCGCCAACATTCTCGCCAACGACCCCAAGGCGCAGGTATGGGCGATCCCGGCAAAGACGGGCGGTTCACGCGCCTTCTGCGACCGCATGAACTCCTGGGCGCAGGGCGAGGGCCAGCCGGGGCTGGGCTACATCTTCTGGCGCAAGGAAGGTGACAAGCTCGAGGGCGCTGGCCCCATCGCCAAGAACATCGGCGAGGAGCGCACCGAGGCGGTCCGTCTCCAGCTTGGCCTGAGCGACGGCGACGCCGCGTTCTTCGTAGCCGGCGACCCGAAGAAGTTCGTCTCGTTCGCGGGCGCTGCGCGTACCCGCGCGGGCGAGGAGCTGAACCTCGTCGACCGCAACCGCTTCGAGTTGTGCTGGATCGTCGATTTCCCCTTCTTCGAATGGAACGATGACGAGAAGAAGATCGACTTCGCGCACAACCCGTTCTCGATGCCGCAGGGCGGCATCGACGCGCTGAACGGATCAGAGCCGCTCGGCATCAAGGCGTTCCAGTACGATATGGTGTGCAACGGCTTCGAGATCGCGTCGGGCGGCATCCGCAACCATCTGCCGGAGACGATGGTCAAGGCGTTCGAGATGGTCGGGCTCGACCGCGCGACGGTCGAGGAGCGCTTCGGCGGCCTCTACCGCGCGTTCCAGTACGGCGCGCCGCCGCATGGCGGCATGGCGGCCGGCGTCGACCGCATCGTCATGCTGCTGCTCGGCGCGAAGAACCTGCGCGAGATCACGATGTTCCCAATGAACCAGCAGGCGGTGGACCTTCTGATGAACGCGCCGTCGGAGGCGACGCCGACGCAGATGCGCGAATTGCACATGCGCACGGTGATGCCGCAGAAATAAGCGCCACCTTATCGCGTCATAAAAAAGCCCGGCAATGCCGGGCTTTTTTGTTGGAGCCACAAGGGCTTACTGGTTGGCGTTGACCTTGATTTCGAGCAGCGACCAGATCGCGTTGGTCGTGGCCGCGCTGTCTCCCGGCGTCGCCATGGAGACTTCGCTGATCTTTGCGAAGGTTACCGGGGCCGGCGGGGTCGCGGTGATCTCGATGCTCTTGGGGTTGTCGAGGAAGGCGTTGACCGCAGGCGTGATAGTGCCGGCCAATTCGCCCATCTGGAACTGCATCATGGCGAAGGGGATGGCGGCCTTGGCCATGGTGACGACATCGGCTGGCTGCGCGCCCTGCAGCATTGCGACGAGCTTGACGGCGCGGTCGGTCAGCGAATCGTCGCTGAATTTCAGGCTGGCGCCGTGGAAGGTGGCGTCCTGCAGCATCCCCATCAGTTGGGCCTGCTGCGCGGATGTATCAGCGCCTTCCGGCGCTTCGGCCATCTTGGTCGACAACTCGTTGACCGTCTTGACGAATCCCGGCGTCATGCCGCCAAGGTCGAGGGTCATGCCAAGCGTGCCGACATCGTTGATGGCGATGTCGTACTGCGACATGGACCAGCGGCCGTCGGTCGGCTGCCAGGACCCGGAAATCTTGATGTTTCCGTCAAGCTGGCTGTAGCCTAGCCCGTCGATGTAGGACTTGACGCTCTGATCCTCGATCAGGGACAGGTCGGTAGTAAATTTCTGCACGGCGCCGGAAAACTGCATGGCAGAGGTTCCGTCGGGCGGCGTGACGCTGCCGGCCACGCCCTGGAGCGCGAATGCTGTCTTGCCGCCCATCTTGACCGACAGGCTGTCCAGCGAGGCGCTCTGGTACATCGTGAAGGACGACATCGGATCGGCCGCGTCCGCGGCAGGGATGGACAGGCCCTTGACCACGAACGGGCTGATGTCGACCGAAACCCCTTGCTCGGCCATCGTGAAGGGCGCAGTCGTCAGCGTGTCCACCACGTAGCCGCCGCCCTTTGTGCTGATGCCGGAAAGCGTGACATCGCCGATGGCCGTGGCATCCGTCTCGCCGGCGCCCTTTACGGTGACGCCTTCGAGCACCATTTTGGACGCATCGCCCGATACAGCCGACCAGCCGAGCGCTATGCCCTGGCCGGTCGCCAGCGCCTTCAACCGCTCGGCAACGGCGGTGACGTCCTGCGCGAAGGCCGAACCCGCCGGGATAGCGAGCAGGATTGCCGACAAGGCGAGCTTGCGAAATGCCGCGTGTCTGTAGGTCATGGTAACCCCCCGAACGGTTGTAAATCCTGCCCTCCAGTCGACCGAAAACTGGACCGGAACAAGGCGCGGGGCGCACCATGCCCGCAAAACGTGCGTTCTGGCAATCTCAGGGTTAGAGGCGGCTGTCCGCATGGTGAAGAGCGCGTGAGCGGCATCGCTTTCGGCGTCCGGTGCGGCACTTGCCGCGAATCAGGCTGTCGGCTAACCCGGCGCGATGGGAAAGAGCCTCGTTCCGCCGCCCTCCGGGGGCGGTGACCACATTGAGCCGGTCGACCTGAAGAAAGCGCTGGAAGAGCGCTATCTCGCCTATGCGCTGTCGACGATCATGCATCGCGCTCTGCCCGACGTGCGTGACGGGCTGAAGCCCGTGCACCGGCGCATCATGCACGCTATGCGGCTGCTCAGGCTCAACCCGGACCAGGGTTTCGCCAAATGCGCCCGCATCGTCGGCGAGGTGATGGGCAAGTTCCATCCACATGGCGACCAGTCGATCTATGACGCGCTTGTGCGGCTCGCGCAGGATTTCGCGGTGCGTTATCCGCTGGTCGACGGTCAGGGCAATTTCGGCAACATAGACGGCGATAACGCGGCGGCCATGCGCTACACCGAGGCGCGGATGACCGAGGTCGCCACGCTGCTGCTCGAGGGGATCACGGAAGACGCGGTCGACTTCCGACCGACCTACAATGAAGAGGACGAGGAACCGGTCGTCCTGCCGGGTGCATTTCCCAACATACTCGCCAACGGGTCTTCCGGAATCGCGGTCGGCATGGCGACCTCCATACCGCCGCACAACGCCGCCGAACTCTGCGCGGCGGCCCTGCATCTGATAGACAACAGGGAGGCTTCAATCGGCGACCTGATGACCTCGCCCGAACAATGGGCGCAGATCCAGGAACGGGCGAAGACCGAGCCCAAGGCGCTGCTGGAATGCAAGGTGAGGGGGCCGGATTTTCCGACCGGGGGCACGATCGTCGACGGCTGGTCGTCGATCACCGAGGCCTATGCAACCGGGCGCGGAGGGTTTCGCGTCCGCGCCAAGTGGCAGCAGGAGGACCAGGGCAGGGGCACCTGGAACATCGTCGTCACGGAAATTCCCTACCAGGTTCAGAAATCCAAGCTGATCGAGAAGATCGCGGAACTTCTGCTGGCAAGAAGACTGCCACTCCTTGAGGACGTGCGCGACGAGAGCGCGGAAGACATCCGCGTCGTGCTGGTGCCCAAGAGCCGCACCGTCGACCCCGGCCTGCTGATGGAATCGCTGTTCAAGCTGACCGAGCTGGAGACGCGTTTCCCGCTCAACATGAACGTCCTGTCGCGCGGCAAGGTGCCCAACGTACTGTCGCTGAAGAACGTCCTTTCGGAATGGCTGGAGCACCGCAAGGACGTGCTGGTGCGCCGCTCCAGGCACAGGCTGGCGGAGATCGAGCGGCGCCTCGAAATCCTGGGCGGCTACCTTGTCGCCTATCTGAACATCGACGAGGTGATCCGCATCATCCGCGAGGAGGACGAGCCAAAGCGCGTGATGATGGCGCGCTGGTCGCTGACCGACAACCAGGCCGAAGCCATCCTCAACATGCGGCTGCGCGCACTGCGCAAGCTGGAGGAAATCGAAATCCGCAAGGAATTCGATGGTCTCTCCGAGGAGAAGAAGCAGATCGAACTGCTGCTCGGCTCGCCAGCCAAGCAGTGGAAGACGATTCGCTGGGAGGTCGGCGAAACGCTGAAGAAATTCGGGCCGACCACCGATCTCGGCCGCCGCAGATCCGATTTCGCCGATGCGCCCGAACACGATGTCGCCGACATCCATCACGCGATGATCGAGAAGGAGCCGATCACCGTCGTGGTTTCCGAAAAGGGCTGGTTGCGCGCGCTGAAGGGGCATCTCAGCGACTTCTCGCTGCTCACCTTCAAGGAAGGAGACAGCCTGAAGCTCGCTTTTCCCGCCCAGACCACCGACAAGATCCTCGTCTTCACGACCGGCGGCAAATTCTACACGATCGGCGCCGACCGGCTTCCCGGCGGACGCGGCCACGGCGAGCCGATCCGCATCATTGTCGACATGGAGAACGACCAGGACATCGTCACGGCGTTCGTGCACGATCCGGCCCGCAAGCTGCTACTCGCCAGCCATGAGGGCAACGGGTTCGTTGTGCCTGAGGCGGAGGTCGTCGCCAATACCCGCAAGGGCAAGCAGGTGATGAACGTCAAGTCGCCCGACGAGTCCTCGCACTGCGCGTTCCTGACTGGCGATCACCTGGCCATCGTCGGCGAGAACCGCAAGATGGTGATCTTCCCGCTGGCCGACATTCCGGAGATGACGCGCGGCAAGGGCGTGCGGCTGCAGAAATACAAGGACGGCGGCGTGCTCGACCTCAAGACGTTTACGGCGGCCGACGGCCTTTCCTGGCAGGACTCCGCGGACCGGACTTTTACCCGCAGCCGCGAAGAGCTTGCCGAATGGTTCGGCGCGCGCGCCTCGGCCGGCCGCCTCGTGCCGAAGGGTTTTCCGCGCACTGGCAAATTCGGGTAGGAACGCCTTTTGGGTCCCGCCAAACCGGGCCGCCGTGCATCTTTCGTCATTCCGGGCCCGCTGCGCATCCTGAATGACGGCGCGCACCAAACTGCGCCAATGGCGGCCCCGTAAAATCTATTTTGCAGTGCAGCATATTGACACCGACCATTGGCGTTCATATCATGAGAATGATCATTCGCATGAATTGAGAGCGAGCATTCGCTTCCGTTGGATACCCAGAACATGGAAGACGGCGTCTATTTCGAGGCCACGCAGGCTGAGCCACTCGACGGGCACGGGCAGACACGCGCCGAGCGCAGGGACCAGCAGATTCAACGTATTCTGGAGGCAGCCAAGAACTGCTTTGTCCGTTCGGGCTTCCAGGGCGCGTCGATGCAGCAGATTTGTGCTGAATGCGGCATGAGCCCGGGCGCGCTCTATCGCTACTTCCCGTCCAAGGAATCGATAGTCGAGGCGATCTGCGAAGCTGATCGCGAAGACGACATGACCTGCTTTGGCGCGCTGACGCAGACGCATTCGGCCGTCGACGCCCTTGTTGAGGCCGCCATGGCGCACATTACCTATACCCATGAAAAGGGCAGCGCCGCGCTGTTCGCGGAGATGCGGTCGGAATCGATGCGCAACCCGGCCGTCCGCTCCACCGTCGAAGGCCACAAGCAGCAGGTCGCGGACATGATCGCACCCGTGCTGAAAGAGGCAATCGATCGCGGCGAGATCAATCCGCCTGTCGACCTGAACATCCTGATGGCCATTGTCATGTCGGTCGGGGAGGGGATGGCCATCAACGATCTGCCGGCGCGCGGCGTGCCGCTCGACAAAGTTGAAGTGGCGCTCCGCGCGATGATCGATGGAATGCTGAGGCCGACCGGCCCGGCCAAAGATCCAAAGGCGTGAGCCTTGCGTATTGTAATTCACCTACACGGATGATCCTGCATGTCCTTCAAGTCCAGCTTCCCCATATCGGTGGCCGCGTTGCTGCTGTCCGCCGCCGCGTTGTGCGCGATACCGGCTGCGTCGATCGCTGCAAGTGAGACGCCACCCGCCATAAAGCAGGTTCCGCCATCGATCAGGGTGGTCGCGGCAGAGAAGCGCGAACTGGTCGAGACCCTTTCAGTGAACGGCACGATCGTCGCCCGCGAGGAGGCGGCAGTCGGCACCGACCTCAACGGCCTTACGGTCATCGCGCTCAACGCCGACGAAGGCGACATGGTCAAGCAAGGCGATGTGCTGGCGGTGCTGGACCGTTCGATGCTCGACACCCAGCTCGCGCAGATCGACGCGAGCTACGCCCAGGCAGAGGCCAACATCGCCCAGATGCGCGCGCAGATCGCCGACGCCGAAGTTGGCGTTCGCCAGGCCGGGGAAGCGCTCGACCGCGCTGACGCGTTGCAGAAAAAGGGCGTTGCGACCGAGGCACAGAGAGACAACGCCGTCAATTCGCTGGACAGTGCGAAGGCAAAACGCGACTCCGCCGAAAAGGCTCTCGTGGCATCGCAGGCGCAGTTGGCGGTCATCAGCGCACAGCGCAAGAACGTGACCGTGCAGATTGCCAAGACCGAACTGCGCGCGCCGGCCGACGGACTGATCCTCGCACGCAATGCGACGCTCGGCGGCGTGGTGTCGACGGGAAGCGCGCCGCTGTTTCGCATCGCGATCGACAAGGAATTCGAGCTGGCGGCAAGCGTCGCCGAAACGGAATTGCCCAGACTGACCAAGGGCATGTCGGTCGCGGTCTGGATGCCAGGTGTCGACAAGCCTTCGGCAGGTACGATCCGGCGCATCTCGCCTGAGGTCGATCAGACCACACGGCTGGGTTCGATCCGCGTAGCGCTGGGAGCCGACGCGGCGGCGCGCGCCGGCAATTTTGCGCGCGGCGAAATTGAGCTGTTGAGGCGCGAAGGGGTGGCGGTCCCCGCTTCTGCGGTCATGTATGCCGGATCGGATGCGTTCGTGCAGACCGTCGAGGACGGCAAGGTGCGCACGCACCCCGTCACACTGGGTGCTCGCTCCGGCGACATGGTCGAGATCATGACCGGACTTGCCGAAGGCGCTGAGGTGGTGTCGCGCGCAGGCACGTTCGTGGCGGACGGCGACATGGTTACGGCTGTCCGCGCCGAATCCACCGGAGCTGTGAAGCCATGAACTGGAACATCTCCGCCTGGTCGATCCGTCATCCCATTCCGGCCATCCTGCTGTTCATCGTCCTCCTTGTGCTTGGACTGATCAGCTTCTCCAAGATTCCGGTAACGCGGTTCCCGAACATCGACATTCCGCTTGTTTCGGTAACGGTGACCGACCCCGGCGTGGCGCCTAGCGAACTCGAGACGCAGGTCACCAAGCGCATCGAAGATGCGGTCGCCAACATCTCCGGCGTCAAGAACGTGATCTCCACGCTGACCGAAGGCACGTCGCAGACGAATGTCGAGTTCCGCCTCGAAGTCGACACGCAGACGGCCGTCAACGACGTCAAGGACGCGGTCGAGCGCATTACCTCGGACCTGCCTGCGACCGCCGACGATCCAGTCATCTCGCGCATCGACGTCGAAGGCCAGGCGATCCTGACTTACGCGGTATCGGCGCCGGCGATGACCATCGAGGAACTGTCGTGGTTCGTCGACGACACCATTATCCGCAAGATGCAGGGCCTGAAGGGCGTTGCCCGCGTCGACCGCTACGGCGGCGTGACGCGCGAGATCAAGATCGAACTCGATCCGGACAGGCTCAATGCGCTGGGCGTGACGGCCGCCGAGCTGAACAGCGCGGTGCGGCAGGTGAACGCCGACATGACAGGCGGCAACGCCAAGTTCGGCAAACGCGACCAGACCATCCGCACGCTGGGCGGCGCCGACACCATTGCTGATCTGCGGGCCCTGGAGATACCGCTTTCGCACGGCGGCACAGTCAGGCTGTCCGATATCGCAACCGTCACGGATGCGTGGGCCGAACCAAAATCCTTCGCGCGGGTCAACAACGGTACCGTCGTTTCCTTCGCGGTCTTTCGCGGCAAGGGCGAAAGCGACATGGATGTGAACGAGAGGGTGGCAGCCGCGGTCATCGACCTGCAGAAGGCCTACCCCGACGTTGCCATCAGCAAGGTTGACGATTCGGTCAGTTACACGGCCGGCAACTACGATTCCGCGATGGAAACCCTGATGGAGGGCGCAGCGCTTTCGGTCATCGTGGTGTTCCTGTTCCTGCGCGACTGGCGCGCGACCCTGGTTTCGGCGACCGCGCTGCCGCTTTCGATCATCCCGACCTTCTGGGCGATATCCATGATGGGCTTCTCGCTCAACCTGGTGAGCCTGCTCGGCATCACGCTTGTGGTCGGCATCCTTGTCGACGACGCCATCGTCGAGATCGAAAACATCGTCCGGCACATCAAGATGGGCAAGTCGCCATACCGCGCCTCGCTTGAGGCGGCCGACGAGATAGGGCTCGCCGTCATCGCCATTTCGGCGACGATCATGGCCGTTTTCGCTCCTGTGTCCTTCATGGGTGGCGTGGCCGGCCAGTACTTCAAGCAATTCGGCCTGACCGTTGCGGCCGCGGTGTTCTTCTCGCTGCTCGTCGCCCGGCTGATTACGCCGATGATGGCTGCCTATTTCCTGCGTCCGCATGGACACACCGAGCCGAAGCCGGGCTTCATCATGCGCGGCTATGAGCGGCTGCTGGGCGCTACGCTCCGCTTCCGCTGGCTGACGCTGGGCGCCGGCATGGCCTTCTTCGCCGGCTCAATATACGCGATGGGATTCCTTCCGTCGGGCTTCATCCCGCGCGAGGATGCCAGCCGCATCGTCTTCTCCCTGGAGCTGCCGCCTGGAAGCAGGCTCGACGATACGCGAGAGACAACAGACGAAGTGACCCGGCTGATGCTCGAACTGCCAGAGGTCGAGAACGTCTATGTGATAGGCGGCGCAAGCCCGACTGGCACCCTGGAAACCCGCCGCGCGACGGTGGTCGCCGATCTCAAGCACAAGTCCGAACGCGACAAGCCCCAGCATGTCATCGAGGGCATCCTGCTCGACAAGATGGAGACGATCCCGGACCTGCGCGCCTACTTCGTGAACGATCGCGGCGAAAGGCAGCTCGCCTTCGGCGTCATGGGCACGGACGGCGCGGTGCTCGACCACCAGGCGCGCAAGATCCAGAGCGAGATGACGGCGACCGGCATGTTCCGCGCGATTTCCTCCAACGCCGCGCTCGACCGCCCGGAGGTGATCATCGAGCCTGACCTGACGCGGCTTGCCGAGCTTGGCATTTCGACCGCGACGATCGCCCAGACGCTGCGCGTGGCGACGATGGGCGACATCGACCAGAACCTCGCCAAGTTCACGGTCGGCGACAGGCAGATACCGATCCGCGTGCAGCTCACCGAGGCAGCGCGCGACAACATCGATGTCGTAAGCCAGTTGCCGGTGGACACGCCGTCCGGTGCAGTCGTGCCTCTGTCTTCGGTGGCCAAGATCAGCTTCGGCCAGGGTCCGTCTTCCATCGCCCGCTTCAATCGCGAGCGCCGAGTCGTCATCGGCGCGGACATGGCGCCTGGCGCCGAACTCAGCGACGGTCTGAACGCTGTGTGGCAGCTCCCGGCCGTCAAGAACATGCCGGCCGGAACGCGCATCCAGGAAACCGGCGACGCCGAGGTGATGGGCGAGGTCTTCGCCGGGTTCGCGACCGCCATGTCGACCGGCCTGATGCTGGTGCTGGTCGTGCTGATCCTGCTGTTCGGCTCGGTGTTCCACTCGTTTACGATCCTGGGCTCGCTGCCGCTGGCGATAGGCGGCGTGGCGGCGGCACTCTGGCTGACCAATTCAGCGGTCTCTATGCCGGTGGTGATCGGCATCCTGATGCTGATGGGCATCGTGACCAAGAACGCGATCATGCTGGTCGATTTCGCGATCGAGGAAGTCAAGCAGGGCGTGCCGCGCAAGACCGCGATCATCGACGCCGGCCGCAAGCGCGCGCGACCGATCGTCATGACGACGATCGCCATGTCGGCGGGCATGATCCCGGCGTCCCTGGCGCTCGGCGACGGCGGCGAGTTCCGTGCGCCGATGGCTATCGCCGTCGTCGGCGGCCTGCTTGTCTCGACGCTGCTGTCGCTGATCTTCGTGCCGTCCTTCTACACGATCATGGACGACGCAGCGATCGGCACGGCACGGCTCTGGCACTGGCTGGTGCGGCCCAACCAGTCCGACGAGCCGGATGCGGTTTCCCACGGCCACAATGTCCATGTGCTCCCGCACAAGCAGCCGGAACTTCCGCTCGCGGCCGAGTAGGGATACCTCACGCCATTTGCCTGTCGCGTTCTTTATGCACTATGTGGGTGAAGCGCAGCGGCCGGGAAGAGACGATTGAAGGAACCGAGAATCAGTGCCGCGGAACGGGAGCGCCCGCTTTTCGGCGCATCGACGGCGCCGCGCGCTGCAGTGATTGCGCCGCTCGCGGCCGCGCGATGGCTGCTGCTCCTGGTCATCGCGGCGGGCGTGTACTTCTTTCACGGGTTCCTCGTGCCGGTGCTCGCCGCGCTGGTGATAGCTTTTGCGAGCTGGCCGCTCTACCGCAAGCTGCTCGCCGCCGTCGGCGGCAGCAGGGCGGTCGCTGCTTCGATAGCACTGCTGCTGATCCTTGCATTTCTGATCGTGCCGATCATGCTTGCCGGCAGCTTTGCAATCGGTGAAATCAGGGGCTGGGTCGGCTGGGCGCTTGAGACCAACAAGTCCGGTGCGACCACGCCGCTCTGGATCGCCGAATTGCCGGTGGTCGGCGAATGGCTGAATGCGCAATGGATTGCCTATATCGCGCATCCCGGCGGCATCGGCGAAGTCATTCAACTCGTCAGCGGCGCCAACATCGGCAGCATCTACCGCGGCGTCGTGGCGGCTGGCGGAAGCGCGTTCGGCGTGCTGCTGACGCTGCTCTTCATGCTGATCGCGCTCTTCTTTACCTATCGCGACGGCGAGGTCTTCGCCGCGCAGCTCGACCAGATCGGCGAACGCATCCTGCCGATGCGCTGGGAACGCATTTCGCGGGTGGTGCCGGCGACGATCAGCTCGACGGTGACCGGCATGACCCTGATCGCGATCGGCGAGGGCCTGGTGCTTGGTGTCGCCTACTGGATCGCCGGCGTTCCGTCGCCCGTGACGCTCGGAGCCATCACCGGCCTCATGGCGCTGATACCGGGCGGGGCGCCGCTCTCGATGACGCTGGTGTCCATCTATCTGGCGGCCAGCGGGTCGCCGATTGCCGGCGTCGCGCTGTTCCTGTGGGGTTCCCTGGAACTGTTCATCGTGGACAAGACACTGCGGCCGAAGCTTGTCGGCGGACCGATCAAGCTGCCGTTCCTGCCGACCTTTTTCGGGCTGATAGGCGGCGTCAAGACCATGGGCCTGCTCGGCCTTTTCATCGGCCCCGTGCTGATGGCCATACTGGTGGCGATCTGGCGCGAATGGCTTCGCGAGGTTGAGCTCACGGCAGAGCCGATGCACGATATTGCGGCGTTGACGGCCACACCAGACCCGGCGCCGGTGCTGGCCCGGCAAAAGCCATAATCACGCTGAAAGTCGCCTGCATCAGATTCATGCGGGCTACGCAATGACCATCACCAGCTTACGGTCGAACGTCACGGCAGCAGCCGCGCTTCTCGGCCTGCTGATGCTTGCAGGCTGCCAGGGCGCGTTGTCCATGGCCAATCCGCGCAGCGCAACCGCCGCGATGGACGCACTTGGCGCGTCGGCGAGCGGCGAGGAGTATCTCAATGCGATACGCCGAGAGTACGGCCTGCAGCCGCTGCTGGCCGACGCAACGCTGGAAAAGGCGGCCAAGCAGCAGGCGGGCTACATGAAAAGCGCCGGAAAAATGGCGCATACCACCGGGTGGGGCCGCGACTTTGCCTCTCGCGTTCGCGACAACGGCATCCACGGCGCGGCGGCCGAGAACGTCGCCTACGGGCAGAGGACCGCGAAAGACGTTCTGGCCGGCTGGATGACCTCAAGCGGCCATCGCCGCAACATGCTCGACCCGGCGTTCGGCCACTTCGGGCTGGCTTCCGCCGAGGACAGCAAGGGTCGCAAATACTGGGCGCTGGTGCTCGGACGATAGCCGAACGGCCGGCTTGAGTCGGCTGATCGATAGGCACTATTGTCGACAGTCTAAGCTGGAGGGTTCTGCCTATGCCGCAACGTCCCTACGACGAAAGACTGCTGCGCCGCACATTTGACGTCGCCCTCCAGGCGCGCGACGCGGGCGAGCATCCCTTTGGTTCTCTGCTTGCCGATAAGGACGGCAATGTGCTGCGCGAGCAACTCAACGGCTACAAATCGGGCGGCGGCGACCGCACCGCCCATGCCGAAAGGCTGCTGGCCTGCTGGGCGGGACTGCATTTCAGCCTTGAGGAGCTGGCAGAATGTACGCTCTATACGTCGGCGGAACCCTGCGCGATGTGCTCCGGGACGATCTATTGGACCGGCATCGGGCGCGTCGTCTTCGGCCTGAGCGAGCACGACATGAAGGGCCTGACGGGCGCCCACGTGGAAAACCCCACGCTCGACCTCCCTTGCACCACCGTCTTTGCAGCCGGACAGCGACCGACTGAAGTCGTCGGCCCGCTGCTTGCCGACGAGGCGGCGCAACTCCATGTCGATTTCTGGAAAGAGAAATAGTTTCGCTACGCCGGATATCTCACCGCGGTATCGGCCCGCCGCTTGCGGCCCTCGGCAAGCTGCCAGACAGAATGCGCCACCAGCGCCGTGATCAGGATGACGCCGCCGATCAGGCTGTTGCGGCTGGGCGCCTCCTGGAAGATGAACCACATCCAGACCGGCGCCAGCACCGTCTCCAGGAGGTAGAACATGGCGACCTCAGGCCCGGTGATATAGCGCGGGCCGGTCGCCAGGCAGAAATAGGAAAGCGGCGTGACGACTGCCCCGTTGAAGATGATCCACCAGGGCTCCGCAACGCTGAAACCCGAACCGCCCACCATGACCGCCGCCAGGACAAAGGGAAAAATCACCCCGATCAGTGCTGCGAAACCCATATCCTCGCCACTTGAGCGCGAGAGCGTGATGGCGCCGGCGATCGCGAGCGCCGAACTGGCGGCCATCAGATCCCCGAAAAGGTTTCCGGAGCCTACCGAATCCCAGACGATGACCAGGATGCCGGCAATCATTACGAGCATCGCCAGCAGCGTCCCGTTGCGTGGGCGCTCGCCGAGGAACAACCACGACAGCAGAGCCGCGAACATGGTCACGAAGGCCAGGATAAACACCAGATTGGCCGTGGTCGTATTGTAAACGCCGGTGATGAAACAGATCGAGCCAAGCCCGTAGAGGCAGGCAATGACGCTGGCCTTGCGGCCTGGAACGAGCTTTGGCGCCTTCGGCGAGACGAGACGCCAGATAACCCAGACAACCAGTGCGGCGAGGAAAGTCGTGCCGGTGCGCAGCATCAGCACGGACCAGGCCTGTCCCTCGCCGAGTTTCAGCAACGGTATATCAAAGCTGAGTACGAGCCCGCCAAAGCCGGTGATGAGCAAGCCCTTGGCGTGGTCGGTATGGTGCTGCGGCACATCGCGCTCCGGCAACAGGCAGCGCCTAGAGCATGCTGCAGCCAAGTGGACACACTCGGCGTCGCACACATGCGGCTGGATCAAATTGATAGACCATGATGTCGCCCGAAAACCGGTTCCCACTTTTCGGCATCATGGTTCTAGGCGGCCAGGTCCTTCAGGGAAGTCCGTCGAAGCGTTCCCAACCCTTGGGGCCGAGATGCTCCTGCGGAAGGAAGCGGACCTTATAATCCATCTTGCGCGAGCCGTTGACCCAGTAGCCAAGATAGACATGGGGCAGCCCGGCTGCGCGCGCACGGGCGATATGGTCGAGGATCATGAAGGTGCCAAGCGAACGGTCGGCATGTTCAGGATTGAAATAGGAATAGACCATCGAAAGGCCATCAGCCATCCTGTCGGTCAGCGCCACGGCGATCAGTTCGCCCACACCCTTGCCGGTCATGAACGTGTCGGGACCGCGCCGGCGATATTCGACGACCTTGGTGTCGACATGCGTGTCCTCGACCATCATCGCATAGTCGAGCACCGTCATGTCCGACATGCCGCCCTTGCGATGGCGGGCGTCGAGATAACCGCGAAACAGCGCGTACTGCTCGGTCGACGGCTCTGCGTCGTGCATGGCTCCGATGAGATCGGCGTTGAGCTTCGACACGCGGCGCATGTTCCTGGTCGGTTCGAACTCGCCGGCCAGGATGCGGACCGAAACGCAGGCTCGGCAACTCTCGCATGCCGGCCGGTATGCGATGTTCTGCGACCGTCGGAAACCGCCCTGGGTGAGCAGGTCGTTCATCTCCGGCGCTCGGTCGCCGACAAGATGGGTGAACACCTTGCGTTCGAACTGACCGTCCAGGTAGGGGCAGGGCGATGGCGCTGTCAGAAAAAACTGCGGCGACTGTGTAGGATGATGCGTCATCGCTGGCCGGGGGAACTGCTCCTCAGAATCTCTCTACATTGAAGCCTGTCGCAAAAAATTCAACTGGATTGTTGGCGCGGGGCCAACAGCGGCCAGCTGCGCCACGGCTCAAACGTCGGAGCGCGTCACGACAGTGCCGAGAAGGAGGTCGTGAAGCGTCCGCTTGCGGTCCGCAAAAAGAGAGACGAGCAGAATGACAGGCGTCAGGACGACGTTGCCCGCCCAGAACAGAACGGTGTGGACGACCGCCAGCATGCCGTCGACCGGCCTCCCGTCGAGGCGATCGAGCCTGATGCCCATCGTCCGCATGCCGACAGTCGCCTGATTCCTACCGCCGAGTGTGTTCCAGACATAGAGCAGCGCCACCGCGGGGCCAAGCACTGCAAACAGCGCCCAGCCGAGGCCGAAGGTGAGCAGGCCGAGGACGAGCACAAGGATGCCGAAGGGGATGAGCAACAGCCCGACAATGAGGTAGTCGAGCAGGAACGCCAAGATGCGCCGCGACCGCACGCCATCGTAGGCGCGGGCGGCCCCAAGTCGGCTTTCCAGGATCTCGCCTTCCAGAATACGGGTGCTCACTCTTTTCTCCTCGGCGGAAACTGTCATCCGCCTGTCAGCGAACATGGTGAAGGATCGCGGCGGATTCAAGCGTTTGAACAGGCTGGAGAAAGCCAAAAGCGCGATGCTTGGGTCTGTTCGGTTGAGTTCAGCCGTGCGATGACGTTATCTTACGCTGCACTGCAGCAAAGCAAGGCGGATCAGGGGAACCCCATGCAGCACTACGACATGGTCGTTATAGGCAGCGGTCCGTCTGGACGGCGCGCAGCAATACAGTCCGCAAAGCTCGGCAAGACGGTGATGGTGATAGACAAGGGAAGCCGCCTTGGCGGCGTCTCGGTCCATACCGGAACTATCCCTTCCAAGACGCTGCGCGAGACCGTGCTCAACCTGTCGGGCTGGCGTGAGCGCGGGTTCTACGGGCGCGGCTACCGCGTCAAGCAGGACATATCGATCGGCGACCTCATCCAGCGCCTTCACAAGACGCTCGACCACGAGGTCGAGGTGCTGCAGCACCAGTTCATGCGCAACGGCGTCCGCCACATCCGTGCTACTGCCAAGTTCGTCGCTCCCGACAGGCTGCAGCTGACGAACGAAAATGGCGACATCACCGAGGTCGGTTTCAGCTACGCGATGATCTCGGTTGGCACGCGGCCCTACCGGCCAGACAGCGTGCCCTTCGACAACAAGCACGTGTTCGACAGCGATGAAATGCTGTCGCTGGCACAACTGCCGCGCACGCTGACCGTCATTGGCGGCGGCGTCATCGGCGTCGAATATGCGACGATCTTCTCGGCGCTCGACGTGCCGGTGACCCTGATCGAGTCGCGCAACACCATCCTCGACTTCGTCGACCGCGACATCGTCGACGATTTCCTCCACCAGATGCGCGATCGCGGCATGGCGGTCAGGCTCGGCAGTTCGGTCAAGGAAATCGCCGTCGAAAACGGCTCCGTCGACATCACGCTGGGCGACGGGCGCACGGTGCGCTCGCAGATCGCGCTCTACGCGGCCGGCCGCAGCGGCAATGTCGGCAACCTCGGGCTCGACACGGTCGGCATCGAGGTCGACAGCCGCGGCCGCATCAAGGCCAACCCCGAAACCTTCCAGACGACGGTGCCCAATATCTACGCCGCAGGCGACGTGATCGGCTTCCCAAGCCTTGCTTCCACCGCGATGGAACAGGGCAGGGTGGCGGCGTGCCACGCCTTCGGAGTGAACCTGCCGCCGCCGCCCGAGACTTTTCCGTACGGCATCTATTCTGTGCCTGAAATTTCCACCGTCGGGCAGTCGGAAGAACAGGTTCGCAGTTCCGGCATTCCCTACGAAGTCGGTGTTGCGCGGTTTCGCGAGACCTCGCGTGGCCACATCATGGGCGTCGATTCCGGGTTCCTGAAGCTGGTCTTTTCGATCGAGTCACGCCGCCTGCTCGGGGCGCACATCGTCGGCGAGGGAGCGACCGAACTGATCCACATCGGCCAGGCGGTCATCAATCTCGCGGGGACCGTCGACTTCTTCGTCAACAACACGTTCAACTATCCCACTCTGGCCGAGGCCTACAAGATCGCCGGGCTGGACGCCTGGAACCGCATGGGGCACTGATCGCGCCAAATCAGGTGCAGGATAATCGCCATCCCGTTGGCGGCGTCGTGCAACGCGGTGCGCCCGGAGCGGCCGGCAACGACGACGCCCGTGGGTCGTCAGCCGATCAGACGGCGCGGCAGGAAGGCTGCAACGGCGATTCCCAGCCAGCCGACTATCATCATGAACCCGCCCGCCGGTGCTGCCATCGGGAAGAGCCGGTCGTCCGCCAGGTCGCTCACAACGAGATCGCAACTGAAAAGCACCACGCCGATGAACAACACAGCCGCTGCCCAGCGAAGGGCGGCGTTGAAGCCCATCAGTCCGATCGCCAGCAAAGCCGGGGCGTGGGCAAGCAGAAAGGTCGCGGCGACACTGATGTTGGGCGATCCGCCATGCGCGGCCAACGCCGCCAGCCCGACACCGGCAGCGCCGCAAATGCCGGAAGCAAAGATAAGCAGTCGGCTTGGCATGGTGTATCCTCGCGCCGCGCAGCCGCAAGCGCAAGCTGGCCAGCGCGAGCGACACTTTGAGACCGTAACAATGTAGCCGGTGAAGCTTACACGAGCGTTGCGGCTTTCCACAGGGCTGGATGCGATGCTGTCGGGCCGGGTCTATTCCATCGACAGGATGAGGTTGCGCACGACGGGATAGATCTCGCGCTCCCACCGCTTGCCGTTGAACACGCCGTAGTGGCCAACATTGGCCTGCAGGTGGTGGCGTTTGAGATGCGGTCGCAGGGAGCGGCACAGGTCGTGCGCCGCAGCCGTCTGACCAAGCGCGCAGATGTCGTCGCGTCCGCCCTCGACGGTCAAGAGGGCGGTGTTGCGGATCGCCCCGGGATCGACTTTCTGGCCGCGGTAGGTGAAATCGCCGGTGGCCAGTTCCGCCTTCTGGAAGATGCGATCAATTGTCTCGATGTAGAATTCCTCGGTGAGGTCGAGCACGGCGAAATACTCGTCATAGAAGGTCTTGATCTTCTCGGCTTCCGCTACCTCCCCAGCCGCCAGATGCTTGTACAGCTTTTCATGCGCGGTGCGGTGGCGTTCCATGTTCATCGCCATGAATGCGATGAGCTGGAGGAATCCCGGATAGACCTTGCGGCCCGCGCCGCGATGGCGCCAGGGGACGGGCGAGATCACCGACGTCTTGAACCATGCCAGCGATTTGGCGACCGCGAACTCGTTCACTTCCGTCGGGCTTTCGCGCGGGTCGATCGGCCCGGCCATCAGCGTCATGGAACGCGGCGTGGCCGGATGCCCGTCCTCCGACATGACGGCAACGGCGGCCAGAGTCTGCACGCAGGGCTGGCAGACCGCGAGCATGTGCGCGCCGGGTCCGATGCGCTCAATGAAGCGGATCAGATAGTCGACATAGTCGTCGACGCCGAACGCACCGGCCGAAAGCGGAACGTCGCGCGCATTGGTCCAGTCCGTGATGTAGACGTCGTGATCGCGCAGCAACGTCTGCACCGTCCCGCGCAACAGCGTCGGGAAATGACCCGAAAGAGGCGCCACGACCAGAACGGCGGGCTGCGGCGCATCGACGTCCTTGGCGAAATGCAGCAGCCGCCCGAACGGCAGTTCAAGCGCGATTTCCTCGACGACAGGAACATCGCGATTGCCCACGCGCACCGGCGCAATGGCGAAGTCGGGTCGCGCGTGGGTTATCTCGAAGCGGGAAATCATCTCCATGGCCGCCGCCATCTGGCGCGCCATATCGGCAGCCGGCCCCCAGGCCGTCGTCGCGGCAAGCATGTGCAGGCCACGCGCCATCAGGCGGAAGGGTGCGATCAGATCGTCCTGGAACTGGTATGCCTGGTATAAAATGAGCCCGCCCTCGGCCACAAATGCCGCAATGCAAAAAAGCTAGTGCAATTTGTGCTGCATTGCGAGAGGATTGTCGCGGCCGACCGTCTCGGCTGTCAGGGCGGGCAAGCAAATGGCGCGGGCAACACTCACGATTTCCTCGAAGAACTATTCCTCGTGGTCGCTTAGAGGCTGGCTGCTGTGCCGCATGGCCGGGCTGGCGTTCGACGAGAAGCTGGTCGAGATCGACGGCGACCAGCGCCAGGAATTACTGCTGCTGAGCCCCTCGGTGCTCGTGCCGAGGCTGACGGACGGCGACGTCACCGTCTGGGACACCCTGGCGATCGCCGAATACCTGAACGAAAAATTTCCCAAGGCCGATCTGCTGCCCAAGGACAAGGCGGCGCGCGCGATGTGCCGCGCCGTCTCGGGCGAAATGCATTCGGGGTTCCACAATCTGCGCTCGGCCCTGCCGATGAACCTCAAGGCGCGGCACGAGAAGTTCAAGATTTTTTCGGGCGCGCGGCCGGATGTCGAGCGCATCAAGGCGATCTGGACAGAGTGCCTCGAGAAATACCACGGCCCTTATCTGTTCGGCGACAAGCTCAGCCTCGCCGACGCAATGTACGCGCCCGTCTGCACGCGCTTCAGGACTTACGCTATCGACCTGGAGCCTGCGCTCGCCGCCTATTGCGAGCGGGTTTTCGCCTGGCCGCTCCTGCAGGAATGGACCGAGGGCGCGATCGCCGAGCCCGACGAGATCGTCGAGCTGGAGGTCGAGTTTTAGGAAACCGATTCGCGACGCGCGCTGAATTGTCGCGCACCTGCAATGCGTTGACTGTTTTGAGAGATATAGGCCCGTCGCTGTAACCCTGCCGTTACGGAAAGGAATTGGGTCGCGAAAAAGCAGCCGCGGGAGACTCCGGTGAGTACGCGCTTTGTAGAGATTTGCTCAAAATTTTTTATGTTCACGGCTCACCAAAACATTTCACGATTTTTTCGCTGGGCTCGTCCTCAAGCGCCGGATGGCGTGTCGAAATATTTCCTCCACGCCCCTCGCCTAAAGGTGGCGCCGAAAAAGTGATGATATACACATAAAATATATAATCTCTCGCGCGAAAGAGAGAAGATATTACATGTATAATGTCCGCGTATGTTATAAGTAATTTATAAGTATTACATCATATCGATAGTTATAAGAACGGGCACGAATGTTATAATCTGTTCACATCATAATTGATGGCGATTGGCTTGCGCCTAGCAAAATATGCTTGATAAGCTGTAAAACTTGACCATCAGATCTGGATGGGCGCGGGCATGCAGTTGCCGACTTTGAAGAACCTAGCGGCGGCTCCCACGCTCGGCGAAGATCAGCGCCAATCAGACACTGCGCCTCCCTTGCTGAAGAGACATCCGATAAAGGCGTTGCTGGGCGCGGCCAAGGCGCACATGAGGGCGGTGTCTCGTGGCCGCAGTTTGCCTCCCGGATCGTTAGCCGAAGCCGAGCAATACCTTCTGGACGATCCTCACTATCTTTTGAGCCTCCAGAAAATACATGGTCCGATCCTGAAGGCATGGCTTCATGGCAAGGTGACGACCTGCATATTCGGCGTTGCGCTGGGACGGCGCTTCCTTGCGGAAAACGAAGACAAAATCACCGGAGCGACGACGGACTTTACCCCTCTCTTCCCACACGGTGTGCTCCGCCAGATGAACGGCGAGCCTCACAGGGAATATCGGCGCCTGTTCATCGAAGCGTTCAAGGCGACCGATCTGGCGGCTAGTCAACCGGCTATCCGCGATATCGTCGACGACATGTTGAGTTCGCTCGCCGATATCGCGCAGCCTGCGAGCCTTGCGGAGATGCGAGAGACCCTCAAACATGCGCTGAGCGCGATCATGTTCCGTCTGCTGCTGTCGATAGAGCGGGATTGGAGCGGCTATGATCGGATGCTTGCTGTGTACGATCGGTACGCGCCCAATGGCACTTTTAAGACGGCGAAACCGGCGCACCACCAATATTTCGCGGAGATGAAGGAAATCCTGTCGGAACGAGCGTCAGAAATTCGATCCCAAAAGCCGTTCCCCAACATGCTGTCATATCTGCTTGCAGCCGACCGCCTGGATGAGACCTCGATCGGCAATCTGCTCCAAATGGCGGAAGCCGGACGCTATGATGTCATGGGTCTGTGGACCTGGTTGCTGCGCATGCTCGGTACCAATGGCGATGTGCTGGAACGGATCTCGCAAGATTCGGACGAGACCCGAAGAGCCGCGTACTGTGAAGCGGTGGTGATGGAGGCGCTGCGCCTTGAACAATCAGAATTCCTTCTAAGAAGAGCGAATTCGGATATCGTGTTCGACGGGTTCTTCATTCCCAAAGGCAGCATCATTCGGATCGCGATCTGGGAAACACACAAGGATCCAGAGAAGTTCAAGGATCCGTTCCGTTTCGATCCCACCCGATTCTTGGGCTCTGTGCGCCTTTCCGACGCCTATGCGCCGTTTGGCCTCGACAAGCATCGCTGCCTCGGCGCTGACTGGATCGTGAAATTAGGCGCGATCTTCGTCGAGCGTGCCGCGCTTAAATTGCGCTGGGACATCATTTCGGACGCGGCGCCGGTCAACGGTACGTTTCATTTCGAACCAAGTCCGACTTTGGCGATCAGATTCGACCGCGTCTAGGATTGGCGAGGACGCGCTGGGATCAATCCCTCAGCATTTCGGCGACCTTCGGGGCGAAGTAGGTGAGAATGCCGTCGCAACCGGCGCGCTTGAAGGCGAGCAGCGATTCCAGCATCGCCTTGTCGCCGTCGATCCAGCCGTTCTCAGCGGCGGCCATGATCATCGCGTATTCGCCCGACACCTGGTAGGCGAAGGTCGGCATCTGGAATTCGTCCTTCAGCCTGCGGATGATATCGAGATAGGGCATGCCGGGCTTGACCATGATCATGTCGGCGCCCTCTGCGATATCCTGCTCGGCCTCGCGCACCGCCTCGTCGGAATTGGCGTGGTCGATGTAGTAGGTCTTCTTGTCGCCCTTGAGCAGACCGGCCGTGCCCACCGCCTCGCGGTAGGGGCCGTAGAAGGCCGAGGCGAACTTCGTCGCGTAGGACATGATCGCGACGTCCTGGAAACCGGCGGCGTCGAGACCGTCGCGGATCGCGCCGATGCGCCCGTCCATCATGTCGGATGGTGCGATGATGTCGGCCCCCGAGGCAGCCTGCAGCACCGCGGCGACCGTGACCTGCGCTACCGTCTCGTCGTTGACGATGACGCCGTCGCGAAGGATGCCGTCATGGCCGTGATCGGTGAACGGATCGAGCGCGGCGTCGGTGATGATGCCGATTTCCGGCACGGCCGCCTTGATGGCGCGGGTGGCGCGGTTGATGACGTTGTCGGCATCGAGGATGTGCGAGCCGGTCTGATCGCGCAGGGCAAGATCGACGTTCGGGAAGGTGGCGATTGCCGGTATGCCGAGCCTGGCAGCACGCTCGGCTTCCCTGACCGCGAGGTCGATCGTCATGCGGTAAACGCCGGGCATCGCGGCGATTTCTTCGCGGCGGTTGTCGCCGTCAATGACGAAGATCGGCCAAATCAGGTCGTCGACGGTCAGCCGGTTCTCCTGCACGAGGCGGCGCGACCAGTCGGCCTTGCGCATGCGCCGGAGCCTCCGCGAGCCGGTGATTTCATCAACGGTGCGGCCGGCTGTCTGCCGGGGGAGGGTGAACTTGTTCATGAGAAGCTCCGGGACTGGCGGCTTCTAGCATGCCCACGGCGCGATGTGGAGATCGGGCGGAGAGGCGCGCGATTGCCTGCCACCCCAGCATCGGCATTGACGCGCCTAGCCGCCAGCCTTTAGCACTTCGTTGGCGGCAGGTTGGGGAGGATTCTCGCAGATGGATTTCGGCGGCGGCGATCAGATCCGTTTCGAGCGGTCCGGCAAGGCCGGCGTCGTCACGCTGACGCGGCCCGACGCCCTGAACGCGCTGACCCACCGGATGATCAGGGCGCTTGGCGTCGCGTTGACGGCCTGGGAGGCCGATCCCGGCGTCCAAGTCGTTATACTCAAGGCCGAGGGCAGGGCGTTCTGCGCAGGCGGTGACATCATGGATGTCTATAAGGCCAGGCAGGAGGGACGGAAGGTCAGCGAGTTCTTTGCCGACGAATACCGGTTGAACGCCCTGATCGACCGTTTCCCGAAACCCTATGTTTCTCTGATCGACGGCATCTGCATGGGCGGCGGCATGGGCATTTCGGCGCACGGTTCGCACAGGGTGATGACCGAGAACGCCGTCTTCGCGATGCCAGAGGTCGGCATCGGCTTCTTCCCGGATGTCGGCGGCAGCTATGTTCTGCCCAATCTTGGCAGCAGCTTCGGCATGTATCTTGGCCTGACCGGCAACAGGATCGGCCATGGCGACGCGCTGTGGTCGGGCATCGCCACGCATACCGTGCAAGCCGCCTATCTGCCGGCGCTGGTCGAGGAAATCGCCGAAAGCGGCGATCCAGGCAGCGAACTGCGCGAATTCTTCAAGGCAGCGCCCCGCAAGACCGAAGCGGCGGCGGTGCATGCGATCGCCAAGCATTTCTCGCAAGTATCGCTGCGCGGCATCGTCGGCAGCCTCGAGCGGGCGGCTGCGGACCCGTTCGCGGCCGAGACGCTTGCGACGATGAAGACCCGCTCGCCGACCAGCCTGCACGTGACGTTTCGGGCGCTGTCCGCCGGCTCCACGATGTCGATGGCGGAATGCATGAAAATGGAATTCCGGATCCTGAACAGGATGCTGGAGAGCCACGACCTCTATGAAGGCATTCGCTCGGCGCTGGTCGAAAGAGGATCGACGCCCCGCTGGAAGCCATCGCGGCTGGAGGATGTGCGCACGGCCGAGGTGGACGCGTATTTCGCGCCGCTGGGAGCAGGGGAACTCGTCCTTTGAGCGACCTGGCCGACAGGGGACAGTTGCACCCGACCCTCGCGGAGTCGGGTTTCGTCTGGTTCCAGCGGCTGATTGCGGGATACTGCCTGCTGTTTGGCGTGCTCTATTGGGTTCGCCTGATCGGCGTGTACGACGGCTCGCTCTGGCGCTTCGACCTGATGCCGGTTCACTGGCAGGTGGCGGCAGTCACCCTAGCCGTTTTCTTTCCCTTCGCCGCGATCGGCCTGTGGATGCTCGCCTCCTGGGGACCTGTGATCTGGGTCATCTGCGCCGTCACCGAGATCGCGATGTATTTCGTGTTCCCTAACCTCTACGGCAACCGGCTCCTGATCGTGACCAGCCACCTCTTGGTGGCGGCGTCCTACGCGGCCTTCCGCGTGACCATCCACCTGCAGCGGCGCAGGGCCGAGCAATACGGTTAATTTTACCGCCCCGGGTGACCCTTCGTTAAGCGTCTTGCCAAACCTCGCCTGCTTAACCCCTTGTTAGCGCTGGCGTTTAAGTCGAATTTTATGCGCATTCGATAATGTCGCGATCAAGGTGAGAAACAAAACAATCACCGGGCGACAAACGAGAGGCAAGACAATGATCAATTCGCGTCCGGCGGCGAAGCCCGCTCCCGTAGCCAACGATCGCCGTGAAGCGATCCGTTCGCTGTATCTGGAATCGCTCCAGCTGGTAGAGCGGCTGCACCGCCGCCTGCTCGACGTCATCAAGGACGAGTTCGACCGCAACGGCCGTTCCGACATCAACGCCATCCAGGCATTGCTGCTGTTCAACATCGGCAATTCCGAGCTGACGGCCGGCGAACTGCGCTCGCGCGGCTACTATCTCGGCTCCAACGTTTCCTACAACCTGAAGAAGCTGGTCGATCTCGGCTTCATCAATCACCAGCGTTCGCGCATCGACAGGCGTTCGGTGCGTGTCAGCCTGACGCCCAAGGGGCAGGCTATCGCCGAAGTGGTTGCCGGGCTTTATGAGCGCCATGTCGGCTCGATCGAGCACGTCGGCGGCATCAACCAGGAAGAATTCATGCAGATGAACCGCGCCCTGCAGCGGCTCGACCGCTTCTGGAACGACACCATCGCCTATCGCATGTAAGGCTGCGGACTTTCCAAGAACCGGCCGTTGCCGACAGGCAGCGGCCGGTTCTGCTTTTGCCGTTTCACGCCATCGTGTCTGGCAAACGTCACGCTGCCGCCATATTCGCATGGCTACCCGAAGAGAGGATTGGCTTGTCCCCGATGGGGCAGGCGGAACCGGCGGCGCATTCGTGCAAGCGCGCAGCAGCGGGTTTCAATCGAGATGGTTGGCTAATTGTTAAGAGTGGCCACCTTAATGTCGGGGTTCATCCCCGCGGCCCAGCGAATGCGACGAGAGTGCATGCAATGACGATCAAGGCGAGCAGACGTTTCTTCCTTTCCGGTGCAGCCATGCTCGCCGCGGCGGCGCTGTCCAGTCGAGCCAGCGCGCAGGACGTGATCGGCGAGATCCTGAAATCGGACAAGCGCGGAAACTGGGACGACGAGTTCGACGCCCGCGCCGGCCAGGGCGACAAGGTAGCGTCGAACCTGCCGATTTTCTCGCCGCAGACCGTCACCTATGTCGAACAGGCAATCAACCAGTATTCGGCAATCGTCGCGCAGGGCGGCTGGCCGGTGGTTCCCGCCACCAAGAAGCTGCAGCTCGGCGTTTCCGACCCAGACGTCGTCGTCCTGCGCAAGCGCCTCATGGTCTCCGGCGACCTCTCGACTACGGCCGGCATTTCCGAATCCTTCGACACCTATGTCGACGCCGCGGTCAAGCGCTTCCAGGCGCGTCACGGCCTGCCGTCGGACGGCGTCATGGGCAAATACACCTACGCGGCGATGAACGTGTCAGCGCCGGTGAGGCTCGGGCAGCTTGAGACCAATCTGGTCAGGCTGCGCACCATGTCCGGCGATCTTGGCCAGCGCTATGTGATGGTCAACGTGCCGGCGGCCCAGATCGAGGCAGTCGAAAACGACAGGGTGGTGCTTCGCCATACCGCGATCGTCGGAAAGATCGACCGCCAGACGCCGATCCTCAACTCCAAGATCAACGAGATTATCGTCAATCCGTACTGGAACGCGCCGGAATCGATTGTCCGCAAGGACATCATCCCGCTGATGCGGAAGGATCCGGAATACCTGACCAAGAACAACATCCACATCATCGGTCCGGACGGAAACGAAATCGAGCCGGCTGCGATCGACTGGAACACGGAGGACGCGGCGAAATACCGGCTCCGCCAGGACCCCGGTTCGGGCAACGCGATGGCCTCGGTGAAGATCAATTTTCCGAGCCCCGAAGGCGTGTACATGCACGACACCCCGCAGCAGAGCCTGTTTTCAAAGCTCATGCGCTTCGATTCGTCGGGTTGCGTGCGGGTGCAAAACGTGCGCGATCTCGTCACCTGGATCCTGCGCGATACGCCCGGCTGGGATCGCCAGCATTTCGAGGCGACCATCAAGAGCGGCGAAAACACGCCTGTCGCCGTGGCCCAGCCCGTACCGGTCTATTTCACCTATATCTCGGCGTGGTCGACGGGCGATGGCGTCGTGCAGTTGCGCGACGACATCTACGGACGCGACGGCGTCGACGAACTTCAGATCAGCCAAGCGCTGTAAGTCTCTGTAACGCATGGAGTTTTGAAAGCCGCCACTTGGCGGCTTTTGTGTGCGCGCACCGCGCCGTCGCCCGCAATGCCTTACCCGTCGGCGCAATCGGGCCAGGAAATTTCGCGCCTGCGAACGTGGCAGCGCCATGACAACTGTGTTAATGGCGCGCCAAACCATTCTCCCGTTGGACCCAACCCCAGGATCGACCGCCATGGCAACTGCATCGGCCGCCGCGACCCATTCCACAGCGTTCTTCGAAACCACGCTTGCCGACTCCGATCCGGAGATCTTCGGGGCGATCCGCTCCGAACTCGGACGCCAGCGCCACGAAATCGAGCTGATCGCTTCCGAAAACATCGTCAGCCGCGCTGTGCTGGAAGCGCAGGGCTCGATCATGACGAACAAATATGCCGAAGGGTATCCGGGCAAGCGCTACTATGGCGGCTGCCAGTTCGTCGACATCGCGGAGGAACTGGCGATCGAGCGCGCGAAGCAGCTGTTCGACTGCAAGTTCGCCAATGTGCAGCCGAACTCCGGCAGCCAGATGAACCAGGCGGTGTTCCTGGCGCTGCTGCAGCCCGGCGACACCTTCATGGGCCTCGACCTCAATTCGGGCGGGCACCTGACCCACGGCTCGCCGGTCAACATGAGCGGCAAGTGGTTCAAGGTGGTATCCTACGGGGTGCGCCGCGACGACCATCTGCTCGACATGGATGCGATCGAGAAGTCGGCGCATGAGACAAAACCCAAGCTGATCCTTGCCGGCGGCACCGCCTATTCGCGCATCTGGGACTGGAAGCGGTTCCGCGAGATAGCAGACGCGGTCGGCGCGTATTTGATGGTCGACATGGCCCACATCGCTGGCCTGGTCGCCGGGGGGCAGCACCCGTCGCCGCTGCCGCATGCGCACGTCGTGACGACGACCACGCACAAGTCGCTGCGGGGGCCGCGCGGCGGCATGATCCTCACCAACGACGAGGACATCGCCAAGAAGATGAACTCAGCGGTGTTTCCAGGCCTGCAGGGCGGCCCGCTCATGCACGTGATCGCTGCCAAGGCGGTCGCGTTCAAGGAGGCGCTGAAGCCCGAATTCAAGGACTACGCCAGGAACGTCGTGGACAACGCCAAGACCCTGGCTGAGAGCCTAAAGGGCACCGGCCTCGACCAACAAGAACGGCATCCCCTTCGATCCCGAGAAGCCTTTCGTGACGTCGGGTGTACGGCTGGGCACCCCGGCGGGAACGACGCGCGGCTTCGGCGCGGCGGAGTTTCGCGAGATCGGCACGCTGATCGCCGAGGTTCTGGATGGACTGAAGGTCGCCAATTCCGACGACGGCAACGCGGCGGTCGAGGCCGCGGTGAAGCAGAAAGTGCTGGCGCTGACCGAAAAATTCCCCATGTATTCCTATCTGGGGTGAGGCAGCCGCCAAGCCTCTCGCTCCGCGCGCTTTGCACTTTCGGTGAAAGGCTCTAAGGCTTCCGACAATCGGAATCGCCAGGTATCGGGTATTCATGCGCTGTCCCTACTGCCAGTCGGAAGATACGCAGGTCAAAGACTCCCGTCCCGCGGAGGATGGGGGCGCGATCCGCAGGAGGCGCGTATGCCCCGTCTGCGGTGGCCGATTCACAACCTTTGAGCGGGTCCAGCTGCGCGATCTCGTGGTGGTAAAGAAGTCCGGCCGGAAAGTTCCGTTCGACCGTGACAAGTTGCTCCGTTCGGTCGAGATCGCGGTCAGGAAGCGCAACGTCGAGCCCGAACGGATCGACCGCGCCGTCACCGGCATCGTCAGGCAACTCGAGAGTTCCGGTGAAACCGAAGTCCCTTCGGCCGAAGTCGGACGGCTGGTGATGGAAGCATTGAAGTCGCTCGACGACGTCGCCTATGTGCGCTTCGCATCGGTCTATCGCAACTTCCGCGAGGCCAAGGATTTCCACGATGTGCTTGGCGAACTGAGGGGCGACGAGGACGCCGGCTGACGAATGGCCGCTGACGCTCAGCAACAGCAGGACGCTCAAGACCGGCGCTTCATGGCGGCCGCTATCAGGTTGTCTGGAAAACACGCGGGACTGACGTCGACCAATCCTTCGGTAGGCACGCTGATCGTGCGCGACGACGGGGCAGGGCCGTTGATCGTCGGGCGCGGCGTCACAGCCATCGGCGGCAGGCCGCATGCCGAAACCGAAGCCCTTGCCGAGGCGGGCGAACTGGCGAAGGGCGCGACAGCCTATGTGACGCTGGAGCCCTGTGCCCATCACGGTCGAACGCCGCCCTGCGCCGATGCGCTCGTAAATGCCGGGATCACACGCGTCGTCGGCGCTGCGAGCGATCCCGACGACCGCGTTTCCGGCAAAGGATACGCCATCCTCCGGCAGGCAGGCATCGATGTCGTCGAGCGGGTGTTGGCGCGGGAAGCGGCGGACGCCATGGCCGGCTATTTGATTCGGTCTCTAAAGAAGCGACCCGAAGTCACTCTAAAGCTTGCGGTTTCTCAGGATGGTATGATCGGGCGCGCGGGAGAAGGCCAGATCGCAATTACGGGCGAGGTCTCGCGTCGGCAGGTTCACCTCATGCGCGCGACCAGCGACGCCATCCTCATAGGCATCGGAACGGCGATCGCCGACGATCCGGAACTGACAGTGAGGCTGCCCGGTCTCGCCGGCAGGTCGCCGACGCGCATCGTGCTCGATCGCATGGCGCGACTGCCGTTGACCTCCAGGCTGGTGCAGACGGCGCGTGAGGTTCCGCTTCTGGTTGCGACCTGCGACCAGGCTGACGCGCGCAGCAAGGCCGACCTGAAGCGGGAAGGGGTAGGACTGCTGGCGACAGAAACCTACGACGGTCGGGCAGCTTTGCCTGAACTGCTGGAAGATCTGGCTTCGCAAGGCATGTCGACGCTGCTGGTGGAGGGCGGCGCGGCGACGGCACGCCATTTTCTTGAGGAAGGACTGGTCGACCGCATTGTGCTTTTCCTTGGCGCGGTGGTGATCGGGGAGGGCGGGCTCGCCGCTCCGATCGACGAGAGCCGGATGCCCGCCGGCTTCCGCCTGTCGGGACAGGCGACATTTGGCGACGACAAAGTCTCCGAATGGGTCAGGAAAATCTGATGTTCACCGGGATCGTGTCCGACATTGGCCGGGTAGCGTCGGCCAGCCCGCTGCCGGAGGGGGTGAGGCTGCGCATAGAGACACGCTACGATCCGGCCACGATCGATATCGGCGCGTCGATCTCGTGCGCGGGCGTATGCCTGACGGTGACGGGATTGCCTGGGCCGGGCGCAAATGCGCGCTGGTTCGAGGTGGAAGCATGGGAGGAAGCGCTTCGCCTGACCACGGCGTCGCAATGGACGTCCGGAACGCGGATCAACCTTGAACGCGCGTTGAAGATCGGCGACGAACTTGGCGGCCACATCGTATCCGGCCATGCCGACGGCAAGGCGAGGATCGTTGCCCGCGAGGCCGAGGGAGACGCGGTGCGCTTCACGCTCGAAGCGCCGCGGGAACTGGCGAAGTTCATTGCGCCGAAGGGCTCCGTCGCTCTCGACGGCGCGTCGTTGACGGTCAACAAGGTTGAGGGCACGCGGTTCGACGTGCTGCTGATCCATCACTCCCTGTCGGTGACCACCTGGGGAGACAGGCAGGTCGGCGACGCCGTCAACCTGGAGATCGACACCATGGCCCGCTACGCCGCCAGGCTGGCAGAGGCCGCGGGCGAGGGACTCTAGCCTCTCATCGCGCCAACCCAGCTAAGCCATACTGGCATAGCACGTATCGCTTGCGGTCAAACCGCGTTCGGCCTAAGTCACCGCGCGACCCGGAGACCAAAATGGCCGTCACTTCTGACCACGCAAAAGCCTTCAGCCTGCCCGTTGGGAAGGTCCACCTGCTGATCATCGAGGCGCGTTTCTACGACGATCTGTCGGATGCCCTGCTCGAGGGTGCAAAGGGTGCGCTCGACGAGGCCGGCGCAACCTATGACGTGGTGACCGTGCCCGGCGCGCTCGAAATTCCGGCTGTCATTTCCTTTGCGCTCGACGGCGTCGAAGAAGGCGGCACCGACTACGACGGCTATGTGGCGCTCGGCACCGTCATACGCGGCGATACCTACCATTTCGACATCGTCGCCAACGAGTCCTCGCGCGCACTGATGGACCTTGCCGTCGAAGAATCGCTGGCGATAGGAAACGGCATATTGACCACCGAGAACGCCGAACAGGCCTGGTCGCGGGCGCGCAAAGGCGAAGGCGACAAGGGCGGGTTCGCGGCGCGGGCCGCACTGACGATGATCGCGCTGCGCCAGCGGCTGGGAGCTTGACGCCGGTGACGCAAGCAACCGGCGACCAGCACACGTCCAAGCAGGCCAACAAACGCGGCCTGGCGCGGCTTGCGGCCGTGCAGGCGCTCTACCAGATGGATGTCGCTGGCAGCGGACTGCTCGAGATCGCAGCCGAGTACGAGACCTTCAGGCTGGGCAAGGAAGTCGACGGGGCGCAGTACCGCGAGGCGGATGCGCAATGGTTTCGGGCGATCCTGTCCGGCGTCGTCGAAAACCAGAAGACAGTCGATCCGATGATCCGGCAGGCACTGACGGAAGATTGGCCCCTGTCGCGGCTGGACTCCACGCTGCGCGCGATATTGCGGGCCGGCGTCTATGAACTGACGAAGCGCGAGGACGTGCCGGTCGCCGTCATCATCTCTGAATATGTCGACATCGCAAAAGCCTTCTATTCCGAGGACGAACCGAAGCTTGTAAACGCCGTGCTCGACCGGGTGTCGCGCCGTGTACGGGGCGAGGGGCGCGGCAAAGACGCGACATGAGCGAACGGACGCCTGCCGAACGCGAGGCACGCCGCACGGCGCTGATCCTCGCTGCTTCGCAGGCGGTTGTCGGCTCGGCGGCAGTGGTCTGCATCTCGCTCGGGGCGCTTGCCGGCCAATATCTCCTTGACGCCGACAAATCGCTGGCGACCGCGCCCGTTACCGGGTTCAACGTCGGCGTAGCGATCGGCGCCATTCCGGCAGCGTCGCTGATCCGCAAGCTCGGCCAGCGCAACGGCTTCCAGCTCGGAACCGCAACGACAGCGCTTGGCGGGCTCATCGCGACGCTGGCGCTGCTGCAGTCTAGTTTCTGGCTGTTCGTCGCCGGCCTCGTGGTGGTCGGGCTCGGCGGCGCCTTCGTTCAGCAGTTCCGCTTTGCCGCGGCCGACAACGCACCGCCCGAATTCAAGGCACGCGCCATCTCGTTCGTGCTCGCAGGCGGCGTATTCACCGCTGTCATCGGTCCGCAGATCGTCATCTTTACCCGAGATCTGCTGGCGCCCGTTGTGTTCGCGGGCGCGTTCCTGTCGATTGTCGGCCTGGCTGCCGTGGGAGCGATCCTGCTGTCGTTCCTGCGCGTCCATGCACCGGCGCCATCGCTCGCTAGCCATGTGGACTGCGGGGCGAGGGGGCTGTGGGAGATCGTTTCCCAGCCGCAATTCGCGGTCGGACTGCTTTGCGCGGTCGGTTCTGACGCCATGATGAGCTTTGTCATGACAGGCGCGCCGCTGGCCATGGTCGGCTGCGGCTTCACGCCGGACCAGGCCGCCATTGGCATATCCTGGCACGTGATGGCCATGTTCGCGCCAAGCTTCATAACCGGCGCGCTGATCCAGCGATTCGGCAAGGAGGCGATCGTCGCAACGGGCCTGATTTTGCTGAGCGCCTGCGCGATCGTTGCGCTTTCGGGCATCCAGCTCTGGCAGTTCTGGACAGCGCTGGTCCTGCTGGGCCTCGGCTGGAACTTCGGTTTCATCGGGGCAACCTCTATGGTGGCCGGCAGCTATCGAACTTCCGAGAAGGCCAAGGTGCAGGGCATCCATGACTTCGTCCTGTTCGGCAGCGTCGCCTTCGGCTCGCTGATGTCCGGCGCGGTCTATAACGGCTGGGGCTGGGACACGCTTAACTGGATCGTATTTCCCGTTAGCGGACTGTGCCTGCTTGGCCTGATCGGGCTGCGGCTGGGAACCGCGCGCGGCTAAAAGCCTAGCGGCGAGGCGCCCACCTCGGGGCCGACCTGCGAATTCAATCGATCTTATCGGGACATCGATCGACGCGGGCTTGGCCGCGCCACCCTTTTGGCCGAAAGACGTGGCAAAAAGCGAACATTATCTTGACGTTCTCAAGGCTGTTTCGCATAAGCCGCTACCGAAAGATCGGATTCCGGCCCTGGCCACCGGTCCACGTCAATCGGTTCGGGCAGGGGATCTTCCGGACCACCAATCAGGGAATTTGGCATGACCATCCTATACGTAGTCATCGCCTGCGGCCTGCTTTCTGTCGCGTACGCCATCTGGGCGACGCAATCGGTCCTCGCGGCCGACCAGGGCAACGCACGCATGCAGGAAATTTCAGCCGCCATTCGCGAAGGCGCGCAGGCCTATCTCTCGCGCCAGTACACGACGATCGCCATCGTCGGGGTGGTCGTGCTCATTCTGGCATGGTGGCTCCTGTCCATCACCGCAGCGGTAGGCTTCCTGATCGGAGCGGTACTGTCGGGCGTTGCCGGCTTCATCGGCATGCATGTCTCGGTTCGCGCCAACGTGCGCACGGCGCAGGCGGCATCCAACAGCCTGGCGGCGGGTCTCGACATCGCCTTCAAGTCGGGCGCCATCACCGGCATGCTGGTGGCCGGCCTCGCGCTGCTCGGCGTCTCGGTTTACTACCTGATCCTCATCGGCCCGATGGGCTACGCACCGGCGGATCGCGTCGTCATCGACGCGCTGGTTTCGCTCGGCTTCGGCGCTTCGCTGATCTCGATCTTCGCCCGTCTTGGCGGCGGCATCTTCACCAAGGGCGCCGACGTGGGCGGCGATCTGGTCGGCAAGGTCGAAGCCGGCATTCCCGAGGACGATCCGCGCAATCCGGCCACCATCGCCGACAACGTGGGCGACAATGTCGGCGACTGCGCCGGCATGGCGGCCGACCTCTTCGAGACCTACGCGGTGACGGTTGTCGCCACCATGGTTCTCGGCGCGATCTTCTTCGGCGGCACGGCGGTGCTGGGTTCCGTGATGCTCTATCCGCTTGCCATCTGCGGTGCCTGCATCATCACCTCGATCGTCGGCACATTCTTCGTGAAGCTGGGGTCGAACGGCTCGATCATGGGCGCGCTCTACAAGGGCCTGATCGTTACCGGCCTGCTGTCGGTGATCGGCCTTGGCGGCGCCACCTCCATGACGATCGGCTGGGGCGACGTGGGTAGCGCCAACGACATAATGATCACCGGCAAGAACCTGTTCGTCTGCGGCCTGATCGGCCTGCTGGTGACCGGCCTCATCGTGGTCATCACCGAATACTACACCGGCACCAACAAGCGGCCGGTCAATTCTATCGCCCAGGCGTCGGTCACCGGCCACGGAACCAACGTCATCCAGGGCCTCGCGGTCTCGCTGGAATCGACTGCACTGCCCGCGATCGTCATCGTCGGCGGCATCATCTCGACGTACCAGCTTGCCGGCCTGTTCGGCACCGCGATCGCCGTCACCACAATGCTCGGCCTTGCCGGAATGATCGTCGCGCTCGACGCTTTCGGCCCGGTCACCGACAACGCGGGCGGCATCGCCGAAATGGCCGGCCTGCCGCCGGAAGTGCGCCACTCGACGGACGCACTCGACGCCGTCGGCAACACCACCAAGGCGGTCACCAAGGGATACGCGATCGGCTCGGCCGGCCTCGGCGCGCTGGTGCTGTTCGCGGCTTACAGCTATGACCTGAAGTTCTTCACCGCGAATTCGGCCCAGTATCCGTACTTCGCCGATATCGGAACGGTCTCGTTCGACCTGTCCAATCCCTACGTTGTCGCGGGGCTGATCTTCGGCGGCCTGATTCCGTATCTGTTCGGCGGCATCGCCATGACAGCGGTCGGCCGCGCTGCCGGTTCGATCGTCGAGGAAGTGCGCCGCCAGTTCCGCGAGGACCCGGGCATCATGGCGGGCACCTCCAAGCCGAACTACGCGCGTGCTGTCGATATTCTGACCAAGGCCGCGATCAAGGAGATGATCATCCCTTCGCTGCTGCCGGTGCTTGCGCCGCTCGTCGTCTATTTCGGCGTGCTGCTGATCTCCGGTTCCAAGGCCTCGGCGTTCGCCGCACTCGGCGCTTCGCTGCTCGGCGTGATCGTCAACGGGCTGTTTGTCGCCATCTCGATGACCTCGGGCGGCGGCGCCTGGGACAACGCCAAGAAGTCGTTCGAGGACGGCTTCATCGACAAGGATGGCGTCAAGCACCTCAAGGGCTCGGATGCCCACAAGGCGTCCGTGACCGGCGACACGGTCGGCGATCCCTACAAGGATACCGCAGGCCCGGCCGTGAACCCGGCCATCAAGATAACCAACATCGTCGCCCTTCTGCTGCTCGCTGTGCTTGCCCACGGCTGAGAACGGCGCGGCCGACAAAAAAACCCGCGGGATCGCTCCCGCGGGTTTTTCTTTGACCGGGGCGTTTCGAGGCTAGATTGAAACGCTGGAGCGCACCGACGGCCGTCAGCCGCCGCCCAGAATGTTCTTGGCGGTGCTCGCACCGATGTTGCCCGCGCCCGACAACATCTGGCCGAGGAAATTCTGATCCTTGCCATAGGTCGGCGTGGTGCGCGAGATGAAGTCGAACACCTTGCCATCCTTCAGGCCGTAGTTGGCGATGTTGTCGACGCGGCCTTCCTTGTTGAAATAGACCGCCAGGATGCGCTGGTCGACAAGCTTGGCGTTCATGAAGGCGGCCGAACGCTTTCGCGTCTGGGAGATGTAATAGAACACTTCGTTGTCGAAGGTGGCGGTCGTCGAAGGACTGCCAAGCGTCAACAAAACCTGCTCGCGGCTGGACCCAACCGGCACAAGGTCGATCGACTGCTGGTCGATGACGTAGCCCTGGGTGAGCGTCTCACCGGGCTTCAGGCCGGCAAACGTCTTCTGGGTGTTGCAGCCGGACACCGCAACCGCGGCGACCACCAGGCAAAGACCGGCCGACCGCGGCAGGGACGTTGGACGTGATCTCGGCGCCTGCAACAACAACTCCATCCAATTCGTCGCGCCGCGTCACCAATCCGGCGTGCTTGCGCGTAGCGGCAAAACCGGTAAACCAGCTTCCGCGGCGATGCAACACGGGCTATGCCGCGAAGTACTGCCGGGAGACCCCTCCATGTTCCAGCGCCTGTTCGGTCGCGAGCGCAACGCGAACCGCGC
>JAPLOZ010000119.1 GCA_026400435.1 Hyphomicrobiales bacterium | reverse complement strand
TCCGAGCAGAACAAGGTCGTCTTCCGCGTTCCGCTCGACGCGACGAAGCCGCAGATCAAGGAAGCCGTTGAAGCTCTTTTCAACGTCAACGTGACCGGCGTGAACACCATCGTCGTCAAAGGCAAATCCAAATTCTTCCGCGGTGTCCCGGGCAAACGCTCGGACATCAAGAAAGCGATCGTGACGTTGAAGGACGGCCAGTCCATCGACGTGACGACCGGGCTCTGAGGATAAGGCGCAATGGCTCTTAAGACCTTCAACCCGACTTCGCCCGGCCGTCGCCAGCTCGTGCTGGTCGACCGTTCCGGCCTGCACAAGGGCGGACCCGTCAAGGCGCTGACCGAGGGCAAGAACTCCTCCGGCGGACGCAACAACCTTGGCCGCCGCACGGCTCGCTGGCGCGGTGGCGGCGCGAAAAAGCGTTACCGCATCATCGACTTCAAGCGTCGCAAGTTCGACATGCCCGCGACCGTCGAGCGCCTGGAATATGATCCGAACCGCACGGCCTTCATCGCGCTCGTCACCTACACGGACGGTGAGCAAGCCTACATCATCGCGCCGCAGCGCCTGAATGTCGGCGACACGATCATCGCTGGCGACAACGTCGACATCAAACCGGGCAACGCGCTTCCGCTGAAGGGCATTCCGGTCGGCACCATCATCCACAACATCGAGATGAAGCCGCTCAAGGGCGCGCAGATCGCTCGTTCGGCTGGCTCGTACGCGCAGCTCGTGGGTCGTGGCGATGGCTACGCCCAAGTGAAACTGTCGTCGGGCGAAGTTCGCCTGATCCCGGAAGGCTGCATGGCCACGATCGGCGCGGTCTCCAATCCGGACAACATGAACGAAGTGCTCGGCAAGGCCGGTCGCAACGTCAACAAGGGCTGGCGTCCGCACGTTCGCGGCGTCGCGATGAACCCGGTCGACCACCCGCACGGCGGCGGTGAGGGCAAGACGTCCGGTGGCCGTCACCCTGTCACGCCGTGGGGCAAGAAGACCCGCGGTCCGAAAACCCGCAAGAACAAGTCGACCGATCGCCTGATCGTGCGTCGTCGGCATAAAGCGTAACGGAGAAAACTGAGATGACCCGTTCCGTCTGGAAAGGCCCTTTTGTCGACGGCTACCTGCTCAAGAAGGCAGAAGTCGCCAAGGGCGCTGCGCGCTCGACGCCGATCAAGACCTGGTCGCGCCGCTCGACCATTCTGCCGGATTTCATTGGCCTGACCTTCCAGGTCCACAACGGCAAGACCTTCGTGCCGGTCAACGTCTCGGACGAGATGGTTGGCCACAAGTTCGGCGAGTTCGCCCCGACCCGGAACTTCCCGGGACACGGCGGCGACAAGAAAGTCGCTCGCAAACCGGCGGGAGGTAAATAATCATGGGTAAGCCTAAGGCCCCCCCGAAGCAGGCGTCCAACGAGTCGCGCGCTGTCCTGCGCATGCACCGTATCAGCCCGCAGAAACTGAACCTGCTCGCGCAATCGATCCGCGGCCTGAAAGTCGAGAAGGCGATGGCCGAGCTCGAGTTCTCGCGCAAGCGTGCGTCCGACGACGTTCTGAAGCTGCTGAAGTCGGCTGTTGCGAACGCTGACAACAACCATGGCCTCGACATCGACAGCCTGGTCGTCGCTGAAGCCCACGTCGGCAAGAACCTGGTCATGAAGCGCATGCACGCCCGCGCTCGCGGCCGTGGCGTTCGCGTCGAGAAGCCTTTCTCGCAGCTCACCATCGTGCTCCGCGACACGTCTGCGGTCGCCCAAACATCCGAGGCCGCATAATATGGGTCAGAAGATCAATCCAACCGGGTTCCGTCTGGGCGTGAACCGCACGGCTGACAGCCGCTGGTATGCCGAGACGTCCGACTTCGGCCGCCTGCTTCACGAAGACATCAAGATCCGGAAGTACATCAAGGAAAAGCTGAAGCAGTCCGGCGTCAGCAAGGTCATCATCGAGCGTCCGCACAAGAAGTGCCGCATCACCGTTCACACCGCCCGTCCGGGCATGGTGATCGGCAAGAAGGGCGCGGACATCGAGACGCTGCGCAAGGAAATCGGCAAGCTCTGCAAGGATGAGGTGTTCCTCAACCTCGTCGAGATCCGCAAGCCGGAAACCGACTCGAACCTGGTCGCCGAAGATGTGGCCCG
>JAPLOZ010000018.1 GCA_026400435.1 Hyphomicrobiales bacterium | reverse complement strand
CAATGGCTGAGCGTGCCGCTTCGCCGCGATTTTTGCCATATTCGCGCTTAGGCTCGCCTGTGTTTGCGGCGAACACCGAACCGTCAGGCAGTGTTGAGGCGACATGAGCATTGATCCTGCAGGCAACGGCGAATTCGGCCGGCGGACCGTGCCGCAACAGCCGATCGTTCCGCGCACCGCAAGCCAGGCTCTTCGTCCCGAGGCAGGAACGCCGCCGCCCAAGCGGTCCCGCGCCTCGCGCAGCCAGATCGTCGTGTTCATGAATTTCATCGTCACCACGGCAGTGCTGCTGGTGATCGCGACCGGTGTCGCGGTGTTCGTCGGCAAGAGCGAATTCGACGGACCCGGTCCGTCCACCACAACCTCCAACTTCCTGGTGCGTCCGAGCACAGGCGTCGCCGAGATTGCCGACCAGCTCGAACGCCGCGGCCTGATCAGCGACTCGCGCATCTTCCGCATCGGCGTGCGGGCCTATGACAAGGATGCCGCGCTCAAGGCCGGAGAATACGAGATCAAGGCCGGCGCATCCATGCGCGATATCATGGACCTGCTGGAAAGCGGCAAGTCCGTTTTGGCGTCACTCACTATTCCGGAAGGATTGACGGTGGCGCAGGCTTTCCAGCGCATCGCCGAGCACGACGCACTGACCGGCGACATGCCGGCCCAGATGCCGCCGGAGGGCAGCCTGATCGCCGACACCCAACGCTTCACCCGCGGCGCAACGCGCCAGCAGATCATCGACAAGATGATCGCCGACCAGCAACGGCTGGTGGAAAGCATCTGGGCGCGCCGCATATCCGGGCTGCCGCTCGCCGATATCAACGAATTCGTTACGCTGGCTTCGATCGTCGAGAAGGAAACCGCCCGCGGCGACGAGCGCTCGCGCGTCGCGGCCGTGTTCATCAACCGCCTGAACAAGGGCATGCGCCTGCAGTCGGACCCGACCATTCTCTATGGCCTGTTCGGCGGCAAGGGCCGCCCCGCGGACCGCCCGATCTATCAGTCCGACATCGACAAGCCGACACCGTACAACACCTACATCATCGACGGGCTGCCGCCGGGACCGATCGCCAATCCGGGCCGCGCCTCGCTTGAAGCCGTCGCCAATCCCTCGCAGACCGACGACCTCTATTTCGTCGCCGACGGCACGGGAGGCCACGTCTTTGCCAGCAGTCTCGACGAGCACAACGAGAACGTGGCGCGCTGGCGGGCAGTCCAGAAGAAGCAGGCCGAGGAAGCCGCCAAGGCGACCACCGACCCGGCCTCGGTGACTGGCGCCGGACCCGCGACCGACGTACAGCAATAGTGTGCATCGCCACGCCGCGTCCTTCGCGCCGGAGCGTTGCATGAATATGCCGGCCGCTCGGGTTGGTCCGGACGCTACTTCGGGTGGGGAAACGCAACGATCATGACCTTGCAGAGCATGACGGGCTTCGCGCGCGCAGCCGCCGATCACGACGGGATTTCGATCGCCTGGGAAGTCAAGTCGGTCAACGGCAAGAGCGTCGAGCTCAGGCTGCGCCTGCCGCCGGGCTTCGAGCGCCTCGAACAGGCTGTCCGGCAGGCCGTGCAGAAGCATTTCTCGCGGGGCAATTTCCAGGCGACGCTGACGGTAAACCGTGCCGGCGGGCTTCAGCCGCAGCCGATCGTCAACGAAGCGTTCCTGAAGGACATTGCGGGCCTTGCGCGGCGGCTGCAGGAACAGTTCGGCGTGGCTCCGCCGAGCGCCGACGGACTTCTCGCCCTGCGCGGCGTGCTCGACGTTCCCGAGCCGGTCGAGACCGAGGAATTCCGTGCCGCGCTCGACGCCTCGCTGCTGGCTGTGCTGGAGCGCGCGCTGGCCGGACTGGACAGCGCCCGGCGCGCCGAAGGCACGGCGCTGAAGGCGCTGCTCCTCGGCCACATCGATGCGATCGAGGCCCTGACCTTGCGGGCCGAGGGCGATCCTTCGCGCGATCCGGCGGCGATCCGGCAAAGGCTGGCCGAGCAGGTCCGCTTGCTGCTGGAGGCATCGCAGGGCTTCGACGAGAGCCGGCTTCACATGGAAGCGGCCTTCCTCGCCACCAGGGCCGACATCCGCGAGGAGATCGACCGGCTGAAGACGCACGTTGCTGCGGCCCGCGGGCTTTTGGCCGGCGGCGGCGCGGTCGGACGAAAGCTCGACTTCCTGGCACAGGAATTTAACCGCGAATCGAATACTCTGTGCTCGAAATCGAACGCCGCTTCGGTTACCGCCATCGGGCTGGAGCTGAAGGCGGTGGTCGATCAGTTCCGCGAGCAGGTCCAGAATCTGGAGTAGGGAGATGGCTGTCGCCGATGTCGGTTCGCGCATTCGCCGCCGCGGGTTGATGCTTGTCCTGTCGTCGCCCTCGGGCGCCGGCAAGTCGACCATCGCGCGCAATCTCCTGGAGAGCGACGCGGGCTTCGAGATGTCAGTCAGCGTAACGACGAGGCCTCGCCGCGGAAGCGAGATCGAGGGCGTGCATTATCTTTTCCGCACCATGCGTGAATTCGAGATCCTGCGCGATTCCGATGCGCTGCTCGAATGGGCCGAGGTCCACGGCAATTGTTACGCAACGCCGCGTGCGCCCGCCGAAAAGGCGATGGCGGAGGGCCGCGACATGCTGTTCGACATCGACTGGCAAGGCGCCAAGCAGCTCAAGGAAAAGATGCGCGGCGACATCGTCTCGATCTTCATCCTGCCGCCCTCGATGAAGGAACTGAAGGCGCGCCTGAAGCGCCGCGCCGAGGACCAGGAAGCGGTCATCGAGACGCGGCTGAAGAATGCCCGCACCGAGATAGAGCACTGGACCGAGTACGATTTCGTGGTGATCAACGACGACCTCGACCGCGCTTTTGGCGAGGTTCGCGCGATCGTGACCGGGGAACGCCTGCGCCGCGACCGCCGTCCCGGCCTGTTCGACTTCGTGTCGGGCCTTCTCGACGAGAAGGTTTGACCGCGCCTATTTGCAACTGGCGCCAAAAGTAGCGTCTTTTCAAAAAATGAAACTAGGAGCGTCTCATGCGCATGTCCTACATGACGAGCGCTGTCTTCAATCAGAATCCGAGCAAGGCCAAGAAGAAGGCTGACGAACACCCCCTCGTCATCACGGATCACGGTCTGGAGAGTTATGTTCTGTTCAGCTATTCGGATTTCCAGGAACATTGGCGCGAGCGCCGCAATTTGCTCGATGCGCTTAGGGACCCGAGTGCGCGCGCCGACCTGGAATTCGAACCTGGCAGCGTGGATTTTGCGGAACGCCCCGTCGAATTCTGATGGCATTTTTGCTTGATACCAACGTGATCTCGGCTGCCAGACGGGCAGACAGACAGGAGCACGGGTTTCAAGCTTTTCTGCGGACCTTCGAAGCCGTGCAGGCCTTTGTGTCTTCGGTTTCCATCAGGGAAATCCGTTTCGGAATTCAACGCGAGCAGAACCGTGACCCTGAATTTGCAGCCGAACTCATGCGTTGGCTGGACAAGGTGGTGCTTGCGCAGTTTGCCGGGCGCATACTGCCGTTCGACCGTACTCTCGCACTGCGCGCTGGCGCGTCGCGCACCGCTGACCGGCGCCCGTCCGCACATGCAATGATCGCAGCTACCGCGCTGGAGCACGGGTTGCGTGTGGTCACCCGGAATGTTGCGCACTTCGAGCCGCTCGGCGTGGTCTGCATCGACCCGTGGCGTTTCGACGAAACGCGCTAGATCGCGTTGGCCAGCCGCACGAACTCCTCGATGTCGAGCGTCTCGGCACGGCGCGTGCCGTCGATGCCGACAGCTTCGAGCAGACGCTCTCCGCCGAGGCTCTTCAGGCTCTGCCGCAGCATCTTGCGACGCTGGCCGAACGCGGCCTCCGTCACCCGGCCGAGCTTCTTCACGTCGGCGGGCAGGGGGGCTTCGCGCGGCACGAGGTTAACCACAGACGACGTCACCTTGGGCGGTGGCGTAAAGGCCTTCGGCGGCACGTCGAAGGCAATCCGCGCCTGGGTCCGCCAGCCGGCAAGAACGCCGAGACGGCCATACGGATCGCTGCCTGGCTTTGCGACAATGCGTTCAGCAACCTCGCGCTGGAACATCAGCGTCATCGAGCGGTAAAAGGGCGGCCATTCGGCGACGGTGAGCCAGCGCACGAGCAGTTCCGTGCCGATGTTGTAGGGCAGGTTGGCGACTATGTGGACCGGCCCGGCCGTGCCTGCCAGCGCGGCGAAATCGGTCTTCAACGCATCGCCCGCGACAACATCGAGCCGGCCGGGATAGTGCGCCGCCACCTCGGCCAGGGCGGCCATGCAGCGCTCGTCGCGTTCGATGGCGATGACATGCCGCGCACCGGCCAGAAGCAACGCCCGTGTGAGCCCGCCGGGGCCTGGGCCAACTTCCACGATTGTCGCCTGGGTGAGATCGCCGGCCGCCCTGGCGATCTTGCCGGTCAGATTGAGATCGAGAAGGAAGTTCTGGCCTAGCGACTTCCTGGCCTGCAGGCCGTGCCGGTCGATGACGTCGCGCAAGGGCGGAAGTCCGTCGATGCTTGTCACACGGCCCGCCGCTTCGCCCTGCACCGGATTGTCAGCGCTTCACGATTTTCGCCTTCTCGCGAAGTTCGTCGGTGTATTTCTTGCTCAACTCGTCAGCGCCCTTGGCGCCGCTTTCCACGCCTTCCGCCTGGAAGGTCAGCTTGGCCACGCGGTCGTCGGAAACCTCGCGGCTGGAGCAGATGCCGATGAATTCCACGCCGACAGCGGTCTCGCGCGCCGGTGTCGCGCCGCCGACCTTGGTTTTCTTGATCAACTCGGCCCAGTCCGGCGGAAGTTCGGGCGCCAGCTTGCGGCCGAGGTCCTTGACCGTCACGTCGATCAGGCCTTTGGCGAATTCGCGGGTGCTGTCGCAGCCACTGAAGCGCGCACGCAGCGCGTCTGCCTCGCGCTTGCGTGCCGCGATGCTGCCGCGCTCGTTCGCCGGCACCACGAAGATCACCTGCTGAAGCATGTATTCGGTGGCGCTGGGCTTGGCGCCGCCCTGCTGCAACATGCGCCGCACCACGTCCTGCTCGCTCATGCTCGAACCGCTGCGGTTGCGCTTGCCCAGGGCTTGGTTCCACAGCATCTGCGAGCGGATGAATTCCTTGAAATGCGCCTTGGTCACGCCGCTCTGGTTCATGATCCCGTCGAGCTGCTTGATCGCCATCTTGTTGGATTTGGCGAAGTTGTTGTAGGCGCCGTCGACCTGCTCGTCGCTGACCTTGATGCCAAGCCTCTCCGCCTCGGAAACCCGCAGCGTCTGGTCTATCATGTCGTCTTGAGCGAGCGCCGTCAGATTTCCGCTGCGCCGCTGCAGCTTCAGGAAGGCCGCGCGCCGCTGGATGTCGTAGGTAGTGATCGGGATGTTGTTGACGATTACCTTGATTTCGCTGGCGGCGGCCGGCGCGGTCAAGGCGGTCATGCATACGGGGGCCGCCATGACCATGAACGCGAGGCCCACCGAGGCGAGACGCCTCCTCATCCAAAACATCGCTGTTAGTCCTGTCCTCGGCTTTTCATCATGTCGCCGACCCATGGCTGCGTTATGCGGCGAAACGATGTCGCCGCACGGCTCCCGACCTACAGATCGGACACGCCCTTGGCTGACCCGAAGTCGCCCAGCGTGCGGAAGGATACGTTGAAGCCGATGGTCGAGGTCTGTTCCCGGGTGGTCGCATCCCGATCCTGGGAATACGTCATCAGGTAGGTGAAGCATTCGTCGTCATAGGCAAAGCCCACGGCGTTTTTCACCATCACTTCGTTCTCGAAATCGTAGGTGCCGGAGCCGAATACCCGCCAGTATTCCTGCAGCTTGGCGGAAGCTCCGAAGGAAAGCTCCCGGCGATCCTC
>JAPLOZ010000104.1 GCA_026400435.1 Hyphomicrobiales bacterium | reverse complement strand
CCGCATCTGCACAAGCCGCTCACATCGGTACCGGACCCGTTCGGCGGCGAATATCCCAGCTTCGGCGACCACAACAACGCGATGCTGCGCCGCTTCCTCGACACGTTCGGCTTCGACTACGAGTTCGCCAGCGCGACGCAGTATTACAAGTCCGGCCGCTTCGACGCCGTCCTGTTGAAGGCTGCCGAGAAATACGATGCGATCATGAAGGTGATGCTGCCGACGCTTGGACCGGAGCGGCAGGCAACCTACAGCCCGTTCCTGCCGATCTCGCCGACAACCGGCCGCGTGCTCTACGTGCCGATGAAGGCTGTCGACGCGAAGGCGGGTACGATCACATTCGACGACGAGGATGGAACGGAGACCACGCTTCCCGTGACCGGCGGCGCCGTGAAGCTCCAGTGGAAGCCCGACTTCGGCATGCGCTGGGCGGCACTCAGCGTCGACTTCGAGATGTTCGGCAAGGACCACCAGACCAACGCGGTAGTCTACGACAAGATCTGCGCCATCCTCGGCGGCCGCCCGCCCGAGCATTTCGTCTACGAGCTTTTCCTGGACGAGAACGGCCAGAAGATTTCGAAGTCCAAAGGCAACGGGCTGACCATCGACGAATGGCTGACCTATGCGCCGACCGAGAGCCTCGGCCTTTACATGTTCCAACGTCCCCGGCAGGCAAAGAAGCTCTATTTCGACGTCATCCCCAAGGCTGTCGACGAGTACTATTCGTTCCTCGCGGCCTATCCGCGCCAGGACTGGAAGGAGCGGCTCGGCAATCCGGTCTGGCATATGCACGACGGCAGCCCGCCTGATATCGACCTGCCCGTCACGTTCGCGCTCCTGCTCAATCTTGTCAGCGCCTCCAATGCGCATGACAAGGGCGTGCTGTGGGGTTTCATCTCGCGCCACGTGGCTGACGTGACGCCGGCGACGCATCCGGAACTCGACCGGCTGACCGACTACGCGATCCGCTATTTCGACGACTTCGTGAAGCCGACCAAGGTGTATCGCGAACCGGACGCCGTGGAGCGCGAGGCGCTCGCCGCCCTTTCGGAGAGCCTTGGCGCGCTTGCCATCGGTTCCGACGGCGAGGCGATCCAGAACGCCGCGCTCAATGTCGCGCGCCGGATCGAGCGCTACCAGGATCACTCCAAACAGAGCCCCGAGGGCGGACCAGGCGTGTCGGTCGCCTTCTTCCAGATGATTTATCAGGTGCTAATCGGCCAGGAGCGCGGGCCGCGCTTCGGCTCGTTCGCCGCCCTCTATGGCATTCCCGAGACGCGCGCGCTGATCGCCAGGGCGCTGTCAGGCCAGCTGTCCGCGTAGGGATCAGGGAGCCGGCGGGGCTGGCGGAAACGCCATGCGCGGATCGGCCGGCGGGTCGGGATCGACGCCGTCCTCCGTCATGACCGGCAGGTCCGGCACGGCCGAGAGGAAAGGTGCGTCCGGGACATCCGCAACGGCCGGCGCCTCGGGCGGCGCGCCGAACACGCCGATCTTCTCCGCGCGGGCCTTCTCCTCGGCCTGAACATAGGGACCGTCCGGCGCGGCAAGCGCCCAGCCGTTCGCCACAAGCCAGGCGCCGGCGTCCTGCTTGGCGAGACGGCAGCGCGCCGGCGTCACCTCGAGTTCCTGCTCAGGCAGCCGGCAGACCAGCGCGCGGCCGCGCAGCCAGAGGCGAAATGCCGTTCGCGCCCGCATCCCGCATGGCCATGCCACACCGTCGTGGACGCAGCTTTCATCGACCGGCACGCTTTTCACGCCGGCGATCGCGATGGTGCGGCCAGCCGACTGAAAGACGGCCGACTCGACAGCGAGCGGCCGAAACAAGGGCGTTCCGGCCCATTCATTCTTGAGTTCAGGCTCCGGCGGCAGGGCAAGGCTCAACTGGCTGAGCGGAGCGCGCGGCGCCTCGCGCTGCAAATCCAGCGCGGGCAGTTCGGCAGGCGCAACGGCCGCAGGATCGACAAGACGCGATGCGGCAGGCGCGGCCGGTGGCACGGCAGCTGCGCTTTCGGCAGGCTGGTCCGCCAAAGCGGCAGCGGCCGCGGCATCATCAGGCTCCGCAGCCGACGAAACAACGAGATCGTCGCCGAACTCCACGATATCCCCGGGATCGGGCGGGTCGAGCGTCGCTGCATCGAACTGCGCCGGGCGGTCAACCATCCGCCCGCCTAGCAGGACCAAAGCGACCGCAAGCACCAGCGCCCCGGCCGGGAGGAAAAGCGCGCGCATCGGCCGCCCTCCGCCTACTGGCTCGCCCAGACGATGCGCGCCAGCCATTCGACATCGCCGGCGTTCAGGCGCCTGTGCGGATGATCGGGATTGAGCGAGATGAGTTCCACGACGGCGGAGGTGCGCCGTTCGAGCACCTTTGCCATCACCTCCCCCGAGATCGTCTTGACGACCACGCGGTCGCCTTTGCGGATGGGAGCATTGGGCTGCACCACCAGCGTGTCGCCGTGCCGGTAGAGCGGCAGCATGGAATCGCCCTGCACCTGGAGAGCGTAGGATCCGTCGGCAGCCGTCGCCGGCAATTCGATCAGGTCCCAGCCCTGTCCAGCCGGGAATCCAGCATCGTCGAAGAAGCCCCCGGCGCCTGCCTGGGCGAAGCCGAGCAGCGGCACGGTCGACATCTGCCGCGGCAGCGGCCGGCCGGTTGCGGAAGGCTTTCCCTCGACCAACGAGAAGAATTCGTCGAGCGACGACTGGGTCGCCTCGATGATCTTGGCGAGCGATTCCGTCGACGGCCAGCGCGGACGGCCGTCCGCCGACTGCCGCTTCGACTTGTTGAACGCCGTGGAATCGAGGCCTGCGCGCTTCGCCAGGCCCGAGGCAGACAGGGAATAGCGTGCGGCCAACGCGTCTATCGCGGCCCAGACGCGCTCATGCGACAGCATGGGACGCTCCCTTGGGGAGAGGAAAAAATACCTTGCAGTTGTAGCGCCCTAGAATCCGCTTGTCCAGAAGCCGGGTGGGCTGGCCGTGGACAGAAAATTCAGGCCTTAACCCGGATATGGCGCGCCACAACGCGACAAACCCGTTGCAAGACAATGGGTTACCAGTGGCTTAGGCCTCGTCGCAAAAGGATTTCTCAACGAGATTTTGTCCATCCATCCGACAAGTGCCTGAAAAATGCCGCCTGCACGGAGACGCAGGCCATGCCTTCAGAAAACAGCATTCAACTTTCCTGTTCCAAATTGCTCTACGCCATCCTTGGCGCCACCATCCAACTGCCCGTTGTTCGCTTGCAAAATCTAGCGCGCAAAGCGGGATTCCGTCCCGATCAGCCGCGAGTGCCCGCAGGAAACCTCGATGGCGGCGAATGGGTGGACGAGGACGGCGATGCCGACCTCATACTGATCGGCGGTGATCCGGAAGACATTTCGAAATTCCCGGAGAAACCGCCACCGACGACCAGAGAGCGCAACGTCTGGGCGATACGTGTTGCGAAATACCTTTTGGAGACCAACGTGCAGTTTCAGACCGCACGTGTCGCCAACTGGATTGTGACCGTGCCCGGGACCGGATCATTGCCTACCAGGATGAACCGAAATATCTTGATCAACTCAGGCGTGCACTAGCGGAGCCTGAACCCGGATACGATATCCATCACATTGTCGTAAAAACGCCGGCTCGCCGCGACGGATTTGTCGGAGAACGAATTGAAGATTGGCGCAATCTGGTGCGCATTCCAACCTACCGTCAATGGCAGATCACCGACTGGTATGCGACGCCGAACAGGGATTTTGGCGGCCAGTCGCCACGGGACTATCTGAGAGGCCAACCGTGGGAGGTTCGGATGGACGTCGGACTGTATGCGTTGCGACTACATGAGGTGCTGAAGTGAAAAAAGTTGCAGGAATGACTACCGACGCGCTGGTGGAACTTTTTGCCGAGATCGGCATAGCCGAGTCTGAGGCGATGGACTTTTCTGAAACCGCGCGCTTCAATCGACTCTTCGACAAAGAAATGGCCGTGGTGAACGAGTTGAGGTCCCGCCCAGGCGACCAGCGCCGGTCGCTGTTTGGGCTCTACGGACATTCCAACATGCAGGTGAGATTGAACGCAGCGCAGTCGACTTATGCGCTTAATCCGGTGGCGGCGCGTGCGGTCCTGGAGGAGATCGCCGCGTCTCGTCGGATGCCGCAGGCTGCGAACGCTCGCCTCTCCCTTGACCGTATCGCCGAAGGTACTTCAGCGCTGCTCGATGACCCGTGGATCCCCGCCACGCGCAAGGAGCGCCTGGAACTGCATCGAGCCCGGATGGTTGAAGCCGCGCAGTCGGACCCAACACAGATGTCCCGATGATGCTTACCGGCGCTGAATCGCGGCCGCTCACGCCGCCTGCTTCTCGCCGTCCTTCGCATACGGGTCAAACCGCTGGTAGAACGTCTCGCCCTTCGCCGCCATGTCGATCAACAGCCGCGGCGGCTTGAACTCGGCGCCGTACTTCTTCTGCAGCCCCTTGGCGACCTTGACGAACTCCGCCGCGCCGATGCCGTCGATGTAGGACAGCGCGCCGCCCGTGTAGGGTGCGAAGCCGAAGGCGAGGATCGAGCCGACATCCGCCTCGCGCGGGTCGGTGACGATGCCCTCCTCCATGACACGCGCGGCCTCCAGCGCGATGGTGACGAGGAGGCGCCGCTTGAGTTCTTCATAGTCGACGTCCTCGGCGCGCTTCTGCGGGTATAGATCCTTCAGTCCAGGCCAGAGCTTCTTCTTCGCGGGCTTGGGCGGATAGTCGTAAAATCCCTTGCCGTTCTTGCGGCCGAAGCGGCCATGGCCGTCGACCAGCGTGTCGATGAGCTTCATCTGCTCGGGATCGACTGCCTTGTCGCCCAGATCGCGCGCCGTCTGCTTCATGATCTTCTGCGCCAGGTCGACCGCCGTCTCGTCGGTCAGCGCGAGCGGCCCGACCGGCATGCCAGCCGCTTTCGCGGCATTCTCGATCATCGCCGCCGGCACGCCCTCGATCAGCATCTTGTAGGCTTCCGACATGTAGCGCAGCACGCAGCGGTTGACGTAGAAGCCGCGCGTGTCGTTGACGACCACTGGCGTCTTCTTGATGGCCCGCACATAGTCGATCGCGGTCGCCAGCGCCTTGTCGCCGGTCTTCTTGCCCAAAATGATCTCGACCAGCATCATGCGGTCGACCGGCGAGAAGAAATGGATGCCGATGAAATCGTTGGGCCGCGCCGAATTCTTCGCCAGCGAGGTGATCGGGATTGTCGAGGTGTTGGAAGCGAATACAGCACCCGCTCCAAGCGCGGCCTCGGCCTTCTCAGTGGCCGTCTTCTTGACGGCGGAATCCTCGAACACCGCCTCGATGACGAGGTCGGCGCCGGCGAGGTCGGCATAGTCGGCCGACGGCGTGATCAGCGACAGCAGCTTTTCCTTTTCCTCCGGCTTTGCACGGCCCTTCTTCACCGCGTCGGTGATGAGGCCGTCCGAATGCGCCTTGCCCTTCTCGGCTGCTTCGATGTCGCGGTCGATGAGCACGACCGGGATGCCGGCCCTGGCGGTCACATAGGCGATGCCGGCGCCCATGAAGCCGGCGCCGATGACGCCGATCTTGGTGAACTTCGTGTCGGGCAAACCGGCCGGACGACGGGCGCCCTTGTTCAATTCCTGCAGGGAGACGAAGAGCGAACGGATCATCGCAGCCGCCTCCTTCGTCTGCATGATTTCGGTGAAGTAGCGCTGCTCGATGCGCAGCGCCGTGTCGAAGGGCACCAGCAGCCCTTCATAGACGCATTTCAGGATCGCGCTTGCCGCGGGATAGTTGCCATAGGTTTCGCGGCGCAGGATGGCGATTGCCGGCGGCCAGAGATTGGCGCCCGCCGCCGAATAGATAGGACCGCCCGGCAGCTTGAAGCCCTTCTCGTCCCAGGGCGCGACCGGCTTCAACCCGTTCCTGATCATCGCCTTGGCCGTCTCCACCAGCTTTTCGGGAGCGGCGATCTCGTGGATCAGGCCCATGGCCTTTGCCTTCTGCGGCGAGAGCTGCTGGCCCGACGTCAGCATCTGCAATGCCTGCTGCTGGTCGGTCAGGCGCGGCACGCGCTGCGTGCCGCCGGCGCCAGGGAAGATGCCTACCTTGACCTCGGGCAGCGCCATCTTCACCTTGTCGCTGTCAGCGGCGACGCGGCCGTGGCAGGCCAGCGCAAGCTCGAAGGCTCCACCCATGCAGGTGCCGTTGATCGCCGCCACCCACGGCTTTCCGGACGTTTCCAGCTTGCGCCACAGCCAGCCCATACGGCCTGCCCCGTCGAACAGCAGTTGCGTCGCCTTGTGCGGATTCCTTGCCTTCTCGGCATGGAAGATGCCGAGCATCTTCTGCAGCATGCCGAGGTCCGCGCCGCCGGAGAAACTCTCCTTGCCCGATGTGATGACGGCGCCCTTGACGCCTGCCTCGGCAACGACCTCATCGATGATCTCTTCAAGTTCGTCCATCACCTCCTCGGTGAAGACGTTCATGGACCGGTCGGGCATGTCCCAGGTGACCAGCGCGATGCCGTCGGCGTCGTTCTCGACCGTGAAGTTTTTGTAGGTCATGATCGCATCCTGTGCTTCTTGGCCGTTATTCGAACGGCTCGCCTGTGGCGTGCGTGAAACGGGAACCGCCTGCATCCTTGACGAAACCGAGATCGATGTCCGGGAACACGCCTCGATCGGCCGCGGCGCGCGTGCCGATCTCCAGCAGCACCACGTCGCCGAAACTCTTGTTCATGATCTGATGTGCATTCGCCACGCCCGCCTTGAACCCGGCCGCATCGCCGGCACGCAGGATCGTTTCGCCTGCATCCTCGATCAGCGTCGCCTCCCCCGCCAGGACAAAGACGAACTCGTCCTCGTTGTGATGCCAGTGACGATGCGCGGTACCGGCGCCGGGGGCCAGCGTCGTCAGGTTGACCCCGAACTGATCCAGACCCGCGGCATCGCCCAGACGCCTGCGCGAGCGTCCTTCGGCAATTGCCGCAAACTGCTTGGGATAGCCCGTTCCGGTGCGGGCAGGCACCGTGTCAATGTCGATCTTCGGCATGCTTCACACCCGCTCGATGATGGTCGCGGTGCCCATGCCCGCGCCGATGCAGAGCGTTACGAGCGCCGTGTTGAGATCGCGGCGCTCCAGTTCGTCAAGCACGGTGCCCAGGATCATAGCGCCGGTCGCGCCGAGCGGATGGCCCATGGCGATAGCGCCGCCATTGACGTTGATCTTGTCGTGCGCGATGTCGAACGCCTGCATGTAGCGCAGCACCACGGACGCGAACGCCTCGTTCAACTCGAACAGGTCGATGTCCGACAGCTTCATCTTTGCGCGCTTGAGCAGCTTCTCGGTCACGTCGACCGGGCCGGTCAGCATCAGCACCGGCTCGGAGCCGATGTTGGCGAAGGTGCGGATCCTGGCGCGCGGCTTCAGGCCAAGCATCTTGCCGGCTTTCTTCGAGCCAAGCAGCACGCCGGCCGCTCCATCGACGATGCCAGACGAATTGCCGGCATGGTGGACGTGGTTGACCTCCTCGATTTCCGGATGCTTCTGCACCGCCACCGCATCGAAGCCGCCCATCTCGCCAGGCATGACGAAGGACGGATTGAGCGCGGCCAGCGATTGCATGTCGGTCGTCGGGCGCATGTGCTCGTCGCGATCCAGGATCGTAAGGCCGTTCTGGTCCTTGATCGGGATGACGGAGTTCTTGAAGTAGCCCTTGTCCCATGCCTTGGCCGCACGCTTCTGGCTCTCCACCGCGTAGGCATCGACATCGTCCCGGCTGAAGCCGTATTTGGTGGCGATGAGGTCGGCCGAGATGCCCTGCGGGACGAACCAGCCTGGCAGGCCGACCGACGGGTCCATGAACCAGGCGCCGCCGGACATGCCCATGCCGACGCGGCTCATGGACTCGACGCCGCCGGCGATCACGATGTCGTCTGCGCCCTGCACGATCTTGGCCGCGCCGAAATTGATTGCGTCGAGCCCGGATGCGCAGAAGCGCGATATCTGCATGCCCGGCGCCTTGTCGCTGTAGCCCGCCTCGAAGGCCGCCGCGCGCGGGATCACGGCGCCCGCTTCGCCGACCGGATCGACGCAACCGAAGATGATGTCGTCGACCGCGGACGTATCGAGGCAGTTGCGGTCGCGCAGCGCCTCCAGCACTTTCGCGCCGAGCCTGACCGCTGGCACCTCGTGCAGCGCGCCGTCCTTCTTGCCGCGCCCGCGCGGCGTGCGCACGGCGTCATAGACATAGGCTTCGGCCATTTTTCTTCTCCTGCGATTACAGTTCAGGCGACGTCGCCTTGGAGAAACAGTGAATGGTCATTCGCCGCAGCGCCACGTCCCTACCATTGACCATTTTACCATTCACCATTCACCAGCCTCGGCGATGCCGCATCAAACCACCTACAGGCTCCTGGCGACCAGCAGCTTCATGATCTCGTTGGTGCCGCCGTAGATGCGCTGCACCCGCGCATCGCGGAACATGCGGGCGATCGGATATTCATTCATGTAGCCATAGCCACCGAACAATTGAAGGCATTCGTCGACGACTTTTCCCTGCATGTCGGACAACCAGTATTTCGCCATCGAGGCGGTGGTGGGGTCGAGCCCGCCGTTCAAATGGCGCGCCACGCAGTCGTTGTAGAATACGCGGCCGATCGTCGCCTCGGTCTTCATCTCCGCGAGCTTGAACTGGGTGTTCTGGAAATCGATGATTGCCTTGCCGAACGCCTTGCGTTCCCGGGCGTACTCAATGGTGAGAGCGAGAGCCCGTTCGGCCATGCCTATTCCAGTGGTGCCGATCGTCAGCCGTTCCTGTGGCAACTGCTGCATCAACTGGACGAAACCTTGACCTTCCTCGCTGCCGAGCAGAGCGGAAGCAGGCACTCTGACGTCGTTGAAGAACAGTTCCGACGTGTCGTTGGCCTTGAGGCCGATCTTGTCGAGGTTACGGCCGCGCTCGAACCCTTGCGCGACGTCGGTCTCGACCACCAACAGGGATGTGCCCTTTGCGCCCTTCTCCGGATCGGTCTTGGCAACGACAATGATCAGGTTGGCATGCTGGCCGTTGGTGATGAAGGTTTTTGAGCCATTGATGCGGTAGTGGTTGCCGTCCTTCTGGGCGCGCGTCCTGATGCCCTGCAGGTCGGAGCCGGCGCCCGGCTCGGTCATGGCAATGGCGCCGATCAGTTCGCCGCTCGCCATCCTGGGCAGCCAATTCCTCTTTTGCTCCTGCGAACCGTAGTGCAAAATGTAGGGCGCCACGATCGCGTTGTGCAGGCCGATGCCGAAGCCGTCGACACCAACATGCGCAATCGCTTCGATGATGGCGCTCTCGTGCGCGAAGCTGCCGCCCGAACCGCCGTATTCTTCCGGCATGGAGGCGCAGAGCAAACCGGCCGCACCTGCCCTCTCCCAGCACGAGCGGTCAACCATCTCGTTCTTTTCGAATTCGTCGTACCGCGGCGCTATCTCTTCCGACAGAAAGCGATGCGCCATGTCGTAGAGCATGCCGACCTCCTCGTCGCGCCAGGCCGGCGCGGGAAGTCCAAGAATTTCGGCGGGGGAGGTCAAAACGCCTCCGCCGGCAACGCCATCATGGTGTCGGCGCCAGTCGAGATCCGCGCGAGGTGCGCGGCGGTCTCCGGCATGACGCGCTCCATGAAATAGCGCCCGGTGACGAGCTTGGTTGCGTAGAACGGGTCGGCCCCGTCGGCTAGATTTTCGTGCGCGACTTTCACCATCTGCCCCCACATGTAGCCGAGCGCAACCAGACCGAACAGATGCATGTAGTCGGTCGATGCGGCGCCGGCGTTTTCGGGCTTCGCCATCGCGTTTTGCACCAGCCACATCGTCGCCGCCTGCAGATCGTTGAGCCCCTTCTTCAACGCCTTGGTAAACGGCGCCATGGTCTCGATGGCGCGGTTCTCGTCGCAGAAATCGCCGACTTCCTTGAAGAAGGCCTGCACGGCGCGACCGCCATGCATCGGTAGCTTGCGGCCAACGAGGTCAAGCGCCTGGATGCCGTTGGCGCCCTCGTAGATCATGGCGATGCGCGCATCGCGAACGAACTGGCTCATGCCGTGTTCTTCAATGTAGCCGTGGCCGCCAAAAACCTGCTGCGCCATGACCGCGTGGTCGAAACCCTTGTCGGTGAGCACACCTTTGACGATCGGCGTCATAAGCCCGAGCAGGTCGTCCGCCTCCTGGCGGTCCTTCTCGTCAGGCGATCGGTGCGCGATGTCGGATTTGAGCGCCGTCCACAAGGCGAGCGCGCGGCCGGCCTCGTTGAACGATTTGATGGTCATGAGGATGCGGCGCACGTCCGGATGGACGATGATCGGATCGGCCTTCTTGTCGGGCGCCTTGGGGCCGGACAGCGAGCGGCCCTGCAGGCGATCCTTCGCGTAGGCGACGGCGCCCTGATAGGCGGCCTCGCCTACCGCCAGCCCCTGCAGGCCGACGCCGAGCCTCGCCTCGTTCATCATCGTGAACATCGCCTTCAGCCCGCCATTCGCCTCGCCAAGCAGGGTGCCCGTCGCTTCGTCATAGTTCATGACGCATGTGGCGTTGCCATGAATGCCCATCTTCTCCTCGATCGAGCCGCAAGAGACCGCGTTGCGGGTTCCCGGATTGCCGGAAGCGTCGAGCCAGAATTTCGGCACGATGAACAGCGAGATGCCCTTGGTGCCCGCAGGCGCGCCATCGATGCGGGCAAGCACCAGATGCACGATGTTGTCGGCCATGTCGTGCTCGCCGGCCGAGATGAATATCTTCTGGCCGGAGATCCTGTAGGTGCCGTCATCGGCGGGTACCGCCCTGGTGCGCAGCAAGCCCAGATCGGTGCCGCAATGCGGCTCCGTCAGATTCATGGTGCCGGTCCAGCCGCCTTCGACCATCTTCGGCAGCCAGGTCTGTTTTTGCTCGTCGGTGCCATGGGTGATGATCGCGGCGATCGCGCCTTGGGTCAGGCCAGCATACATCAGCAGCGCCATGTTGCCGGAAATCATGTATTCCGACACCGCGTTGTGGACGGCGTAAGGCAGTCCCTGCCCGCCGTATTCCTGGGGTGCGGCAAGACCCATCCAGCCACCCTGGCGATATTCGTCGAAAGCCTGCCTGAAGGTTTTGGGCGTCGTCACCCGCCCGTCGTCGTGGCGGACGCAGCCTTCCAGATCGCCTGCGCGGTTGGTCGGCTGGATGACGTTCTCGGTGAGTTTCGCGCTCTCGGCCAGGATCGCCTCAAGCACATCGGGCGACGCGTCGGCGAATCCGGGGAGATTGGAGTAGCGGTCGTATCCCAATACTTCCTTGAGCACGAAAAGCGTGTCGCGCACCGGCGCCGTGTAGGTCGGCATAGTTCCTCCCAGGACGATCTTCGCAGCGGACCAAACTGCCTTCGACAGGCTATCCCGGCCGCCTCGGGAACGTCACCCTAAAATATTGACGTTTACGCAAACGTCAATATTGCGCCGACGAAATTCTCCGCTGCGCAACAAAGGCGCCCGCGGACCGGAACCGGTCCACGGGCGTTCGATCCGCGCTGACAAAAGGACTACTAGCTGGCGACTGCCGCCGGCTGGGTGCGATCGTCAAGCATGTTGCGGACGATGGCCATCAAATCCGAAAGTTCGGTGATCGCCTCGTCTAGAGCCAAGCGCTGCTTCTTGAGGCGGCCCAACTGCTTGTCCGACTTGTCGAGCGTAAGGCGCAGCTGCTTGGTGTTGGCGCCCTTCGGATCGTAGAGATCCATGATCTGCTTAACGTCGCGCAGCGAGAAGCCCACCTTGCGTCCAAGCAGGATGAGTTTCAGACGCGCCCGGTCGCGGCGGGTGTAGAGACGTGTAGAGCCGTCGCGCTTGGGGCTCAGCAGCCCCTTGTCCTCGTAAAAGCGAAGCGTGCGCAGCGTGACACTGAACATCTTCGCCATTTCGCCGATCCGGGTATAGTCTTCCTGAATTCCCGGAACGGCGTCGTCGTTTACCGGCACGGCGTCGCCGGCCTGATTAAAAGTCATCGTCATTGACATTCCCCTTTGCGGCGCTGCTAGAGCGCCTGGCCGGATGCGACGGGGTTGGCTTTCCGGCCGTGGTTTCGACTAATGCTTCGCCAGCCGACACCGAAACGCCAGCTTACGTTAAGGTCAGCATATAGTTCCGCGAGTTTTGGGATGCAAGCGCGCGCAAGTTGTATGGAGATGCGGCAGTTTGATGCGGGCTGTTGAGCCGGAATAACGGGTCGAACGGCTGCAAAAAGCAAATTTTTTACGAAGTTTGCCAAATCGTAAACGCGGTTAACACCTTGTTTACCACGTTTGGGGAATGGTGCGCATGTCGGACCGCCGTGTCTAGCCAGTAATGAATTCTTCACGGTCAGTCGGGGTGCGGGCATGATGCCCAAGCGTCGCGACACGGCCAGATTCCCGGCCCGGCAGGGAGAATCACGGCGACTGGCCTCAGGGCCACAATGCGAACGGGCGCTTAGATGAACAGCAAACGGACCTATCTCGACGCGGTCAACACCGGACGCCAGCGCCGGTCCTATGCATCGCTCGAACAGCTCAACCGCTCGCTCGAATCGCTTGAACAGCGAATCGAGCGTAACCGCGAGGAGATTTCTGGCCGCGAGCCGCAGCGCCGTGCCGCCGCCGAACCACGCGCCAGAGCCGAGTTCGACACTCCAGCCGCTTCGGCGCGCGACCGCGCACCGCAGGGCTATGCGCCGCCACCCTATGCTCCCCAGGCGCGCGCACCCCAAGCTTATGCACCTCAGGCGTATCCGCCCGAGCCGCGCGGCCCGTTTGAGCCGCCCTACAAATCGCTTGCACGCGACATCGAGCGCGTGCGCCATGACGAGGACGGCGTCGTGGCTTTTGGCAAAATCGCCGGCGAACTCAAGGGCCTGCGCGAAGAACTGCGCCATCAGATGGCCTCGAGCCTGCACCGCGAATTCGACGGGCTTCGCAAGGAATTCCAGCAGGTCAGCGTTTCCGGAGGCCAGGCGGCCAACAAGCTCGGCCTCGACGTCGAGCGCCTTTCGGACGCCGTCCAGTCGCTGGGCGAACGCGGCGACGACCGCACCATCAACATGCTGCGGCTGGAAGTCGAACAGATGAAGTCGGCGCTCGACTCGCTGGCGCGTGAGGAGACAGTGCTGTCGGTCGACCGCCGCTGGGACGATTTCGGCCGCCGCTTCGACGATTTCGAGCACCGGCTGTCCGAAGGCGCCGGACGCGCCGCGGACGCCGAGGAACTGGCTGCTCTTGCCCAGCGCGTTGAACAGATCAATCAGGCGGTCGGCAACCTGCCCGAATCGCTGTCCATCCGCCCGCTTGAAGAGAAGGTCCGCACGCTGGCAGGCGCGCTCGATCATTTCATCGAGCGACAGGATGGCCACGCCAAGGAGACCTTCGCGCAGATCGAGGTTCGCCTCGACGAGATCTCCCGCGCCATCGTAGGCGCAACTGTCGCCGCGCAGCAGCATCAGCCCGATCCAGAACCCTTCGAGCGGATCGAGGCGCGGATTTCCGCGCTTGCCCGGCAGATCGAGGAAGTCTCGGAAGATCGCCCGGGCGTCGAAATGCTGGAGCATCTGCAGGGGCTGGCCCGCCGGGTCGACGAACTGGCGGCGCGCAGCGCCTTGCCCGACGAGGCCATCGAACGCCTGGCGTATCAGATCTCAGTCATAGCCGACAAAGTCGACCACACGCCGGCAATGCCCGACGTCGGCGAGATATTCACCGGCATCGAGCAGCGCTTCGACGTGCTGTCCAGCCTCTTCGAACGCCGCCAGGACGATGCCCTGGAACAGGGCAACATGCTGTTTCGCGAACTTGAGCGCCGGCTGAACGAAGTCGCCGAGCGAATCGACAATCGCCAGACGGAAACGGCTTTTGACAGCAGTTCGATCATGAAGGTCATCGACGCGCGTTTCTCCGAACTGGCGGCGACGCTGGATACCGGTCTCAGCGACGCGGTCTCCGAAGAGGCGATCAAGGGCCTCGAAAGCCGCCTGGAGGGCATCTCGAAGCGGCTCGATCAGTCGGCAACCCAGTTCGCCGGCCTCGATTCCGATCTGGTTCGCAGCCTCGAAGCCCAGGTTTCAGGCCTGTCCCAGCATCTTGCAAAGCCAAGCGCGCCGCTACCGGAATTTGTCGACATATCGCCGCGCCTCAAGGAGATCGAGAAGTCGATTGCCGATAGCCGCGAGTCGGTCATTGAGGCGGCGCGATCGGCCGCCGAAACCGCTGCGCGCGCACTAGCGGTCAGTCAACCCGAGTCAGGCATTGTTTCGGCCATTGCCGACGAGGTGAAGGCGCTTGAAACCTTGACCCGCCGGTCGGACGAGCGCAATTCCAAGACTTTCGAGGCCATCCACGACACACTTCTCAAGATCGTCGACCGCATGGGGTCGCTTGAGCGCGAGGTTCCCGAGCCGCGCAAGGTCGAGGTGCACGACGCCCCGTCGATCGACGCGGACGACGATTTTGTCTTTGATGAACCGGAGATCGCGACGCCGGCGCCACGCGCCATTGTGGAGCGCACGCCGGCGCAGGCAGCAGCCGCCGCCGCAATTGCCGCACTCGGCTCGGACCACGCTGCGGAGCCCGAACAGGCCCCCGGCCGGGTGCGCTCCATGCTGGGCGGACTGACCCGCGCGTTTGGCGGCAAGAAGGAAGCCAAGGAGCCCGAACTCGCGGGCTCTTCGCTGCCCGAGCCCGAGATGGACATCGCACCTTCAGTCGACCTCGACGCACCACTCGACCCCAAGCTCGCCAACCGGCCTCTGGAGCCCGGTTCAGGCGCGCCCGACCTCAATGCCATCATGAAGCGCGTGCGCGACGAGCGCAGCCCGACCGGGCGCGCAACGGACACCGACGCCGGCAAGGCCGATTTCATCGCGGCTGCGCGCCGCGCCGCGCAGGCCGCGGCGGCGGAGTCCGACGTACTCAAGCGCAAGTCCGACGTCGGCAACCCGGTTAAGGCGCTGCGCCTCGGCGACCTGCTGAAGTCGCGCCGCAAGACGGTTCTGATGGGCGCAACCGCGCTGATGACGGCCCTGGCCGGCCTTCAACTCGGCAAGGCGTATATGAGCGATCCGGCAGAGACTGCCGACGCCATGCCCGCAACGGTCGTCGTCGCCACCAAGGTGGCGCCGGTCGAACTTGACCCGGCGCCGATGGGCAGCACCGCCGCCGCAAGCGATGCCGGAGCGGCAAACCCGGCCGAGGCAGCCGATGTGGAAGCGCGCATAGTGGAGCCACAGGACGCGACTATGGAGCCGTCGGACACGATGGCCACGCAGCCGGATGACATCGAAGTCGCCGCACCGGCCGACACAGCGCAGCACGATGCCGACGCCGGGCCCATGGAGGGCGTGCAGATCGCGGCGGTTTCGCCGGTGATGCCCGTGCTGGAGACCGTAAAGCCCCTCGCGGCGATCGACGTGCCCGCCGATGCCGGTCCACTGCCGCTGCGCGAGGCGGCGACGGGCGGCGACAGCAAGGCTCTGTTCGAAATTGCAACGCGCTACGCGGAAGGTCGCGGCGGCAAGCCGGACATGGCTGCGTCCGCGCAATGGTACGAGAAGTCGGCCGAACTTGGCTTTGCGCCTGCGCAATACCGCATCGGCAACATGTACGAGAAGGGTATCGGGGTCACGCGCGACCTCGCCAAGGCTAGCAAGTGGTACCAACAGGCGGCCGCACTCGGCAACGCCAGCGCCATGCACAACCTCGCCGTTCTCTACGCGATGGGCGCTGACGGACACACCGATAACGACGCCGCGGCCGTGTGGTTCGTGAAGGCCGCCGAACTCGGCGTGAAGGACAGCCAGTTCAATCTCGGCATCCTCAGCGCCAAGGGCGTCGGCGTGAAGCAGAGCCTGGAGGAATCCTACAAGTGGTTCGCACTGGTCGCCAAGACAGGCGACAAGGACGCCGCCAGCAAGCGCGACGAAATCGCCAAAGCGCTGCGCCCGGAACAGCTTGAGCGCGCCCGCGCCGCGGCCGAACTCTGGAAGCCGCATCCGCTCGACGCCGCCGCCAATACGGTCGACATCCCCGCCGCATGGCAGGAGAGCGCCGAGAAGACCGCCAGCATCGACATGACCAAGGCAATCAAAAGCGTCCAGCAGGTGCTCAACAAGAGCGGCTACGACGCGGGTTCGGCCGACGGCGTGATGGGCGACAAGACGAAGACGGCTATCGCCCAGTTCCAGAAGGACAACGGCATGGCCGCCACCGGCCAGGTCGACGAGACGCTGGTGCGGACGCTGCTGGCCCGCAATTAGTAGCGCAAAGGTCGCAGACCGGCCTGCCGGGCAGGACGCGACCGCTTTAACTGATTGAGATGTTTTGTTTCTACAATGCGACGAAGTTTGACTTCGCCGCATTGTCGGCGCAAGTGCTGGCTAACTCGCCTGGGCTTTCCTCCCGTTATGGAGGGCCGATGATCCAGGCTATTGGGATGTGGCGCGGGTGGGTATCTATCTGCCGATCGCTGAACTGTCGGTGAACCTGTTCGTCCTGCTCGCAATGGGCGCGGCGGTCGGGTTCCTTTCTGGCATGTTCGGGGTAGGCGGCGGTTTCCTGATCACGCCGCTGCTGATCTTCTACAACATCCCTCCCGCCATCGCGGTCGCCACCGGAGCGAACCAGGTCGTGGCCTCCTCTTTTTCCGGCGCCCTGTCGCACGTGAAGAAGGGCACCCTCGACTTCAAGCTCGGCACCGTGCTGCTTGCCGGCGGCATCGTCGGCGCGACGTTGGGCATCTATGTCTTTTCGCTGTTGCGCGAACTCGGCCAGCTCGACCTGTTCATCTCGCTGCTCTACGTCGTCCTTCTCGGCACGGTCGGCGGGCTGATGCTGGTCGAAAGCCTGCGCGCCATCCGCCGTTCGCGCGACGGCGCCGCGCCGACGCTGAAGAAGCCCGGCCAGCACAACTGGATCCATCGCCTGCCGCTCAAGATGCGGTTTCGCGCTTCCAAGCTCTTCGTCAGCGTCATTCCGGTGCTGGGTCTCGGCGCCGGCATCGGCTTCCTGTCGTCGATCATGGGCGTCGGCGGCGGCTTCATCATGGTCCCGGCGCTGATCTACCTGCTCAAGGTTCCAACCAACGTCGTCATCGGTACATCGCTGTTCCAGATCATCTTCGTCGCAGCCTATACGACCATAGTCCACGCCACCGCCAACCACACCGTCGACGTGGTCCTCGCCTTCATGCTGATGGTCGGCGGCGTCGCCGGGGCCCAGTATGGCGCCAAGGTCGGTCAGCGGCTGCGCGGCGAGCAACTTCGCGCCCTGCTGGCATTGCTGGTGCTGGCCGTGGCGCTCAGGCTCGGCTTCGACCTCTTCGTCAAACCACAGTCGATCTTTTCGCTCGCGGGGCCAGGGATCTAGCATGTCGCGGGGCCTGTTCGCAGTGCTGCTCCTTGCCTTGCTCGCGCACACGGCGCCGGCTTTCGCGCAGGACGACATCGAGGGTGTCGTCCCGACGCCCGCGGAAAACGCGGCGCAGGAGCCGGCCCCTCAGCAGGCAGTAAATCCCGAATCGATCCAGATCGGCCTCTCCACCAACCGCGTGGCGATCACCGCCGACTTTTCCGGCGCCGACCTGACGATCTTCGGTTCGCTCGACTATGCCGATCCGCTGGTCGCCCGGCAGGGCCGCTACGACGTGATCGTCGTGCTGGAGGGGCCGGCCCAGGAGGTCGTCGTGCGCCGCAAGGACCGCGTGCTGGGCATGTGGATCAACATGGAATCGGAAACCTTCACCAACGTGCCCGTTTCATATTCGGTGGCTACGACCCGCATGCCGCAGGATATCACCGACACCAACAGCTACAGACAGCTCTCGCTGGGGGCCGACTACCTGCACATCGAGCCCGTCGACCGCGACGGCAATCCCGCCACCATCTCGGAGTTCCGCGAAGCGCTGCGCGAGCGCAAGGCGGCGGCCGGCCTCTTCAACATGCGCGTCGGCGGCGTCGAGTTCCTGTCGCAGAGCCTGTTCCGGGCGTCGCTGCCGCTCTCGCCCAGCGTCCCTGTCGGCACGCACAAGGCGCGTGCCTTCCTGTTCAAGAACGGCGTGTTCATAAAGGAAAGCTCGGCGCAGCTTTCAATTGTAAAATCGGGTTTCGAGCAAACCATTGCCCGCTTCTCGGTCAATCACGGATTCTCATACGGAATTCTGGCAACCGCCCTGGCCATCGTCACCGGCTGGATCGGCCGCATCGTGTTCCGGAGAGACTAATCAACCGGGCCGCAGCATCGCGCCTGAGATCGCGAACACCTTGCTTGCGCCGATCATGTAGGCAATCAGTCCGTCTTCGCGAAACAGCCCGGCATAGGCGCGGTCGAGCACGTTGAGCGAGCCGGTGTACTGGCCGAAAGCCGGCATGACGATGCGCTCGCCATCGGTCGCGAAGCAGCGTCGACGCACGGAGCGGCCGCGCTGCACGATGCGTGCGCAGGGGTGCAGGTGGCCCGCGATCTCACCCGCCGGCGCATTCTTCGACGGTTCGTGACGGAACCTGAGAGCGCCAAGCGCCAGCGCCTCGACCGTGTCGCCCGGCAGGCCGGCGGGGGGAGCCGGATCGTGGTTGCCCGCCACCCAGAACCAGTCGCGTCCGGCCATCATCGCCGACAGGTCCAGCCGCATCTGGCTTGGCAGGCGCGACGCACCCTCCTTGTCATGGAAGCTGTCGCCGAGGCTGACCACTATCCTCGGACGGTAGCAATCGATGACCGCCTGCAGCCTGAGCAGCGTGGCTACCGTGTCGTAGGGCGGCACCAGCATGCCGCGCCGGGCCAGGGACGATCCCTTTTCGAGGTGCAGGTCCGAAACGCACAGCAGCCCCAGATCGGGAAAATAGAGCGCGCCGCGTCGGTCGCAGAGCGCCGTCTCACCCGCCACGGCAATCTCTGCCGCGTGCGCAGCGCCCTCGATGAATATCGGTTCGGCACCTCTCAAGGCGTACTTTTCCCCGTCGCGCCGCCCATCGCCTCGGCCATCAGTGCTTCCGCTTCCGAAAGCAGCGAATCGCCCGACTCGCCGTCGACCCGCTCGCGCCCGACTTCCAGCATGATCGGCACTGCGAGCGGCGAAATGCGGTCGAGATCCTTATGCATGATTCGACCTTTGATGCGCGACAGCATGTCTGCAAGTCTCCTGACATCGAGCAGGCCTGCGGCCGCATCGGCGCGGGTCGCCTGCAGCAGGATGTGGTCCGGCTCGTGGCTGCGCAGCACATCGTAGATCAGGTCGGCCGACACCGTAACCTGCCGACCGCTCTTCTCCTGCCCCGGGAATCGCTTCTCGATCAACCCCGAGATCTGCGCGCAGGCGCGGAAAGTGCGCTTGAGCATCCAGCTATCCGCCAGCCAGGCGTCCAGGTCGTCGCCCAGCATGTCCTCGTCGAACAGTTGCCCGAGCTCTGCCTTGCCCGACTTGAACATCGCGCCCATGTCGGCGAGCGCCCAGACGCCGAGCACATAGTCGGTGGCTACGAAGCCGAGGGGCCGTGCACCGGCCCGCTCCAGACGCCGCGTCAAGAGCATGCCTAGCGTCTGGTGCGCCAGCCGTCCCTCAAAGGGATATGCAACCATGTAGAACCGGTTGCCGTTCGGAAACGTCTCGACCAGCAGGTCGTCGCGCCTTGGAAGCACGGATAATTCAGCCTGCAGCCGCAGCCAGTCAGCCACCTGTTCGGGCAGCGCCTTCCACCGCTTCGGGTCGGCCAGCATGCCGCGCACCTGGTCGGCAAGATAGGTCGAGAGCGGGAACTTGCCGCCGCCGTAGTAGGGCACCTTGGCGTCCTTGCCGGGCGCATTGGAGACATAACACTCGTTCTCTCGGATGCCCTCGAAGCGCAGCACCTTGCCGGCGAAAAGGAATGTATCGCCCTGGACCAGCGTCTCCAGGAACGCTTCCTCGATCTTGCCGAGCACCGGCCCGCCGCGCGCCACCGGTCCCTTGCCCTGCCGGACATAGCGGACGTTGAGCGCGGGAACCTCGATGATGGTGCCGACATTCAGGCGGTATTGCTGGGCAATGCGCGGATGGCTTACGCGCCACAGGCCCTCGCTGGTTCTGCGGATCTTGGCGTAGCGGTCATAGCTTTTCAGTGCGTAGCCGCCGGTGGCCACAAAATCGACGACGCGGTCGAACGTGTAGCGCTCCAGCCCGGCATAGGGCGCGGCGGTCAACACCTCGCGGTGGAGTTCGTCCGCGTCGAACGGTGCGCTGCATGCTACGCCAAGCACATGCTGCGCCAGCACATCGAGCGCGCCTTCCAGCAGTGGCGGCGTATCTTGCGCGCCCACTGTGGAAGCCTCGAGCGCCGCGCGGCACTCCAACACCTCGAAGCGGTTTGACGGCACCAGGATCGCCTTGGAGGGCTCATCCATGCGATGGTTGGAGCGGCCGATGCGCTGCGCCAGGCGGCTTGCACCCTTCGGCGCGCCGACATGGATGACCAGATCGACGTCGCCCCAGTCGATGCCGAGGTCGAGCGTCGAGGTCGCCACAATGGCGCGCAGGGCATTGGTCTCCATCGCCTTCTCGACCCGACGCCGCTGGCTGACGTCGAGCGAGCCATGGTGGAGCGCGATCGGCAGCGAGTCATCGTTGATGCGCCACAGTTCGGCGAACAGCAGTTCGGCCTGGCTTCTTGTGTTGACGAACAGCAGCGTTGTCCTGTGGGCTTTCACAAGCTCGTAGATCTCGGGGATCGCGTAGCGCGAAGAGTGTCCCTGCCAAGGAACGCGCTCGCGCGAATCCAGCACCGACACGTCGGGCTTCGCGCCGCCTGCAACCGTGATCAGGTCGGCCATCTCGCCCTGTGGTTCCTGCGCAACCAGCCAGCGGCGCAGTTCGTCGGGATCGGCGACCGTCGCCGACAATCCGATCGCCTGCAGGCCAGGCACGATGGCGCGCAGCCGGGCCAGCCCGAGCGCCAGCAGGTGCCCGCGCTTCGACGTCACCAGCGAGTGCAGTTCGTCGAACACGATGTAGCGCAGGTCCTCGAAGAACCGCCTGGCATCCGAAGTCGCGATGAGCAGGGCGAGCTGCTCGGGCGTGGTGAGCAGGATGTCCGGCGGGACGAGCTTCTGTCGCTGGCGCTTGTGCGCGGGCGTGTCGCCGGTGCGCGTCTCCATCGTCACCGGCAGGTTCATCTCGGCAACCGGCTTGGTCAGGTTGCGCTCAATGTCGACGGCCAGCGCCTTCAGTGGCGAGATGTAGAGCGTGTGGATGCCGCGCCTCCGCTCGCCCGGCCTGCGCTTCGGGCGCTCGGCCAGATCGGTCAGCGTCGGCATGAAGCCGGCAAGCGTCTTGCCGGCGCCGGTCGGCGCGATGAGCAGCACGGACCTGCCCGCCTGCGCCTTGGCCAGCAACTCGATCTGGTGCGCGCGCGGCGACCAGCCGCGCTCGGCGAACCATTTTATAAACTGGTCCGGGAGGATCGCTGGCGTGGTCTCGGGATCGGGTCTTGGCCTGCTTTGTCGCGTCACCCGCCAGAGGTAGCGCGCGGCTTGCGCGCCGCCAAGCGAAATCTGGAACAAAACAGGATCAGGCCGCCGCGATGCTTCGCAATGCCTCGACCAGCCGTTCGCGGTCGGCAGTCAAGCCCTTGTAGTCCAACTGGTCCACGTCAAGCGCCAGAAGCTGGTCCGTGAAGGAGGCGGCAAGGGCCGCGCGATCCGGTCGGCGCGCCAGCAGCGCGATCGGATCGAGATGGATGCGGATGGTGAAGAGGATGTCGCCGGTTTCAGGCAGCTTCCTCAGCGTCTGGCGCTCGACACGGATGAAGGCGTCGGACGCCGCCGCGACATCCGGAAAACGCGAGGGGCGACCCGTCGCGCGGTCGATGCGCTGGGCGTCGGACAGCGGGTGGTAGAGCGCAGCGCCGGACTGGATCGACCAGTTGAACCGCTCGACAGGCTGCGCCACCTGGAGCCGGTCGAACATGCGGTCGATCAGGCCGGCATTGCGCGTGCCCGGCCCGAAACCCGGCACCGGCTCGTGGATGTCGGCCATCGGCCTGCCGAATTTTTCCGTGAGTACCCAGGAAGATGGAAAGCAAAGCGCGCCGGCGGCGAGCCGCCAGCCGCTCTCGCCACTGCCTCGGTCCCCTTGCCGCATTACGATGAGGTCCTCCTGCACCAGCAGCGAGGCCTTCTTGAGCGGCGGCAGATCCTGCTCTTCGAGCCCGTCCAGTTCGGGATGGCCGGGAACCACCAGCCTGCCGAAATCGATGCGATAGAGTCTAGGAAAGCGGTGCGGCAGATGCCCGCGCAAGAGTTCAAGCACTTCCGCCTGCGCATTCTCCGTGCCGGGTTCCGCGACGAAGACTTGCGCCGCGTGCTGCGCATGGATGCGACGCTTCTCGGCGAGCTGGAAATCGAAGGAGGAGTCGATCTCAATCCAGGCCGCAGGATCGAGCTGTTTCAGCCCGATGGCGAAGAGTTTCGACGAACCGTCATAGGGTGTGTGGATGGGCGTCACCGCAGGTCTTTCCGCGTTAAGGGTCGCGATCCAGCCGCGCTTCGATCAGCCCGCGCAGCGAATTGCCGACATAGAGCGCCTTTGCGCGATCCAGATCGTCCATCGTCAGAACTGCCTCCCGTGCTTGCCCCTGCTCGATCATTTCGCCGCGCAGCACGCCAGGTAGGAGCCCGCAGCGCAGCGCCGGGGTCAGTAGCACGCCGTTGTCGACATCGGCGAACAGGCTGGTGATCGTGCCCTCGCAGACTTCGCCGCGTTCGTTCGACAGCAGAACCTCATCTGCGTCATCGCGCGAAAATTCAGCGCGGGCCGCTTCATAGATCGAACGCAGCGTCGTCTTGTGACGAAGCCGTGGCTCGGCTGAACGGAGCTGCGTCCTGGCCAGGCGCAGCGTCCAGACTGCGCGTTGCGGCAGGGGTTCGAAGGGCGCTGTCGTGGCGGCGGCCGAGCCTCGGCTATCAAGCGTTAGGCGAACCCTGAGCGGCAAGCGGCCGCCCGCGCAGCGCTCGAGAACGCGCTCGACCTCGGTCGCATCGTAAGCGAAGCCCAGCACATCCGCGGAACGGTGCAGACGCTCCAGATGCCGCGCAAGCCGAACGAATCCGCCGGCCGGCTCCCAGCGCAGCGTCTCGATCAACTCGAAGCCGGGGGACGTCCCGTCGCGTAGCGCGCCTTCAGCAGGCATTCGGCATATTCCTCCCGCGCAGTGGAATCGAACACCACGCCGCCGCCGACATTGTAGACTGCCTCGCCGCCGGGAAAGAGCGTGATCGTGCGGATCGCCACATTGAAGCGCATTTTTCCGCCGGGCTCGATCCAGCCGATGGAGCCGCAATAGGCGTTGCGCGGCGCGCTTTCCAGCTCACGCAGAATCTCCATGGCGCGGATCTTGGGCGCGCCGGTAATGGAGCCGCACGGGAACAGCGCGCCAAATATCTGGCGGATGGTGAGCCCTGGCAACAGCTTCGCGCGTACCTTGCTGACCATCTGATGTACGGTCGCGAAACTCTCGATGCCGAACAGCTCGGGCACATCCAGCGTACCGACCTCGGAAATCAGCGAGATATCGTTGCGCAGGAGGTCTACGATCATCCGGTTCTCGGCCTGATTCTTCGGATCGTTGGCGAGGAAGCGTTTCAGTTCCTCGTCCTCTTCGCGCGTCCTGCCGCGCGGCGCGGTGCCCTTCATGGGATGGGTCTCGATCCAGCCATCGCCATCGATGTCGAAGAACAGCTCCGGAGAGCGCGACAGGATCACCGGGCCGCCGAGATTGACCAGAGCGCCGTATTTCACCGCCTGCCGCGCCGCCAGCGCATCAAAGGCCGACAACGGGTCGCCCGTCCATTTCGCCTCGACGGGAAATGTCAGGTTGGCCTGGTAGAAGTCACCCTGGCGAAGATGCCGGTGCACACTGTCGAAGCGCCTTTGATAATCTTCGAAAGACCATGTCGCGCGGACGCCAAAGATCGGACCGTTGGTCTGCGGGCGGCGGTCACGCGGCAGCCTGGTCTCCGACGGCCCGTCGAACACACCAAAGGTCATCAGCGGGGCGCGGCGGTTGTGCGGGATGATGGGCGCGAGCTTGGGCTCGAGGAGATAGCCGGCTTCGTAGGAAAAATAGCCGGCCAGCCATTTGCCGGCGTCATGCTGCTGCTGCGCCGCTTCCAGGGCCGGAAAGAACTCCTCCACGGCCTGCGCAACGATGATTTTTCGCGGGCGGTCGAACAGCACTTCTTCGCCCGAAAAATCGTCGCGGAAGAGGATGGAGGGGGCGTTCAGCAAGTTGGCTCCAGCGCTCCTTCACGCCCCTCTTTGTCCTGCCGGACATCTCCCCCACAGGGGGGGAGATTAGCAGCGTCTGGGCCGCGCATTTTCCTGCTCGATGGAAGATTGACGGAAGCGATGGTGAAGACGCGATCTCCCCCCTCGTGAGCGAGATGGCCGGCAGGCCAGAGGGGGGCGCCGCGAAGCATCGGCCTCACCCAGGGCGTCAGTCCAGCGCTTCCAGCTCGTCGATCAGCCCGCTGATCACGCCAAGCCCGATCTGCCAGAATTTCGGATCCGACGCATCGAGTCCGAACGGCTTCAGGAGTTCCGAGTGGTGCTTGGTGCCGCCGGCGCGCAGCATCGCGAAATACTTGTCCTGAAAGCCGCGCTCGGCATTCTGATAGACAGCGTAGAGCGAGTTCACCAGGCAGTCGCCGAAAGCGTAGGCATAGACGTAGAAGGGAGAGTGGATGAAGTGCGGGATGTATGTCCAGAACGTTTCGTAACCCTCGCGCAGCCTGATCGCCGGGCCGAGACTTTCGGCCTGGACCTCGAGCCAGAACTCGCCGAGCTTGTCCGCGGTCAATTCGCCGTTGCGCCGCTCCAAGTGGACCTTGCGCTCGAACTCGTAGAAGGCGATCTGGCGAACCACCGTGTTGATCATGTCCTCGACCTTCTGGGCAAGCATCGCCTTGCGCTCGTGCCGGTCCGTCGTGCGGTCTAGCAGCGACCGGAAGGTCAACATTTCGCCGAACACCGAGGCGGTTTCGGCCAGCGTCAGCGGGGTCGAAGCCATCAGCGCGCCCTGCGCGCCGGCAAGCACCTGATGCACGCCGTGGCCGAGCTCGTGGGCGAGCGTCATCACGTCGCGCGGCTTGCCCATGTAGTTCAAGAGTACATAGGGATGCGCAGAAGGCACGGTCGGATGCGCGAAGGCGCCTGGCGCCTTGCCCGGCCGCACCGGCGCGTCGATCCAGTTGCGGTCGAAGAAGTGCCTGGCGATCTCCGCCATCTCCGGCGAGAAATCCTGATAGGCCGACAGCACGGTGTTTCTTGCTTCTTCCCATCCGATGGTCGCCTGCGGGGTCTCCGGCAGCGGCGCGTTGCGGTCCCAGTGGTTCATCTGGTCCATGCCGAGCCAGCGCGCCTTCATCGCATAATAGCGGTGCGACAGGCGCGGATAGGCATCGCGAACGGCGGCGGCGAGCGCATCCACGACGCTTTTCTCGACGCGATTGGCAAGGTGCCTGGAATCGGCGATGTCCTGGAAGCCTCGCCAGCGGTCGGAAATCTCCTTGTCCTTGGCAAGCGTGTTGGTGATCAGCGTGAAGGTACGCAGATTTTTGCGGAAGGTAGCCGCAAGCGCCTCCGCCGCCTCCCTGCGCACAGCGCCATCGGCGTCCTGCAGCCGGTTCAGCGTCGGTTCTAGCTGCATGTGCTCGCCACCGACGTCGAAACGAAGTTCCGTCATGGTTTCATCGAACAGGCGGTTCCAGGCGCCGCGCGTGGTGACAGACTTTTCGTGAAAGAGCTGCTCGATACGATCTTCCAGCTGGTAGGGCTTGTCCTTGCGAAGGTCCAGGACCCACGGCCGGTAGTGTCCGAAAAGCGCATCTGAGGAGAGCGCCTTCTCGATCAGCGCATCGTCGATCAGGTTGAGTTCGAGCGCGAAGAAGAGGAGATGCGCCGAGGCATCGGTCATCTTCTCCTGGACGTCGCCATAAAGTTTGGCGCGTTGCGGATCGGACGTGTCGCCCGCATAGACCAGTCCGGCATAGGACGCGATCCGCCCGATCAGTTCCTCGATGACCTCGTAGTCGCGCAGCGCAACTCCCAGCCTGCCGGCTGCGCCCTTGTCCGCTTCCAGGCCAAGTTTGCCCTTCCAGCGGGTCTCGAAAGCCTTCGCCTGCTTGCCGGCGGTTTCGATGTCGGCCTTCAGTTCCGGCGCGTCCATGGCCGAGTAGAGATCGGCAAGGTTCCATTCCGGGAGGTCGCCAAGGCCGGCCTTCGCCACGCCTTGCGCCCCCGACCCTGTGCTGCGCGCTGAAAAGATTCGCATCCGATCGCCTTTTCCGAGACCGTGAAAAGTCTAAAGACTTCCTTCACCGGGTTTTTTGAAGCGTTGTTTAGAAGCCTGTGCCAAGTTGATCCAGTTGCCGGCGACGGCTCACGAGACAAGCTTCAATAACGATCTCTCATGGCAGGTTCCATACTCATAGTCGATGACGATCCGGTGCAGCGACGCCTGCTGCACGCGGCCGTCGTGAAATTCGGCTACGACGCGAAGCTCGCACAGGGCGGGGAAGAAGCGCTCGCGGCGATCGAATCATCCGACGGCGGCGCCATTTCGGTCATAGTGCTCGATCTGGCGATGCCCGGACTGGATGGCATCGCGGTGCTCAAGGAATTGCGCGAGCGCGGGAAAGACATACCGGTGATCGTCCAGACAGCGCAGGGAGGGATCGACACCGTCGTTTCGGCGATGCGCAACGGGGCGTTCGACTTCGTCGTGAAGCCCGCGTCGCCCGAACGGCTGCGCACCGCGATCACCAACGCGCTGAAAGTGGAGGCGCTGGAGGCCGACGCGCGCCGAACGGCCAGGCGCGGCGGCATCATCACCTTCAAGGACATCGTCACCCGAAGCCCCGACATGGAAAAGGTCATCCGGCTGGCGCAAAAGGCTGCCGCGTCGAACATACCGATCCTGATCGAGGGCGAATCAGGCGTCGGCAAGGAACTCGTCGCGCGCGCCATTCAGGGTTCCGGCGAGCGCCGCTCGAAGCCTTTCGTGACGGTCAACTGCGGCGCAATTCCAGAAAATCTGGTCGAAAGCATCCTGTTTGGGCACGAGAAGGGATCTTTCACGGGTGCGACAGACAAGCATGTCGGCAAGTTCGTGGAAGCCAACACGGGAACGTTGTTTCTCGACGAGATCGGCGATCTGCCCATCGAGGTTCAGGTCAAGCTGTTGCGCGCCGTGCAAGACGGCGAAGTCGACCCGGTGGGAGGCAAGTCGACCGTCAAGGTCGACATCAGGCTGATCTCGGCGACACACCGCGATCTCCTGCAGCAGGTCAAGGACGGCGCCTTCCGCGAAGACCTTTTCTATCGCCTGAATGTCTATCCGATCGTCGTTCCGGCGCTGCGGCATCGCCGCGCCGACATACCGCATCTGGTCAGGCACTTCATGGCGGGCGCCGGCGCCAAAGGCGGCGCGGCGCGCATCAACTCCATCTCCGAGGCAGCGCTTGCGATGCTCCAGGCCTATGACTGGCCGGGCAACATCCGGCAGCTCGAGAACGCGGTTTTCCGCGCATCCGTTCTCTGCGAGGGCGACGTCCTGACCGAGGACGAATTCCCGCAGATCAAGGCGCAGGTCGAAGGGTCGGTCGATCTCGACCGCCCCCAGCGGGAGGTCGCACCGGTCGCCGCGCTCCCCGACGACGCCGTCTTCACTTCGGGACCGAGGCCCTTCGGCATCGTCAGGGCGCTTGATGAGCGCGGCAACGTGCGCACGCTGGCCGACATGGAACTCGAGATGATCAGGCTCGCCATCGAGCACTATCACGGCCAGATGAGCGAGGTCGCCAGGCGTCTGGGGATCGGCCGCTCGACGCTCTACCGCAAGCTCAAGGAGCATGGTATCGATCCCGAACAGGGTCGGCCCGACCGGCTGGCGTCGTAAAAGGGCTCCGGACTCTTGTCGGCGCAGCCAATGGCCGGTAGAATTTGATTTAAACCCCGATTTAACCAAGAAACCGGACTGAAGGACCGCACCTGAATCCCGCCACGGTGTTACCGCATTTTGGCTTCAATAAGCGGGGATTAACCATTAGGATCGATATTCGGATGTCATTCCACGACATCCGGGCGTCATCTCCGGGGACAAACGGCAGCCTGCAAGGCCTTTGATTTGACGAAGACAGACCGACTCAAGACCCGGCGGACGACACCGAAGGTCTGGCCGAAATGGCTGACTGGTTTCATGCTGGCCCTTGGGATGCTGATCCTCGCCGCCCCTGCGGCACAGGCCGAAACACGCACCCTGAAGCTGTATTTCGTCCACACCAAGGAATACGCGGAGATCACCTTCAAGCGCGACGGTCGCTACGACCAGGCTGGGCTGAAGAGGTTGAATGTATTCCTGCGCGACTGGCGGCGCAACGAACCGACCAAGATGGATCCGCGCCTGTTCGACCTCGTATGGGAAGTTTACCAGAAGGTCGGCGGCTCGGACTACATCCACGTCGTGTCGGGCTACCGTTCGCCGGCCACCAACTCGATGCTGCGCAGTCGCTCCAAGGCCGTCGCGGAGAAAAGCCAGCACATGCTCGGCAAGGCGATGGACTTTTACATTCCGGGCGTGTCGCTGAAGAAGGTGCGCGAGACCGGCCTGAGGATGCAGGTAGGCGGCGTCGGCTACTACCCGACGTCCGGTTCGCCGTTCGTGCATCTCGATGTCGGCAGCGTGCGCCATTGGCCGCGCATGAGCCGCAAGGAACTGGTCGCCGTTTTCCCTGATGGAAAGACCCTGCATGTGCCGAGCGACGGAAAGCCGCTGCCCGGCTTCGAGCAGGCGCTGGCATCCTACGAGGCACGCAAGAAGACCGGAACGACGGCTCTGGCGCTGGCTTCCAGCCCGGCAAAGTCCGGCAGGACCGGCGGGCTGCTTTCCGCACTCTTCGGTGGCGGAGCCGACGAGGAAGAAGACAATGGTCAGGGCTCGGTGGTCGCGTCGGCCCCGGCCGCCGCAGCTCCGGCGCCATCCCCGGACATACGGGTCGTGCCGCCCGAACTGGCAAATCCCGCCTCCGTACCGTTCGACGCCGCCGATGAGGAAGTCGACGAGACGCCCGAGACCATCATCGCGGCGCTGCCAGTCCGCGACGTTCCGGTACCGATGTTCGCGCCGCGTCCGCAGGTGGATGTCGGGGCGATGGTTGCCAGCGCAGCCGAACCCGACGGCATGCCGTTCGGCGTGGCGTCGGGGTTGCCGGACGACGGATCGCAAGGCGAGGCTGCCGACCCACGAATCCCGCTTCCGACCTGGCGTCCCGACCTCGGCGGCGAACCTCCGGCAGCGCTGCTGGCGCTCGCACCGCCAAACCCTGAAGCCAGACCGGTTGTGGAGGACGTCAGTGTGGCGGGTCTTGACGCATCCCAGAGTGTCGACGACCTCGCCGCGGAAGACAGTCAGCAAGTCGCCGTGCTGTCGCAACCAGACAGCATCGACGAACCGGTCGCGGCGCCTTCGCGAGGCGACCGCGTGATCGCGACATCGAGCCTCGTGAAGACCACCCGCAAGGCTGACCGCGCGCATGCCGGAACCGCCAGGCAGGCAGCCAAGCCGCAGGTTGTGGCCGCGCAACCGGAAGCCGCCCGCTGGGCGATCGGCGAGGAACAGGCCATGGCCTACGACGCCGGCGGTCCATCGGTGACCCACCTCCTGCGAAGCGTGCCGAGCGAGGTCTATGTAACAGGCTTCCAGCGCGACACGGTCGTCGCCGACGCCGGCCGCTTCAGCGGCAAGGCCGTTACCTTCATGCCGGTCGCGCGTTTCCAGACCAACTGACAGCCGTCGTCGCGGCACGCGTGACGTCGATCGCGAAAATTCCCTCGCCGTGATCTGGTCCGACCAGATATTCCCCGCTAGATTGCATGCAAGGTTGGCGCTGGCCAGAGCTTGAGTCCGAAAGATGCGATGCGGTTTTCGGACAACGATCATGCTCGACCGGGATGGGAGAGAGCATGAAAATCGGCTTCTGCATGTTCCTGTGGACAACCAACGTCACGGGCAAGCATCGCAATCTGCTGAAAGACATCAAGGCGACCGGATACGACGGCGTCGAGATACCGATCTTCGAAGGCGCGCCGGACGACTACAAGCGGCTTGGCGAAATGCTCGACAGGATCGGTCTGGAACGCACCGCCGTCACCGCCATGGGCGATCCGTCGATGAACCTGATATCGCCGGACGCCGCGACCCGCCGGAAGGGCGTCGCCTACATGAGATGGGCGATCGACTGCGCTTCCGCGCTTGGCGCAAATCGCCTCTCGGGGCCGATGCATTCGACGCTCGGCGCGTTCACCGGCGTGGGACCAACGGCGGCCGAAAAGAAGCGCTCCGTGGCCTCGCAGCGCGCCATCGGCGACCATGCAGGCAAGCGTGACGTCACCATAGGCCTGGAGGCGCTCAACCGGTTCGAATGCTACCTGCTCAACACAATGGCAGATCTGTCAGCACATATCGACGAGATCGACCGCCCACACATCAAGGCGATGTACGACACATTCCACGCCAATATCGAGGAGGCCGATCCGATCGGCGCTTACGCCAAGCACGCGAAGAACATCTGCCACATCCACATTTCGGAAAACGACCGAGGCGTGCCCGGACGCGGCAACGTACCCTGGAAAAAGACGTTCGCCGCGATCAAATCGAGCGGCTACGACGACTGGCTGACCATCGAGGCTTTCGGACGCGGACTGAAAGACCTGGCGGCGGCGACAAAAGTGTGGCGCGACTTCGCGGAGAGTCCGGAGGCCGTTTACCGGGACGGCTTCACACATATCAAGCAGCACTGGAAGAAGGCCGGGCGGTAGCGAACTTCCCTGCCGCTCCAGGAAGGGTGAATCCCGCTACCCGCTCACATCCGCATTCGCCTCGGCGGCCTGTTCCGGCGTCACCGGCGCGCTCGGCCGCCGCACCTGCGCAGCGGCTTCCAGCACGATCGGCTTCAGCCCCTGGCCGCCGGCATCGAACACCTCGAAGAAGTGCCGCCGCATGCGTGGTTCCCAGAACTTGTTGATGTGCTCGGCGACCCCGTGCACGCCTTCCTCATGCGGCTTGGATTCGAAGAACGTGCCGATCTGGTTGGCCATGCGCACGATCTTGGCGATGCCCCCGCTGGCATGAGATTCATCGACATGCATTTCATCATGCGACATGGCGTGCTGCTCCGTCCGCGACGCGTTCGGGATGGGTGAACACGTCGAAGTCCTCGCCACGCACCAGCGCGACCAGTGTCATGCCCGCTTCGTCCGCCGTGCGGATAGCGAGCGCGGTCGGAGCCGACACCGCGATGATGAACGACGCGCCGATCGCCGCTGTCTTCTGCACCATCTCGACCGAAACGCGCGACGTCACCACAACCGCGCCCGCCGAACCGTCAATGCCTTTCCTGCTCAGCGCGCCGGCGAGTTTGTCGAGCGCATTGTGGCGGCCGACATCCTCGCGCGCCTGCACGATGCCTTTGCCCGGCACGTAGAACCCGGCAGCATGCACCGCGCCCGTCTCGGCGTGCAGCGGCTGAACCTTTGACAGCAACTTCACCGACTGGACGATGTCCGCGGCGCTGAGCGTAATGGCTCTGCGCTCGACGCTGTCGACCGACCGCATCGCTTCTTCGATCGACTCGATGCCGCAGAGCCCGCAGCCGACCGGACCGGCGAGCCTGCGCCGGCGAGCCTGGAATTTCTGGTTCGCCTGGTCCTTCAGGCGGATCTGGATGTCGACGCCGGCGCCATGGTCCTCGACCTCGATCGCCTCAATCTCGTCGGGGTTGTCGATGATGCCCTCGGTCAGCGAGAAGCCGAGCGCGAAGTCCTCGAAGTCAGCGGGCGAGGCCATCATCACCGCATGCGTGGTGCCGGCGAAGGAAAACGCCACCGGCGTTTCCTCGGGCACCATGCGGTTACCGGGCGCGGTACCGCTGTCGCGGCGTGCGATACGGGAGATTTGTGTAAGAGGCGGGCGGATGCGCATCCTACTCCGCCGCCTCGAGATGGCCCTCGATGCGCCGGCTCTGCCGCGCCTGCTCATTGTATTCGCGCTGCCACTCGCTCGGGCCGTTCGACGGCGACACCTGCACCGCCGTCACCTTGTATTCCGGGCAGTTGGTCGCCCAGTCGGAGAAATCCGTTGTGATGACGTTGGCCTGCGTGTCGGGATGGTGGAAGGTCGTGTAGACGACACCTAGCGCAACGCGGTCGGTGATCACGGCGCGCAACGTCGTCTCGCCGGAGCGCGAGGCCAGCCGCACCCAGTCGCCGTCGCGGATGCCGCGGTTCTCGGCGTCGTGCGGATGCACCTCCAGAACGTCCTCGTCGTGCCACATGACGTTGGCGGTACGCCTTGTCTGCGCGCCGACATTATACTGACTGAGGATGCGGCCGGTGGTCAGAAGCAGAGGGAACCGCGGCCCGGTCTTCTCGTCCGTGGCCACGTATTCGGTGCGGATGAACTTGCCCTTGCCGCGCACGAAGCCGTCGATGTGCATGATCGGCGTGCCCTGCGGCGCCTTGTCGTTGCAGGGCCACTGCACCGAGCCCATCGTCTCCAGATAGTCGTAGGATACGTTGGCGAAGCTCGGCGTCGTCTTGGCGATCTCGTCCATGATCTCGGACGGATGCGTGTAGTTCCACGCCAGCCCCATGGCTCGCGCGAGATTCTGCGTCACTTCCCAGTCGCCGAGACCGTTCTTCGGGGCCATCACCTTGCGCACGCGGTTGATGCGGCGTTCGGCGTTGGTGAAGGTGCCGTCCTTCTCCAGGAAGGTCGAACCCGGCAGGAAGACATGCGCGTAGTTCGCCGTCTCGTTGAGGAACAGGTCCTGCACGACGACGCATTCCATCGCCGCGAGGCCGGCCTGGACGTGCTTGGTGTCGGGGTCGGACTGCAAAATGTCCTCGCCCTGGATGTAGATGCCCTTGAACGTGCCCTCGACCGCCGCGTCCAGCATGTTGGGAATGCGCAGGCCGGGTTCGTTGTCGAGCTTGACGCCCCACAGGCTCTCGTAGATGTCGCGCACCGCGTCGCCCGAGATGTGGCGATAGCCCGGCAGTTCGTGTGGGAACGAGCCCATGTCGCAAGCGCCCTGCACGTTGTTCTGGCCGCGCAGCGGGTTCACGCCGACGCCCTTGCGGCCGATATTGCCGGTCAGCATGGCGAGGTTTGCGATGGCGATGACGGTGGTCGAGCCCTGGCTGTGCTCGGTGACGCCAAGGCCGTAATAGATCGCGCCGTTGCCGCCGGTCGCATAAAGCCTTGCGGCGCCGCGGATTTCGTCGGCCGGCACGCCTGACAGCTTCTCGACCTCTTCCGGGCTGTGGCGCGGGTCTGACACGAACTCCGCATAGTCCTGGAATTCAGACCAGTCGCAGCGTTCGCGGATGAACTGTTCGTCGAACAGGCCTTCCGTCACGATGACATGCGCCAGCGCGGTGACGACGGCGACGTTGGTGCCGGGCTTCAGCGGCAGGTGGTGGGCCGCCTCGATATGCGCCGACTTCACCATCTCGGTGCGGCGCGGATCGATGACGATCAGCTTGGCGCCCTTGCGCAGCCGCTTCTTCAGCCTCGACGCGAACACCGGATGCGCGGAGGCCGGGTTCGCGCCGATGATCATCGCGACATCGGTGTGCTCGACGGAGTCGAAATCCTGGGTGCCGGCCGAGGTGCCGTAGGTCTGGCCTAGGCCGTAGCCGGTCGGCGAGTGGCAGACGCGCGCGCAGGTGTCGACATTGTTGTTGCGGAAGCCGGCACGGATCAGCTTCTGGACGAGATAGGTCTCCTCGTTGGTGCAGCGCGACGAGGTGATGCCGCCAATGGAATCCTTGCCATACTGGTACTGGATGCGGCGGAACTCGCCAGCGACATGCTTGAAAGCTTCGTCCCAGGACACTTCACGCCACGGATCCGAGATATTCTCGCGGATCATCGGGTTGAGGATGCGCTCCTTGTGCGTGGCGTATCCGTAAGCAAAGCGGCCCTTGACGCAGGAGTGGCCGCGGTTCGCCTTGCCGTCCTTCCACGGCACCATGCGCACCAGTTCGTCGCCGCGCATCTCGGCCTTGAAGGAGCAGCCGACGCCGCAATAGGCGCAGGTCGTCACCACCGAATGCTCCGGCTGGCCGATCTCGATGACGCTCTTTTCGGTCAACGTCGCGGTCGGGCACGCCTGTACGCAGGCGCCGCAGGAGACGCATTCGGACGACAGGAAGTCCTGATGCATGCCGGGCGAAACCCTGGAGCCGAAGCCCCTGCCCTCGATGGTCAGCGCGAAGGTGCCTTGCACTTCCTCGCAGGCGCGCACGCAGCGCGAGCAGACGATGCATTTGGAGGGGTCGTAGGTGAAGTACGGGTTGGACTCGTCCTTCGCCATCCATTTGAAGTTTTCGACGCCGCCGCTTTTCTTGAATACGTGGTTGTCGCCGTCATAGCCGTAGCGCACGTCACGCAGGCCGACCGCGCCCGCCATGTCCTGCAACTCGCAATCACCATTGGCAGCGCAGGTAAGGCAGTCCAGCGGATGGTCGGAGATATAAAGCTCCATAACCCCCTTGCGGATGGTCTTCAGCCGGCCGGTCTGTGTGTGCACCACCATGCCTGGAGCGACCGGCGTCGTGCAGGAGGACGGAGTTCCGTTGCGGCCCTCGATCTCGACAAGGCAAAGCCGGCAGGAGCCGAACGCGTCGACCATGTCGGTCGCGCAGAGCTTCGGGATCGCGATGCCCGCCTCCATTGAGGCGCGCATGATCGACGTGCCCTCAGGCACCGACACCTCGAAGCCGTCGACTGTCAGCGTCACCAACTTCTCGGAGGTCGAGGCCGGCGTGCCGAAGTCGATTTCCTGGATCAGGCCCATGGGTGGCTCCTATTCGGCGGCGACGGCAACCGCCGCCTGCCTGAAATCGTCGGGAAAGTGATTTATGGAACTCATTACCGGATAGGGCGTGAAGCCGCCGAGCGCGCAGAGCGAGCCGAACTTCATCGTGTTGCAGAGGTCGGTCACCAGCGCGAGTTGCTTTTCCGGCTCGATGCCGGCGGCGATGCGGTCCAGCGTCTCGACGCCGCGCGTCGAGCCGATGCGGCAGGGCGTGCACTTGCCGCAGCTTTCGATGGCGCAGAACTCCATGGCAAAGCGCGCCTGCTTCAGCATGTCGGCGGTGTCGTCGAATACGACGATGCCGGCGTGGCCGACCAGCCCGTCCTTGGCCGCGAAGGCCTCGTAGTCGAACGGCGTGTCGAACAGCTTGCGCGGGAAATAAGCGCCGAGCGGCCCGCCTACCTGGACGGCCTTGACCGGGCGGCCGGTCGCGGTGCCGCCGCCGATGTCATCGACGATCTCGCCGAGCGTCAGGCCGAAAGCCGCCTCAAACAGGCCGCCATGTTTCACGTTGCCGGCGATCTGGATCGGGATGGTGCCGCGCGAGCGGCCGATGCCGAAATCCTTGTAGAACTCCGCGCCGCGATCCATGATCACAGGCACCGACGCTAGCGAGATCACGTTGTTGATGACCGTTGGCTTGCCGAACAGCCCCTGGATGGCCGGCAAGGGAGGCTTGGCGCGAACCACGCCGCGCTTGCCTTCGAGCGAATTCATCAGCGAGGTTTCCTCGCCGCAGACATAGGCGCCCGCGCCGGTCCTGATCTCGATATCGAATGCGTTGGGCGAGCCGAGGACACTGACGCCGAGTACGCCGTTGCGACGCGCGATCTCGACCGCATGCGTCATGGTAGCGACGGCATGCGGATACTCGGAACGGATGTAGACGAAGCCTTTTGTCGCACCAGTGGCTATCCCGGCGATCGTCATGCCCTCAATGAGTACGAACGGGTCGCCTTCCATGATCATACGGTCGGCAAAGGTGCCGCTATCGCCCTCGTCGGCATTGCAGAGGATGTATTTGCGATCGGAAACGGCCTCCATGACCGTCTTCCACTTGATCCCGGTCGGGAATCCCGCGCCGCCCCTGCCACGCAAGCCGGAGTCGGTTACCGTCTTGACGATCTCAGCCGGCGCACTCGCCACCGCTTTCTGCAGGCCCTTGAGGCCGCCATGCGCCTTGTAATCGTCCAGCGACAGCGGGTCGGTGATGCCGCAGCGCGCGAAAGTCAGCCGCGTCTGTCTGGCGAAGAACGGAATTTCCGCGGGATTGCCTAGCGAAAGTCTATGCTGGCCACCCGAAATCAGCCCGGCGTCGAACAGCGACGGCACATCCTTGACGGACACCGGCCCGTAGGCGACCCGTCCGCTTGCGGTCTCGATCTCGACCATCGGCTCAAGAAAGTAGGCGCCGCGCGAGCCGTTGCGCACGATCTTCGCATCGAGACCGCGCGCGGCAATCTCCTGCGAAACCGCCGTGGCGACCTTTCCCGCGCCGAGCGCCAGCGCGCCGGAATCACAGGGTATATAAATCGTTACCGTCATGAGCGGACCTCGGCGGCGATCTCTTCCAGCTTCTCTTCGTCGAGCCTTCCGATCACTTCGCCGTCCAGCATCGCGGCCGGCGCGCAGGCGCACAAACCGAGACAATAGATGGGTTCCAGCGTCACCGAACCGTCGGCCGTCGTCTCGTGAAAGCCGACGCCTAACAACTGCTGGACCCTCGCCGCGATAGAATCGCCGCCCATCGCCTGGCAGGCCTCGGCGCGGCAGATCTTCAGAACATGCCGGCCGGCGGGATGATTGCGGTAGTCGTGGTAAAACGTAACGACGCCATGCACTTCCGCGTTGGAGATGTTCAGCGCCTCGGCGATCACCGGCAGGCTCTCGCCCGGCACATAGCCGAACTCGTCCTGAATTCCGTGCAGGATCGGCAGAAGCGGACCCTCAAGCCCCTTGAGCTCGTTGATCACCGCACTTGTGCGCGACACGATTTCGGTACTTGCGGGCTGCACGGCCAAGCAGCGCCCTCCCTATCGAAGCGAATTGATCGCCAAGTCGATATAAAACCAGAGGAATAGCGCTGAATCAATAAAGCTGTTTCGTCGCTTGATAGATCTTTTCTATGAAGCCTCGCCCCTGTGGGATGAATCATCCACCTTGCCGGAACCCGTCGGCCAGCACCAAGGCCTCTTCCAGAAGCGCCGCGACCAGCGGCGTGTGGGGTTCCTGCGGCGAGGCGATCAGTCCAACCGCATGGCTGGCGTCTGGTTCGACTATGGGAATAGCCCGGATAGGCTCGGAAAAACCGAATGTTTCCGCGAGGTTGAGGGGCATGATCGACGACCATTTGCCGGTGCGTATATGCGAAAAAAGCACGATCATCGAATTCGATTCCAGCGTCGGCCGCACCACTACGCCCGCTTCGGCGAGATGCTGGTCGATGATACGCCGGTTCTGCATATCCGGCGTCAGCAGGCAGAGCGGCAGCCGGCTGACCTGCGCCCAAGTCACGGTCGCGAGCTCGGAATGCTCGTTTCCCGCCGCGGTGATGAGCTGGTAGCGTTCCGAATAGAGTGGCACACTGGTGACGCGCCCGAGCGGCTCATTGTCGAGATAGGTGATGCCGGCGTCGATGTCGAAATTGCCGAGCAGCGACAGCACCTCGATCGAGGTGCGAGACAATACCGAGAACGTCACGCCCGGGTGTTTTTCGCGGAACGGCGTCGTCAGCCTGGGCACCATGGCCAGCGCGGTCGGGATCGCCGCGATGCGGATATGACCCGAAAGCCCGTGCCGTGCCGCGCGCATCTCTTCCTTCATCGTACGCGCATCACCCGTGATGCGCCTGGCCCAAACGAGAACCTGCTCGCCCTCCGGCGTCAGGCCCTGGAAGCGCGAGCCGCGCTTGACCAGCATGACGCCGAGTTGCTCCTCAAGCTGCTTGATCGCCGCCGAGAGCGTCGGCTGGGTGATCCCTAGTGCCGCGGCGGCGCGGCCGAAATGCTCCGCCTTGGCGAGCGCGATGAAGAATTCCAGCTTGTCGATCATGGGTGGACTCTCGCCGTCCGTTGCGATCACGTCAACGGAGGTCATGTCACGGACGCAAGCGTGCTTGGTGTTCCGCGCGAAAGCGACTATCTGAACCAGCAAACGAAAACGGAAGCTGCCGCCATGCCCGTCGCCGGGGAAAACGTCACCAAGGAAGCCGTCATCGACCGCCTCAAGACGGTCAACGGTCCGGATTTTTCCGGAAACATCGTCGACCTCGGGCTGGTGTCGGACATCTTCATCGCCGATCGCAAGGTGTTCTTCTCGATCACCGTGCCGGCCGAGCGCGCCAATGAAATGGAACCGCTGCGGGCAGCAGCCGAGCGCGTCGTCAAGACCATGCCAGGCGTTGCCGGTGCGATGGTGGCTCTCACGGCGGAGAAGAAAGGCGGCGGCATGGAAGCTCCCGTCCGCCCGCGGCCTACCCCTGCCGCTCCGCCCGCTCCCGGTCCGCCGGCGCCGGCCAGACCGTCAGTGCCAGCCCATGCCACGCACGCGCCGGCATCGCGGACGTCGGGCAGGCGCGGCGTGCCTGGCATCGCCTCCATCATCGCGGTGGCTTCCGGCAAGGGCGGCGTTGGCAAATCGACGACCGCCGTCAACATCGCGCTCGGGCTCGCAGCCAACGGTCTCAAGGTCGGCATACTCGACGCAGACGTCTACGGTCCCTCGATGCCGAGGCTGCTCAACATCCGGGGCAAGCCGCAGACCGTCGACGGCAAGGTGATGCGGCCGATGGAGAACTACGGTCTCAAGGTCATGTCGATCGGTTTCCTCGTCGAGGAGGAGACGCCGATGATCTGGCGCGGCCCGATGGTCATGTCGGCGTTGGCGCAGATGCTGCGCGAGGTGGAGTGGGGCGAACTCGACGTGCTGGTCGTCGACATGCCGCCCGGCACCGGCGACGCGCAGTTGACCATGGCCCAGCAGGTGCCGCTGGCCGGCGCGGTGATCGTTTCGACACCGCAGGATCTGGCCCTGATCGATGCCCGCAAGGGGCTGAACATGTTCCGCAAGGTGGATGTGCCGCTTCTCGGCATCGTCGAGAACATGAGCTATTTCATCGCGCCGGATACCGGCAAGCGCTACGACATCTTTGGCCACGGCGGCGCCAGGCGCGAAGCGGAACGGCTTGGCGTCACCTTCCTCGGGGAAGTGCCACTTCAGATGGAGATTCGCGAGACATCCGATTCGGGCGAGCCGGTCGTGGTCTCCAAACCCGACGGACCGGAAGCGCAAATCTACCGGGATATCGCAGCCAAGGTCTGGCAGCGGGTCGGCGAGGAACGGGCAAAATCGGAAGGCTCGGCGCCGGCAATCGTCTTCGAATGACTGCCGAACCGTTGGTTCGACGGTGTCCGGATTTTTTGCGGATGCCGAAAAAACTCACAACCCGCCTGAACGCGATCCAGCAGTTCATTGGACCGCTATTTGTCTGACAAAAGCCCTTGCCGGTATTACGGCGTTGGCATATCGATGCTCGACCGCATTTCCGGAGATTTCCATGTCAGGCCCGCAGACCAAGAAAAAATTCCGCTCTCAGGAATGGTTCAACAACCCTGACAATCCCGGCATGACTGCGCTCTATCTGGAGCGCTACCTGAACTACGGCCTGACCCGCGAGGAGCTTCAGTCCGGCAAGCCCTTGATCGGCATCGCACAGACCGGCTCCGACCTGTCGCCCTGCAACCGCCACCATCTGGAACTCGCCAAGCGCGTACGTGCCGGGATCGAGGCGGCCGGCGGCGTGCCGTTCGAATTCCCATGCCACCCGATCCAGGAGACCGGCAAGCGACCGACCGCCGCACTTGACCGCAACCTGGCATACCTGTCGCTGGTGGAGGTTCTCTACGGCTATCCGCTAGACGGCGTCGTACTCACCATCGGCTGCGACAAGACGACGCCGGCGCTCCTGATGGCGGCGGCCACTGTCAACATTCCCGCCATAGCGCTGTCGGTCGGTCCGATGCTGAACGGCTGGCACAAGGGCAAGCGCACGGGCTCCGGGGCAATCGTCTGGGAATCACGCCAGCGGCTGTCGGCAGGCGAGATCGGCTACGACGAGTTCATCGACATCGTTGCTTCGTCAGCGCCATCCGTCGGCTATTGCAACACGATGGGCACCGCGACGACCATGAACTCGCTGGCCGAAGCGCTCGGCATGCAGCTTCCCGGATCGGCGGCAATCCCTGCTCCTTACCGCGAGCGAGGCCAGATCGCCTACGCAACGGGCAAGCGTATCGTCGACATGGTGCATGAAGATCTGAAGCCTTCGGACATCATGACCCGCGAGGCTTTCGAGAACGCAGTGGTCGTCAACTCGGCGATCGGCGGCTCGACCAACGCGCCGATACATCTCAACGCAATTGCCCGGCATCTCGGTGTCAAGCTTGACAATGACGACTGGCAGTCTGTCGGGCACCACATCCCGATGATCGTCAATCTGCAGCCCGTCGGGGAATATCTGGGCGAGGACTATCACCACGCCGGCGGCGTTCCCGCGGTGGTCGCTGAGCTGATGAAGGCTAACCTTTTGCCGCACCCCAACGCGCTTACCGTGAACGGCAAGACGAGGGGCCAGAATTGCGCGAACACCACGAACGAGGACCCCGAGGTCATTCGCCCAACATCGAACCCGATCAAGGCCGATGCTGGCTTCATCAACCTGAAGGGCAATCTGTTCGACAGCGCGATCATGAAGACAAGCGGCATCTCGACCGAGTTCCGCGATCGCTACCTGTCCAACCCGAAAGACCTGGAGGCCTTCGAAGGCAAGGCCGCCGTGTTCGACGGGCCGGAAGACTACCATGCCCGCATCGACGATCCCGCGGAGGGCATCGACGAGCATACAATCCTGATCATGCGCGGCGCTGGCCCGGTGGGTTATCCGGGCGGTGCGGAGGTTGTGAACATGCAGCCGCCGGCCTACCTGATCAAGAAGGGCATCCATGCGCTCCCCTGCGTCGGCGACGGCCGGCAGTCGGGCACATCGGGCTCGCCATCTATCCTCAATGCGTCGCCCGAGGCTGCAATCGGCGGCGGACTGGCGCTGGTGAGAAACGGCGACCGCATCCGCATCGACCTCAGGAAGGGTAGTGCGAACCTCTTGCTCTCAAATGAGGAACTTGCTGCGCGTCGCGCCGCTCTGGAGAAAAATGGTGGCTATCAATATCCGAAGCACCAGACGCCGTGGCAGGAGATACAGCGCGGCATGGTCGACCAGTTCGATCAGGGGATGGTGCTGAAGCCGGCGGTGAAATACCAGCACGTCGCGCAGACAAGCGGCGTCCCGCGCGACAATCACTAGCCGTCGCGGGCGGAAATGATGTCTTGCGTGGCCGGCTGACTTTCAGCCGGCCGAGTCGCGCCAGTCGGCCGCCACATATCAGAAGCCGGAGCAGTCCGTTGGCCGCGCGCCGTTCCTCACCTGGATTTCTCGGTCTGTTGGGCCGCTCGGGCGATCTGCGGCAGCTGGATGCGGCGCTGCGCCAGGCGGACCTGCATCCGGCGCTTGTTCCGGAAGGCGTGAAACTCACCATCGTCAATCTGATGAAGGATCACTGGCCCGACCAGCCGCCGGCTTCCGCCTATCCGGCTGTGGCCGGGCTGCTCGCCTATTGCGTCGCCGGGCCGCAAACATTCAAGCAGGCGAATGGCCGCGACCCGAAAGAGGCGGCTGAGCGCCGGATCGAGAGCGCCTTGGACGCGCCTGACAGCCTGGATGCCCAGATGATCCTGCTGGCCCTGCACGCCAAGCTGATGAACGCGGACGTGATCGACCGTTTCGGCCTCAGCGCCGACCCGGGCTGACCTCAGTATCCCATGCCGCTGCGCGGCAGCTTGACCATTTCCCCGAAGCGGACGCGCAGGCGGTCGTCAATTGACTTGGCCACGTGGCGCGGAAAGCGGTCGGCCAGGATACGTTTCTTCTCGGCGATTGCGCGCGACAGAATGTCGGGCCTGCCCTTCTCGTTCCACTCCTTCGGCGAGAAGCGGTCGCCGACGGCAGGGTAGAAATATTCCGTCTGCATCAGCCGCAGGGTCTGTTCGTTGCCGAGGTAGTGGCCCGGACCGTTGAGGCAGACCTCCGCGATGGTGTCGATTGAAAGCGCCGCGTCGGTGACCTCGATGCCGCGCACGCAGCGCTGGCAATGGCCGAGCATGTCATTGTCGATGATCAGGCTCTCGAGACAGAAGCCGAGCAGCGACGCATGCATGCCGGCCGATTCATAGACCAGATTGAGGCCGGCGAGGCCGGCCATGACGTTGGTGATGCCCTTCTCGTATCCGGACTGGATATCGGGCAGCTTGGAGTCAGCCATGCCAGCAGCCGAGCCGCCCGGCAGATCGTAGAACTGCGCCATCTGCGCACAGGCGGCGGTGAGAAGCGCCTGTTCTGCCGAGCCCCCGGACATTGCGCCAGTGCGCAGGTCGGAGACGAAGGGCCACGTGCCGAAGATCGCAGGATGGCCGGGCTTCAGCGCGTTGACATAAACCAGACCCGCCAGAACCTCGGCAACCGCCTGCACAACGGCGCCGGCAATGGCGGCGGGCGCGGTCGCGCCGGCCTGACCGGCGGAGAGCAGCAGGATCGGAATGCCACCGTCAACGCAGGCTTCGAGCACGCCGCACGCGTCTTCCGCGAATTTCATCGGCGGGACGACGAAACAGTTGGAATTGGAGACGAACGGCCGCGCGCGGAAGTTCTCCTCGCCGCCGGCGATCGCGTAGAGCATCTCAAGCGCCGGAGCGACGTTCTCGCGCACGGTGAACGACGTGCCGACATGCTTGGAGGTTCCCATCACGCAGGCATAGAGCGTGTTGAAATCCATATCGAGGGGATCGGGAATGTCGCGCGGCACCATGGGCCGCTGGAAGAAGTGAATGTTGTCGAGCCCGTCGACGATGCGGGCCGCGTCATAAATATCCTGGAGCAGCGATTCGCGGTATTCGCGCTTCTCCACGTCGACAAGATGTACGGCCGCGCCGGCAGTGCCATAGTGCACGCGCTTGCCCTGGATCACCATGTCGTGCCTGGGATCCTGGCCGTGCAGCGTGAAATTGCGCGCGGCGTTCTTGATGGTATCCAGCACCAACGCGCGGGGGAAGCGGATGCGGCCATCGGGACTGTGCGTGGCGCCTACCCGCGTCAGCGCCTCGATGCAGGAGGGTATGGCGTTGGCGAAACCGACCGTTTCAAGCAGCGTCAGCACGGCCTCGTTGATGCGGCCGAGATCCTGCTCCATCAGCGGCTTGTAGCGGCCCCCCTCAAGGCCGGGCCTGATCGGCCGCACGTCGTCGGCAAGCGGGGCAGCCCGCATGGCGCGCCGCGCCTCGCGACCGCCGGATCGTCGCGAAGCGCGATCGGTGGCAGTGTCCTGGGAGCCGTCCTTCATTTCCAATGCGACCGACATGCCGATTTCCCCATGTCCAAGCCCAAGGCCATTTGGCCCAGCGCGCTCCGGTTGGTCCAGAGCCGCGCCTATGATCCCGCTTTGTCAGGGACTACGCAATGGGCTGGACCTAGACGTAGGGCCAGACCATTTGGTCGGCTGTACCAGAAGGGCGCAAACGGCCCCGAGGCGCGTCAGGCCGCGGCAGGCCGACGGCCGGCTGCCGTCGCCAGTTCCCGGATGCCGGGCTCTATGTGCTGCAGGGCTATCGAGGAGATGCCCAGCCTCAGGAAGCGTGTCGGCTTGTCGGTGCGGTCGAAGAAGCGGTCGCCAGGTTCGATGATGACGCTTCGCGTGGCGGCGGCGGCGGCAAGCTCGCGGGCGTCCGTGCCGCGCGGGCCTTCCAGCCAGAGCGACGTGCCGCCGGCGGAATCGGTGGGGCTCCACTCGGGCAAAAACGCCGATATCGCCTGCACCAACCGCCTGCGGCGCTCCTCGAAGGCCGACGAGAGACGGCGCACCAGCGCCTCGTGATGGCCAAGCGACAGAAACAGCGCAACCGCGCGCTGGTTGTTGGCGGGCGGGTGGCGCAGCATGAAGCGGCGCAGCGCCCGCAGTTCCGAGATGAGCCCGGCGGACGCCACGATGTAGCCGAGGCGCAGGCCTGGCGCCAGCGTCTTGGACATGGACCCGACATAGACGACGCGGCCTGACCGGTCGAAGCTCTTCAGCGCCTGCTGCGGCGCTTCGTCGAGCAACTGGCTGTCGTAGCCGTCCTCTATCACGATCTGGTTGTCGCGGCTGGCGCGTGCGAGCAGGTCCTGCCGCCGTTCAGCCGACATCGGCACCATGGTCGGGCAATGGTGGCTCGGCGTCACGAACACAAAGCCGGCGTCGCTGGCTATCGACGAGGTGACTATGCCGTTGGCATCGACCGGGGTGGGCAGGATATCGGCGCCGGCCAACCTGAAGATCGAGCGGGCGTCGGGATAGCCTGGGTCCTCCATGGCGACCTTGGAGCCCTTGGTCATCAGGAGGGTTGCCAACATATAGAGCGCATGCTGCGCACCAAGCGTGACGATGATCTCGTCTGGATTGGCAAAGATGCCGCGGCGCGGCAGGAGCCGGGCCTGGATCTGCTCGATCAGCAGCGGATCATCACGGTCGACCATGTCAGCCGCCCAGTTGCGGATTTCGAGAACCGCAAGCGCCATGCGGTTGCACTCGCGCCACTCCGCGGTCGGGAAAAGCGCAGGGTCGAACTGACCATAGACAAAGGGATAGGACGACTTGATCCAGTTGCCATGCTTGGCCGGGGGCGGCATGTCTGATGCGGCAATCTGACGGCGCGCCTTCCAGTCGATCTCGTTGGCGTTGTCGTTGGCCTTGCGGGTCGGCTTTGCCGGCGTGGCAAGCACCTCGGGATTGACGAAATGGCCGCGCCGTTCGCGCGCGATGAGAAAACCCTGGTCGACGAGCTGCTGGAAGGCGAGGACAACAGTGCCGCGCGCGACGCCGAGCTTCTCTGCAAGAATGCGGCATGAGGGCAGCGGCATTGACGCCGCGATCTGGCGGTCGAGGATGGCGGCGACAATCGCCTGGCGAATCTGCGCCTGAAGGGTCTGACCGGATTCGGCAGAAATCCGGAACAATCCCGACCAGATGGCAGCATCGTTGCGCTGTGGCATGGCATCCTCCCGTAGCAGACGCCCCTCCGCGACGTCTGGACCAGAGGCTTGTATTCCTGGTCCAAACGCTTGCGCCAATGAATTTTTCTAATCATTGCGATTTGTGCCAGTGATGCATTGCGTCATGGCCCAGCAGCAACCGTAAGAACGTTGTCATCGCGATGGGCTAAGCGTGGCTGCCGCCTCTCGCGAAGTGCGAAAGCTCTGCTATGTTGGCGCGCCGGATTTTCAGGAGTTCCAAAGTGGCAGACAGCTCGTTCCAGACCAGCCTCGACGCACTCAGGACGCACCTGGCCGAAACGCCGCGGGACATGAGGTCGGCTTTCGCCGCCGATCCCGGACGGTTTGGCAAATTCTCGCTTGCCGACGGCGACCTCTTGCTCGACTGGTCCAAGTGCGCGGTCACGGAAACGACGATGGATCTGCTCGCCGCCGCGGCGCGTGCGGCAGGAGTCGAGAAGCGCCGCGACGCCATGTTCGCCGGCGACAGGATCAACATCACGGAGAATCGCGCCGTCCTGCATACCGCGCTGCGCCAGCCGAAGGGCGCGCATGTTATGGTCGACGGCCACGACGTCGTGCCGGACGTGCATGCGGTTCTTGCGGCAATGGCTGAATTTTCCGACGCGGTCCGGTCAGGCCAAACCAGGGGCGCGACCGGCAAGAAGATCACCGACGTCGTCAACATCGGCATCGGCGGCTCCGACCTCGGGCCGGTCATGGCGACCCTGGCGCTGGCGCCCTGGCATGACGGCCCCCGCGCGCACTACGTGTCCAACATAGACGGCGCGCACATGCACGACACGCTGAAGGGTCTTGCTCCGGAGACGACGCTGTTCATCATCGCGTCAAAGACATTCACCACCGTCGAGACGATGACCAATGCGCAGACGGCGAAGAACTGGATCACCGCCAAGCTTGGCGACGACGCCGTCCAGCATCATTTCGCCGCAGTGTCGACGGCGCTCGATCTGGTCGCGAAATTCGGCATCGCCAAGGACCGCGTCTTTGGCTTCTGGGACTGGGTGGGCGGACGCTATTCGCTTTGGGGCGCCATCGGCCTGCCCATCATGATCGCGGTGGGCGCGAAGAACTTCCGCGATTTCCTTGCCGGCGCGCATGATATGGATGAACATTTCCGCACCACGCCGCTGCTCAGGAACCTGCCTGCGGTGATGGGGCTGGTGGGCTACTGGCACCGCGTGGTGTGCGGCTTTCCGGCGCGCGCAGTCATCCCCTATGACCAGCGGCTGTCGCGCTTTCCCGCCTATCTTCAGCAACTCGACATGGAATCGAACGGCAAGCACGTCACCTTGCAGGGCGACACGGCCAAAACGCCGACCGGCCCGCTGGTCTGGGGCGAGCCCGGCACCAACGGGCAGCATGCGTTCTTCCAGTTGCTGCACCAGGGCACCGACGTGATCCCGATCGAGTTCCTCGCGGCGGCCGTCGGCCACGAGCCCGGCCTCAAGCACCATCACGACCTGCTGCTTTCCAACGTGCTGGCGCAGTCCGCCGCGCTGATGAAGGGCCGCACGCTGGATGAGGCAAAACAGCAGATGCTGGCAAAAGGCATGAAGCCTGAGCAGGTGGAGAAAATCGCGCCGCACCGGGTCTTCACCGGCAACCGCCCGTCCGTGACGATACTCTACCGGACGCTCGACCCCAGGACGCTTGGCCGACTTATCGCGCTCTACGAACATCGCGTGTTCGTGGAGGGCGCGATGTTCGACATCAACTCCTTCGACCAGTGGGGCGTCGAGCTCGGCAAGGAGCTGGCGACCGAACTGCTGCCGGTCGTGGAGGGCACCGAGGACGCGGCGACCCACGATGCCTCGACGGCAGGGCTCGTGCGGCATATCCACGGCTTGAGCTGAAATCGCGCGATTCGACGCTCACTCGAGCCGAAACAACTCAGGGAGCACGCCGTCTTGGCTGAAATAAAGGGCATCCTGTTCGACAAGGACGGGACTTTGGTCGATTTCCAGAAGACGTGGTACGCGCTGGCCGACCTGATGGCGCTGCATGCGGCGGACGGCGACCGCAGCCGCGCCGACGCGCTGATGGCGCAGTCCGGCTACGATTATTCTGCGCATGGCTTCCGCGCGGATTCGGTCTTTGCCGCCGGCACCAATGCCGACATCGTGGCGCTCTGGTATCCCGATGCCGACGACCGCCGCCGCAAGGACATGACCAGCTATTTCGACACCTTCACGGCGGAACAGGGCGCGCTGCAATCCATCCCGCTGCCGGGAAGCCGGGAAGCGATCGCCAGCCTGCACCGCGCGGGCTTCCGGATGGGAGTGGCGACCAACGATTCCACGTGGGGCGCGGAGAAGACGCTGCTGGCGCTCGGCATC
>JAPLOZ010000029.1 GCA_026400435.1 Hyphomicrobiales bacterium | reverse complement strand
AGACGAGTTGATCCAGATTGGTCTAAGTGATTGGTCTAAGTCGAAACCTATCAGGACCTAAGCCACTGAAATCGCTACAGAATACGATGCAGTTTAGGGCTGGCGGAGAGAGAGGTGCTGGCTGCGAACTCTCTCGGCGGGGAGAAGCGAAGCCCTTGGTACGATTGCGGAAATTGTGGATCAGGAGCGATTACGCACGACTGCGTTCCAGCCCGCTAGGCAGAGACTGCGGTCTTCAGGTCTCACCCCTCTCAGCCAAAGTGTCTGAATCTTGGCTCATCGGCCCGTGCGTCTACAGGGACGACGGGCAGTTCGCCCGTCACGGCCGTAGGTAGTGCCTGCAGATACTTCATTATCGCTTGCCATTCCTAGATTTCGATAGGTGCGCCGCACTCTGTATGCAGTCATGTTCTTTAGGGCGAGTCATCACTCGTCAGACTGTTTGACAGAAGCCGCGCGGGGACCTGAACCCGAATCCTGCGGTAGCCAAGTTCGATGACGCCCTTGGCCTGCAGATCAATCAAGAGAGGTGTCAGCGAGCTTCTGGACAAGTTGACGATGGATGCGATCTCCGACTTGGAGAGGTGAATCTCGCCCGTCTCAAGCGGATAGGGATCTCTTAGGCCAGCGAGGCGCATCAGCACGGCCACGAGCCGACGTCGGCTGTCTGGGATCATCCCGTCCGCAGCGATGCCGGCCGTCAGGTCGTAATGCTCGAGCGCAAGTCGACCGATCTCCCGCCAGTATTGTGGGTTGGTGGCCAACAATCTTCGAACGTGGCCCAGCGGCACACGGCAAAACATGCAGTCCTGCAGGGCCCGGATCCCGACACTACGTTTCCTGCCGTCCAGAATTGGCCCCTCACCGCCCCAGTGTCCACGGTGGAGCACGCAGGCCGGCTTCAGAAGTCCCGAGGGATGTGCGTATTCAACGGCAACACTCCCGCTCTCAAGTCCCCACAGGCCGTTTGCGTCATCATCGATATGATAAAGATAGGCGCCGGCCGCAATCCTCTGAAGCGACGCACCATCAAAGAGAGCCTGGCGAAACCCCGGCGGCGAGGCTGCCAGCCAGCCCATCTCGTTCAGGATCTTAGGGGTGAAGGCGTTTTTCAGGAAACCAACTGTCCAGTTCTGTTCAATTCGTATCTTTACACCTGATAGATTTGAAGAACGATGCTTTTTGGTCCGGTACCTCTGACACGGACCGCTGCGCGCGAACTCTGAGGTGACCGCCGACTGACCTGTCGTGCCTGGCAAGTGATCTTCCGGCGTGCCGTTGTGCCGAAAGTTCCTGCCCCTAACCAATGATTTGCAAGAAGGAAGACGCTGCATGACCTCCCGCCGAGAGCTGCTCGCCGCCATCCCAGCCGCAGGAGCGCTGTTTGCGTCCGGCGCGGCCGCCTTCACCGTCCCGACAGTTGCCCATGCGCAACAAGCAGGCCCTTCGGGCCAAAGCTGGCATAGCGCGTCGCTGACCACCGAAACCGTGACAGGTCCGAACGGCGCCGTGACGACGCCGACTGCTCTGAGCGTCAACGAGCGGCTGGGCGCATCGGAATCGAAACACGCCGAGCGGGTTGCCACTGGCGTCTATGCGCTGCGCGGCTGGGGTATCGCTCACAGCTTCGCGATCGAGGCGCAGAAAGGGTGGATTATAATCGACACGGGCGACTCCACTCAGGTTGCTACCGAAATGCGCGAGACGCTCGAAAAGACAATCGGCAAGAAGATTAAGGTCGCAGCCATACTGCTTACTCACTGGCACTATGCCGATGGCACCGGCGCGTGGCTGGACGAAGGCACCGAAATCTGGGGGCACGAGCACCTGGACCGCAACCGAAGGGCATCCGGCGGTCTTAGCGTCATGGGCGGCTATCTCATGTCGCGCGCCACCGCGCAGTTCGGTGTGTTCCACCCAGCGACGGGAGCTGATGCATTCCCGAACGCGCTCAGTTTCACGCCTGACAAGTTCTTGCTCGTGTCGAGCTACCAGCCGCCGACGAAGCTCTTCCTTGACGGCAAGATTGCCGAGTTGGTCATCGGCGGTGAGCCCGTTCAGGTCGCACCGTGTCGAACGGATGTGACGGACAGCGTCGCGTTCTACTTCCCGGAACGTCGGCTGATGGTGACCAACTTCCTGGTCATCGACACCATCTTCAATATTTACACACTGCGTGGCGGCGCCTTCCGCAATCCCGAACTCCTGATTGGTGACGCGCGCTGGGTCGAATCCAAGAACGCAGAAATCCTGCTCGACATCCACGGGCCGACGCTCCGCGGCCGGGATGTGGTTGTGGAAGCGCTGGAACGCTCCGTGGACTCGATTCAGCTGATCCACGACCAGACGCTGCGCCTGGTCGCCAGCGGTCTTGGGCCCCGCGAGGCAGCAGAGGTGATTTACATGCCGCCCAAGCTGCGCGACGCGCGTGAGGGATACGGTCAGGTAGAAAGCCACGTCCGGCAGATTTATAACGGGACCGTGGGATGGTTCGACGGCGACGTCTATGAGATCAATCCGCTCTCGGTGCAGGAAGAAACCGAGCGAATGGTGCAGGCGATGGGCGGCCGCGAGACCATACGTGGGATGGCCACGCAGGCGGTCACCGAGGGGGGACTCGCCAACTGGCGCTGGAGCCTCAAGCTCACTTCATTGCTGTTGCAACTCGATCCAGCCGATCCGACTGCGCGGCAGGCCCGAGCAACGGCAGCACGCGCCCTCGGCCAGCGCACCGACTCAGCCAATGCGCGGGGCTTCTATGTCACGGAGGCCCTGCAACTGGAAGGCAAATTGCTGGTGCAGGGAGAACCGCAGTCGATAGACGGAATCCGTGCCTTCCTGAGTACGCCGCGGCACGATCGGCTGACGGCCATCCCGGTCGAGGAGAACCTTCAGTTTGTCCGTTACCTCGTGGACCCGCGCAAGGCCGAAGGGCAGCGACTTATCTTCAGCCTCGCCGCGGAAGGCGACGATCAGATCTGGTTGGTGACATTGCGCAACAGCGTGCTCGTGATATCCCCCAGCGCTTCCCGCGGCGCGAGTCACATCGACGTAACCCGGAGCGAGCTGGCGGATTTTGTTCTCGGCAAAGCCGCGTCTCTGGCTGGCGGCGGGGCCTTGGCCGAATTGGATCGGGTTCTGGATCGAAGCCGTCTGATGCCGGCAACGACGCCCACCCCGGCGGTCTTAGACGTCGAGGGTGACCTGAAGTACAACGACGGCCTGGAACACTAGATTGTCACCACTCCTGGGTCGTGCGGTGAAGTCTGAAGCAACTTCGACCTCTCGACGTACCGTGCCTGCTCATTCAGTTCTCTGCAAGGAGCCTACATTTTGACCACGCGTCGCGATATCCTGACAGCAGCGCCTGCCGCAGGGGCGCTCCTCTGGCTCGGCTCGGCTACCCTCACCGTCCCGACCGGCGCTCGCGCCCAGGATAACGCGGCCTCGGGTCCGATCTGGCGGAGCCCCTCCCTGCGAGAGGAGACCGTGACGGCCCGGAACGGCGCGATCACGACCGCTCCCGTGGCAGGAGCGAACGAGCGCCTTGCGATGACCGAAAGACGCGCCATCGAGGTAGCTCCCGATCTCTGGCTCCTCGCCGGGTGGGGCATTGCGCATTCCATGGCGATCCGCGCACCAGAGGGCTGGATCATTGTCGATACTGGCGATTCCACCCGTGCAGCGCAGGAGATGCGCGACACCCTTTCAGCGGCAACAGGCGGTGCTATCCGCGTTGCAGCGATCCTTTTCACTCATTGGCACTACGCCGAGGGCACGGCGGCCTGGTCAGACGAGGGCGCCGAACTCTGGGGGCACGAGTGGCTCGACAGGAATCGCACAGCCAGCGTGGGCCTTGGTCCTCTCTCAGGTATCTTCAAGGCGCGCGGCGTTTCCCAATTCGGCGTGTTCCATCCGGCGGAAGGTCCCGACGCCTTCCCCAACAACCTCGGGTTCACGCCGGACAGGCTGCTGGCGGAATCGAGCTACCGCGCACCCGAGCACCTGTTCACCAACGGCAGCGTTCAGACGCTCACAATCGCCGGGGAGGACGTCACGGTCATGCCAAACCGGACGGATGCGACCGACAGCGTGGGATTCTATTTTCCGCGATTCCGGCTTCTCATAACCAACGCCATGGCGCCGGGCTTCATGTTCAACCTGTCGACCCTGCGCGGCGGCCCCTTGCGTGACCCCAATCCATACCTTGAAGACGCCCGCCATCTGGAAACGTACGACGCGGCGATCCTGCTCGACCTGCATGCAGCACCGGTCACTGGGGAGGACGCCGTGCGTTCGGCCATTCGCCGCTCCGCTGATCGGATCCGCCTAATCCGCGATCAGTCAAACCGCATGATCGGGCGCGGCCTGGACGGGCGCGCGGCGGCGGAAGCGGTCGTCATGCCGGCGAGCCTGCGCGAGGATTACGAGTTCTACGGCCAGGTGGAAAGCCAGGTGCGTCAGATTTACAACACGACAGTCAGCTGGTTTGGCAATGATGTCTACGAGATCAATCCGCTTCCTGTCGCCGAAGAGGCCCGCCGCACGATCGCGCTCATGGGTGGCCTCGAGAAGGTCCGAGCCAACGCGGACGGGGCTGCAGCTGCGGGCGATATATCGGGTTGGCAATGGGCGCTGCGGCTGACCTCGCTGCTGCTTCAGATGGACCCGCAGGACCAAACCGCGCGTGCAATCCGCGCCACGGCTGCCCGCGCAATCGGGCAGCGTACCACCTCCTCGAATGCCCGCGGCTGGTACATAACCGAAGCGTTGGAAATGGAGGGACAGCTGCTCGCGATGGGCCGGCCGGTCACGATCGCTCAAGTGCGCGCCGTCCTCGGCACGCCCGGCCGAGAGGACCTGATCGCGGCGGGCACAGCCGCCGTTATGGCTTTTCTGCCAGCGCTGATCGACCCGTCGAAGGCAGGCGACACCCATACCACCTTGACAATTCAGGTCGAAGGGGACGCCGCACCATGGCGGATCGAACTGCGCAACGGGGTGATCCTGACGGAGCCCGCGACAGCGCAACTGCCGGAACACGTGACGATGGCGCCCGCCAGACTTGCAGATTTCATTTTGGGCCTTGCCGCGCCACCCCCCGGCACGCCGCTGGCCGCAATCGACGGCGCCCTCGACCGCAGTGGCTTCATCGTCATGCCCGGCGCTGAGCTCGAGGCGCTGAGCGGGCACGCCGCAGAGGTGCATCTCCTTGGCGAGGGATCGCAATAGACGGCGCCGTGGTCAAAATCTCGGTCATCTCCACCATCAGAGCGACGAGCATCGCACCGGTGAACTGCGTCTGCAATCGATGGGCGTGACCGAGCCCACCACGGGAACGGATACGACGCGGATCAAGACCACAGCAGTCAAGACAGGGGACCGCTACGTCGTCAACGGACAGAAGGTCTGGATCAGCCGCGTACAGCATTCCGACCTGATGATCCTGCTGGCCAGGACCACGCCGCTCTCGGATGTGAAGAAGAAATCCGAAGGGCTGTCGATCTTTCTCGTCGACATCAGGGAGGCCGTGAAAAGCGGCATGACGGTCCAGCCGATCCCGAACATGGTCAACCACGAGACGAACGAGTTGTTCTTCGACAATCTCGAGATTCCCGCGGAGAACCTCATCGGCGAGGAAGGTCAGGGGTTCAAGTACATCCTGACCGGCCTCAACGCCGAGCGCACGCTGATCGCGGCCGAGTGCATAGGCGACGGCTACTGGTTCATTGACCGGGTGAGCAAATATGTGCGCGAGCGCACCGTCTTCGGCCGGCCCATCGGGCAGAACCAAGGTGTGCAGTTCCCGATCGCGGAAGCCTATATCGAGATCGAGGCGGCCAACCTGATGCGTTTCAAGGCGTGCCAACTGTTTGACGAAAAGAAGCCGTGCGGTGCCGAGGCCAACATGGCGAAGTACCTCGCAGCCAAGGCTTCATGGGAAGCGGCCAACGCCTGCCTGCAGTTCCACGGAGGCTTCGGGTTCGCGGCTGAATACGATGTCGAGCGCAAGTTCCGGGAAACCCGCCTCTACCAGGTAGCGCCGATCTCAACCAACCTGATCCTCAGCTTCATCGCCGAGCATGTCCTCGACCTGCCGAGGTCGTTCTAACGGCCACGGCAGATCTTCCTCTGTCGGGACTGAAGGTCATAGCGATCGAACAGGCGGTGGCCGCGCCCTTCTGCTCTTCCCGCCTGGCGGATGCGGGTGCCGAGGTCATCAAGATCGAACGCCCCGAGGGTGACTTCGCGCGCGGTTACGACAAGGCAGCGGCAGCATGTTTGTGCGGGTAAGCCTCAGGGCGGGCCGATGGGAGACTTTCGGGACTGGTCGGGAAGCGGATTGACGGCGACCTCATGGACCACCCAGACGAGTTGATCCAGATTGGTCTAAGTGATTGGTCTAAGTCGAAACCTATCAGGACCTAAGCCACTGAAATCGCTACAGAATACGATGCAGTTTAGGGCTGGCGGAGAGAGCGGGATTCGAACCCGCGTTACGGTTTCCCGTAAACACACTTTCCAGGCGTGCGCCTTCAACCACTCGGCCACCTCTCCGCGCGCGACGACAAGCTGGAACTTTGCCGGCGCGGGGCTGATCTAGTCGATCCCGGGCGGAATGCCAAGGCCGATTGGCGTTAATCGCGATACGGCGGCGCGCAATTGCGTCAACCTTCCGTGGACTTGGGCCTGGCGCCGATTGCACAAAAGTTCCCGGCAACTTATCTATCGGACAATCCGCCAAGCTAGCCCCCTCCCCAAGTCCGCCAAGGATCGCCATGTTCCGCTTCCTGTTCCGGCTGATGGCCACGGTATCATTGGCAGTCGCCGTGATTTTGGCGGTGCTTGATGTAACACGCACCATTGCGGCGGCGAAATTGGTGATGACCCCGCTCGGCGCAAGCTGGACGAGCGTCTCGCCGACAACGCTGGAGCGTTTGCAGTCGTTTATCGTTGGCCACACACACCCGCTTCTGTGGGATCCGGTAGCCGTTTTCGTCCTGGAGCAGCCAGGCTTTGTCGGGTTCGGCGCGCTGGCATTCCTGCTGTACGCCATTGGCCACAGGCCTGAAAGGCGCATCGGCAGCTTCGTCGTGGAACGCTGAACGTCTCGGCACGCTCCGTCAAACCAAGGAGAAATTGCATGTTTTCACTCAGCGACGTGCTGACCAAGAAAGTGCGGATGCCCCAACCCGACCAGGCGTTGCCGGGCCGTGATCGCCCCATTGTGACCGCCTCGCATCACTTCGTTTCGAAGCGGCCGCTCAAGGGCCCCTATCCCGATGGCCTTGAGACGGCGTTTTTCGGCCTGGGCTGCTTCTGGGGGGCGGAACGGCTTTTCTGGCAGACGCAAGGCGTCTGGGTTACGGCTGTCGGATATGCCGGCGGCATCACGCCGAACCCGACCTATCCGGAGACCTGCACCGGCCTGACCGGCCACGCGGAAGTTGTGCTCGTGGTTTTCGACCCGAAGATCGTCTCTTATGCCGATCTGCTCAAGATTTTTTGGGAAGCGCACGATCCGACGCAAGGCATGCGTCAGGGCAACGACGTCGGCACCACCTACCGTTCAGCGATCTTTACGGTCGGTGATGAGCAGGCGCGCCAGGCGGTTGCGTCGCGCGATGCCTACCAGGCGTCGCTGCGCCTGGTAGGACGCGGCCCGATCACAACGGAAATCGCGCCGGCGCCCATCTTCTATTTCGCCGAGGAAGATCATCAGCAATATCTCGCGAAAAACCCCTACGGCTATTGCAACCTCAAGGGCACCGGAGTGGCCTGCGCCCTTCCGGCAATCTGAAGCGGGGCGCATAGCGTATATCAAATGCCCGGTTCGCCGCAGCGCACCGGGCATTTTTGTGTGCTCCAGTCCCGATTGGCGGAATTCGTTTGTCGCAAGGGTCAAAATTCCGCGTGAATTTTGTCTTTGGGCGTGCAAGATTGGCGCATGAGCGGAGGGGCGAACCCTTGCCATGTGCCTCGCGGGGCCGGTCATTCCGGAGCCTGCTGGGCGTCCAGTAATCAACCGACAGGGTGTGGATCTCATGAAACGAATCGTACTCGGCCTTCTGGCCGCCACCGCGTTGTGCCTTCCGGCGTTTGCAGCCGACATCAAGCCGGCACTGCTCTACGACTTGGGCGGCAAGTTCGACAAGTCGTTCAACGAGGCTGCCTTCAATGGCGCCGAGAAGTTCAAGACTGAAACCGGCGTCGAGTATGTCGAGTTCGAAGTATCCAACGCTTCCCAGCGCGAGCAGGCGCTGCGCCGCTTCGCCGAGGACGGCCGCAATCCGATCGTGATGGCTGGCTTCTCCTGGGCCGAAGCGCTCGACAAGGTCGCCACCGATTTCCCCGATCTGCAGTTCGCCATCATCGACATGGTCGTCGACAAGCCGAATGTGCGCTCGATCGTGTTCAAGGAGCAGGAGGGTTCCTATCTCGTCGGCCTGCTCGCCGGTATGGCGTCGCAGAGCAAGAAGGTAGGCTTCGTCGGCGGCATGGACATTCCGCTCATCCGTCGCTTTGGCTGCGGCTATGTCGGTGGAGCCAAGGCCGCAGGAGCAACGGACGTCATCCAGAACATGACCGGCGATACACCGGCCGCCTGGAATGATCCGACCAAGGGCGGCGAGATCGCCAAGACGCAGATCGACCAGGGCGCCGACGTGATCTACGCCGCGGCAGGCGGCACCGGCGTTGGCGTGCTTCAAGCCGCCGCGGACGCCGGCAAACTCGGCATCGGCGTCGATTCCAACCAGAACGGACTGCAGCCCGGCAAGGTCCTGACCTCGATGCTGAAGCGGGTCGACACTGCGGTCTATGGCGCATTCATGGACGCCAAGGGCGACAAGCTGACCGGCGGCATCAACAACCTCGGTCTCAAGGAAGGCGGAGTCGACTTCGCGGTGGACGACAACAACAAGGCGCTGATCACGCCGGAGATGCAGGCTGCCGCCGAAAAGGCCAAGGCCGACATCATCGCCGGTACCGTTACCGTCCACGACTATATGTCGGACGACAGCTGCCCGTATTGATCTTGATGATCTGAACCGCAAGGCCGCCGGGGCAACCCGGCGGCCTTTGCATTTCAAGGTTGTGCCGCGACGTCCCTCACGTTGGAACGCGCGCCGGACGAGACGCCGGCGAAATAGCCCAGCGCAAATGCGCCGACCAGACACAAAGCCAGCAGAAGGGCGCGGCGGTCGGGGACGGAACCCGGCCCGATGCGGCGGAATGCGCGCTCTGTCGAAGGCACGATGACTGATGCCGTGACGTCTGACTTGCGTCGGCCGAAGGTGACCGGCCTTTCGGGCGGTTCGTGCGCCGCCAGCGCATCTCCTGCCACTCGTGGTCCATCGCCGGCCCGGCGCATCTGCGGCATTGCGTCGATGCGATCCTTGACCAGCCGCCACTGATCCTGGGGTTCTTCTCCGCCCACCGCGGTGCTGCCGAACACATGCATGCGCTCGGCGACCTCCATCATCGCGTCGCGGAATGCCGGATCGATCTCCAGGTCGCGCTCCGCCCGCTCGCGCTCGTCGTCGTCCATGAGGCCGAGCACGTAGCGCCCTGCCCTCTCCATCCGATCCCCTGAATCGCCCATTGCGGGGCCCTACCAGTGCGGCGGCTTCGTTACCGGAACATCCGGTGCAACCTGCTCTTCCAACGCTGCAAACCGGTTGACGAATGCATCCAGCCTCCTGCGGAGACTCTCGATCGTTTTCCATTGTTCGGCGATCTGGCCCGACAGTTCCTCGATCGTCTTCTCCTGCTCGGCAGAACGTATTTCCAGGATCGTCATGCGATCAACCGCCGCGCTCATCGCAATCTCCCCGTCGCCGAGCTGTCCCAGCGCAATCCGTCCGGAAATTGACAAGCAATCACCGATTTGTCGAGATGCGCCGCATTGAGCCGAGATTGGCAGCGGAAAGGCGGCATGCTAGCTCTTGCCCACAAGAACAAGAATATGGGAATGCGGCCGCATGGCTGAAGCTGCAATCGAGCTTGTCGGTATCAACAAGAGCTTCGGCACCGTAAGAGCCAACCGCGACATCAACCTCGTGATCGAGCGCGGTTCGATTCTGGGGATCGTCGGCGAGAACGGCGCCGGCAAGTCCACGCTGATGTCGATCCTCTACGGCTTCTATCAGGCCGACAGCGGCGAGATCAAAGTCGGCGGCAAGGCGGTGGCGATCAAGACGCCAAACGACGCCATAGCGCACGGCATCGGCATGGTTCACCAGCATTTCATGTTGGTCGAGAATTTCACGGTCATTGAAAACGTCATTCTGGGCGCCGAGCACGAAGCCCTCCTGAAAAGCAGCATCGCCAAGGCGCGATCGGAACTGGAGCGGCTAGAGCGTGAATACGGCCTGGAAGTCGATCCGGATGCCGTGATCGAGGAGTTGCCGGTCGGCCTGCAGCAACGCGTCGAGATCCTAAAGGCGCTCTACAGGGGCGCCGAGATTCTGATCCTCGACGAACCGACCGGGGTCCTGACACCGGCAGAGGCCGATCATCTGTTCCGGATTCTCAGGCAGCTCAAGGAGCAGGGCAAGACGATCGTACTCATCACCCACAAGCTCCGCGAGATCATGGCCATCACCGACACTGTCTCGGTGATGCGCCAGGGAACGGTGGTCGCAACGCGGGAGACGGCCAAGACCACCGTCGAGGAGTTGGCCGAGCTGATGGTGGGTCGCCGGGTCCTGCTGCGCGTGGAGAAGGGCGAAGCCAGGCCGGGAGCCGTCAAGTTGTCGGTCCGCAATCTGACGGTCAGGGATTCGCGCGGCGTGACGATGGTCAGTGACGTATCCTTCGACGTGCGCGGCGGCGAGATCGTCGGCATCGCCGGCGTCGCCGGCAACGGACAGTCCGAACTGATCGAGGCAGTTTCAGGCATTCGCCGGGCGGTCTCTGGAAGCGTCATGCTCGACGGCGCGGCAATCGAGGTGACCGGCCACGCCGATCCCGGAGAACTGCGCGATCGTGGCCTGGCGCATGTGCCAGAGGACCGTCACCATGTCGGCCTGGTCCTCGCCTTCGAGGAAAACGAGAACTCGATCCTCGGCTACCATGACAAACAGCAATATCTGAACGGCCCGTTTCTCAAGATCGATGCGGTGCGCGACGACGCGAGAAGGAAGATCGAGAAATTCGATATCCGTCCCCCGGACTGCCGATTGCGGACAGCCAATTTTTCTGGCGGCAACCAGCAGAAGATCGTGCTCGCGCGTGAGCTCGAGCAGGACCCTGGGGTGCTGATCGTCGGCCAGCCGACACGCGGCGTTGATGTCGGCGCGATCGAATTCATCCACAAGCAACTCATCGCCATGCGCGACCGGGGCAAGGCAGTGCTGCTCATCTCGGTCGAGCTGGACGAGATCCGCTCCCTGTCCGACCGGATCCTCGTCATGTTCGACGGGCGCGTGGTCGGCGAACGCGGGCCGGACGCCACCGAGGGCGAACTCGGCCTTCTCATGGCCGGAGTGGAAAGCCAGGAGGCCGCGGAGTGAGCACGCCGTACACAAAGTTGCCGGCCTGGGCCGACTACGGCCTGATACCGCTCATCAATCTGCTGGTGGCATTCGCCGGTGCCGGCCTGGTGGTGCTGCTGGTGGGCGAAAATCCGTTCCGCGCTGCAGCCATCCTGGTGGAGGGCGCTTTCGGCAGCGGCACCGGGATCGCCTATACGCTCTACTACGCCACCAACTTCATCTTCACCGGGCTCGCAGTGGCGGTGGCATTTCATTGCGGCCTGTTCAACATAGGCGGCGAAGGCCAGGCCTATATCGCGGGGCTGGGGGTCGGCGTTGTGTGCCTTGCCTTCGACCATATCCTGCCGTGGTGGTTGACCTTTCCCCTGGCTATCCTGGGCGCTGCCATCAGCGGCGCACTGTGGGCGCTCATCCCCGCCTACCTTCAGGCGAAGCGCGGCTCGCATATCGTCATCACCACCATCATGTTCAATTTCATCGCTGCTTCGACGATGGTTTACCTGCTGGTCGGGCCGCTAAAGCCGCGCGGCGCGATGGCGCCCCAGACGCGCCAACTCGTCGAAGGCGGGCAGTTGCCAAAGCTCGGCTGGCTGCTGTCGGACTTCGGGCTCACCGTGCGTCCTTCGGCGCCACTCAACCTGTCCTTCCTGCTCGCGCTGGCAATGGCCTTTGTCGTCTGGCTGGTGGTCTGGCGCACCAGGCTTGGCTACGAAATCCGCACCATGGGCCATAGTTCGAAGGCTGCACGCTACGCCGGCATTTCTGAAACACGCATCATCATCATCACCATGCTGATCTCCGGCGCGCTCGCCGGCATGATGGCGCTCAATCCGATCATGGGCGACCAGCACAATGTGTCGCTGGACTTCGTATCTGGCGCAGGTTTCGTCGGCATCGCGGTCGCATTGATGGGGCGTTCGCATCCCGCCGGCATCGTACCGGCAGCAATCCTGTTCGGCATGCTGTACCAGGGCGGCGCGGAGCTGGCTTTCGAGATGCCCAACATCTCGCGCGACATGATCGTCATCATCCAGGGTCTGGTCATCCTGTTTGCCGGCGCGCTGGAGCATATGTTCAGGCCGACGGTGCAAGCGGTCTTCGCGAGCTTCAGTCCGAAGTCGGTTGGCATTGCGCCACCAAGGGCGGAGGGCGCCTGAGATGGAATTCTTCGAGGCCCTGATCAACATCCTGAACTCCACCATCCGCGTTTCGGTGCCGCTGCTCCTCGCCTGCCTCGCCGGTCTCTACTCTGAGCGCGCTGGCATTTTCGACATCGGGCTGGAGGGCAAGATGCTCGCTGGCGCCTTCGCCGGGGCTGCCGCCGCCGCCGTGTTCGGCTCCGCATGGATCGGCCTCTTGGTCGCTGTGCTCGTCTCCGTGGCGCTCGCGCTTGTCCACGGTTTCGCCTCCATCACCCATCGCGGCAATCAGATCGTGTCGGGTGTGGCCATAAATTTCATCGCGGCCGGATCGACCATCATCCTCGGCCAGGCTTGGTTCAATCAGGGCGGCCGCACGCCCTCTCTGACGGCGGATGGCCGCTTCGGTGCGATCACCCTGCCCTTCGCGGACCAGTTGCGCGACGTTCCCGTGGTCGGCCAGATCTATTCGGGCCTGCTTTCGGGCCACACCTTGCTTGCGTATCTGGCCTTTCTTGCGGTTCCGTTCACCTGGTGGGTGTTGTTCCGGACCCGCTTCGGACTTCGTCTGCGAGCCGTTGGCGAGAACCCCGCCGCAGTTGACACGGCTGGCATTTCCGTCGCGTGGCTGCGTTACCGTGCGGTGATCTGCACCGGCGTTCTGACCGGCCTGGCGGGGTGCTACATGTCGTTGTCGCAGAATGCCGGTTTCGTGAAAGACATGACAGCCGGACGCGGCTACATCGCGCTGGCAGCGCTGATCTTCGCCAAGTGGAAGCCGGTGCCTGCGATGTTCGCGTGCCTGCTGTTCGGCTTTCTCGACGCCCTGTCCATCCGCCTGCAGGGTACGCCGTTGCCGATCGTTGGCAAGGTACCGGTTCAGTTCATGCAGGCGCTGCCGTATGTCCTCACCGTGATCCTGCTCGCAGGCTTCATCGGCAAGGCGATCCCTCCCCGCGCCGGCGGCGTGCCCTATGTGAAAGAGCGGTAGCCGAACCGCTGTCGGAAAGAGCGCCTGCCATGTCCCACGATCTGTTTCTCGCGGCCAAGACAGCAATGGCAAAAGCCTACGCGCCGTATTCGAAATTTCCCGTTGGCGCGGCCTTGCGCTGCGACGATGGACGCGTGTTTGCCGGCGCCAACATCGAGGTCGCATCCTATCCGGAAGGCTGGTGCGCCGAAACGACGGCGCTTGGCCACTACATCATGGGCGGCGGCGGCAAGATCACCGAGATTGCGGTTACTGCGGAACGCATGGCGAGGGTGACCCCTTGCGGCGGCTGCCGCCAGCGGCTGGCCGAATTCGCGCGGCCGGAAACGAAGCTGCATCTGTGCGACGAGAACGGCATCGTGGAAACCGTGACTATGGGCGAAATGCTGCCGTATGGCTTCGCCGGAGACATCCTCAAATGACGTCGGCCGCGGCAATACTTGCAAGCAAACTCGGTACCCTCAAGCCGGAGGTGGCGTTCATCCTCGGCTCCGGCCTCAGCCCCCTCGCCGAAGAGGTCACGAACGCGATCCGAATCCCCTACGCCGAACTGCCAGGTTTCCCAAAGAGCGGTGTCAGTGGACACGCCGGAGAGATCGTCGCGGGAGATTTCGCCGGACGCCCCGTTCTCATGTTGTCCGGTCGAGCGCACTACTACGAGCATGGCAACGCCGCCGCTATGCGGCCGGCGCTGGAAGCGCTGTTCGTAATCGGGATCACCAATCTGATCCTGACAAACGCCGCGGGCTCTCTCAACCCCGACATGCCTGCCGGAACGGTGATGCTGATCAGCGACCACATCAATTTCTCGGGCTCCAATCCACTCTTCGGCGAGCCGACCGACCGGCGCTTCGTCGGCCTCACCCAAGCCTACGATGCCGGATTGCGCCGGGCGATCGAGGCAGCGGCGGACGCCACGGGTACGCCCTTGCACCAGGGCGTCTACATGTGGTTCTCGGGGCCTTCCTTCGAGACTCCGGCGGAAATCCGGATGGCGCGGGTGATGGGCGCGGATGCAGTCGGCATGTCGACCGTTCCTGAAGTCATCCTCGCGCGGTTCCTCGGCATGCGGGTCGCAGCCTGTTCGGTCATAACAAACCTGGCCGCCGGCATGACCGGCGGGGAACTTTCGCACCAGGAGACCAAGGACATCGCCCCGGTGGGAGGTGCGCGGCTGGCGACGATCCTGCGCCACCTGGTCGGCGCGGGCCTTCCAGCATGACTATGCTGCCGCAGGAGATCATCCGCAAGAAGCGCGATGGCAGGCCGCTGACGGGCGCAGAAATCGCGGCATTCGTCGCCGGAATGACTTCTGGGAAGGTTTCGGAAGGCCAGGTTGCCGCCCTCGCCATGGCGGTGTTCTTCAACGGAATGAGCCGCGACGAGGCCGTCGCGCTGACGCTCGCCATGCGCGATTCAGGCGACACGCTTGACTGGTCGGACTTGCCGGGTCCGGTGACCGACAAGCATTCGACCGGCGGCGTGGGCGACAATGTATCGCTGATGCTGGCTCCGATCGTTGCCGCATGCGGCGCCTACGTGCCGATGATTTCGGGGCGCGGCCTTGGCCACACCGGAGGCACGCTGGACAAGATGGACGCCATTCCTGGATATGTGAGCCAGCCGGACACTGCGCTGTTTCGAAAAACAGTCCGAACTGCCGGCTGCGCCATCATTGGCCAGACGGCGGCTCTTGCCCCCGCAGACAAGCGCTTCTATGGCATCCGCGATGTGACCGCGACCGTCGAATCCGTACCGCTGATCACGGCCTCGATCCTGTCGAAGAAACTGGCGGCCGGCCTGCAGTCACTCGTGCTCGACGTCAAAGTCGGCAACGGCGCCTTCATGGCAAGGAGCCGCGATGCCACCGAACTGGCCAACAGCTTGGTGGAGGTCGCGAACGGTGCGGGTACGCGGACCTCGGCGCTGATCACCGGCATGAACGAACCGCTGGCTTCGGCGGCCGGCAATGCCGTCGAGGTCATGAACGCAGTCGACTTCCTCACCGGCCGCAGGCGCGATAAGCGCCTCGCAGAGGTGACGATGGCTCTTGCAGCCGAAATGCTGGTCGCGGCGGGGATGGCAGGCTCCAACAAGGAGGGAATAGCGCGTGCGACCGTAGTGCTTGAGAAAGGCACCGCCGCCGAGACGTTCGGCCAGATGATTGCTGCGCTGGGCGGTCCGTCGGACTTCGTGGCAAAGCCTGCGTCCTACCTGCCGAAGGCTCCGCTGGAAGTCGCCGTTGTCGCTGAAAGCGCAGGCTATGTCACTTCCATTGCCACCCGCGACATTGGTCTGGCGGTCGTGGCGCTTGGCGGTGGCCGCACCACCCCCGACGATGTCATCGACCATGCTGTCGGCATCACCGGCCTGCTTCCGATAGGGGCGGAAGCAGTCAAGGGCGAGCCGCTTGCAATGCTGCATGCCCGCTCGCATGCCGCAGCCGAAAAAGCTGCGTCCGAGATCCGCCTGGCATATACGATCGGCCCTGCAAGGCCCGCGACCGACAAGGCAGTCGTGCGACGCATATCGCCTCGCCAATGACTACTGGACGAGAAGCAGCGACTCGTTTTCGACCTGGTATTTCGCCAGCCGCTTCAGAAAGCTTACGCCGATCAGCGTTCCTTCAAGTGCTCTGTCGTCCAGCACCACGGCCTCGACATTCTCGACGAGAATGCGACCGATCTGAAGCTTGGCGATGATCACGCCGGCGGCTCGCGCTTCGCCGTTGGCCGTTTTCACGGTGTATTTGAGATCGCCCGCCGCAATCTTGATGCCGACCTTGCGCGCCGTGGAAGTGTTCATCGCAACGAGCGTCGCGCCGGTGTCGACCATCGCACCGACAGCTTGACCGTTCAGCTTGAAATCGGCCTTGAAGTGCCCGTAGGGATCGGCGGCGATGCGAACCTTGCGGCCGAGCAGGACTTCGGTCGGAAGGCCTGATGGCTGCGATGTCCTGATTTCAGCCTTCGCGACAATTTCGGGAGCCGCCTGCGATGGCCGCAGCACGGCCTCGAACAACTCGGGATTGCGCTCGTAAATGAACGGTATCGCCGCCGACGCGACGGCGAAGAAGATCAGGATGATGAGCCTGCGCAGCATTGCTAGGTCCGTTTCGCTAGCGGCGGACCATAGCCGGACAACGTGATCGACGGCTTAAAATCAGAAGCGCTCTTGCCGATCGGCCACGGATTCCCGCGACTGTGTTAACCAGCAGTAAACACCGCTATTTGGTGCCGTACATCCGGTCGCCGGCATCGCCGAGGCCCGGAACGATGTATCCCTTCTCGTTGAGCCTTTCGTCGATCGATGCGGTGAATACCGGTACGTCCGGGTGTGCCTTGGTGAAGCGTTCGATGCCTTCGGGGGCGGCCAACAGGCACAGGAAACGCAGATTGGTGGCGCCGCGCCCCTTCAGCTTGTCGATGGCGGCTATCGCGGAGTTCGCCGTTGCAAGCATCGGATCGACCACGATCACCAGCCGGTCGCCAAGGTCGCTCGGCGCCTTGAAGAAATACTCCACCGCCTCCAGTGTCTCGTGGTCGCGATAGAGCCCGATATGGGCAACGCGCGCTGCCGGCACCAGATCGAGCAGGCCTTCCAGCAAGCCATTGCCCGCGCGTAGCACCGATGCAAATACGAGCTTCTTGCCCTCCAGCGTAGGCGCCTCCATCGGTTGGAGTGGGGTCTCGATCATCTTGGTCGTGAGTTCGAGGTTGCGCGTGACCTCATAGCCCAGAAGCAACGATATCTCTCTCAACAGCCGGCGGAACCCCGCCGTCGACGTCTCCTTGTCGCGCATGATCGTCAACTTGTGCTGCACGAGCGGATGGTCGACGACTGTCACGCCTTGCATGGTGCTCTCCCGGAACGCTGGATGTTGCCGTGACCCTATCGACTTTCGGGGGCGGAGGAAAAGGCTATGCGCGTCCAGACCACAGCTTTCAGCGTCTGGTTGCGGGCTGCCCGAGTTTCCCAAGCAGCATCGCCTTGGTCTTTCGGTCGACAAAGGCGGCCTCGACGGCTGTCCTTGTCACGTTCGACAGATCCTCTTCACCCATCCCGAAATGCTTGGCCGCGATGTCGTATTCGCGCTTGAGCGAGGTCCAGAAATAGGGCGGATCGTCGGAATTCAGCGTCACCTTGCAACCAGCCTGGCGCAGCTTCGGGAAAGGATGGTCAGCAAAGCTTGCGAACACGCCGAGCGCGACGTTCGAACCTGGACAGCATTCGAGAACGACCCCCTCGGCCGCGATGCGGCGCACCAGCTCTGGATTTTCGATTGCGCGCACGCCGTGACCGATGCGCGACGGCCGTATGTGGTCGAGCGCGGCTTCTACGCTTTCCCAGCCGGTCAGTTCACCAGCATGAATGGTAATGCCAAGGCCGGCCTCGCGCGCGATCTCGAAAGCGCGCACGTAGTCCTCGAATTCGCCGATGCGCTCATCTCCGGCGACGCCGAAGCCGGTTACCAGCGGATGGCCGCAGCGGGCAGCGAAACGCGCCGCCCTTTCGATGGATTCGACGCCGATGTGCCGCACACCGGTGACGATCATGCGGCCCTCGATGCCGGTCTTGGCCCTGGCGCGCAATATCCCTTCGCCCAGCGCATCGGTGTAGGCCTGGGGCGACAGGCCTGCCTTGATGGCATGGTCGGGCGATGTGAATATTTCGGAATAGATCGCCCCGTCGCGAGCAAGGCTGGTCAGGTAGTGCTCCGACAGCCTTGCGTAGTCGTCCTCGGTACGAAACAGTGCCGAAGCGAAGTCATAGGCAGCAAGGAACGTTGTGAAATCGTGCCAGACGAAGGAGCCGTCGCGGATAAAGGGGGAAGCGTCCGCGCCGTATTTCCTGGCTTGCAACGTGACGAGTTCAGGAGACGCCGCACCTTCTATGTGGCAGTGCAGTTCAACTTTCAAAGGCATGCTCGAGTCCTGACAGTCCGGTGAAGCCTCGCCCGGCGCGGCCTGACGCCGCGCCTGCAACCATAGCGCCACGCAATATGATCGGCTATGGTCCGGGCGCCCTTGAATGGTAAAAGAAGATGTCAGAACAACGTTCCACCGCTGCCGCGGAAATGGAAACCTCATACGGGTTCAAGAACGTAGGCGCAGGCCAGAAGCAGCCGCTGGTCAACGACGTATTCCACAAGGTCGCAGGCCAGTACGACCTGATGAACGACCTGATGTCGGGCGGCCTTCACCGGCTGTGGAAGGACGCCATGGTCGCTGCGCTGAACCCGCCGAGACGCGATGGCTGGAAAGTGCTGGATGTCGCCGGGGGCACGGGCGACATCGCATTGCGCATCGTTGATGCTTCGCACGGTCACGCGCGCGCGACAGTCCTCGACATCAACGGCTCCATGCTGGAGGTCGGTCGTGGGCGGGCTGACAAGCGGGGCTACGCCGACAAGGTGGATTTCGTCGAAGCCAATGCCGAGGCGCTGCCGTTCGCCGACGAAAAGTTCGACGCCTATACCATCGCGTTCGGCATCCGTAATGTGCCACGCATCGAAGTCGCGCTCGGCGAGGCATATCGCGTTCTCAAGCCGGGTGGCCGGTTCCTTTGCCTGGAATTCTCCGAGGTCGATGTTCCGCTGCTCGACCGCATCTATGAGCAATGGTCTTTCAAAGCTATCCCGCGTATCGGCAAACTCGTTGCAGGCGAAAGCGAGCCCTATTCCTATCTCGTGGAATCAATCAGGAAGTTCCCCGACCAGGAAACCTTCGCCGGCATGATCCGCCGCGCCGGCTTCGATCGCGTGACATACCGCAACTACACTGGCGGAGTGGCCGCGCTGCATTCGGGCTGGAAGCTTTGACGGACGCTTCTTCATGAGCGACGTCGGCGCGGCACTGAGGCTTGTCCGGGCTGGCTGGATCATGGTCCGCGAAGGCGTCGTTGCGGCACTGCCAGGCGACCAGCTTTCCGGAGTGCCAAAACTCGGTTGGCAGATCGCGCGGCTTTTCACAAAGCGCAAGGCATTGCGACGCGGCCGAAGCGATCGGCTGGCCGCGGCTGTCGCCCGTCTGGGTCCATCCTATGTCAAGCTGGGTCAGTTCCTTGCGACGCGTCCCGACGTGGTCGGCAACGATATCGCGCTCGACCTGGCCCTGCTGCAGGATCGTATGGAAACATTCCCGATGGCTGCTTCCGTCGCCGCTATCGAAGGTTCTCTCGGCCGGCCTGTCGGTGAGCTGTTTCTCAGTCTCGGAGAGCCGGTCGCGGCTGCTTCCATCGCACAGGTTCATGTCGCCGAAGTGGATCGAGACGGCAAACCCGCCAAGGTGGCCGTGAAAGTCATACGGCCCGGCGTGCGCCGGGCGTTCCAGCACGACCTGGAGACGTATTTTCTCGCCGCGCGCCTGCAGGAGCGGTACATCCCCGCCGCGCGCCGTCTGCGCCCTGTCGAGGTAACGAAAATCCTCGCACAGACCACCAAGATCGAGATGGATCTGAGGCTGGAGGCCGCCGCGCTTTCCGAACTCGGGGAGAATATCAAGGACGATCCGGGATTCCGCGTGCCAGCCGTCGACTGGGAGCGCACCGGACGCGACGTGCTGACGATGCAATGGATCGACGGCATCAAGATGTCGAACGTCGAGGCGCTGGCCGCGGCTGGCCACGACCTGAAGGCGATCGCTGCAAATCTCGTCCAGTCGTTCCTGCGCCACACGCTGCGGGACGGGTTCTTTCATGCCGACATGCATCCGGGCAACCTGTTCGTCGAGGCCGACGGCACCATCGTCGGGGTCGATTTCGGTATCACCGGACGGCTCGGCAAAAAGGAGCGGCGCTTCCTTGCAGAAATCCTCTACGGCTTCATCACGCGCGACTACCGGCGCGTCGCAGAAGTGCATTTCGAGGCAGGCTACGTGCCCCGCAACCACGATGTCGCGGCGTTTGCGCAGGCTATCCGCGCCATTGGCGAGCCTATCCACGGCCAACCTGCGGAGACCATCTCGATGGCACGGCTGCTGACGCTGCTGTTCGAGGTCACCGACCTGTTCGACATGCAGACCCGCACGGAACTCGTGCTGCTGCAGAAGACGATGGTTGTGGTCGAGGGCGTAGCGCGCACGCTCGATCCGCACTTCAACATGTGGAAGACGTCCGAACCGGTCGTGGGCGACTGGATCCGCCAGAACCTGGGCCCGCGTGGCGTGCTGGAAGACGCGCGGGAGGGGCTAGGCGCGCTGATGTCCTTCGTCCGTCAGGCTCCCGAACTTGCACATCGCGCGGAACGTCTGTCACGTGAAATAGACGCCATGGCCGAGCATGGCCTTCGTTTCGATGCTGAAACCGCGCGTGAGATCGGCAATGCCGAGGCAAAGGCCGCTCGCTGGGGAAGGGTCGCGCTCTGGATCATCGCGGTCGCCGCGATGTGGATTGCGTGGAAGCTTCATTGACTTGACTGCAATGCTAGCAATGAAGGCATTGCAGTCACCCTTGCTATGATTTATGTGGTGATACGGGCAATTGGGTCGACGATATGGGCACTGTGACCGTTCGTAAGATAGATGACGACGTGATCCGGGACCTCAGGATCAGCGCCGCGCGGCGCGGCGTCTCCATGGAACAGGAAGCCCGCGACAGGCTGCGCAGCCCGCAGACGCAGGATCATGGCTCCGAGCCTGTCGAGAGTGCAGGCAACAAGCCCCCTTGGCGCTTGAAAGCCAGCATGGAGGAATTGCTGGCGCTCGGTCGCAAGCTTCCACATGGCGAATTCGACCAGAAGGACGAATCCGACAGGCTGTACGACTATCTCGAGCAGCATGATGGCCACTCCATGACAATGTCCGACAAGCAAATCCTGCTCATCATCTGCGGAGGCATCGCGGCCTACAAATCGCTCGATCTGATCCGCCGCCTGCGCGAGCGCGGCGCGTCGGTTCGTTGCGTGATGACGAAGGCCGCGCAGGAATTCGTCACCCCGCTTTCTGTCGGTGCACTGACCGCCGGCCATGTCTTCACCGACCTCTTCGACCGCCAGGACGAGCATGATGTCGGGCACATTCGCCTGTCGCGCGAGGCGGATTTGATCGTCGTCGCGCCCGCAACCGCCGATCTGATGGCCAAGCTCGCGGGAGGCCACGCAAACGACCTTGCATCCGCCGTGCTGATGGCGACCGACAAGAAGGTTTTGATGGCGCCGGCGATGAACCCCAGTATGTGGTCGCATCCCGCGACACGGCGCAACCGCGCTCAGCTGGAGAAGGACGGCATCCTGTTCGTCGGGCCCAATACTGGCGAGATGGCCGAGAGTGGCGAGGCCGGCACGGGGCGCATGGCCGAGCCGTTGGAAATCGCAGCGGCGGTCGAACTGCTGCTCGACACACGGCCCAAGCCGCTGGCCGGCCGAAGGATCATCGTCACGTCAGGCCCCACGCACGAGCCGATCGACCCCGTCCGCTACATCGCCAACCGCTCATCGGGCAAGCAGGGCCATGCCATCGCAGCTGCCCTGGCTCGTCTCGGCGCGGACGTCCGCCTCGTCTCTGGCCCGGTCGCGATTCCCGATCCGGCGGGCGTCAGAACGATCCATGTCGAGCGCGCCGAAGAAATGCGCGACGCGGTCGAGCAACTCATGCCCGCCGACGCCGCGATCTTCGTCGCCGCCGTCGCCGACTGGCGCGCCGAGGGTGCAGCCGATCAAAAGATCAAGAAGGTCGCAGGTGACGGCCCGCCGGTTTTGCGGATGGTGGAAAATCCCGACATCCTCGCCACGGTCGGCCACCACAGGAAGCGCCCCTGGCTCGTCGTCGGTTTCGCCGCCGAAACACAGGATGTGTTGAAGAATGCCGAGGCAAAGCTGGCGAAAAAGGGGGCCGACTTCATCGTCGCCAACGATGTCAGCGGCTCGGTCATGGGCGGCGACCGCAACCGCGTCACGATCGTCTCCAAATCGGGCGTCCAGGAATGGCCGGAGATGGGCAAGGACGAAGTTGCCGCGCGTCTGGCCGGGCTCATCGCGGAAAGACTAAAGACGACGGCTGTCTGACGGCGCCTGAGAAAACGGATTCCGACGGGCCGGCGTTCCCGCATCGGACACCGACGTCGTGGTGCCGGAGAGGCATGTCCTGACACGATGCTGTCAGGTGCCGGCATGATAGTGGTGGCGCATTGATGATAGTTTCAGATGCGGAGCCGTCGATACAGGAGGAACAGCCATGACGATCGCAGAGCTTGCCAAAGATTTCACCGAGCTTCTCAAGCGGGGCGAAGACGCCGCCGCCGCCAGGAAATACAACGCCGACGACGTCGGCAGCTACGAAGCCATGGAAGGGCCAATGTCGGTCTGCCATGGCAAGGAGGCTGTTAAGCAGAAGGGGGACTGGTGGCGCGAGAACCACGAGGTTCACGACGTTTCCGTCGCAGGCCCCTTCGTCCACGGGGACCAGTTCGCCGTCAGGTTCAAGATGGAGGTGACGCCCAAGGCGACCGGCGAGCGCATGACGATGGAAGAGGTCGGCATTTACACCGTCAAGGACGGCAAGATCACCGAAGAGCGCTTCTTCTACTGAACGCTCCCCGACGGCATCGCTTGTGACGGGCGTCGCCAAGCGCGATAGGAGCGGCGACCCGTTCAGATCAGCCGTCGACGTGCGCGCCGTCACGGGTCGGATCCGGTGGCTTTGGCCGCCCTGCTCTTCAATTCCCACTGAATGCTGGACAACCCAGGAGAACGCTACGCCCCCAATGTCGCACCCAGCCCAATTAGACGTCCAGATTGGCGACGCTCAGAGCGTTTTCCTGGATGAATTCGCGCCTTGGTTCGACATCGTCGCCCATCAGCCGCGAAAACAGCGAATCCGCGTCGGTCGCGTCGTTCACCTTCACACGCAGCAGTGAACGGACATTCGGATCGAGCGTCGTCTCCCAGAGCTGTTCAGCATTCATTTCCCCCAGCCCCTTGTAGCGCTGCATGGTGAGCCCCTTGCGCCCGGAAGAGAACACAGCATCGAGCAAGGCGATGGGACCCGAAACGGTGTCCGATGAATCCTTGCGCCGCAGGACCGGCGGCCGGGCATAGACTTCCGTGAGCCGCGCCGAATAGCGGTCCAGCGCACGCGCGTCCGCGGAATTGATCAGCGCAAGATCGATCTGCGCGTGTTCCTTCACGCCCCGCACGGTGCGCTCGAACACAAAACCGCCCGGCCCCTCGTTGGAGGTCGAGAGCCGGCCGGTCCAGCCGCGCTCCGTGTCGTCGGCTACCGCGTCGAGGCGGCGTGCAACGGTTTCGGCCATTTGCGAGGCCGAGCCGAGGTCGGAAAGCGCTGCCGGATTGAGCGCGCCGGCGATCGCCGCCTGCTCCACGACCGCGCGGTTGTACCGGCCGTGCAGCCCGTTGATGAGCGAACGCACCGCCAGGGCATCGTCGATCACCAGCCGCAGGTCCTGCCCTGCGCGAACCTCGCCCGAACTTAGCGCCAGGGATGCATCGTCGACACCCGAGCCGATCAGAAACTCTTCGAAAGCCTGCTCGTCCTTGAGGTATTGCGAACTCTTGCCCCTGCTCACCTTGTAGAGCGGCGGCTGCGCTATGTAGAGGTGACCGCGCTCGATCAGCGCCGGCATCTGCCGGAAAAAGAAGGTCAGGAGCAAAGTCCGGATATGCGCGCCGTCCACGTCGGCGTCGGTCATGATGATGATCTTGTGATAGCGCAGCTTGTCGGGATTGAACTCGTCGCTGCCGATGCCCGTGCCGAGCGCAGTGATCATCGTGCCGATCATTTCCGACGAAAGCATGCGGTCGAAGCGCACGCGCTCGACATTCAGGATCTTGCCGCGCAGCGGCAAGATAGCCTGGTTCTGGCGGGAGCGTCCGCCCTTGGCCGAGCCGCCAGCAGAGTCGCCCTCGACTATGAAAAGTTCCGACTTCGCGGGGTCGCGCTCCTGGCAATCGGCCAGTTTGCCCGGCAGCGAGGTCACCCCAAGCGATGTCTTGCGGGTGATGTCGCGCGCCTTGCGCGCCGCCTCGCGGGCGGCGGCCGCCTGAATGACTTTCTCGACGACAACCTTGGCCTCTGCCGGATGTTCCTCAAGCCAGGTGCCCAAGGCTTCGTTGACGAGCCCCTCGACCACCGGGCGCACTTCGGACGACACCAGCTTGTCCTTCGTCTGCGACGAGAACTTCGGGTCTGGAACCTTGACCGAGAGCACCGCAGTCAAACCCTCGCGGCAGTCGTCACCGATCAGCGAAACTTTTTCCCTCTTGGTCAGGCCGGACGTCTCGCCATAGCCAGTCACTTGCCGGGTCAGCGCGCCACGGAAGCCAGCGAGATGTGTGCCGCCGTCGCGCTGCGGAATGTTGTTGGTGAAGGCCAGCACATTCTCGTGGTAGCTGTCGTTCCACCACATGGCGACTTCGACGGTGATGCCATCGCGTTCCGCCTTGATGGCGATCGGTGACGTGATGAGCGGTTTCTTGGCGCGATCGAGATATTTCACGAATTCGATCAGGCCGCCGTCGTAGAGTAGCTCGAGGGACTTCACATCGGCGTGGCGCGCGTCGGTCAGCACGATGCGCACGCCCGAATTCAGGAATGCGAGTTCGCGCAGCCGATGCTCCAGCGTCGCATAATCGAACTCGACCATCGTGAAGGTCTCGCTCGACGGGAAGAACGTGATCTCACTGCCCGAGCGCCCGTCATAGGTGGCCGGCATCTTGTTGGGCGCATAGGTTCCCGTAGCCTTCAGCGGCGCGTCCGCGTTGCCGTGCGTGAAGCTCATTTCGTGGATCTTGCCGTCGCGGCGGATCTTGAGCTTGAGCCAAGCCGAAAGCGCATTGACCACCGAAACGCCAACGCCATGCAAGCCTCCAGAAACCTTGTAGGAATTCTGGTCGAATTTTCCCCCGGCATGCAGCTGCGTCATGATCACTTCGGCGGCCGAAATGCCCTCGCCCGTGTGGATATCCGTCGGAATCCCGCGACCATTGTCGATCACGGTGCAGGAACCATCCGGATTGAGCGTGACCGTGACAAGGTCGGCGTGCCCCGCCAGGGCCTCGTCGATAGCGTTGTCGACGACCTCGTAGACCATGTGGTGCAGGCCAGAACCGTCGTCGGTATCGCCGATATACATGCCCGGACGCTTGCGGACAGCATCCAACCCCTTCAAAACCTTGATGGAATCGGCGCCATACTCGGCACCGGCTCCGGGATCATTCTCGGACTGGTCGCTCATGAAATGCTTTCGTCGGACTGCTGCGGAAAAGGCGCCGAATTCACAAAACGAATCGCGCGCTGCGACATGCACAAGATATAGGCTGTAACACGCCATTTTCCAAGGTTTACAGCAGCTTCGGCATTGGAATACGGTGGAGCGAAACCCATGTTTTCCGCGTTTTCGACTCGCGCGCAGGTAACCATCCCGAAAGAAACCGGTTGATAGGCCGCAGCCACGATTGACCGTTCCCAAAGCGTCCCCGATAGCATCGCCACATGAAACTCGTTTCCAGCAGATCGCCGGTGGTCGGCTTTGTGCGCTTGCCGCATGGTTATGACCTGCCCCTGCCGGCATACGAAACGGCCGGCGCAGCGGGCATGGATCTGCGCGCTGCAGTCCCCGACGACCGTCCCCTCGTCATTGTCCCCGGAAAGCGCGCGCTGGTGCCAACCGGGCTGGTGGCCGAAATACCAGACGGTTTCGAGGGGCAGGTCCGCCCCCGTTCGGGATTGGCTTTGAAGCACGGTATCACCTGCCTCAACACGCCCGGCACCGTGGACAGCGACTACCGCGGGGAACTCAAGGTCCTTCTGGTGAATTTCGGCGACGAAGACTATTCCGTGACCCGCGGCATGCGTATCGCGCAGATTGTTTTTGCAAGCGTCGAACAGGCCTCCGTCGAGGAACGCAGCCTCGCAGGCTCCACCGGGCGCGGATCGGGCGGATTCGGTTCGACCGGAACTGGCTGAGCGTCACCCGACACCTTCCTGCAAGACGCATTTACAGCCGTGGGCGCCTACCGTTAGGATCGCTGCGCGTCCTCCGCATTCGACGCCGAGCGTCCTGGAAAAACCGGCATGGACAAGGATAGGACTTTCCGCGACCTCCACTACGGCGAGGCGCCGCTCATTGTCGCCAATCCATGGGATATAGGCACGGCCAAGCTGCTTGCGTCATGTGGCTTCAAGGCGCTCGCCACCACCAGCGCCGGCTATGCCTTCTCCCGGGGATTGCCTGACGGCGGCGTCACCTTCGATGTCATGATCCAGCACTGCCGGGAGATCGTCGCAGCGACCGACCTGCCTGTCTCCGCCGACCTCGAGCGCGGCAAGGGCGATAGCCCCGAAAGCGCCGCGGAGACGATCTTCGCTGCAGAGGCCGCAGGGCTTGCCGGTTGCTCGATCGAGGACCACACGGGCGACCCCAGAAACCCCATCTACGACTTCAAGCAGGCGGTTGAGCGCGTCGCTGCGGCGGTCGACGCCGCTCGGGCGCTGAAGCGCGACTTCGTCTTTACGGCCCGCGCCGAGAATTTCCTTTGGAACAAGCCCGACCTCGACGATACGATACGGCGCCTGCAGGCCTTCGAGGTGGCCGGCGCGGACGTACTCTACGCACCCGGCATAGGCGATATCGAAACCGTCAGGACGATCTGCTCGTCGGTGTCCAAGCCGGTCAATGTGCTGGCTGTCCCAACCCTCACCGTCAGGGCGCTCGGCGAAGCTGGCGTGCGGCGCATTTCGCTCGGCTCGAAGCTCGCGACGTTTGCGTTCGGCATGATCGAGAACGCGTCGCGTGAGATGCTGCGCGATGGTACATTCGGTTTTGCCCGGGCCGGCATGGCATTCGCGCGTGCCCAGGCGCTGTTTGCGAAAGATGAAGACTAGCCCCTGCCAGCAGTCAGCCCGCTCGGGCGTTCGCGTGCGCTGATCGCCTTGTGAAGGTGGACCATCATTGCCGCCGCGAAGAGCGGCGTCAAAAGGTTGAGCACTGGGACGGCGAGGAACGCCGCAACCACCAGCCCGGCGATGAAGATCGTGCCAGCGTATTGTGCACGCAGCGCCTTTGCCTCTGCCTCCGGGCGGAAGCGCATTGCCGCGAACTCGAAGAATTCCCGGCCAAGCAGATACCCGTTGACCAGGAAGAACGCAGCGATGTTGACGCCCGGAACAAGCAGCAGCAGGAGCGCGACCAGATTGCCGGCGACTACGATCGCAAAGAACTTCAGCGCCAGGACGACCGACCTCAGCACCGGAACTGGAGTGCCAGGCGGGTCCAGTGGATAGTCGGTTCGCTCGACCGTCTCGGCAATGTCGTCAAGGAACAGGCCAGCCACGACCGCTGTCACCGGCGCAATCAGCAACGCCAGCCCCAGCGCCAGACCCATGCCGGCGATGATACCAGCAAAGAGTTCCAGCCATCCTGCCCAACCCGGCAGGTCTGGCAAAACTGCGTCGATCCAGGGCAGCGCGAGCCATTGGAAAAGTTCCTTGAGGCCGAACCAGAACGCCATCAGGGTAAGCAGCGTCAGGCCAAGCGTCTTGAAGAATATCCGGCGGAACTCCGGCAAGAAAAGCTGGCTGGCGGCGGCGCGTGCGGCGTCGAGGATCATGGTCGGCTCTCGTTTCCCGAGGCAGATAAGCCACCGCGAACCACACCACAAGAATGCGTCTGCTGCGCCTTGCAAAACTCGGCTCAGGCGCTAGACCCTCGCGCGGCGCACATGTCACATAGCGTTTGCTGCCCCGGAGACTTTCATGAGCCAATACGACGTTCTTTGCATCGGCAACGCCATCGTCGACATCATTGCGCAATGCGACGACGCGTTCCTGACCGGGAACGGCATCATCAAGGGCGCCATGAACCTGATCGACGCTGAGCGCGCCAATCTTCTCTACAGCCGCATGGGTCCGGCAACGGAGGCTTCCGGGGGCTGCGCTGGCAACACGGCGGCCGGCATCGCCAGTCTCGGCGGCCGCGCGGCGTTCTTCGGCAAGGTCTCGAACGACCAGCTTGGCGGCATCTATACGCACGACATCCGCGCGCAAGGCGTCGCCTTCGACACAAGGCCGCTGCGCGGAGAGCCGCCGACGGCCCGCTCCATGATTTTCGTAACGCCCGACGGCGAACGCTCGATGAACACCTTTCTCGGCGCCTGCGTCGAGCTTGGCCCGGAGGACGTGGAAGCTGACAAGGCGGCAGGTGCGAAGGTCACCTATTTCGAGGGCTATCTCTGGGATCCGCCGCGCGCCAAGGAGGCGATCCGGCTGACGGCCGAACATGCTCACAAAGCCGGGCGTGAGGTCTCCATGACGCTGTCGGACAGTTTCTGCGTCGATCGCTACCGCGACGAGTTCCTGGACCTCATGCGGTCCGGCACGGTCAACATCGTGTTTGCCAACGACCACGAGATCAAATCGCTTTACCAGACATCGTCTTTCGAGACGGCGCTCGATCTCATCCGCAAGGATTGCACGATCGCCGCCGTTACCCGTTCGGAAAAGGGTTCTGTCATCATCAAGGGCGCCGAAACCATCTGGATCGACGCCATGCCGATCAAGGAACTGGTCGACACGACCGGGGCCGGCGACCTCTACGCGGCAGGGTTCCTTTTCGGATACACGTCAGGCCTCGATCTCAAGCACTGCGGCGATCTCGGCTCCTTGGCAGCCGGCCTCGTGATCCAGCAGATCGGTCCGCGCCCGCGGCAGAACCTGCGGCAAGAGGCGCGGCGCGCCGGCTTGATCTAGCAAGCTTCGCTTATTTCGCAATCCTCGGCCGGCCAGCCGCCGTGGCGGTCACCCGGGCTTCGATGAACATCCGACGACCTTCGACCGTGGACGCCTGCACGTCACGGCCGACCTCGATCTCAGCAGAGTCAGTGCCGGCGTCAAGCGCCTGGCTGGCGGCTATGGCGCGCACGCGCAGTTCGGCCTCAACAAGCGCCTGCAGTTCGTCGCCGAAATCCCGGGGAGCGTCTTGGCCGACGGACAACCTGAAGACGCCTTCGGTCGGTTGGCTGACGACGGCTTCCGCCGACACGCGGACCTGACCGACGACGGCGCCAAGTGCGTTGGCGACGTCGGCATCCTCGGGCACGATGCAGCGGTTTCCAACCAGCGGCGGCAGACCGGCGTAGTGAAGCGAGGCCGAAGCGCCGAGCCCTATCACCGGGCGATCCAGCGTGACCGCAAGCCGCGCGATGCCAGGCCGACCGTCCACCGCACGTTGTACAAGCGCATGCGCCACGCTGGCGGCTCCGTCGAGGCCATCTTCGGCAAAGGCTGTCTCCAGAATGACCTCCGCCGACAGGCGCGTGAGGGCAGCGAGCACGCGTTCGGAAAATGCCACACCGGATGCCGCAATGGCCTGACCGCGTCCGTCCCGTCGGCGCGCGAAAAGCTCTGCGCCAAGCCGCGCGGCAACTGGGTCCCAGTTGGATTGTCGGTCCAGCACATGGGCAGCATCGGAAGGCGTGAAGCCGGACACATGCACAAGACCACGCGCCACCAGCCTGTTCAGCGTGGCTGCCTGCGCGGTCGACGAGAGCAACGCGTCGAGCGGCGCCGGCTTCATAGCGACGGCGCCGTAGAGTTTTGCCTCTGGGGCGGTCAGGCCTGCGGCAAGTCGCTCGGGCACGCCCGTGCGAACTGCAAAACGGCCATCAAGCCGGCCCGGATTGGGCGCGCGCAATTGCCTTTCGAGTTCGTCCGTGATCTTCGCGCCGTGAACCATGCCGGCAAGCGAAAGAGGCAGGAGACGCCGCGGCCCCAGCAATATCCTGGGATCAAGCGCGCCAGCCTCCAGCGCCACCTCGGAGTCGCCGCCAAGTCCGAAGGTACGCATGGCGACAGCTTCCACCATGGTGCGAAAACCGCCAACCGTCGCTCCCTCGGGATCGAGGCGCGGGCGCCCACGGTCGAGCACCGCGACATCGGTCGTTGTGCCGCCTATGTCCGAGACGACCGCATCGTCGAGGCCGGTCATGTGACGGGCGCCCACGAGCGAGGCGGCCGGTCCGGAAAGAATTGTCTCGATCGGCCTCGACCGCGCGAATGAAGCCGACACGAGCGCGCCATCCCCTCGCACAACCATCAACGGACAATGAATGCCACGCGCCGAGAGAAACCCTTCCGTCGCCGCGACAAGGCGATCGATCATCGAAATCAGCCGGGCGTTGAGAAGGGTGGTTAGAGCGCGGCGTGGCCCGCCGAGTTTCGCCGACAATTCGTGGCTCGCCGTGACCGGCAGGCCGGTGGCGTTGCGGATAAGATCCCGCGCGGCGATCTCGTGTGCGGGGTTGCGGGTCGCGAAATAGGCGCAGACGGCGAAGCCTGACACACCATCGGCGAGTTCGGCTAGCCCGGCCTCCAGAGGGGACAGGTCCAGTTCGGCTGCCCGGCCATGCACGTCGTGCCCGCCGGAGCAGAAGATCACCGGGTCGCTGCCGAGCGCGGTCTGGAGGCCATCGCGCGCGAGATCCGTTTCGGAGAATCCTATCATGACCAGCGCGACCCGTCCGCCCTGCCCTTCCACCAGGGCGTTGGTGGCCAGCGTCGTCGACATCGAGGCAAGTTTGATCGACGCAGGATCGACGCCGGCTTCGCCGAGGACACGGTCCACCGCGCCGGATATGCCTACGGCGAGATCATGCCGGGTGGTGAGCGCCTTCGCCTTGGCGACGAGACCTTCACGCTTTCCCGATGCGCCTTCGGCCCACAGCACCGCGTCGGTGTAAGTCCCCCCGGTGTCGATACCCAGAAAGAGATGGCCTGCGGATTGCTGTTTTTCTCTGGACTTCATTTGGGGGAATTCGTTTCTGCGTCGCGCCCCATAGCCCATCGCCGCCCTGCCGGATAGCGCAAGTTGCCCCAAACAGCGGGCAACTTTGGCAAACGATCGATCCAGGGGAGAAAATTAACCACGGGAGCCGTTTGGAACTGCCGATATCGTCTGCTGCACTATATGTGCCAAGCGACGCACATTTGGAGTGACCATGCGCATCTCGATCCATTTCGCGGCAGTCCCGATTGCCTTGATCGCCGGCGGGGCCGTCGCCAGCGGACTTCCGCCCGCGTCAAGCAAGCCGCAACAGACCTTCGAGGAACGCAACCAATACAAGCGACCATATGACTGCCACCGGGACGTGCGCACCCACCGCATTGGCGGCGTCATGGTCACCCACAGGCATGTTGGCGACCATTGTCAGGTGCGTGTCGTGAACAAGCTGAACAGCTTCTGACGCCAGAGCTGTCCAGGTCTGGGTTGGCGGTCCCGCTACAACACCGTCAGTACTCGGCGCATGTTCTCTCTGCCCGCCTGGAATTCGTCGCAGCCAAACCGATCTGGGCGCTGGAACTGCCAGTTAGCAACTTCGCGTCGAAGATGATGATTCCAGAATGCTGGAAATGCGAATCGCTCGCCTAGCGTCATGATCTTGTCAGAACTGTGGTTTCATGCGATAGATTTGACTGTTCGGGCGTTTGCTGACCCGGAGACTGGAACGTTTGATCGGCCCTTTCCCCGAAACTGTGAATATCTGACGGCCCCGCTTTGGCGGGGGGCATTTCGTGCGCGAATGCATGACCGCCAAGATGAAACCGGACCTGCACGTCGGCGAAGCGGCGCGCAAGACCTGACCAGCAACGGGCAAAGGAGTCTTCCCATGTCCCAGACCGGAACCGTAAAATTCTTCAATGCAACCAAGGGTTTTGGCTTCATCACGCCTGATGGCGGCGCCAAGGATGTATTCGTCCACATATCTGCGATCGAAAAGTCTGGCCTGCGCACCCTCGTCGATGGTCAGAAGGTCTCGTTTGACATCGAGCCGGATCGCATGGGCAAGGGTCCCAAGGCGGTAAACCTCCGGGCGGAATAGTCGTTTCGCTCCGGCCAGATAATTGTTGCAAAGGGCATGGCAACCAAAGCCGTGCCCTTTTCGTATTGTCGAACGAGCGCTTGGTTCGAGCAGCATCACTTGGGCTTGAATAAGCTGGAGGCAATATGAGGTTGACCAAGGGTGCGGCTGCGTTGTCGCTCAGGCTCTCTATAGCCGCAGGTTCGGCGGCGGCCATCCCACCTGTAGGAGGAATCGGAACGGCCATCCCTCGTCCAGAAAGTCCAGGGCGGCTGTCACCCCGACATACGCAGGCACTATCTGCGTAAGTACGGCCGGCAGGTTTGGCATCGTCATCGCCAGAACAGTTGCCGGGTCGTCGTGGGGCGCAGCGTCTATCATCGGCATGTCGGGGAAGCTGCCGTATCAGGATCTACAATCCTTACGAAGGCGTCGGATCCGGTGGTCTGTCATGTGTAAAGATCGGCATCTTCACGGTGTGCGAGGAAAGGTAACCCTCTCCATCGACCGGCGCGGGCGCTGCGCCCGCACCATCGAGCGCAACCGCAACTTGACGTTACGACAAGTTTCCACTTGCCCGATGCCCAAAAATGAGGGAAAAATTTGCGTTCGGGCATCTGCCGGCCCGGACATGGTAGGGGATCACGCCCGGAAATAGGGGTTCCGTGCGTACCGCGGCAAGAGGACGACATGTCCCGATGCGGAAAACCTGGCTTGCTCCACCGGTTTGTGCCGAGCCAGTCAGATGAGGGTCTGCCTGGCAAGCATCTGATGGGATAGAGGAGTTTCCCATGCCGCAGACCGGCACAGTCAAGTTCTTCAACCATGCAAAGGGCTTCGGCTTCATCACGCCGGAAGGCGGAGAGAAAGACGTATTCGTCCATATATCAGCGGTTCAGGCTTCGGGCCTGCCCGGCCTCGAAGACGGGCAGAAGGTGTCGTTCGACACCGAGCCCGACAAGCGCGGCAAAGGCCCGAAGGCGGTCAACCTGACGGTTGTCTGAAAGTTAGCCGACACCTCACTGTTCGGTGTCGCCCGGACTGTCGATCGACGGGCACTTCGGACCCGATGACGATTTGCGTCGCCCGTGCGTAGCCATTTGCACTGTTCAGGCGCCGTTCACCTTGATCAAGCTAGTTTCCTTGCAACGGCCGGGCTTCCCCCCGACTACGGCCCGCCGCGAAGGAGACGACCATGAATTGCATTCTGAAAACCGCCTTTTTGGCTACCGCGATCGCGGCAACCACGATCGCTTCCATGCCTGCCAACGCCGGCGACCGCCACTGGCGTCATTACGGCGGACATGCCGCTTACCATGCGCACTATTCCAGCGGGAACGACCTTGCGGTCGCGGGCATCCTCGGCCTGGCGGCGGGCGCGCTGGTCGTCGGCCTTGCCGCGCAACCCGAGCCAGTCTATGCCGCACCCTACCGCAGGCCCCAACCGGTCCGCGTGTACGAAAGCCAAGCCTATTACGGCGCTCTCGAACCGTGGAGCGACGGATGGTACGACTACTGCACGGATCGCTATCGCAGCTTCCAGCCGCGCACCGGGACCTTCACCGGCTACGACGGTCAACAACATTTCTGTACCGCCGATTGATCTGGACCAGCCTATTCCGGCGTGATCGGGTATCGCGCCGGAAGCCCGTTCTTGACCCCAGCCCCGACAAGCTCAGACCAGAAACGGATTGCTGCGTCGCTCATCGCCAAATCGGCCACCCGGTCCGTGGCCGCAGATGAAGCCGACCTCATCGCCAAGCGGCAGCAGCTTTTCCTTGATCGAACGGATCAGCGCCGGATGGTCGCCGCCCGGCAGGTCGGTGCGACCGACCGAACCATGAAACAGCACGTCGCCGACATGCGCGAATTGCGCGGCGCGGTTGTAAAAAACCACGTGGCCTGGCGCGTGCCCTGGGCAATGCAACACTTCGAAAACATGCTCTCCAAAAGCGACGCTGTCACCGTCCTTGAGAAAGCGATCGGGCGTGCAGTTGCGCACCCCGTCGCCGACACCGAACCGCGCGGCCTGTCCCTCGATGTTGTCGAGCAAGAATTTGTCAGCCTCGTGCGGGCCGACGATTTCCACGCCGAGCGCATCCTTCAAATCCATGGCGCCGCCGGCATGGTCGATGTGGCCATGCGTGAGCCAGATGGCCGTGACCCGAATGCCGTTGCCCTCCAACGTCTCAAGGATGCGTCCGACATCGCCACCTGGATCGACGACGACACCGGTCTTGTCGTCCTGATCGAACAGGATCGTGCAGTTCTGCTGAAATGGGGTGACAGGCACGATGCCGGCATTGAGCTGGCCCATGAAAATTCCTCCTCGCGTCAGGCTCGATCAAGATAGAAGCAGGACGCGGTCCCGATCAGCTTAAAACACAACGGGCGACCACAAGGCCGCCCGTCACCTCGTCAATTCAGAGCGGCCTACTTCTTCATGGCGCCCATGACGGCGCCAACGATCGCCGTCAGGATTGCGCCGCCGCCGGCGCCGCCGACGATGTTGGGAATGTTGAGCGAGCTGCCCAGACCGCCTACGGCCTCCGCCATCGCCGCCGGGTCAACCGCACCACCCATGAGACTGCTCAGAAGCGCACCGCCGGCAACGCCACCGACTGCACCGCTGATGATCTTGGGAAGCTGCGTCATAGCCGCCTGCTTCACGGCCGCGCCGACAGCCTGTCCGCCTATAATACCCGTAATGACCTGCACAATGATTGGAAGAAGAGTTTCCATACGTGATCCCTCCATGGAAATGCCGGCCTCATCAGACTCGGCATTTGCAATCAGCCCCCCAACGCTACGAAAGTCAAATGGATCAGAGACAAAATTCGAATTATCGCTTCAAAGAAGCGACCGGTTCGATCCTTGGGTTTGCGCGAGCGCTCTATTCGGCGGCGATCGCATGCTTCGGCTGCACCTCGGCGGAGTAGTCGTTCATCAGCGTCTCCGCGATCTTCCCGACAGTGAACTTGTAAGGCCCGATCTCGGAAACCGGAGTAACCTCTGCAGCCGTTCCGGTCAGGAAACACTGCTCGAAACCTTCGAGCTCCTCGGGCATGATGACGCGTTCGATCACCTCGATGCCCCGGCGCTTCGCCAGGTCTATCGCAGTGCGCCGGGTAATCCCGTCAAGGAAACAGTCCGGCTTCGGCGTGTGGATCCTGCCGTCCTGCACGAAAAACACATTGGCCCCGGTTGCCTCGGCGACCTGGCCCCGCCAATCGAACATCAGCGCATCGGCGTAGCCCTTTGCCTCGGCGGCGTGCTTGGAGATCGTGCAGATCATGTAGAGACCGGCCGCCTTGGACTTCGAGGGCGCGGTGCGAGGGTCCGGGCGGCGGTATTCCGCGATATCGAGCCGGATGCCTTTCAACTTCTGCGCCGGATCGAAATAGCTCGGCCATTGCCAGATGGCGATCGCGCAGTTGATGCGGTTGTTCTGGGCCGATACGCCCATCTGCTCGCTGCCACGGAACGCGATCGGGCGAACGTAAGCGTCTTTGAAGCCCTGCTTCTTGAGCAGAGTGCGGCACGCGTCGTCGATCTCGGCGACGCTATAGGGAATCTTGAAGCCGAGGATCCGCGCCGACTCATGCAGGCGCTCGGTATGCTCGGTCAGCTTGAATATCTCGCCGCCATAAGCGCGTTCGCCCTCGAAAACGGCGCTCGCATAGTGCAGGCCATGGGTGAGAACGTGAATCTTTGCGTCGGCCCAGTTGACGAACTCACCGTTCATCCAGATGAATCCGTCGAGTTTGTCGAAGGAAACGGTCATTAGGCTATCCTCCCCGTGGGCTGAACGCCCACTCTATTGTTGATCTATCAATTCTGGCCGGGCAATTATCCTGGTCGCGGGGCCAAACCTAGGCGAACCTCTGCTGGAAAGGCAAATTCAACGAAGTTCCAAGAAACCCGAAGCAGACATGCCTTTTCGTTCGCAATCCGCCGAAAAGCTTGGCAAAAATTATCATCGAGCCAAAAATATGTCAATGGTACTGACGTATTTTTGGAGAGTACAGGACCAGAATGGCAAACGGCACCGCCGCAAAACCGATCAGGACCGCCATCACAAGCGATGACGGCATCGATCTTGCGATCATCGAACTGTTCTTCTTCGCGTATCGCGATTTTACGTCGGATCCCGATCAGATTCTCACGGACTACGGCTTCGGCCGGGCGCATCACCGCGTGCTGCATTTCGTCAACCGGGTGCCCGGCCTCACCGTCGCTGAGCTGCTCGACGTCCTCAAGATCACCAAGCAGAGCCTCGCCCGGGTGCTGAAGCAACTCATCGACACAGGCCATATCGTCCAGGTTCCGGGGCCACGCGACCGGCGACAGCGCGAGCTCTACCCGACAGTCAAGGGCCGCGCGCTGGCGCTGGCGCTCGCGAGGCCACAGTCGCGCCGCATCAACGATGCATTGGGCGGCGCGAGCAAAGATGACAGGGCGGCGATCGAGCGGTTTCTCAAAGCCATGGTCAATCCGGAGCTTCGCACCCAGATCGACAATCTGCCGGCCGACGGCGCCGGCAAAATCGCGGGACGAGCCAATGGAGACCAATGACAGGACGATCATCCAGTCAGCGCCCGGCGATGACGCGCCGCATCTGCTGGTTGTCGACGATGACACGCGCATCCGCAATCTTTTGAAGCAATATCTTACCGAGAACGGATTTCGTGTGACCGTCGCGGGTACGGCGGCGGAGGCGCGGCGCAAATTGGAAGGACTGGACTTCGATCTCCTGATTGTCGACGTCATGATGCCGGGAGAAAGCGGCGTCGACCTGACGAAATCCCTGCGCCTGCACAAGGACGTGCCCATTCTGATGCTGACGGCTCTGTCCGAAACCGACAGCAGGATTGCCGGGTTGGAGGCTGGCGCGGACGACTACCTGCCCAAACCCTTCGATCCGCGTGAGCTTATTCTGCGCATCAACAACATCCTGCGGCGCGGTGGACCGGTAGTGCCGCCAAAGGTCGAGCAGCTCGTCTTCGGTCCCTACACGTTTCAGATCGCGCGGCGCGAACTCAAGCGCGGCGGCGAACTATTGAAGCTGACCGATCGCGAACAGGAAATCCTTACCATATTCGCCAGCCGCGCCGGCGAGACCATTCCCCGCCACGAACTCGTGGCCGGAGAATCCGACGTAGGCGAGCGGACCATCGACGTCCAGATCAACAGGCTCCGTCGCAAGATCGAGCGTGATCCGTCCAATCCCGTGTGGCTCCAAACCGTGCGGGGCATCGGCTATCGGTTGAGCGTGGAATAGGCTCTTCAGAACAGCGGACCGAGGATGGCCAAGGTGTTGTTGATGAGCTTGCGTGGCATCGACCAGCCGGCAACCTCCTCCAGCGTCACCGGGCGCGATTGCCCGATGTAGAGTTGCTGGCGCAGCGCCATCGCCTGCGTCAGGTCGGCGTCGTGAACGAGGATATTGTTCTCGTAGTTCAGCTCCAGGCTGCGGCGGTCCATGTTGGCGGAGCCGATTAGCATCAGCTCGCCATCGACGGTCATCGATTTGGCGTGCAGCAGTCCACCGACATATTCGTGAATCTTGACGCCGGCGACCAAAAGATCGGCGTAGTAGCTGCGGCTCGCTGCGGCGACGACCCAGGAATCGTTTCGCGCCGGGAAAACGATCGTCGTGTCCACGCCGCGATAGGCTGTCGCGCAGAGCGCGTTCTGGAGTGCGTCGTCGGGAATGTAGTAGGGCGTGGTGATCACGATCTCCCGCCGGGCAGCAAACAGCAAGGACTGGAACACCTCCTGCATGGCCGAAACGCGCACGGTCGGTCCCGTTCCGATCACCTGCGCCGGCATGACATCCGCATCCGGCGGCGGCGGCGGCTGGTCGAGCAGCCTGCCAAGATTCTCCCGCACGCCTGCCATCCAGTCGCCCGCGAAAAGCAACTGGTTCTGATAGGCGATCGGCCCTTCGAAACGCACCATCGCATCGACCCACGGCGCGAAGCGCGCCTTGACGCGGAACTCGGGATCGGCGCAGTTCTGGCTTCCGCAATATGTGATGGTTCCGTCGATGACCACGATCTTGCGGTGGTTTCTGAGATCAATGCGGCTTGTGAATATTCGGATGAAAGGGTTTCCGACGGCCAGGCCGCTGGCCACCTTGACGCCCGCTTCCCGCATCGCCTTCCAGTGTTCGGAACGCACGAGCGCCCGCGACCCGACGTCGTCCACCATCGCCCGGCAGACAACTCCGCGCGCCGTGGCTCTTTTCAGTGCCTCAATCATCTTGCGGCCGTTGTTGTCGGCGAGCCAGATATAGAACAACAGGTGCACGTGATCCCGCGCGGCGTCGATGTCGGCCACCATCGCGTCGATCGTGGCATTGGAATCGGGCAGCAACCGCGCCTTGTTGCCGCCGACCGGCCAGAAACCGCTGACCGATTGCCCAAGCCTGAAAAGGTTCCTGTAGCGCTCCGCAACGATTTCGTCGCTGCCGTCGCTCTGCTTTGGCATCAGCGCAAGCGCATCACGCACGCGCGCAAGGCGGTGCCTGCCGATGCGCACCTCGCCGAGCAGGAGATATGCGGCTATGCCAAGGATTGGCAACGCGCCGACCACCGCCAGCCAGGCGATCCGCGAAGCGGGTACGCGGTTGGGCCGCAGCAGAATCCGGGCCATCACCCCAAGCGTGACAAGGATGCTGAGTATTGAATAGTTGAAGAAGTTGGCCGGCATGAGCACACTTGACAGGCAAAGGGATCGCACGAACGATCCTCATATGCGCACAATCTTGCGATAAAGGCATCAAGGCGGCAACGCCGGTCGCCTGGTCCGCGCCGCAGCGAATCCCTCGTCCGATCCGCCGCGAAAACCAAAGGTTCCAGAAGAGGCCGCCTTATCCTAGAATGGCGAAGGGCCGGTCCGTGCCGGCGGCGAACGGAAGTGTCTATGGCAGGCAGTGAGATCGAGGCCAGACTCCCGCAAGACAACGGGCTGCCTGCGCGCCTCCTGCGTGCCGCCGGCGCCGTTTCCAGCAGCTGGAACCGCTTCTGGCGAGTAGTCGGCATCTATATGCCGAAGCGTCTTTATGCGCGCTCGTTGCTGATCGTCATCACTCCGATGATCCTGCTCCAGTCGGTCGTGACGCTGGTCTTCATGGAGCGTCATTGGCAGACCGTTACGCAGCGCCTTTCCATGGCGACGACGCGCGACCTGGCGGCGATCATCGACATGATCGAAACCTACCCCAACGATCCCGACTATTCGAACGTGATACGGATCGCCCAGGAGCGGCTGTCGATGAAGGTCGACATACTGCCCGCCGATCCCCTGCCGCCGCCGGGCCGCAAGCCCTTTTTCTCGATACTCGATCAGATCCTCTCGGCTGAGATCAACAAACAGATCAACCGACCGTTCTGGATCGACACAGTCGGCGATTCCGGTGTGCTGGAGGTACGCATCCAACTGGAAGGCAAGGTACTGCGCGCCTTCATCCGCCGCGGGCAGGCCTACGCTTCCAACACCCACATATTCATAGTCTGGATGGTCGGCACATCTCTCGTTCTCCTGATGATTGCCATCCCTTTCCTGCGCAACCAGATCAAGCCGATCCTCAAGCTCGCCGAGGCGGCGGAGAGCTTCGGCAAGGGTCGGCCGACGCCGCCGGATTTCCGCCCGCGCGGCGCCGAGGAGGTGCGGCGGGCTGGCTTTGCGTTCATCCAGATGCGCGAGCGCATCGAGCGCCAGATAGAACAGCGCACGGCGATGCTTTCCGGTGTTAGCCATGATCTGCGCACCATACTTACCCGCTTCAAGCTGCAACTGGCCCTGTCCGGTCCGAAGCCGGATGTCGAGGCGCTCAACCGCGACATCGACGACATGCAGTCGATGCTGCAGGGCTATCTGGATTTCGCGCGCGGCGAGGCGGCGGAGGATCCCGGGCTGTTCGACCTCGCGACTTATCTCGAAACACTCGTCGATGAAGCCAGGCTTAGAAAGAAAAAATTGGCGACCGTTCTGACCGGGGACCCGACAATCCATGTCCGGCCCAATGCATTTTCCCGCCTGCTTGCGAATGTCGTTGGCAATTCGCTGCGCTATGCGGACAACATTCGCGTCGAAGCCGTCCACACCAAGGGCTCGCTGACCGTTATCGTCGACGACGACGGTCCCGGCATCCCGGCCACACGGCGTGACGACGTGTTCAAGCCTTTCGTGCGCCTCGACGAGGCGCGCAATCTCGACTCGAGCGGAACCGGGCTTGGGCTTTCCATAGCCCGGGATATTGCTCGCAGTCATGGCGGCGATATTACCCTCGATGACAGTCCGAAAGGTGGGCTGCGCGTAATCGTCAGGGTCCCTGCATAAGGGTGGTCCATCGCTTTATCGGTTGATTCATTTGCCTGTCATGAAACGATGCTCAAAGGCGCTCCATGCGCCCTCATCGAATCAGCGCCACGCCAGACTCCTTCGAGCGAGCAGACAGTGCTTTGGCGGACACGCGCTGGTCCGGACCCAAGAACATCCTCATGGTGACAGATGCATGGCGGCCGCAGGTCAATGGCGTGGTTCACACGCTCGAGAGATTGACCGAAACGTTGAAAACGTTCGGCGTCGACGTCACCTTTCTCACACCGGGTCTTTTCCGCACCCTGCCGATGCCGACGTACCCCGACATCAGGTTGGCACTTACCACGCCGGGGCGCGTCTATAGGCTGATCGAGAAGAGCGGGACAGACCACGTCCACATCGTCACGGAAGGCCCGCTTGGCCTGATGGCCCGGCGCTTCTGCCTTGCCCGCAAGCAGCCTTTCACCACGAGTTATCACACTCGGTTCCCGGAATATGTTACCGCAAGATTGCCGATCCCGGAAGACTGGACTTACGGCTGGCTGAGGAACTTCCACAATTCGGGTCAGGGCACGATGGTGGCGACCGCCTCCATGGCCCGGGACCTTGAGGCACGCGGCTTCACCAAACTGCAGCCCTGGACGCGCGGTGTCGACGTCGAGCATTTCAACCCCGACAAGCGCGGTCAACTCGACTTCCCCCGCCCGATCTTCCTCTGTGTCGGCCGGGTCGCGGTGGAGAAGAACCTGCCTGCGTTCCTCGACCTCGATCTTCCCGGCAGCAAGGTCATTGTCGGCGAAGGTCCCGAACTCGAGCGACTGAAGGCCAGATATCCCGAAGCCCATTTCCTTGGCCACAGGCCCAACAATGAACTGGCGCGCATATATGCGTCGGCGGACGTTTTCGTTTTCCCGAGCCGCACCGATACGTTCGGCAACGTGATCATCGAGGCGCTTGCAAGCGGCACCCCCGTCGCTGGCTTTCCGGTCACCGGCCCGATCGATATTGTCGGCGATGGCTTCGGGGGCGTGGTATCGGAGGATCTCCGGCAGGCCGCACTGACCGCGCTCGAAATCGACCGCGGCGCCGCCCGGGAGCGCGCGATGCGCTATACTTGGAATGCATGCGCGGAAATGTACATGGACAACATTCGCGCCGCCCGTGGTCCGGAAGGTCGTTCCTAGCCCCTAGAACAGCCTTCCGCCATCGGGCACCCGTCGCTCCACCGCGCCCAGAACGACCTCGCCCTGCTCGTCGGGGAAACCCAAGGTCAGCACTTCCGACATGAAAGGTCCTATCTGGCGTGGCGGGACATTGACCACCGCGAACACCTGCCGGCCGATCAGCGCCTCGGGCGAATAGTATTTCGTGATCTGAGCCGAGGACTTCTTCACGCCAAGCGGCGCGCCGAAGTCAATCTTCAGCTTGATCGTGGGCTTGCGCGCCTCGGGAAAGGGCGCTGCCTCGACGATCGTGCCGGCGCGGATGTCGACGCGATCAAAGTCCGCGAAGCTGATCTCTGGTTTTATCCCGCTTGTGCTGCCCATGGAACGCGTCAGGCGTTGCCCATCGTCTCAAAGAGCACGCCGGAGAGCGCGTCCTTGGCAGAGGTGCCTGACCAGACGACAAACTGGAATGACTGGAAATAGCATTCGCAGGCTTCAAGCGCCGAGGACAGCAGCACTTCGACTTGCTGGCTGGTGGGCTCCGCGCCACCGGCAAGCAGCAGCGACTGCCGGAACATGATGGCGCCTTCCTGCTCCCACAGATCGAAGTGGCCGAACAGCATCTGCTCGTTGATGAGAGAAAGGAGCCGCATCACCTCGAGCGCCCGCGCGTCTGGAACCTTGATGTCGAAAGCGCAGGCCAGATGCAGCGCCTCGAAATCCTCCATCCAGGAAAACGACACGTGATAGTCTGTCCAGCTACCGGTTACCGAAATGGAAATCTCGTCGTCTCCGGTTCGTTCGAAGGCCCAGTCGTTGCTGTGGGCCACATGCTCTATGACATCGACCGGATGGATCTCGCGGGCAATTTCAAGCTCGATCAGTTCCATGCAATGCTTCCTGTCGTTCTGGGAGCGCCAGGGCGCTCGGCGCAAAGGCACACGACAAACAATCTCGTTATCGAACTTGGGCAGGCAGGACTTCGGCGCAACAGGCCATCTGCCGGACCCCACACCCGGCGCATGACCCAGTTCCGAATCATGCAACAAATTCAGTGTATTGATGGAGAGTCGCGTGACCAGCCCCTTTTTGGCCGCGACACTCGCATGGGTGTGGAAAGCGCCCGTCACAAAGAGTCACGCAGGCCTGTAAGCGATTCAGGAACAATCGCTTTTCCCTGCCGGGCTTTGTGGAAAAGTCCCGCGAATTATTTTTTCGCGCGTGGTCTGGAAGGCGCGTCCGCGGCCTCGCCCGCTGACTTTTCCCCAGTCAGGGCTGCGATTTTCTCTTCAAGCGACGCTATGCGCACCGCCAGCGCCTTGTTCTCGGCCCGGGCTTTGACAGCCATCTCGCGAGCCGCCTCGAATTCCTCGCGCTGCACGAAGTCCATTGAACCCAGCAACTTTTCGGCCTGAGCCTTGAAAGCTGTTTCGACCTCGCGACGGACGCCCTGGGCTGCGCCAGCGGCATCCGTCATCAGCTTGGCGAATTCATCCAGAATGCGGTTCGATCCGGTCGGCATGACAAACCTCCTTGCCCCTTCCAACTGACCTAGTTACGAGCGCCGTGGAATGCAAGCGTCGCCTTGACCACGCCTGAGGCCTGCAGCATGTTCCGCGCCAACTGCGACGCCGGAGCCCAACTTGACCGACTATCTCATGCTGCCGCTGGCGGTCCTCCCATTCCCGGACATCGACCCGGTGATCATCCAGATCGGGCCGCTCGCCATCCATTGGTACGGCCTCGGCTACGTTGTCGGCATCCTGTTCGCATGGTGGTATTCGCGGCGCCTGGTCGCCGATGCGCGGCTCTGGCCGGCAGGCGTGAAGCCCATGACGCCGGTGGACATCGACGACTTCCTGGTCTGGGCCGCCATCGGCGTCGTGCTCGGCGGACAGGTCGGTTACATCCTGTTCTACGACCTCTCCCGCTACATCGCCAATCCGCTCGACATACTCGCGGTCTGGCAGGGGGGCATGTCGTTTCACGGCGGCTTTGCCGGCGTCACGATCGCGATGATCCTGTTCGCCCGTTCGCGGGGGATCGCAATCTGGACTATGTTCGATGTCATCTCGGCGGGCGTTCCGGTCGGTCTTGGACTTGTCCGCCTGACCAACTTCATCAACTCGGAACTTTGGGGCCGGCCAAGCGACCTGCCATGGTCGTTCGTCTTCCCGAATGGCGGTCCCTTGTCGCGCCATCCAAGCCAGCTCTACGAGGCGGCGCTCGAAGGGCTGGTGCTCTTCTGCGTGCTGAGGCTCCTCACCCACACGTTCCTCAAGCTCAAGAATCCAGGCGTCGTCTCCGGCACGTTCCTCGCCGGGTACGGGCTCTCGCGCATCCTCGTCGAGTTCTTCCGCGAGCCCGACCAGCAGATCGGATATCTCGCCGGGGGCTGGCTCACCATGGGTATGTGCCTGTCTGCCCCTATGGTGCTGTTCGGCGTTTGGGCAATCCGGCGCGGCATGTCGCAGGTCGCCCGCTCTCCGGCATGAACCGGCTGGCGGAAAGGATCGCGGGGCATATCCGGGCAATCGGCCCGGTCTCGGTGGCCGACTATATGGCCATCTGCCTGTTCGATCCGCAGGACGGGTACTATACCACGCGCGAGCCGTTCGGCGCGCAGGGCGATTTCGTCACATCACCCGAAATCAGCCAGATGTTCGGCGAGCTTGTCGCCATCTGGCTGGTCGACGCATGGCGGGCGATTGGAAGCCCTGCGCCGGTGACGATCGCCGAACTCGGCCCAGGCCGCGGAACGCTCATGAAGGACATGGCCCGCACCATCGGCCGCCTTGCCCCCTCGCTTGCCGACCATGCAGATTTCGCCCTGGTCGAAGCCAGCCCGCGCCTTGTGGCCGTACAGAAAGATGCGTTGCGCGGACTCCCTGGGCGCTTCAGCTGGCATGCCTCGTGTGACACGCTGCCCGACCAGCCTCTGCTGGCGGCCGGCAACGAGATATTCGACGCCATGCCGTTTCGCCAGTTCGTCAAACAAGGAGGAAAATGGCTTGAATACGCGATAGGCCTCGATAGCGACGGCGCCCTGCAATTCGGTATCGGCACTGCATCGCTTGGCGTCGAAGCGTTGCCTCCCGGTGCGGAGCATGCGCCGGATGGCAGCCTCTTCGAGATCGGACCGGCACGCGAGACCATGATGGCGAAGGTTGCGTCGCGCATAGCCGCGCATGGGGGCTGCGGCATCTTCTTCGACTACGGCCACCTGGAACCCAGCCTCGGCGATACGTTCCAGGCTGTGCGCGGGCATCGCAGCGAAGGCGTACTGGACAATCCGGGCGAGGCCGACCTCACATCGCATGTCGATTTTGCCGCCCTCGCCCGAGTCGCACGCACACACGGCCTCAAGGCGGATATGGCGACCCAGGGTGATTTCCTGCTCGGCATGGGCCTTCTGGAACGCGCAGGACGGCTCGGACAATCTGGTGACGCTGCGGCGCGAGAGAAAATAGCCGCCGATGCCGAGCGCCTGGCCGGTCCCGAACACATGGGCAAACTCTTCAAGGTACTGGCGGTTTCGACGCCTGGCATTGCCGTGCGGCCACTTGGCGCCACGAGTTGACTTGGCAATACCCCTGCCCCACTCTCCCCCGCTACGTTTCGGACTGCGTTGAAGATGCGCGCGCATTGACGAAATCGGTTTCCCGACACAAAAGGCGGCCATGCTGATCCACAACAGTCCGGAACCGCTCCGTTCGCCCGCGCTCGACACGTTCGCGCAAGCAGGAATAAGGCACGGCTACTTTACGCGCGCCGGCGGCGTATCGGGCGGCATCTACGGCAGCCTCAACACGGGCACGGGCTCTGCGGACGACCAAGAACTGGTGCGCGAGAACCGCCGCCGCGTTGCTGAGTGGATGGGCGTGTCGCTCGAGCATCTGTTGACCGCGTATCAGGTCCATTCTCCGGACGTGTTGATCATGCGCGAACCATTTTCCGGCGAACGTCCGAAAGCCGACGGCATCGTGACCGACGTTGGAGGCATCGCCGTCGGCGCATCGTCGGCCGACTGCGGCCCAGTGCTTTTCGCTGACCCTGGCGCACGGGTCATCGGGGCCGCCCACGCCGGATGGAAGGGAGCCTTCACAGGCGTTCTTGAAAATACCATCGCGACCATGGAAAGCCTTGGCGCCCGGCGCGAAAACATCGTCGCCGTTCTCGGCCCTTCGATCAGCGCGGCAAACTACGAGGTCGGGCCGGAATTCGTGGAGCGCTTCGTTGCGGCCGCGCCGGCCAACAGCAAATACTTCACGCCATCGGCGAACGCCGGCCATGCCATGTTCGATCTCAACCGCTATACGATCGATCGTCTGATCGCCGCCGGAGTTGCCGCCACGTCCCTCGACCGCTGCACCTACGCCGAAGAAGACCTGTTCTTCTCCTATCGCCGCGCTACCCATCGCTCCGAACCGGACTACGGGCGGCACATATCAGCCATTGTACTGGAGCCGATCTGATGGCCTTGCATTTTGAACGATCGGAATTCGACGCGCGCCGCGACCGGCTGCTCATAGAAATGGCCGAGAAGAAGCTCGATGCCGTTCTGCTGTTTGCGCAGGAGAGCATGTACTGGCTGACCGGCTACGACACGTTTGGCTTCTGCTTTTTCCAATCGCTTGTCGTGAAATCCGATGGCGCGATGGTGCTGCTAACGCGTTCAGCCGACCTGCGGCAGGCGCGCCAGACTTCGATTATCGAAAACATTGTGCTTTGGACCGACAGGGAAGGCGCGAACCCTGCGGTCGACCTGCGCAATCTGCTCAATGACCTGGATCTGCTGGGCAAGCGAATCGGCGTTGAATACGACACGCACGGCCTCACCGCATTCAACGGCCGCCGCCTGGACGAGCAACTGCAGACGTTCGGACAGATTGCCGACGCCTCGGGCATCGTGAGCCGCCTGCGCCTGTTCAAGAGCCCGGCAGAGATAAAGAAGGCCGAGAAAGCCGCGCAACTGGCCGACGAAGCACTCGATGCCGCACTGCCCCTGATCAAGCAGGGCGGCGACGAGGCGGCCATCCTGGCGGCCATGCAGGGCGCGATCTTCGCCGGCGGCGGAGACTACCCGGCCAACGAGTTCATCATCGGCTCCGGGCAGGACGCATTGCTCTGCCGGTACAAGGCCGGCCGACGCAAGCTGACCAAGAACGACCAGTTGACGCTGGAATGGGCGGGCGTTTTTCATCACTACCATGCGGCGATGATGCGGACGGTCCTCACGGGCAAGCCGTCGAAGCGGCATCAGGAGCTGTTCGACGCCGCGCGTGACACGCTGCAGGCTGTGGAGAAGGCGATGGTGCCGGGCAACACCTTCGGCGACGTCTTCGACGCCCACGCCCGGACTCTGGAGGCGCATGGCCTTACAAGGCATCGCCTCAATGCCTGCGGTTATTCGCTCGGCGCCCGCTTCACGCCATCCTGGATGGACATGCCCATGTTCTACCAGGGCAATTCGGAGCCGATTGCGCCCAACATGACGCTTTTTGCACATATGATCATCATGGACTCCGAGACCGAAACCGCAATGACGCTTGGCAGAACCTATCTGACGACCGATTCGCAGCCCAAGCCGCTCTCCCGCCATGATCTCGACTTGATCGTGCAGTGACGATGGCGGCGGTTGTCAGCTAGAGCGTCGAACCGGAAAGTGGAATCCGGTTTTCGGATCTTTGCGATGCTCTATCAACAATTTGGATCGTCCTTTTGTGCGTTCGACAGGACGGGCGGCGATCCAGGTATTGCGTCGAGGAGACCCAAGGCATGAGACGACTGCCTTTGATGGCCGGATCGTTGCTTGCCGCGATCGCGGCCGCTGGCTGCAGCAGCACGCAGGATGTGCTCGAGCCCTCGGCAATCGCTGCCGCGCCGCCTGCCCTGGGCGAACTCCAGACCGAAACGGCGGGCAGGCTTCCTGTTCAAGCGGCCTCGGCGAACACGTCGGCGGCCCTCAATCCGGGCATCGCATCGCGCACACGACTGCGTTTCGACCCGATTGTTGGTGCGACTGTTGACGTGGCTGCGCCTTTGACAGAGCGATTGGCGCAGCGTGCAAGGTCGCGAGGCATTGCCCTTGCCGGCAGCAACGATCCAGCTGCTACCCATGTTCTGAAAGGCTACTTCTCGACGTTGACCGAAGGTGGCCAGACCACTGTCATCTATGTTTGGGACGTTTATGACCCTGCCGGTAACCGGCTGCATCGCATCAACGGACAGCAGAAGGCGCCGGCGGGCGGTGGCGAAGGATGGGCAGCCGTTCCCCCTGCCACGATGCAGGCAATAGCCGATTCCACGGTCGACCAGATTGTATCCTGGCTTGCAAGCAGCTCCGGATAGCGGGGGCAAACACCAAATCTTTGGATTAATTCGCGGCGGACGCTTGCAATGGCGGCGCTTGCCGCTAAAAGCCCGATCAGATCCAGGCGACACGGCCGAGACGCTGAATGAAACTTTTCGCGGGCAATTCCAACCGGGTACTGGCCGAAGGCGTCGCGCGATATCTCAACATACCGATCGGAAAAGCCAGCGTCAGGCGCTTCGCCGATCAGGAAATTTTCGTCGAAATCCAGGAAAACGTGCGCGGCGAGGATGTTTTCATCCTGCAGTCGACTTCTTTCCCGACCAATGACCATCTGATGGAATTGCTGATCATGATCGATGCGTTCATGCGCTCGTCTGCGCGGCGCATCACAGCGGTGATTCCCTATTTCGGCTATGCGCGACAGGATCGCCGCGCGTCCGGCCGAACGCCGATTTCGGCCAAGCTCGTCGCCAACATGATCGCGCGCGCCGGCGCAAACCGGGTACTGACGCTCGATTTGCACGCCGGCCAGATCCAGGGCTTTTTCGACATCCCGACCGACAACCTGTTCTCGGTGCCGGTGATGTCGCGTGACATCAAGGCCAAATACAAGCAGCTCGGCAACGTCATGGTCGTCTCGCCGGACGTCGGCGGCGTGGTCAGGGCGAGAGCGCTCGCCAAACGCATCGACGCACAGCTCGCAATCGTCGACAAGCGCCGCGAACGTCCCGGCGAATCCGAGGTGATGAATATAATCGGCGACGTCGAGGGCAAGGACTGCATCCTGATCGACGACATCGTCGATTCCGGCGGAACGCTTTGCAATGCCGCCGACGCTCTGCTCGCCAATGGAGCGACGAGTGTGACCGCATACATTACGCACGGCGTGCTGTCGGGCGGCGCCGCCGCCCGCATAGCCGGCTCCAAGCTGCAGGAACTGGTCATCACGGATTCGATTCAGCCTACCTCGACCGTGGACGCGGCGCCCAACATTCGCGTCGTTTCCATCGCAGACCTGATCGGCGAGGCCATTTCCCGGACCGCGACCGAAGAATCGGTGTCCAGCCTGTTTGATTGAGTTAGCGCGACGGGCGCTTCGTCCGGCGCCATCAGCGCGGGATGCTGCCGTCGATCGCAGGACCGGGAACAAGCCTTCGGTGGCCGGCAAAGCCGATGGTTGTCTCGGCTTGCACGCGTCCGCGCCTTCCGCTATAGGACCGCCACCCGTGTAGACACCCTTGGAGGCAACACGGATGAGGGCCGCGAATTTCGCGGCTTTCGACATTTTCGGCACCCGTTCAGGCGGACTTGCGAAAATGCTCCAGTAACGCGAAAGGAAATGCCATGAGCCACGCTAGTTACGAGCTCAAGGCCGAAGCGCGCGAACAGGTCGGTAAGGGGTCCGCCCGTGCAGTTCGCCGCGTCGGTAAAGTGCCTGCAGTTATCTATGGCGACAAGCAGCCTCCCCTGGCTATCGCCTTGTCCTACAAGGACGTTTTCTACAAGATCCACGGCGGCGGGTTCCTGACCACGGTCGCCACGATCGACGTGGACGGCAAGAAGATCCAGGTCTTGCCTAAGGACTACCAGCTCGATCCCGTCAAGGATTTCCCGCTGCATGTCGACTTCCTGCGGGTCGGCAAGGACACCGAGGTCAACGTCGATGTTCCCGTGCACTTCATCAACGAAGACAAGTCGCCCGGCATCAAGCGCGGTGGCGTGCTGAACATCGTTCGCCACGAGGTCGAGTTCCATTGCCCGGCCAACGCGATCCCTGAGTTCATCACCGTCGACCTCGACGGCACGGACATCGGAGATTCGATCCACATCTCGTCCGTAAAGCTGCCGGCAGGCGTCAAGCCGGTGATTTCGGATCGCGATTTCACGATCGCGACGATCGCCGGCTCTTCGGCCATGAAGCCGGAGACCGAGACCGCCGAGGCCGCCCCGGCTGCTGCTGCGGCCACGCCGGCGACCGAAGAGAAGAAGTAAGTTCGGGCCAGGAGGGCCGGTTGGATGCTGCTGTTTGCAGGTCTCGGCAATCCTGGTGCGAAATACGCTGAAAACCGGCACAACGTCGGCTTCATGGCGGCGGACGCGATTGCCCGCCGCCATTCGTTTTCGCCCTGGTCGAAGAAGTTTCAGGCCGAAGTCGCGGAAGGGAAGCTGGGCGCCGAGAGGGTGCTCCTCATCAAGCCGCAGACCTTCATGAACCTGTCGGGCCAAGCAGTAGGCGAGGCGCTTCGCTTCTACAAGCTCGAGCCGTCTGCAGTCACCGTCCTCTACGACGAGATCGAACTCGCCGCGGGCAAGGTCCGGGTCAAGACAGGCGGCGGGTCCGCCGGTCACAATGGCATACGCTCGATCGACCAGCATATCGGCGGCAACTATCGCCGCGTCCGCATCGGCGTAGGCCATCCCGGCGTCAGGGAGATGGTGCACGGCCACGTGCTCGGCGACTTCTCCAAGTACGACCGCGATTGGCTGGACGCGCTGCTCGACGCAATCGCCGACAACGCACGGATGCTGGCTGAGGGCGACGACAACGGTTTCATGAACAAGATCACGCTCGCGCTGCGTGACAAGCTCCAGCCGATCGGCGAGGGCGACCGGCCGCCGGCGAAGGCGCCAAGGGCCCAGAGTCATATTCGTCAGGCGCGGACGCCAAAGCCGGCGATCAAGCTCCCCGAAACCGGCCCGATGGCCTCCATGCTGAAGAAGCTGTTCGGCAAGGACTGAGCTACGGACTTGACGATCGTTGAACCTTTCGCCCATAGCCCCGGCGATTTTAGAACTCTGATAGGACTGGACCATTATGGGTTTCAAATGCGGCATCGTTGGTCTGCCCAACGTTGGCAAGTCGACGCTTTTCAACGCGCTGACGCGAACCGCTGCCGCACAGGCCGCGAACTACCCCTTCTGCACCATCGAGCCGAACACCGGCGAAGTGGCGGTGCCCGACCCCAGGCTGAGGAAGATCGCTGACGTCGCCAAATCCAAGGAGATCATCCCGACCCGCATCTCCTTTGTCGACATCGCCGGACTTGTACGCGGAGCCTCCAAGGGCGAAGGCCTCGGCAACCAGTTCCTTGCCAACATCCGCGAGGTCGACGCGGTTGTTCATGTGCTGCGCTGCTTCGAGGATGACGACATCACCCATGTCGAGGGCCGTATCGATCCGGTCGCCGACGCCGAGACAGTCGAAACCGAACTGATGCTCGCCGACCTCGATAGCCTGGAACGCCGCATAGCGCAGTTCCGCAAGCGCGCGCAGGTCAAGGACAAGGAAGCGATGACCGTACTGCCGGTCATGGAAAAGGCGCTGGAGCTGCTTCAGGCCGGCAAGCCGGCGCGGATCCTGCTCAAGGGCATCGCAGCCGAGGATCTTCGCATCCTGCAGGGTCTCAACCTGCTGACCTCCCATCCCGTGCTCTATGTCTGCAATGTCGCCGAAAAGGACGCGGCCACAGGCAATGACCATACGCGCGCTGTCGAAGCGATGGCACAGGCCCAAGGCGCGCGGTCCGTGGTCATCTCCGCCGCCATAGAGGCTGAAGTCGCCCAGCTTCCCGACGATGAGGAACTGGAGTTCCTTGCCTCGATGGGATTGGCGGAACCCGGCTTGGACAAGCTCATCCGCGCCGGCTACGAACTGCTCGACCTGATCACCTATTTCACGGCCGGACCCAAAGAGACACGCGCGTGGACGATCTCTAAGGGGACCAAAGCCCCTCAGGCCGCCGGCGTAATCCACACCGACTTCGAACGCGGCTTTATTCGCGCCCAGACGATCGCCTACGGCGACTTCGTCACACTGGGGGGAGAAGTGGCGGCCAAGGAGGCCGGCAAGGCTCGCGACGAAGGCAAGGAATACGTCGTCCAGGACGGCGATATCCTGCTCTTCAAGTTCAATACCTGACCGACGAAACAGGAACTTGACCGCGTTACCCGAAGCAACCAGGAGCCCGGACAGACCGGGCTCGCCCTTGACGCAATTCTCCCCCGGGGCTAAGCGCGCGCAGCGCTCGCAATCGTTGGCACGATGCATCATGCAACCTTGGAGAAAAGGCGATGATCAAGGCTTTCGTCGCTGACAATGACCGTCTGCGCGTCGTCGGCGACCTTCCCTCCAACCAGGACAAGGTGGTCTGGATAGACCTTCTCGTCCCGACCAGGGAAGAGGAGGATTTTGTCGAGAAGCTGGTAGGCGTCGGCATTCCCACCCGCGAAGAAATGGAGGAGATCGAGATTTCCTCCAGGCTATATGTGGAGAACGGCGCTTACGTGATGACCGCGACGCTGCCGGCACACGCCGACGGCGACCGGCCCGCGATGCTTCCGGTGACGTTCGTCCTTGCCGGCGAAAGGCTCATTACCGTCCGATATCATGAGCCGCGCGCTTTTCAGACCTTTCCTGTTCGTGCCGAAAAGGCTGATACTGGCTGCACCAACGGTGAAACCATTCTGCTCTCCCTGCTGGAGGCGATCGTCGATCGGCTTGCGGACGTCCTGGAGCGCGCCAGCCGGGAAGTGGTGGATATTTCTCAGGACATTTTTCACCCGACGGCGAAAAAAGCCTCCAACCGCGACCGCGACTTCCAGGAACTGCTGCATCGGATCGGCAGCAAGGAGGACCTTGTCTCCAAGATCCAGGACAGCATGCTGACCTTGCAGCGGCTGTCGGGCTTTCTCGCAAATGTCGTCAGCGACGACAAGGGATTGCGGGCGCGGGTCAAGACCATCGCGCGCGACGTGGCTTCGCTCTCCGACCACGCCTCGTTTCAGACCCAGAAGATCACCTTTCTGCTCGACGCGACGCTCGGCATGATCAACATCGAGCAGAACGCCATCATCAAGATCGTGTCCGTCGCCGCCGTGGTCTTTCTGCCGCCGACGCTGGTCGCCTCCGTCTATGGAATGAACTTCGAGATCATGCCCGAATTGAAGTGGATATTCGGCTATCCTCTTGCCCTCGGCATGATGATCGTGTCGGCGGTTCTACCGTTTTGGTTCTTCCGCCGGAAGGGTTGGCTATGACCCGAAAGACATGGGCGTTCGAGGATTTCACTGAGGGTCTGGCGATCGACCTCGGCACAAAGCATGTTGCCGCCCAAGAGATCATCGAATTCGCCAGTGAGTACGATCCGCAACCCATGCATCTCGATGAGGCCGCCGGCAAGGCAAGCATTCTCGGCGGGCTGTCGGCGTCAGGGTGGCATACCTGCGCGATGTTTATGCGCATGCTATGCGACGGCTTCCTGCTCGACAGCACCTCTCAAGGCGCGCCGGGGGTCGACAAGATCAGATGGAAAAGGCCGGTTCTGGCAGGTGATCGCCTGACTGGCAAAACCAGGATCCTGGCGACACGCGAATCCAGGTCGCGACCGAAGCTCGGTCTCGTCACCATGCACTCCGAACTTGTCAATCAGCGCGGCGAAACGGTGTTCGAACTTGAGAACACCAACATGTTTCTCAGGCGCGAGGAAGCCGCATGATGCGAGATTCCAGCCTCGACGAGTTCTTCGACATCGGCATTACGGTCCCCCTTGGATCCCACACCTTCGACGCCGAGGGCATCAAGGCATTTGCGAGAAAGTACGATCCGCAGCCTTTCCACGTTGATGAGGACGCCGCAAGGAAGAGCGTCTTCGGGGGACTTTGCGCGTCCGGTTGGCAGACAGCGGCAGTCTGGATGAAGCAAAATCTGGCGACGCCGGGAAAACGCTGGGAAGGACCGGGGCCCGCGCCGGAGTTCGGCCCATCGCCGGGCATCAGCGATATGAAGTGGCCCAAGCCTGTCCTCGCCGGCGAGACGGTCAGCTACAGCCGCACCGCCCTTTCGCACCGGCCGATGACGTCGAGGCCTGGCTGGCGGATGCTCACGGTACGCGCGGAGGGTGTCGATTCGACCGGCGCCAAGGTCATCGAGTTCGAGAGCGCGGTGCTGGTGAAGGTCGAGTAGCATACAGGGGCCGTCAATGCCCTTCGAACGAAACCAGCGTTCTCACCGTCACACCAAGGGCCTCGAGCTTCTTGCGCCCGCCCAGATCAGGCAGGTCGATGACAAAGCATGCAGCCAGAATGTCGGCGCCCATCTGCGTCAAAAGCTTGACGGCGCCCTCGGCGGTTCCGCCGGTCGCGATCAGGTCGTCGACCAGGATCACCTTTTCGCCCGGTTTCACCGCGTCCCTGTGCATCTCCATCTCGTCGAGCCCGTATTCAAGGCTGTAGGCGACCCGCACGGTGTCGTGCGGCAGCTTGCCCTTCTTGCGGATAGGGATGAACCCAGCCGAGAGCTGGTGGGCGATGGCGCCGCCGAGGATGAAGCCCCGCGCCTCGATGCCTGCAATCTTGTCGACCTTCAGACCGGCATAGGGATGCACCAGTTCGTCGATCGCGCGCCGGAACGCCCGCGCATCCCCAAGCAACGTCGTGATATCGCGGAACAATATCCCGGGCTTCGGGTAGTCCGGGATCGTTCGGATCGCCGAAAGCAGCGTCTGTTCAAGCGAAGCATTCATTGGCGAGGCCCCAGGTGCAATCCAGTGTGACGACCTCGAGGGCAAAAGAAAAGGGCGCTCGCGGCGCCCCTTCACGCTTGCGCATCGTTGCCAGCCTCAATGGGCGACGTTGGACCAGACCTTGCGCTTTGTCGCGTAGACCAGGCCGGCGAAAAGTACCAGGAAGATCATGACCCGGAAACCGGTCCTCTTGCGATCCTCGAGGTGAGGCTCGGCCGCCCACATGAGGAACGCGGACACATCGCGCGAATACTGATCCAGAGTCTGCGGGGTACCATCATCGTACGTTACCTGGTCGTCTGAAAGGGGCTTGGGCATAGCCAGCGCCTTTCCGCCAATGAAGAACGGATTGTAGTACGTACCCTCTGCAATCTGCATGCCGGCCGGTGGCTCGTGGTCGTAGCCGGTCAACAGCGAATGGATATAGTCCGGTCCGCCCTGAGCATACTGGGTAAATATGTCGAAGACGAACGTCGGGAAGCCGCGCTCGACTCCACGCGCCTTGGCGATCAGCGAAAAGTCCGGCGGAGCAGCACCGTTGTTTGCCGCAGCCGCAGCCTCCGTGTTGGGGAACGGCGACGGAAAGTGGTCGGAAGGAACCGCCGGGCGCTCGAACATCTCGCCGTCGGCGTTAGGCCCGTCCTGCACGGTGTATTCGGCGGCGAATGTCCTGACCTGCGCTTCGGAGTATCCGAGCGCTCCCAGCGTCCGGAACGACACCAGGTTCATCGAATGGCAGGCTGAGCACACTTCCTTGTAGATCTTGAGCCCGCGCTGCAGTTGCGCCTTGTCGTAGGTCCCGAACGGCCCAGCGAACGACCATTTCTCCTCGGTCGGCTTCATGATCGGGAAATGCGTTGGCTCGGCCTCGTTGTGGCCTCCCTCGGCCGCCATCGCAACGCCGAGCGTACCGGCCAAGACGAAGCCCGCGGACGCCAGAAGGCTGAGAATCCTGTTCATCGGAAATGTCCCTCTCAAGCTTCCGCTTCGCTCAGCCTTTGGTTTCCGGCGCGGCGGCCGCGCCGACCGCATGGCCGGAGCCGCCCTTGTTCTTTTCGAGCACCGCTTCGGTAATCGAATTCGGCAGCCGTCGCGGTGTCTCGAGCCAGCCCAGCAGAGGCATGATCACGAGAAAGAACCCGAAATAGAACAATGTCGAGAACTGCGCCATCAACACGTAGGTGCCTTCGGCCGGACGCGATCCGAGCCACCCCAGAAGCAGGGCGTTGGCTACGAAAAGCCAGAAAAAGATCTTGTACCACGGGCGATACACCGCGGAGCGCACCTTCGAGGTGTCGAGCCAAGGCACGAAGAAAAGCACCGCGATCGAGCCGAACATGGCGAGTACGCCGCCAAGTTTGGAATCGATCGGACCGATGTTGAACGTTATGGCGCGCAGGATCGCGTAGAATGGCAGGTAGTACCATTCAGGCACGATGTGGGCCGGCGTCTTCAACGGGTTTGCAACGATGTAGTTGTCCGGATGTCCAAGATAGTTCGGGATGTAGAAAACGAACCAGGCGAACATGATCAGGAACATCACCATCGCGAACGCATCCTTGATGGTCGCGTAGGGCGTGAAGGCAACGGTGTCGGTCTTCGACTTGACCTCGATGCCGGTCGGGTTGGTCTGGCCGACGACATGCAGGGCCCAGACGTGCAGAACGACGACACCGGCTATCATGAACGGCAGCAGGTAGTGCAGCGAGAAGAAGCGGTTGAGCGTCGGGTTGTCGACCGCGAAGCCGCCGAGCAGCAGTTGCTGTATCCAGTCGCCGACCAGCGGGATCGCCGTGAAGAAACCGGTGATGACGGTAGCCCCCCAGAAGCTCATCTGTCCCCATGGCAGCACATAGCCCATGAAGCCCGTCGCCATCATCAGCAGGTAGATGATGCAGCCGAGAATCCACAGCAGTTCGCGGGGCGCCTTGTAGGAGCCGTAGTAGAGACCTCGGAAGATGTGGACATAGACCGCGATGAAGAACATCGAAGCGCCATTCGAGTGCAGGTAACGCAGCAGCCATCCCGAATTGACGTCGCGCATGATCTTCTCAACGGACTGGAAGGCGAGGCTGGTGTCGGAGACATAGTGCATGGCGAGTGCGACGCCGGTCAGGATCTGCGCGACCAGCATGATCGAAAGGATGCCGCCGAACGCATAGGCATAGTTGAGGTTGCGCGGAACGGGATAGGAGACGAAAGAGTCGTGCACCAGCCGCGGCAGCGGCATGCGCGCGTCAACCCAGCGTCCGAGGCCGGTCTTGGGCGAATAGGTCGAGTGTCCACCGCTCATTGGATTGTCCCCCTCAACCGATCCGGATCTTGGTGTCCGACAGGAATGCGAACGTCGGCACCGCAAGGTTCTCCGGCGCCGGTCCCTTCCGGATGCGGCCAGCCGTATCGTAGACCGAACCGTGGCACGGGCAGAACCAGCCATTGTACTCGCCGGACTGACCCAGCGGCACGCAACCGAGATGCGTGCATACGCCGACCATCACGAGCCAGTTCTCCTTACCTTCGCCTGCCGAGCGGGCGACGTCGGTCGCCGGTGCGTTGGCTGGCAGGTTGGCGTTGCGTGCCACCGGATCCTTCAACTCGTCGATATTTGTGTTCTTGGCGGCCTCGACTTCTTCTGGCGTCCGGTTGCGGATGAAAACCGGCTTGCCGCGCCACTTGACCGTCAGCGACATTCCCGGCTGCAACTGCGCGACATCAACCTCGATCGCGGCCAGCGCCAGGGTGGAGGCATCGGGCCTCATCTGATCGATGAAGGGCCAAGCGACCGCGGCGGCGCCGACTGCGCCTGCCATGCCGGTGGCAACATAAAGAAAATCACGACGGTTGGGATCGTGGGTGTCGGTCGCGCTCACGGGACTCCGTCCTTTCGTCTCATGATCGCCGGCGGCCGAGCCATTCCCCTCGCTCGTCCACGCCGGTCCGCTTGCGCATGGCAAACGTGCTGGCGAGATCCTCCGGCATTTTCGAATTTGGTTTATGCGTGAAGCCTCTCTTTGTCCAGACGGCACCATGAGGCAGGTCAGATTGTCGCGGAGTGGGCGCAAAGCCAAGCAATTCGGGATGTTGCGGCGGTTTGCAAATCCGCTCGTGGGTCAAACCGCGACCCGTTGCGGACGACATGCCCCTTAGAACTATTTCGCGCCGAGCCGCACCAGCACGGCCGTTGGAATCTCGTATTCCCGGATGATCGCTTCATGCCGGCGCAACCCGCACAGTTCGCGCTGGATGAAATAGGCGTGCACCGCGTGGGCAGCATCCTTGAGCAGGGTCTCGCGCCCCTCGGCCTCCCTGGGTTTCGCCTTCAACCTCTCGAGAGCGAGCCGCGCCTTTTCGCCGGCTTTTCCAAGCGCTGCGGCCTTTTCGGCCAGAATCTCGCTGCCAAGCAGATCGAGTCCTGAATCGGCGGGAAGTCCCGGCCAGATGTCCGACATGCGCTGCGACAAGGCGCCCGCCTCCTATTCCGCGGCGAGCCGGTCGCCGAGGAAACCGCCTGATTGCCTTTTCCACAATTGGGCGTAGAGGCCGCCCCGGGCAAGCAGGCTTTCGTGGGTACCCTCCTCCACGATCTTGCCTTCGTCGAGAACGATCAGTCGGTCGAGCGCCGCGATTGTGGAAAGCCGGTGCGCTATGGCAATCACCGTCTTGCCCTCCATCAGACGGTAGAGATTGTCCTGGATCGCTGCCTCTACCTCCGAATCGAGCGCTGAGGTCGCTTCATCGAGGATCAGGATCGGCGCGTCCTTCAGCATCATGCGCGCAATTGCGATGCGCTGCCGCTGTCCGCCCGACAGCTTAACACCCCGCTCGCCGACCTGCGCGTCATAACCCTTGCGACCCCTCGGGTCGGCAACATCGACGATGAAGTCGTGCGCGGCGGCACGCTTCGCGGCATCCTCGATCTCGGCCTGCGTGGCGCCCTCCTTGGCGTAGGCGATGTTGTCGCGGATTGCCCGGTGCATCAGCACCGCGTCCTGGCTGACGACGCCGAATTGCGCCCTCAGGGAGGCCTGCGTCACTGCGCGCACGTCGTCTCCGTCGATCAGGATGCGTCCGCTCTCCACGTCGAAAAGCCTCAGCATCAGGTTGACCACGGTCGTCTTGCCGGCGCCCGACGGCCCGATCACCGCAACCCTCTCGCCAGGTCTGATGTGCAGGTTCAGGCCCTCGATCACGCCCTCCCCCTTGCCGTAGTGGAAAGTCACGTTCTCGAACCTGATATCGCCCCTGGCGCGTGCAAGCACCTTGGCGTCGGCCGCATCGGTGATCGCCGGCTTCACCGAGATGGTGCGTGTTGCATCCTGAACGGTCGCGTAGTTGCGCACCAGCCCGTTGATGTTGAACATCATCCAGCCCGACATCTGGTTAAGCCGGAACACCAGCCCCAGCGCCGCCGCGATGGCGCCGGTCGAGAGGCCGCCGCCGGTCCATTTTACAACGCAGATCGCCGCGACAGTGCTCATCATGACGCCATTCAGGAGTGCGATCGCCGATCGCACAGTCGTGACAGCGCGCGTCAGGCGGGTAGTCGCCGCAAGCAGGCTCTGCAGCCCGTCGCGCATATAGACGTGCTCGCGCCTGCCGCTGTCGAACAGCTTCACCGACACGATGTTGGTGAAGGCGTCGACAAGCCTGCCGTTGAACACCGAGCGTTCGTCGGCGGTCGCGCGTCCCGCACTGCGCATCTCCGGCATCAGGAACCAGGTAATGCTGGCATAGCCCACGAACCAGAGCGTCACGACCAACCCCAGCCAAGGATCGAGTGAGACGAGAATGGTGATCGTAAGCACCATGAAAGTGAGGAACGACCAGACGGTCTGCAGCACGTTGACAATGAATTCGCCGACCGCGTCGCCCGCCTGCATGATCTTGGTGGCGATTCGACCCGCAAAGTCGTTCTGGTAGAATGCGTATGGCTGCTCGATGACGCGCCGGAACGCCTGCCAGCGAACCATCGAATAGAAGCCAGGCACGACAATCTGCTGTTCGACCACCGCGGAGGCGATCATCACCGCCGCCCGCACGACGAGTAGCAGTACCAGCAGCCCGAGAAGCTGCGGCCAGTGTTCGGCCAGCAGCGCCGAGGGGCTCGAGCGGTCAAGCAGGTCGATCAGCCAGCCCACCGACCAGTAGAGCGCCGCGTCCACCGCGCCGACGAAGAAGCTTGTCACCAGCAGCAGGATGAACGGCGTCTTCGCCTGCTCCGCGAAATAGACGATGAACTGCAGCGCCGTATCCGGCAGCACTTCGCGCTCGGTGTCGTGGAAGGCGTCGATCGCGCCCTCGAACCGTCCCCACAGCTTCTCCCGGAAATCGCCTTCGCTCATTCCGCTGCAATTTCCCTGGAAGTGGAAGGTTCCGGTTCGGCGTCGGCGAGCAGGAAACCACCCGACTGCCGCTGCCAAAGCCCGGCATAAATGCCGCCGCTCGCGACAAGCTGTTCGTGCGAGCCCTCTTCGACGATGCGGCCGCCGTCCATGACGACCAGCCGGTCCATGGCGGCGATGGTCGAGAGCCGATGCGCGATCGCGATCACCGTCTTGCCCTCCATGAGCTTGTAGAGGTTCTCCTGGATCGCCGCCTCGACCTCGGAGTCCAAGGCCGAGGTCGCCTCGTCGAGGATCAGGATCGGCGCGTCCTTGAGCATCACGCGGGCGATCGCCACACGCTGCCGCTGGCCGCCGGAGAGCTTGACGCCGCGTTCGCCGACATGAGCGTCGAACCCCTTGCGGCCCTTGGGATCGGTAAGGCTGCCGACGAACTCCAGAGCTTCCGCCCGCCGCGCTGCTTCCACCATCAACTCTTCGCCGGCATCAGGGCGGCCGTAGAGAATATTGTCGCGCACCGAGCGATGCAGCAGCGAGGTATCCTGCGTCACCATGCCGATCTGCGCGCGCAGGCTGTCTTGCGTCACCGTGCCGATGTCCTGCCCGTCGATCAGGATCTTGCCGCTCTCGAGGTCGTAGAAACGCAGCAACAGGTTGACCAGCGTCGACTTGCCAGCCCCCGAGCGGCCGACGATGCCGACCTTCTCGCCCGGCCGGACGGTCAGCGACAGGTTCTCGATGACGCCCTTGCCCTTGCCGTAGTGGAAACCGATCTCGCGATACTCGATCGCGCCCTGATGGACGACGATATCCTGGGCGCCCGGCCTGTCCTCGACCAGTCTGGGCAGCGAGATCGATCCTATGCCGTCCTGCACCGTGCCGATGTTTTCGAACAGCGCCGACATCTCCCACATGATCCACTGCGACATGCCCCAGAGGCGCAGCACCAGGCCGATCACCACCGCGACCGCGCCGATGGTGACTGCTTCGCCGAGCCACAGCCAGATCGATAGCGCGCTGACGGAGAACAGCAGCAGCGAATTCATCAGATAGAGGAGGCCGTACAGGTTCGTGACAAGCCGCATCGAGCGGTGGACCGTCTCCAGGAACTCGGCCATCCCTTCGCGCGCGAAGCTCGCCTCGCGGCGCGCATGCGAGAAGAGCTTCACCGTCTGTATGTTGGTGTAGCTGTCGACCACCCGCCCGGTCATGGTCGAGCGCGCGTCGGCTTGCTCCTCGGCGACCTTGCCCAGGCGCGGGATGAAGTGGCGAAGCAGCAGGACGTAGCAGGCAAGCCAGACCACCAGCGGCGCCGCGAGCCGCCAATCCGATGAACCGACGATGTAGAGCATGCCCAGGAAGTAGACGATCACGTAGTTCAGCACGTCGATCAGCTTGATCACGCACTCGCGCACCGCCAGAGCCGTCTGCATCAGCTTGGTGGCGATGCGGCCGGCGAATTCGTCCTGGTAGAAGGTCATCGACTGCTTTAGCAGGTAGCGATGCACGTCCCACCGGATGC
>JAPLOZ010000009.1 GCA_026400435.1 Hyphomicrobiales bacterium | reverse complement strand
TGCGCCTGCTTGGTGATCAGCGCAAGGTCGATCGCATCGGCAAGCCGCGCGTTGAGCAGCGCGATGGAGGTGGTCCTGGTGTTGGACTTCAGATCGTTTTTCGTGGAAATGGCCGCCATTGAAATCTCCTTGGGCACCTTGGGATGGTTGTCGGCCTATCTAGGGCCCCAGGGCGCTAGAGTGTAGTGCCATCCTCGCCGCCGTCACCACTTTCCGGCCAGCAGATCCTTGATCAGCCGCTGGCAGCGCTCCGCCATGAAGTCCAGCAGCAGCCTGACCTTGGGGTCCTGCAGCTTCTTGTGCGGATAGACCGCTGCCAGTTGGACTGGTACCGGCGGCGTCGCAGGCAGGATGACCTTGAGCCGTTGGTCGCGGATGAAGGGTTCGACCTCGAAGCGCGGCTTGTTTATGACGCCGCGGCCGGCCAGCGCCCAGCCCGTCAGGACATCACCGTCGTCGGAATCGAAAGGGCCGTGCACCTCGAATTTGGCAGCGCCCGCGGGTGTCTTCAGCGTCCAGAAATGCTCGCGCATGCCAGGATAGCGAAGCATCAGGCAATCGTGCTTCCTCGACACGAGTTCCTTCGGGTCGGCAGGCTCTCCCCGGGCTTCGAGGTAGGTTGGCGAGGCGACCAGCACGCGTTCGCAATCCATGATGCCCCGCATCATGAGGCTCGAATCTTCCAGCAGCCCGAGCCTGAACGCCACGTCGATGCCTTCCTTCATCATGTCGACGTCATGGTCGGAAAGGCGCAGCCGCACTTCGATATCGGGATACCTGTCGCGGAACTCGGGTATTCCAGACGCGATCAGACGCCTGCCGAGACCGAGCGGCGCGGTGACGCGGATCGTGCCGCGCGGCTGACCCGACAAGGCGCTCACTGCCGCTTCTGCCTCGGTGATCGCTTCCAGCACCTGTCTGGCGCCGGTGTAGAACACCGTGCCATGTTCGGTAGGCATCAATTGCCGCGTGGTTCGGTTGAAGAGGCGCACGCCGAGGTGCTTTTCAAGTTCCTTGATGCGGTTGGAGGCGACGGCAGGCGAAATGCGCATGTCGCGACCGGCGGCCGAAAGATTGCCGAGTTCTACCACGCGGACGAAGACGGCAAGGTTGTCGAGATACGCCATGGTGGTAGCTCTACGCCGGTGGCAGTAATCTCTCCAGTATTTTACATTTTTTTTTGAAAGTCATCGGGCATGTCCCCCCTTTCCGTTTAAGGCGCAGCCCTTAAACTCCGGGGTGAGAGGGACACATGATCGATATCGCAATTGCCGGAGACTGGCTGAGCTTCGCGGTGCGGTGGCTGCACGTCGTCACCGGTATCGCGTGGATTGGCTCTTCCTTCTACTTCGTGGCGCTCGATCTCGGGCTGCGGCAGCGGCCCGGCCTGCCGGCCGGCGCGCATGGCGAGGAGTGGCAGGTCCACGGCGGCGGCTTCTATCACATCGAGAAATACCTGGTCGCGCCGGCCGAGATGCCAGAGCATGTGACGTGGTTCAAATGGGAATCCTACGCCACCTGGATGTCGGGCTTCGCGATGCTCGCCATCGTCTATTACGGCGGTGCTGACCTCTTCCTGATAGATCGCAATGTGCTCGATATGTCGCCATTGACGGCGATCGGCCTGTCGATCGCCTCGCTGGTGCTGGGCTGGTTGCTCTACGACGCGCTGTGCAAGTCGCCGCTCGGCCGAAACGACACGCTGCTGATGATGGTGCTCTACGCGATCCTCGTCTTCCTGGCATGGGGCTTCACGCAGGTGTTCAGCGGCCGCGCCGCCTTTCTGCATCTCGGAGCCGTGACCGCTACAATCATGTCGGCCAACGTGTTCCTGGTCATCATCCCCAACCAGAAGATCGTCGTCGCGGACCTGATTGCCGGCCGCAAGCCGGACCCCAAATACGGCAAGATCGCCAAGACACGCTCGACGCACAACAACTACCTGACGCTGCCCGTGTTGTTCCTGATGCTGTCGAACCACTATCCGCTGGCGTTCGCGACCGAGTTCAACTGGATCATCGCCTCGCTGGTGTTCATCATCGGCGTGCTGATCCGGCACTTCTTCAACACCATGCATGCGCGCAAGGGCAAGCCCTACTGGACATGGCTCGCCGCAACGATCCTGTTCATCGTCATCATCTGGCTGTCCACGGTGCCGAAAATCCTCACCGGCGAGTCGCAGGCTTCGGCCGCCGCGCAGACTTTCGTCGCGTCGGCGCATTTCCCGGCGGTGCGCGATACCGTGCTTGGACGTTGCGCCATGTGCCATGCGGCCGAGCCTTCCTACGAAGGCATCTATCATGCGCCAAAGGGAGTTGTGCTGGAGACGGACGCCGATATCGGCGAGCATGCGCGGCAGATCTACCTCCAGGCAGGCCGCAGCCACGCCATGCCGCCCGGCAACGTGACACAGATCACGCCGCAGGAGCGCGCGCTCCTGGTGGCATGGTTTGACGAGGCTCAAATCAAGGGGGAGCAGCAGTAGCGATGACCCAGACGCTGCTGCGCGGCCGCACACTGAGCTTTCTGCGCTGGCCCGACAACACGAACGACCACGCAGCCTACCGCTATGAGCAGGATGGCGGGCTGCTTGTTGACGGCGGCACGATCGTCGCTGCTGGCCCGTATGCGGACGTCGCTGCCAAAGCGGGCGATGGGGTCAAGCAGATCGACCACCGGCCACATCTGCTGCTGCCGGGCTTCATCGATGCGCATGTCCATTTCCCGCAGATGGGAGTCATTGCATCCTATGGGGCCGAGTTGCTCGACTGGCTGAACACATACACCTTTCCGGAAGAGACCAAGTTTCGCGACGCGCAGCATGGCCGCCGGATCGCGCGGCTGTTTCTCGACGAAATGGTGCGGCAGGGCACGACAACGGTTGCGGCCTATTGCTCGGTGCACAAGCAGTCGGCGGAAGCCTTCTTCGCCGAGTCGCATGCGCGCGACATGCTCAACATCGCCGGCAAGGTGATGATGGACCGCAACGCGCCGGAAGGGCTGCGCGACACGCCGCAAAGCGGCTACGACGATTCCAGGGCGCTGATCGCCGAATGGCATGGCCGCGGCCGGCAACTCTATGCGATCACGCCGCGCTTCGCCATCACCTCGACGCCCGAGCAGATGGAGATGGCCGGCGCGCTGATGCGCGAGTTTCCCGACCTGCACATGCAGACACATCTGTCGGAAAATCATGCCGAGATCGCCTTCACGCAGGAGCTCTACCCGTGGTCGCGCGACTACACGGATGTCTATGAACACTACGGCCTGCTCGGGCCGCGCGCGCTGTTTGGACACTGCATCCACCTTTCCGAGCGCGAGGCGGACGCGCTTTCAGACAGCGGTTCAGTTGCCGTCTTCTGCCCGACGTCGAACCTGTTTCTCGGCTCCGGCCTGTTCGATTACCAGCGCTACCGGCGGCGCGCCAAACGGCTGCGCATCGCCACGGCGACCGATGTCGGCGGCGGCACCAACTATTCGATGCTGCGCACCATGGATGAGGGTTACAAGGTGATCGCGCTGAACGGCGAGAAGCTCAACCCCTTCGCATCCTTTTGGCAGATCACGCGCGGCAACGCCGAGGCGCTGTCGATCGCCGACAGGGTGGGCACGCTCGATACGGGCACGGCAGCCGACATCACGGTGCTCGACGCGCGGGCGACGCCGGCGATGCGATTACGCATGGAGACCGTGGGCACGCTGGCCGAGGAGCTTTTCCTGCTACAGACGCTTGGGGATGACCGTTCCATCGCCGAGGTCTATGTCGCGGGTAAGCCGGCAAAGAGCATGCTTTCCACTTGAGCCGGGCTTGACCGGCAGGTGCGATGCCGTCATGGCAGGTGACCGACGGGGAGGATGACGATGAGCGTTGCAAGCGATATCGCAAGGATCGCCAAGCAGGAGAAGCGCCTCGCCTTCGCGACCTTCGACGAGGCGACGGCGTTCAAGATCGGCTCCGCGCTGCGCGAACGCGCGATTGCCGAAGCGATGCCGGTGGTGATTCAGATCAGCGTTTGGGACCGGCTCCTTTTCTACGCGGCGCTTCCTGGCTCGTCGAACTCGAATTTCGACTGGGTGCGCCGCAAGATCAACGTCGTGAAGATGTTCCAGAAAAGTACCTACCGCATGGTGCTGGAGCAGGACAGCCCGGACCGCGCCTTCAAGACGGGCCACGGCCTGCCGGTCACCGACTATGTGCTGGCCGGCGGAGGCTTTCCGGTTGTCATCAAGGGTGTCGGAGCGGTTGGCGCGTTCGGCGTATCGGGACTGCCGGAACGCGAGGACCATGGCGTCATCGTCGATGCGCTGTGCGATCATCTCGGCATCGACCGCAAGGCGTTGGCGCTGCCAGCCAAGGCGCAATGACCGGTCTCAACCCCAAAGCCTTCCTGACCTCGATTTTCGCGGCCGCGGTCGCGGCTGCCGATCCCGAAAGGACGATCCGCAGCCACCTGCCGGCCAAGCCGAAGGGCCGCACGGTGGTGATCGGCGCCGGCAAGGGGTCGGCACAGATGGCGGCGGCCTTCGAGAAGGCCTGGGACGGCCCGATCGATGGGCTCGTGGTGACGCGCTACGGCTACGCGACCCATTGCGAGCGCATCGAGATCATCGAGGCGGCGCATCCGGTGCCTGACGAAGCCGGCATGACGGCGTCGAAGCGGCTGCTCGAAAAAGTTTCGGGGCTGACGGCCGACGACCTGGTCGTCGCGTTGATCTCAGGCGGCGGTTCGGCTTTGCTGCCTGCCCCGGCCAGAGGGCTGACGCTTGTCGACGAGATTGCAGTCAACGAGGCGTTGCTGGCTTCGGGCGCGCCGATCACCATGATGAACACCATCCGCAAGCATATCTCCAGAATCAAGGGCGGGCGGCTTGCCGCGGCGGCCTGGCCGGCCAGGGTCGTGTCGCTGGTGGTGTCGGACATCCCCGGTGACAACCCGGCAATGGTCGCGTCCGGGCCCACGATTCCCGACGAAGGCAGCCGGGCCGACGCGCTGAGTTTCATCAACGCCTACGGCATCCAACTTCCGCCAGCCGTCGCGGCGCATCTCAATTCGCCTGAAGCCGACGCGCCCAGGCCAGACGACCGGTGCTTTGCCGGCAATGAGGTCCATGTCATCGCCTCGGCCGCCGTGTCGCTGGAAGCGGCGGCGGACGAAGCGAGACGCCAGGAGATAGAGGCCGTCATCCTGTCGGATTCCATCGAGGGAGAAGCGCGCGAGGTCGGCTCCGTTCACGCGGCCTTGGCGCGCGAAGTCGCAGCGCGAAACAGGCCGTTCACGAAGCCGGTGCTGATACTATCGGGCGGCGAGACGACGGTGACAATGCGTGCGAAAGGGGGCAAGGGCGGGCGCAATAGCGAGTTCCTGCTGTCGCTGGCGCTCGGCATCGGCGGCTGCGCTGGCATCGACGCGCTGGCAGCCGATACCGACGGCATAGACGGCTCGCAAGACAATGCCGGAGCATTCGCCGATGGAACCACGGTGACGCGCATGCGAGCGGCCGGCGTCGATGCGCGGTCGATGCTTGCCGGCAACGATGCCTGGACGGCCTTCAATGCTATTGGCGACCTGTTCGTGCCGGGACCGACCGGGACCAACGTGAACGATCTCAGGGCGATATTGGTTCGCTGATCGATCACACTTCGTGCAGATAGAGGTGATAGTCGAGTTCGCTGACAGTTCGGGCGACGCGCAGATATTCCGCGTGCTTGATGGCGGTGAAGGTGCGGTGCATGTCCTCGCCAAGCGCCTGCTTCAGGAAGGGCGAGCCCTTCGCCGCCTCGATCGCGGAGCGCCAGTCCGGTGGCATGGACGATCCGCCCTCCGATGACGTCTCGTAGCCGTTGCCGGTGACCTCGGGTCCGGGATCAAGCTGTTCGTCGAGCCCCTTGGCGATGCCGGCAAGGATGGTCGCTGCGACGAGATAGGGATTGGCGTCGACGCCGGACGGACGATGCTCGATGCGCCGCGCGGCGATATTGCCCGCCGGAATGCGCAGCGCCACCGAGCGGTTGTTGACCCCCCATGTCGGCGCGACCGGCGCATACGACTGCGAGACGAAGCGCCGCCATGAGTTGGCGTGGGGCGCAAAGACCAGCATCGATTCGGCCATGGTCGAGGACAGGCCGCCGATTGCGTGGAGGATGTTGGGCGACCAGACGCCCTCGCGTTCCTCGACAAAGACGTTCTTGCCGTTCGCATCCTGCAGCGAGACGTGGAAGTGCATTCCTGAGCCGGCGTATCGTTCGATGGGCTTGGCCATGAAACATGCCGTGACACCATGCCGTCGCGCCTGCGCGCGCACCAGTCGCTTGAGCATGACGAGATCGTCCGCCGCCTGCATGACGTTCTTGCGGTAGTTGAGCGTCAGCTCGTACTGCCCCGGCGCGTATTCCGAGATGACGGTTTCAGCCGGAATGCCCTGGATAGCAGCGGCCGCATAGATATCGGAGAACAGCGGTTCCATGCCGTGCAGGTGGTCGACTGAATAGACTTCTGTCTTGCCGCTCTTGCGGCCGTCGAGCACGGCGGTTGCCGGCTGGACGCGGCGCTCCGCGTCGCGCTCGTTGGCGAGAAGGAAGAACTCCAGCTCGAAAGCACCCGCCGGATAAAGACCCTTTGCCGCGAAAGCATCGACCTGGCGCGCCAGCGCATGGCGCGGGTCCGCGCCCATGGGTGCGCCGTCCAGCGCATACATCGACATCAGCACCTGCCCGCGCGCGGGAGAGGTGCCGTGCAGCGGCTTCAACGTGCCGGGTATCGGCCATGCGCGCAGGTCGCCGTCGCCGGAATCCCAGATCAGTCCGGTCTCGTGGACATCTTCGCCGGTGATGTCTAGGCCGAGGATCGAGATCGGCAAATGGCGGCCGTGTTCGTAGAGCCCGGCCAGTTCATGGCGGCGGATGATCTTGCCGCGTCCGACGCCATTGGCGTCGGTCAGCACGATGTCGAATGCCTCGATCTCGGGATGCGCTTCGAGGAAGGCTTTTGCCTCGTCTGTTGTGGAGCCCGACGGAGAATTCATCGCAAAATCCTGTCTGGGCACGATCTTGTCCGAAAACCGTTGCCACTTTTCGGGATCATGCTTGAGTTCGCGGCGCTTCTCTCACGCCGCAAGCAGCGCTGCAACCTTGCCGAACGCGCCGACGAGGCGATCGACCTGCCGCCCGGTGGTCGCGGGCGAGATCAGCATCATGTTGTGGAACGGTGCAATCAGCACGCCGCGGTTGACCAGAGCGACGTGGATGGCGGCCTCAAGCGCGGGTGCATGGGCGGCCTCGGCCTCGCCGCCGTTTCGCAGCGGACCCAGCGCGCAGATGAACTCGACGCGAGCCCCGACCCTTGCGACGTGCCAGGGCAGCCGGTGCGCGGCTATGCCCGCCGAAAGCCCGGCTTCGAGCCGTTTGGCCTGTTGCTCCATGTGGGCGTAGTTCGCCTCCGTCATAACTTCCTCAAGCGTTGCGCGCATGGCCGCGAACTGGAGCGGGTTTGCCGACAAAGTGGTCCCCATCCCCGAATAGCCGGGTTCCTTGCTGGCGATGTAGGCGCGGTAGCGTCGCGCGAATGCGGCGCTCATTCCCCAGACGCTTGCTGGCACCCCGCCGGCGACCGGCTTGCCGAGCACGAAGAGATCCGGTTTCAGGCCATGGCGCGCGGTATAGCCGCCGGGACTGGTCGAGATTGTGTGGGTCTCGTCGATCAGAAGCAGCGTGCCGGTCTTGCGGGTGATGCGCCGCAGTGCGGCATGGAAGCCCGGATCCGGAAGGACCATGCAGGAATTTGTCAGCACCGGCTCGGTGATGACGCAGGCGACATCATTGCCGGCAAGCGCCTGTTCGAGCGCCGCGAGGTCGTTGAATTCAATGACCTGCGTTTCGCCGGCAAGGTTGCGGAATTCGCCGGCGAGCCCAGGCCTGTTTGCTGGCTTGCCGTTGATGAGCCTCACCATCGTCTCGTCCACCGAGCCATGATAGCAGCCGTTGAAGACGAGTATCTTCGGCCGGTTCGTCACGGCGCGCGCCATGCGCAGGGCGAAGCGGTTGGCATCGGTTGCGGTGGTGGCGATCTGCCACTCCGGCAGGCCGAAGCGTTTGGAAAGCAGGCGGCCGAGAACCAGAGCATCTTCGTCCGGCAGCATGTAGGTGAGCCCGCGGCCAGCCTGGCGCCGGATGGCGCGCGCCACAGGCGGCGGCGAATGGCCGAACATCGAGCCGGTATCGCCGAGGCAGAAATCGTCGAGCCTGATACCGTCGATGTCGACAATGCTCGCGCCCTTCGCGCGGTCGACGACGATGGGGAACGGTGTCGGCCAGTCGCTCATCCAGTGCATCGGCACGCCGCCGAAAAATCCTGCGATGCCCTTGCCGAAGGCGGCTTGGGATTTGGGGCGCGCCTGCCTGAAGGCGGCGGCCTCGGCGTCACGCAGTTTCTTGATGCGGGCGAGGGCAATGCCGCCCTGGATGTCTTGCGTTGAGGTCATGATGCGGCTCAGAAAGGACTGCTGTTCCTAGCGGGTGGCGGCGCTGGCCGCAATCGGGTGGAACCTCACTCGACCGGGTTCGCCCGCAAGGCTACCGATCGGAAGGCCATGCCGTCATCGCGACTTCGGCGATACGGCGCAGATCATCGGGTTGCCCGCCGCTGGCTGCTTCGACGGCGATACCACGCAGTATTGTCACCAGATATCCTGCCAGGGCATCCGTATCGGCATCTTCTGGCAAATCGCCTTCGGCGCGCGCGCGCGCCAAACGCTCCGCGATCCGCTCCGTCAAAAACGCGCGTCGCAGGTTCGTTTCCTTGCGGACCGAGGCGTTGGCGTCACCGCCGATCAGCGCGCCATGGACCATCAGACAACCCGGCGGGTTGTCTGCCTCGCAGTGGAATGCACATGCGCCATAGATCAAGTGTTCGGCGAGCGCGCGCGCAGTGGGTGCTTTCAACGCGGGCTCTGTAAAACGGGCTGTCTCCCGGTCATAGCGGTCGAGCGCCTTCACAAACAGCGCTTCCTTGTTCCCGAAGGCCGCATAGAGGCTCGGCCGGGTGATGCCCAGCGCTTCGGTCAGGTCTGACAGTGTGGTGCCATCGTAGCCCTTGCGCCAGAATAGCCTCATCGCCGCGACGAGCGCCGTCTCGGTATCGAATTCACGTGGCCTGCCTATCGGCATGAGGGCATCTTTCTATATTGGTCGGTACATAAGTGCTTGACGCGCCAGCCGACCTGCCTCTTTATATACTGATCGATACATTAAAGGAGAGCAAGCAGTGTTGAAGCGGGTTGCCATGTGCACGATGGTTTTGCTGGCGGCGACGCAGACGGGAACGGCAGAGGTCAAGCCATACCCCGCAACCTTCCAGGCGCGCGAGGTCACGACCGACGGCGCAACCATCCACGTGCGGGTCGGCGGCAGCGGACCCGCGGTTCTGCTGCTGCACGGCTACGGCGAGACAGGCGACATGTGGGAACCGCTCGCTGCAGAAATGGCTAAAGATCATACCGTCATCGTGCCCGACCTGCGTGGCATGGGCCTGTCGTCACATCCCGAGGGCGGATACGATAAAAAGACACAAGCCGCCGACATGGAGGACGTCCTGCGTGTCCTCGACGTCAAAAGCGTCGACCTCGTCACGCATGATATCGGCAACATGGTAGGCTTCGCTTTCGCGATACAGCACCCAGACCAGGTTTCGAGGTTCGTGCTGATCGACGCGCCGGTGCCAGGTGTGGGGCCGTGGGAGGAGATCCTCAAGAATCCGCTTCTGTGGCATTTCAGATTCGGAGGCCCGGACATGGAGCGTCTCGTCGCGGGCCGCGAGCGAATATACCTCGACAGGTTCTGGAATGACTTCTCGGCCGATCCGTCACGCTTCGATGAGGCCTCCCGCGAGCACTATGCCGCCTTCTACGCGCTGCCCGGCGCAATGCACTCGGGATTTGCCCAGTTCGCGGCTTTCGACCAGGACGCCCTCGACAACCAGGCTTTCCTCGCCGCGAATGGCAAGCTCAAGATGCCAGTTCTTGCCCTCGGCGGCGAAAAATCGTTCGGATTGCAGATGGCGGCCGTTATGCGGTTTGCCGCCGAAAATGTCACCGAAGGCGTCATACCGGCTTCAGGGCACTGGATCATGGAGGAGAATCCGCAAGCCACCGTGGCGGCCGTAACCGAATTTCTCAAGTAGCGGACGGCTGGTGGGCGGGCGAGGAACTTCAGGCGAGCCGCTGCCTGAAGTGATCGATCAGCCTGATATGTCGACGACGCCGCAGTCGCCGGCGTCGCTGCCGAACACGATGCGGCGCTCCTCGTCGTCCCACATCATCGCGGTCACGGCGCCCTTGCCGGGCCGGCGCAGCAGGACTTCCTTGGTGTCGGCGAAACGTACGGCCATGATCATCCCGTCATTGTAGCCGATGGCCGTCACATCCTGCGTCGGGTGGCAGGCAACGCACGTCACCATTGCGTCGCCGCGCGTGCCGAGCTCCAGTGGCGCCTTGCCCATGGGGCCGTCCTTTGCCTGGAAGGGCCAGACGACCGCGCCCGGCGAGCCCGAGCTCGCCAGCCACTTGCCCTTGGCGCTCCAGGAGAGGCTTTTGACTTTGGCCGGATAGCCCGTCATGCGCATGTGCTTGCCGTCGGCGAGCTTCCAGCCGTGCAGCGCGTTTTCCTGCATGGCCGTGACGACGAAATTGCCGTCGGGCGAGAACGTGACCGCTGTGTGCGCGCCTGCCCATTCGAGTTCCGCGGGCTTACCTTCAGTGGCAGGAAAATGGAGTGTGACGCCGTTGTAGCGCGCAACGGCGAAGCGCATGCCCTTGGGCGAGAACGCCAGACCCTCGACCGAGCGCGGATGCTGGAATTCCCTGGTCTTGCCGTCGGCGAAGCGGACGAATGCCGTGCGGCCCGTCGCATAGGCGACGGCCCCTTGCGGTCCAGACGCGACACTTGTGATCCACTTGCGGCCGGCTTCGGCGAGGATCTCGCTTGTCTCGCCGGCGCTGGAGCAGACCTTGCCGTCCTCGCCTCCGGTTATGAGGCGCGATTTCGTCAGGTCGAGCGTGGCCGAAAGTAGCCCGTCATGAACGCGGAGCGTCTTGTGGCCGTGGTCGAGGCGATGGATGGCGCCGTCGGCCAGCGCGAAATGCGGCACGCCGCCGAGAAATACGGCGGCGATGCAATGGCCATCAAGATCGAGTGGAGCGACGGTCGGCATGGGCAGGCAGGTTCCAGCGGCTTGGTCCGGCCGTCGTTGCGCAAAACGCCGGCCTTTTCAACCGCGATCTTTGCCGGGGAAGGCTACAGCCGGCCGGCGGTCAGGCGGTCGCCTGGCAGGCTTCGAAGCTGCGCGTGAGCCTGTCGGCGTCCAGATCCCGGCCGATGAAGACCAGCCGGCTCTCGTGCTTCTCGTTGTCTTTCCAGCGACGCTGGTGGTCGCCCTCGATCAGCATGTGAACGCCCTGGAGCACGTAGCGCTCAGGGTCGTCCTTCAGCGCGATGATGCCCTTCAGGCGCAGGATGTTGGGGCCTTCCATCTGCGTGATCTTCTCGATCCACGGGAAAAACTTCTTCGGGTCCATCTCGCCGCCGCGCAACGAAACCGACTTGACGCTGATGTCGTGGATCGGCGAGGCGTGCGCGTGATCGTGATGCCCTTGGTCGCCGTGCCCGTGATCGCCGTGCGCGTGATCGCCGTCGCCGTCCAGAAAATGCGGGTCGTTGTCGAGCGCACGCTTCAGGTCGAAAGCGCCGCGGTCGAGCACTTCCGTGAGATCGACGCCAGAACGCTGCGTACGATGGATTTTCGCGGAAGGATTGATCGCCCTGACAGTCGCTTCCACGGCGCGCAACTCGTCAGGGGTAACAAGGTCGGTCTTGTTGAGCACCACGACGTCGGCGAACGCGATCTGGTCCTCCGCTTCCCTGGAGTCCTTCAGCCGCAGTGGCAGGTGCTTGGCGTCGACCAGCGCCACCACCGCGTCGAGCTTCGTCTTGGATCGAACATCGTCGTCCATGAAAAAGGTCTGGGCAACGGGCGCCGGGTCGGCAAGGCCGGTGGTTTCGACGACGATCGCATCGAAACGGCCTGGCCGGCGCATCAGGCCCTCGACGACCCGAATAAGGTCGCCGCGGACCGTGCAGCACACGCATCCGTTGTTCATCTCGTAGATTTCCTCGTCGGATTCCACGATGAGGTCGTTGTCGATTCCGATCTCACCGAATTCGTTGACGATCACCGCGTAGCGCTTGCCGTGGTTCTCGGAGAGAATCCTGTTGAGCAGCGTTGTCTTGCCGGCGCCGAGATAGCCGGTCAGCACGGTCACGGGAATCTGGGTCTGCGCTTCGCTCATGGTGATGCCTCAGCTTTCGAGACGCCTCATATAGGGGGACGGCGCATGTTTTGCACCTCCCTTTGCGCGCATGCCGCGCCGCCGCTACGTCAAACGCGCATGTCCGGCTGCCGGATATTCCAGGCGGACCTGCGCCCGAACGGTTGGGCAGCGGCGGCGGCGCCAGACGCGTTTTTCGGCACGACGCGGTTTCGTTTGTCATCTAACTGTTATGTCGCTCTGGCATTAGCATCCCGCAGCGCTTTTTGCTTGCCGGCAAACGGTTATAGCGCAAGCCGGCGCGCCCGAGCGTTCGAGGTCAGGTTTCAGAATGCCTGCTTCCGGCGACTGCGCCGGTTGCCGGTGACTTGGGGGTAAGCAATGGCCAAGACGAACAAGTGGGCTACCATGAGCCGGCTGCATTCGGCGGCGCGCCTGTCGAGAACCGCGCTTGCCGCGCGGCTGCTGGCGCATGGCTTTTATGCCGGCCAGGACCAGATCATGCTGGCGCTCAGCAATGATGACGGGCAGACGCCCGGCCAGCTCGCCGCCCGGCTCGGCGTGCGCCCGCCGACGATCACCAAGACCATCAATCGGCTGCAGGCGCAGGGTTTTCTCGAGAAGAAGGCGTCCGATCAGGATGCGCGACAGGCGCACATCTCGCTGACGGAGCTTGGCCGCGAAACGATCAAGTCTATCGAAAGGTCGGTGCGCAAGACCGAAAAGCAGGCGCTGCGCGGGCTCGACAAGAAGGAGCAGAAAACGCTTGCCAAGCTGCTGTCGCGCATCGAAGCGAACCTGACGAACGGCGATCTTGCGGAGCTCGACGACGACCTCGACGGTGAGGAATAGCCGATCCGGTCGCGGTCCAGGAGACATCGTCCTACAACTGAGCGTGTGGATTGAGCCTGGGCAGTTTTGCATGGCTGCCGCCGCAGTTTGCCGGTTGCGATTGCACGCGCTATCCATCAAAAGGCGGGGATCGCACGATCGGTCCCGCCTTGGCCAAAGCTCCCTCAGCGCCGGAACTTGCAACGCCGCCATCGGCGATCATGTACATGGTCGCCGTCTACGTCTTCTTCACCTTCCTCGACACCAGTGCCAAATACATCGTGCTCGCCGGCGTTGCGCCGCTGTTCGCCGCATGGATGCGCTTCGCAACGCATGTCGTGCTGGTCCTGTTCCTGCTGCGCGGCTGGCGGCAGCCGGCCCGGTTTCGCGCGGCCAATCTGCCGGCCCACGTCCTAAGGGGCGCGCTGCTGTTCGGCTCGACCATCTTCAATTTCCTGGCGCTGGAGACGCTGCAGCTTGCGGAAGCTACATCGATCTATTTCTTCGGCCCGATGGTCATCACGGCGCTTGCTGGCCCCCTGCTCGGCGAATGGGCAGGGTGGCGGCGCTGGCTCGCGATCCTGACCGGCTTCGTCGGCGTGCTGGTCATCACGCGGCCGGGCGTCGGGGTCTTTGCGATCGGGCATTTCTATGCGCTGTGCGCAATGTTTTCGAACTGTCTCTACGTCATCATGACGCGACGTCTGGCGGCAACCGAAACCCCCGAAAGCCTGTTGCTCTACGCGGCGCTGGCGCCGGTGGTTCTGCTCCTGCCGATGCTGCCTTTTTCAGTTGTCTCGCTGCCCCAGGATGCCTGGCACTGGCTGATCCTGCTGTCGCTCGGCGTCTATGGCACGATCGGGCACTGGTTCCTGATCCGCGCCTACCGCATCGCCACGGCGTCGGCGCTTGCCCCCTATCCCTATCTCCAGATGGTCTGGATGATCGCCGCCGGCTGGCTGATCTTCAGCCAGTTGCCGGATATCTGGACGATCGTCGGCGCCGCCATAATCGTCGCCAGCGGCCTATATATCGTGCATCGCGAACACCGCCTGCGGTTGCGCAACAGCGCTGCCCCAAATGCGGAAGATGAAGCGCTGGCAAAAAAGCTTTGACCGGGTAGCATTCGATGGCATAAGCGGCATTTAAACTGTTTAAAGTGGCCGTCCGGGAGGCCAAGCTGGCGCAGAAGATCAAGCTATCGACCATCGCCGATGCGCTGGGCGTCTCGACCGCAACCGTCTCGCTGGCGCTGCGCGACAGTCCGCTGGTCGCTGACGCAACGCGCGACCGCATCAAGGACCACGCCCGCGCGATCGGCTACATCTACAACCGCCGCGCCGCCAGCCTGCGCACGTCGCGCTCCGGCATCGTTGGCGTCGTGGTGCACGACATCATGAATCCGTTCTTTGCGGAGATACTGAAGTCGATCGAGAGCGAACTCGACCGCAGCCGGCAAACCTTCATCCTTTCCAATCACTACGACCAGCTTGAAAAGCAGCGCACCTTCATCGATACGCTGCTGCAGCTTGGCGCTGACGGCGTGATCATGTCGCCGGCCATCGGCACCCCGCGCGAGGACATAGTGATGGCGGAGGAGAACGGCCTTCCGGCCGTGCTGATCGCCCGCACAGTCGAGGGTGCGGAGGTGCCGGTTTTCCGCGGCGACGACGCCTATGGAACCGGGCTGGCGACCAACCACCTCATCTCGCTCGGGCATCGGCGGATCGCCATGATCGGCGGTACCGACCAGACCTCGACTGGCCGCGACCGGTATCAGGGCTATGTAACCGCGATGAACGCCGCCGGGCTCGAGATCCAGCCGCACTGGCGGATCTCCGGTCCGCGCACGAAACAGGCCGGTTTCGAGGCCGCGAGCCAGTTCCTGGCCCTCAAGGACCGACCGACTGCGGCGTGCTGCTGGAACGATCTCGTCGCGATCGGGCTGATGAACGGCATCGCGCGCGCCGGCCTCGTTCCCGGTCTCGACATTTCGGTCACGGGATATGACGATCTCGAGGAGGCGGCGATCGCGACGCCGGCGCTGACAACCGTCTGGAACGGGCAGCGCGAGGTCGGCCGCAGGGCGGCGCGTGCGCTGCTCGACAAGCTGTCGGGGCAATCGGTGCGTCCCTCGCAGGAACTCATCAAGCCGGAGCTGCATGTCCGGCAGTCAACAGGAAGGCCAGTGGAGCGTTGATGACCGATTTGAGCAGGATCGCAGTGCTGGTTGCAGGAAAACTGTCGGATCATGCAGCAGCCAGAATCGTCCAGACCTTTGACATGATCCGGATGGAAACCGCCGATCCGGAGGCAATCACGCCGCAAATGGCGGGAAAAGTTCGCGCTATTGCGGCATTTGGCGGAATAAATGCAGTTTTCATGGATGCACTGCCGAAGCTTGAGATCGTTGCAAGCTTTGGCGTCGGCTATGATTCCGTCGATGCCGCGCACGCCGGCCGAAAGGGCGTCATGGTCACCAACACGCCCGACGTGCTGACCGAAGAGGTCGCCGACACAACGCTCGGCCTGCTGTTGAACACGGTGCGCGAGTTGTCGCGCGCGGAGCGCTATCTGCGCGACGGATGCTGGGTGAAAGAAGGGCCTTACCGGCTGACGCCCGGCACGCTGCGTGGCCGCAAGGCCGGCATCCTGGGCATGGGCCGGATCGGGCAGGCGATCGCGCGGCGGCTGGAGGCGTTCGGCCTGCCGGTCGCCTACCACAACCGACGCCGCGTCGAGGGACTGCCCTATGCGTATCACGCCACGCTGATGTCGCTTGCAGCTGAGGTCGATACGTTGATTTCAGTGGTGCCGGGCGGCGCGTCAACGGCGAAGGCTGTGAACGCCGAAGTGCTGAACGCGCTTGGACCGAATGGCGTCTTCATAAACATCGGCCGGGGCAGCACCGTCGACGAGGCCGCGCTGGCGAAGGCGCTGGGTGACGGCACCATCTTCGCCGCCGGGCTCGACGTCTTCGCCGATGAACCGAACCTGCCCAAGGCGTTGCTCGACCTGCCTAATGCAACACTGCTGCCGCATGTCGGGTCCGCGTCTATCCACACACGCAATGCGATGGCCGATCTGGTGGTCGACAACCTGGTCTCGTGGTTCTCGAAAGGCGAGCCGGTCACCGCCGTGCCGGAAACCGTTCATGTGAAGGCGAAGGTCTGAGCCTCGCCTATTCCGCAGCCGTCTGAACGCCGGTCCGCGCAACCGCATGCGCCCGGACCGCGTCGCCGAAAGCCCGGAAGATCTTGGCCGAGTTGCCGTCGGCATGGACCCAGTATTCCGGGTGCCACTGCACCCCCACGGCGAAGGCGCGCGCATCCCTCACGGACACCGCCTCAACCGTGCCGTCCTCGGCAACCGCCTCGACCTGCAGCCGCGAACCCGGCCGGTCGATGGCCTGGCGATGGACCGAATTGACCAAAATCTCGCCAGGCCCGAAGACACCGGCAAGGCAACTGCCCGGCTTGATCAACACTGTCTGGCGGATGCCGAAGCGCTCGTCCTGATCGTCCGAGGCCGGGGCGCGATGATCGAGCGAGCCGGGGCGCTCCTGGATTTCGGTGGCCAACGTGCCGCCGAGCGCGACGTTGAGTTCCTGGATGCCGCGGCAGATCGCGAGCAGCGGCACGCCATACTCGATCGCCTTGCGGATAAGGGGCAGGGTGGTCGCGTCGCGCTGCGGATCGTAGGGCCCGTTGGCCTCGGTCGCCTCGGCGCCATAAAGCGATGGATGGACGTTGGATCGCGCACCCGTCAGCATGACGCCGTCGACGGAAGCGAGCAGCTGGTCGAGGTCGAGGCGGTCGCCGAACGACGGAACGAGCACAGGGAATACCCCCGCGCCGGCAATAGCAGCTTCGAGGTATTGCCGCGGCGCGGCATGCCAATCGTAATTGTCGACTTGCTTTACGTCGGTCGATACGGCGACGAGAGGCTGGAGCATGCGTGGCCTGTCCCAAGGCAGAGGGGAAACGATGCCCATAAAATAGGCGATCCCACGGCGCAAATCCATTGCCAAGTTCAGGCAGGACAAGACAAAGCGCCGACGGCCTTCGACTATAGTTTTAGATGCCGCTCAGGCGAACCTTCCCGGACCTCGCGATGCTGGACTTGATGTCTGTCGCGTGTAATGTCGCCCCAACCGTGGACCAAAGAATTCAATGACTTCCGTAGGGTTAGCCGCGGCCGGATCCAACATAGGGAGGTTTGCATGGATCGTCGTTCATTCATCCGCAAGGCAGGCACGGCCGGCATAGGTGCTGCTGCCGCCACGGCCGCACTCGCGGCGCCTGCAATCGCGCAGTCCAATCCGAAAGTCACTTGGCGTCTGGCATCGTCGTTCCCCAAGTCGCTCGATACGATCTATGGCGGCGCCGAGGTCTTCTCGAAAATGCTGTCCGAAGCGACGGACGGCAACTTCACCGTCCAGGTGTTCGCGGCCGGCGAAATCGTGCCCGGCCTGCAGGCGGCTGACGCGGCCGCCGCCGGTACTGTCGAAGCCTGCCACACGGTGGCATATTACTACTGGGGCAAGGACCCGACGTGGGCGCTGGGCGCGGCGGTGCCGTTCGCCCTCAACGCGCGCGGCATGAACGCCTGGCAGTATCACGGCGGCGGCATCGAACTGTTCAACGAATTCCTTGCCACGCAAGGCCTGGTCGGCCTGCCGGGCGGCAACACGGGCGTCCAGATGGGCGGCTGGTTCCGCAAGGAAATCAACACGGTCGCCGACCTGTCGGGACTGAAGATGCGTATCGGCGGCTTTGCCGGTAAGGTCGTGGAGAAGCTCGGCGTCGTGCCGCAGCAGATCGCCGGCGGCGACATCTATCCGGCGCTCGAAAAGGGCACCATCGACGCGGCCGAATGGGTCGGACCCTATGACGACGAGAAGCTCGGCTTCCAGAAGGTCGCGCCCTACTATTACTACCCGGGATGGTGGGAGGGCGGACCTACCGTCCATCTCATGTTCAACAAGGCGCAGTACGACGCGCTTACCCCGGCATACAAGTCGCTGGTCCACACCGCCGCGCAGGCGACCGACGCCAACATGCTGCAGAAGTACGACTACCTGAACCCGACGGCGATCCGCAATCTGGTCGCCAACGGCGCGCAACTCAGGCCGTTCAGCCCGGAAATCCTCGCCGCCTGCTTCGAAAAGGCGAACGAGGTTTATGCCGGGATGATGGCGTCGAACGCGTCGTTCAAGAAGATCTGGGAGTCCATAGTTGCGTTCCGCAAGGACTACTATCTCAACATGCAGATCGCCGAATACAATTACGATACCTTCATGATGGTCCAGCAGCGGGCCTCCAAGCTCTGACCACGTAGGAGCCGCGGACAGCAAACCCCGGATGGGCAGCCATCCGGGGTTTTTCGTTGCAGTGGAGCCGGATCGCCGGGCTTTCCGGGTTCAGAATTTCGGCGGTGCGGACAGATCGTTGGCGGGGGGGTTGGCGGCAGGCGTGGACGGTGCACCATCGGCAGGCGCGCCGCCGATCGGCGGCAGGCCGAATTCCGGCAGGCCGGGTTTCGCCTCGCCGCCGCCCAATGGCGGCAGGACGATCTCCACGCCGGCGGGATCGATGACTTTGCCCTTGTAGTGCATGACCATCTGCGGGAACGCGATCACCAGTGCGACCATGATGACCTGGATGCAGACGAAGGGAACGGCGCCCCAGTAGATCTGGCCGGTGGTCACGGGGGCTATCTCCTGGCCGGTGATCCTGTCCAGGTATGGCACCCGCGCCGCTACCGAGCGCAGGTAGAACAGGGCGAAACCGAAGGGCGGATGCATGAAGCTGGTCTGCATGTTGACGCCGAGCAGCACGCCGAACCAGATCAGGTCGATGCCAAGCGCGCTGGCGGCGGGCGCCAGCAGCGGTACGATGATGAATGCCAGCTCGAAGAAGTCGAGGAAGAAGGCCAGGAAGAAGACGAGAATGTTGACGGCGATCAGGAAGCCGACCTCGCCGCCCGGCAACGACGTCAGCAGGTGCTCCACCCACAGATGACCGTTGACGCCATAGAAGGTCAGCGAGAAGACCCGCGCGCCGATCAGTATGAACATCACGAAGGATGACAGCCGAGTGGTGGAGGCAAGCGCCTGGGTCACCACGCCGAGGTTGAGCCGCCCCTTGGCGGCCGCCATCAGCATGGCGCCCACCGCGCCCATGGCACCGCCCTCGGTGGGGGTGGCGATACCAAGGAAGATGGTGCCCAGCACGAGGAAGATCAGCGCCAGCGGTGGTATGAGCACGATGATGACCTGCTGCGCCAGGCGGGACATGGCATTGAGCTTGAACGAGCGGTCTGCGATCGCCGCTACATAGATGAGGATGACGCCGACGGTGGCGCCGAGAATGTCGGCGTTCGATCCGTGGGAGGGCGTCAGGTAGACGTGCGCGGCGTAGGCGATCGCTACCGCGGCGGCGAGCGCCACGATCAGCGACATGACGCCGGAACCCAGCGTGCGGGCTTCCAGAGGCAGGGCCGGCATCGATTTCGGCCGGACGATCGACATGATCAGGATGTAGCCCATGTAGAGTCCGGTGAGGATCAGTCCCGGTATGAGGGCACCCTTGTACATGTCGCCGACGGAGCGGCCGAGCTGGTCCGCGAGTACGATCAGCACCAGCGAGGGCGGGATGATCTGGGCGAGGGTGCCCGATGCCGCGATGACGCCGCTGGCTGCGCGCCGGTCATAGCCGTAGCGCAACATGATCGGCAGCGAGATGAGGCCCATGGCAATGACCGATGCGGCGACGACGCCGGTCGTGGCGGCAAGCAGCGCGCCGACGAGAATCACCGCATAGGCGAGGCCGCCACGGATCGGTCCGAAAAGCTGTCCGATCGTGTCGAGCAGGTCTTCTGCCATACCGGAACGTTCAAGGACGATGCCCATAAAGGTGAAGAAGGGGATCGCCAGCAGCGTCTCGTTCGACATGACGCCCCAGAACCTTTCCGGCAGCGCGTAAAGCAGCGGCCATGACAGGTTGATCGTCCCGTTCGAGAAAGGCGCCAGTTCGACGCCGATCAGGAAGAACAGCAATCCGTTGGCGGCCAGCGAGAACGCCACTGGATAACCCAGCAGCATGAAAACGATGAGCGACAGGAACATGATCGGCGCCATGTTGACGGCGATGAACTCGATCATGGCTTGAGTTCCTCGGCGAGCGCCTTGCCGGCAAGCTCAGCCTGCTTGTGGGCCGTGATGAACGGACTGGGATCATCGAGATCGCCGCGCATGATTGCGATCTTCTTGATGATCTCGGAGACGCCCTGCAGCCCGAGCAGCACGAAGCCGGCCAAAAGCATGGCCTTGGCCGGCCAGATGATCAGGCCGCCTGCGCTCGCCGACATCTCGCCCGAGCGGAAGGACAGCGCCACGTAGGGGATGAAGTACGAGATCATCAGGATGACGAACGGCATCAGGAAAAAGACGTGGCCGAGAAGGTCGATCCAGTGCTGCTTGCGGCGCGACAAGGCGCCATAAACGATGTCGATGCGAATATGCTCGTTCTGGCGCAGCGTATAGGCGGCAGCAAGCAGGAACGCCGCCCCGAACAGATACCATTGCAGTTCGAGCCAGGCGTTGGACGAGGAGTTGAAAACCTTGCGGATCAGCGCATTGGCCGCGCTGACGAGGATTGCCAGAAGGATCAGCCACGAGACGGCCTTGCCAATCACTTCATTGAAACGATCGATGCCTCGCGCAAATGCGAGCAGGGCCGGCATGAAGTTCCTCCCATTCGGTCCGGGTCCGTTGTGGATCGCCGGATTCCTACCGGTATGACGCTGCCCGCGGGAACCGTCAACACGCGCGAATTGCTGCGTTAGTCTATGACAGGGCGTCGGGCGCCAGCTTTGGCGCGTCAGGCGCTATGCGCGCCCCTCTCCTCGCGGCCCTCGCCGCTGCGTGAGAGGAGCAGGAGCGCTACAAGAAAGGCGAACATCCAGGCATCGCGCCATTCGAGCGGGAAATAGCTGGTCCACAGCGCCTCGGCGATGCCGAAACTGGCCGCCCCGCCCGCCGCGCGCAACGGGTCGCGGTAGCCCCCCACAGCGGTCACGAAGAGGACCTTGAGGCCATAGACCAGGCCGGTGCCGAAACTGATGTTGCCATAGTAGAGCGCTGCCATGACGCCGGCCAGCGCAGCGAAGAAGGCGCCGCCCAGCACCGTCGCATGGAACACGCCCCGCACATCGATGCCGCACATCGCGGCGGCGGCAGGATCATCGCTTACCGCGCGCCAGTATAGGCCGAAACTCGACCTGGAAATGGCCAATGCCGCCATCGCGACCGCCGCGGCCGCAATGGCGCAGTTGATGAGCTGGATCACGGTCAGCGTTACCTCGAAGCCGCCGGCTGACCAGAAGACGACCGGGTCGGCCAACATGGGCGGCAGCCACAGGTCGCGCGTCTCGGCCGCGATGCGCGCAAGCTCCATGAGCACCAGTGCCGCGCCAAGCGTGGCGACGACGATCGCGTTCGGCGAACTTGCCGCAAGCGGCAGGTAGATGCTTCGCGACAGGACGCCGGCCGTCAGTCCCGCGTAGACGAAAGCCGCCACTACGCCGACCACGACGGTCGCCGGCAACGTCAGCCAAAGTACATTCCAGCCGAACACCGCGACGAGGATCAGCACCTGTCCGGCGAAGGCAAAGACCGGTCCGAATGCAAGGTTGGTGCGTTTCAGCACGCCGTTTGTCAGCACATAACCGAAAGCAAGAAGCGCATAGAGCGCGCCGGAATGCACGCCGTTCAGGAACTGCTGGCAGAAATAGAGCATGGCGGCCCGGCCGTTCGGATGATGCCGAAGGCCGATCCTGAAACCCCGAATCTAACTTGTCAAACCTATTATACCGGTTAGAATTTGAGAATGCCGGTTTTGTGGAACAGACACCGATATTCCGGGGGACTGCTGATCCTCGATACGACCAACACGGTCGTCCTGCGCGGCGACCCCGCGCGGTCGTTCGATCGCTTCGCTGACGCCGCCGAAATCGCGCGTTTCGCGCATACAGCGTCAAGCCACCGGTCGGCGGAGCTTGGCGGCCGGTCGCTTTCGTTCGAGCGTTCGGATGCGGCCGTCGACAGGGTGCTGGAGCTCAGGGAAAGCGCCGATCGGCTGTTTCGCGCCACGGTTGGCGGCGCCGAACTCCACCACCCCGATCTGCCGGCACTGCTTCGTGCGATCGCGTCATGCCTGGAGGGTGCGGGCGAGCCTGGCGATGCTTTGCCGCAGCTGCGTTTCGAGACTGCGCTGGCGGTCTCCGCACTTGCCCTGTTGTCGGGACCTCAGTGGCGCAGGGTCCGCATCTGCCGCAACTGCGACTGGCTCTTCGTCGACAGGAGCCGCAATGCAAGCCGGTTGTGGTGCGACATGTCAGTCTGCGGCAACCGGCAAAAGGCGAGGCGGCATTATGAACGTCGCAAGGCGACAGTAGGAGACGACGCAAATGCATGAACGCGCTGCCCGCTTTTTCCGGGACGTCAGACGGCTGTTCTGCCTGGCGCTGCCGGTCGCCTTGCTTGCAGTTTCCGCCTGTCGTGACAGCGGCGGCGAAAGCGAACTTTTCAGGCTCGACGGCAAGATGTTCATATTCAACTACCGCGTGGCGACCGCGACCTACCTGGTCAACCTGGCGCCGTTGCGGCCCGTGGCGGCAGGCCAGACCGCGGTGGTGAACTTCGAGGATCCGGCCGGCGGCGGCGACATTGTCGTGCGCCAGAAGATCTGGCCAAACCTGCCGAAAACCACGATCGAAAGTCCGCCCCTGAGCTGCGTGGTGAAGGATCGGCCCTACAAGGTGTCGATCAAGATCGAGGGGGCGGATGGGAACGTGCTCCAGACGATCGAAACGACCATGACTTCGTCCGAGGACCAGACATTGCTGCCGGACCGGCCGTTGGTCGTGGGACCGGTCTATACGCCCAATCCTGAACTTGTCGGCCACCCCGACGGCAAACTGCCAGATTCGGGCGCTCCGCCCTGTCCACAGTCGTGACACGGGAATAAGGCCGAAACGATCGTGCGCGGGCTTGTCGAAAATCGCCGGCTTGTTGCGCCGGCGCGGCTGTCCAGACACCACGAATTGCTCTTTCTGCAATAAACCGGAATTCATTTGACCTGATCCGGCGGCAGGGAAACACTGTTCGCACGCAACCACGTTGGCCGCCTGAATCGAGGCGGAACTCCGCAGAGGATTTGCCGATGACGCTTCACGACGTGGCGCTCGACGACAAGTTCGACCTCGGCAAGCAGCGCATCTTCCTGTCGGGTTCGCAGGCGGTCGTCCGGATGCTCTTGATGCAGCGGGAGCGCGACCGTCTCGCAGGCTTAAATACCGCCGGCTTCATCTCAGGTTACAGGGGGTCGCCGCTTGGCGGCCTCGACCAGCAGTTCTGGCGCGCCAAGAAGCACCTTGCCGAGTCCGGCATCGTGTTCCGGCCCGGCCTGAACGAGGAACTGGCGGCGACGGCCTGCTGGGGCTCGCAGCAGGCCGAGCTTCTCGGTGAGGGCAAGCAGGACGGCGTCTTTTCGGTCTGGTATGGCAAGGGCCCGGGCGTCGATCGCTCCGGCGACGTGTTTCGCCATGCCAATCTCGCCGGTTCGTCGAAGCACGGCGGCGTGCTCGCCCTGATGGGCGACGACCACACCGCCGAGTCTTCCACCAACGCGCATGCGACGGAATTCCTGTTCGTCGACACGATGATCCCGATCCTCAACCCGGCGGGCGTCCAGGAACTCATCGACTACGGGCTCTACGGCTTCGCGCTGTCGCGCTTCGCGGGCACATGGGCGGCCATCAAATGCGTGAAGGACAATGTCGAATCGACCGCCTCGGTGGATGCCTCGCTGGGGCGTTTCAGCGTCACGCTGCCTGAGTTCGACATGCCTCCCGGCGGGCTCAACATCCGCCACGAGATCGACTTTTTGGGCCAGGAGGCCCGGCTTCACGAATTCAAGCGGGCGGCGGCGGCGGCCTTCGTGCGCGCCAACGGCATCAACCGGACGATCTATTCCGGCGGCAGCCGGCCCAAGATCGGCATCATCACGGTCGGCAAAAGCTATCTTGATGTCCGCCAGGCGCTCGACGACATCGGCATCGACGAGGCGCAAGCAAACCGGATCGGGGTGCGCCTGTTCAAGGTCGGCTGCCCGTGGCCGCTCGACATCGAGCACATCAGGGATTTCGCGCGCGGCCTCGAGATGATCGTCGTCGTGGAGGAAAAGCGTTCGCTGATCGAGGTCCAGGTCCGCGAAGATCTCTATGGCACGGCCATGCAGCCGATCGTCGTCGGCAAGAAGGACGAGCGCGGTCACTGGCTGTTCCCGGTCAAGGGCGCGCTGGACCCCAACGAAATCGCTATCTCGCTCGGCGAGCGGGTGCTGAAGGTCATCGGCCCGTCCGAAGAAATCGCCGCTCGCGTCGCTCGTCTCAGGCAATACCAGGCGATGCTGGCGGACACCAGGGACATCGGCTCGCGCACGCCTTTCTTCTGTTCGGGCTGTCCGCACAACTCGTCCACCAAGGTCCCGGATGGATCGATCGCGGGCGCCGGCATCGGCTGCCATTTCATGGCGCTGTGGATGGATCGCTCGACCGTCGGCTTTACGCAGATGGGCGGCGAGGGCGCCCAGTGGGTGGGGCAGGCGCCATTCTCGAAACGACAACACATATTTCAGAATCTCGGCGACGGCACCTACAACCACTCCGGTATCCTTGCGCTGCGGTTCGCGCGCGCGTCGGGCGTCAACATCACCTACAAGATCCTATACAACGACGCGGTCGCCATGACCGGCGGCCAGCCGCACGAGGGCGGCCTGTCCGTCGAGATGATCGCCAACCAGGTTCGCGCCGAGGGCGTCGAGCGGATCGCAGTCGTGTCCGACGATCCAGGCAAATACGATCGTCAGAAATTCCCGGTCGGCGCGAGCTTCTCGCACCGCGACGACCTCGACCAGATCCAGCGGGAATTGCGCGAGGTAAAGGGCGTCTCCGTGCTGCTCTACGACCAGACCTGCGCGGCGGAGAAACGCCGCCGGCGCAAGCGCGGCTCCTATCCGGATCCCGACAAGCGCGTCATCATCAACGAGCTCGTCTGCGAAGGCTGCGGTGATTGCGGCGTCCAATCGAACTGCGTTTCCATCCAGCCGCTCGAAACGGAGTTCGGCCGCAAGCGCCGGATCGACCAGTCGAGCTGCAACAAGGACTTCTCCTGCCTCAACGGCTTCTGCCCTTCCTTCGTCACGGTGCATGGCGCGAAGCTGCGCAAGGCGGGAGGCTTGGCGGGGAACGTCGAGGCGCTCGATGGGGTGCCGGAACCCGAGCAATTCGCGCTCGGTCGCTCCGGCTGGGCGTCGATCGTCGATGGCGTCGGCGGCACTGGCGTGGTGACCGTTGGGGCGGTCCTCGGCATGGCGGCGCATCTCGAAGGCAAGGGCTGCGGGATGATCGACATGGCGGGGCTCGCACAGAAGGGCGGGTCGGTGTTCAGCCATGTGCGTATCGCGGCAAGGCCCGAAGACATCCAGGCGATTCGCGTCTCGGCCGGCAAGGCCGACCTGATCCTCGGCTGCGACCTCGTCGTCTCCGGCGCCAGGAAGGTGCTTGCCGCGGTCCGCGAGAACCACACGATCTTCGTCGCCAACACCGCCGAGGTAATGCCCGGCGAATTCGCCCGTTCGGCCGACTATTCTTTGCCTGTCGAGCGGCTGAAGAAGGCAATCCGCGAAGCGGCGGGCGAAGGCAAGGCGCACTTTTTCGACGCCACCCGCACCGCGTCCGTGTTGTTTGGGAGTTCGCTCGGCGCCAACATGTTCATGCTAGGCCTTGCCTATCAGCACGGCGGGTTGCCACTGTCGTCCGAGGCAATCGAAAGGGCCATAGAACTGAACGGCGAGGCGATCGCGATGAACCTCGCGGCGTTCCGCTGGGGACGGCGCGCTGCACATGAGCCCGAATTCGTGCGCGGCCTTGTCGGGCGTTCGGAGTCGGCGGCCGTATCGCTATCCGAGAGCGTCGAGGAGATCGTCGAGCGCCGAGCCGATTTCCTGGCCGCCTACCAGAATGCGGCCTATGCACGCCGGTATCGCGAACGTATTGGCGCGCTGCGCGCCGCCGAGCAGCGCGCCGCGCCCGGTTCAACGACGGTGACCGAGGCGGCGGCGCGGAGTTTGTTCAAGCTGATGGCCATCAAGGACGAATACGAGGTAGCGCGGCTCTACACCGACGGGTCCTTCGCGAGGCAGCTTGCCAAGGAATTTCAATCCTATGATCGGCTGGAGTTTCACCTTGCTCCACCGATCCTCGGGCGCACGGGCGCGGATGGCCAACCAAGGAAATCGAACTACGGGCGCTGGATGATGACAGCGTTTCGGGCGCTTGCGGCACTCAAGGGACTGCGCGGCACGGCGTTCGATGTCTTCGGCTACGCGAAGGAGCGCCAATTTGAAAGGGAAATGCTCGTGCGATACGAGCAAGACATTGATTCCATTATCGATCTTCTTATTCCCGCAAATCTTGAGGCGGCGGCGGCGCTGGCCTCCGTTCCGTTGCTGATCCGCGGCTACGGACACGTCAAGCGATCAAATGCGGATCGTGCGGAGGGCGAGCGCGCGCGGCTTCTCAAGCGTCTCGCCGACCCCGCTGCCGCCGCGTCACTGCAGGCGGCCGAATAACAGATACCGCTTGTTTACCGGAACGTTAGATTCCTTGTTTTTCAAGGCATTGAGCGTTTCCCGAACGGGCAAGAAAGGCCTTCTTCTAAGTCTTTCTTAAGGCGGATATGGGATGTCTGCGGTTCGCGTGGCCCGCAGGTAATGAAAACAACAAGACCCGACGACATACCTGAAGACATCTATGTCGGCTTCGTGCGGTCGCTGTACGACGGAGCAGGGATTCTGCTTGTCGGCGCCTTCAGCCACGGCATCGTGGGCCTGCTCGTCTATTGGAAAACCCAGCAACCGATCTATCTGATCCTGTCGCTGCTGATGATCGCCGCGAGCCTTTGGCGCTACTATGCGATGCGCAAGGTCGACCCGTCCAGCATCGCCAGCTACGAGGAGGCACAACGCCGCGAGCGCTACTACATCGTGGCGGGTACGATCCAGGGATTGTGCGCCGGCCTGTTCGCCTTCGTTGCGCTCTACTGGGTACCCGATGTGTTCGGCGAAGTGGCGGCGGTCTCGGCACTGCTCGCCAGCACGATCACCATCGCTGGCCGCAATTTCGGCTCCCGCAAGATGGTCGCCATCCTGTCGTTTTCCGTGTTGGGTCCGATCGCTCTCGGCCTGATGCTGAAAGGCGATGTCTATCACTTCGTTCTGGGCATGTTCATCATCCCGGTGATGTTCACGATCAACAAGATGGCGCATCTCGTGCGCACCGTCCTGTTCACCGCGATCAGCGAGGAAAAGAAGGCCAACCGCATCGCCGAGCGCTTCAACCGCGCGCTCAACACGATGTCGCATGGTCTCGTGATGCTCGGCCCGAATGGGCGCGTTGTCGTGGCAAATGCCGAAGCGGCACATCTGATGTCCTTCAAGTCTCCAGACTCGCTGCTCGGACGGTCCATCCATTCGATGCTGATGCGCGGTGTCGCGGGAGGGATGCTCGCCCCCAAAGACTGCAAGTTCATCGAGGGGCAACTGACGCGGGCGCTGCGCGAGGGCCGGGACCGAAAGGTCCTTGTCGCGAGCGACACGGTCAAGGTCAGCCGCTTTGGTGGCGACGAGTTTATGATGTTCGTCGACCATGTCGAGGACGAGAGCCAGCTTACCGGGATCATCGACAGGATTTTTGCCGGACTGCAGGGCGAGATCGACGTTGCCGGCCATGCCTTGCGCATCCAGGCGAGCGGCGGCGCCGTCCTGTCGCGGGTGCGGGATACCGACGTCGACGCGATGATCGTCAAGGCCGACCTCGCGCTCTACAAGGCCAAGGAGCTCGGCAAGAACGACTGGCGGCTGTTCGAGGCTTCGATGGACGCGGCGTTCCGCAGCAGGCAGCTGATGAAGGCCGACCTGCGCGCGGCGATCGAAAGCAATGCCCTGCGCGTCGTCTATCAGCCGATCGTGGCGATGGACACGATGCGCATCGCGAGCTGCGAGGCGCTTTGCCGGTGGGAACACCGCGACCTCGGCCCGATTTCGCCCGCCGTCTTCATCCCGCTCGCGGAGGAGATGGGCATGATTTCCGAGATCAGCCTGTTCGTCCTCCAGGCGGCCTGTTCCGAATGTGTCCGCTGGCCTGAGCAGATCAGCGTGTCGGTCAATCTCTCCGCCAAGGATTTCCGCAACCGCGACGTCATCGACAAGGTGCACCGTGCGCTGACGGCCTCGGGGCTTGCGCCGCATCGGCTCGAGGTGGAAGTTACCGAAACCGCGCTGCTCGATGACAAGTCGCTGACGCGTCAATATGTCGAGGAACTCAAGACGCTCGGCGTCCGCATAGCGCTTGACGACTTCGGCACCGGCTATTCAAGCCTCAGCTACCTGCACAAGCTGCCGCTGGACAAGGTCAAGATCGACCGCAGCTTCCTCGTGGACGTCGGCCAGAACAGCCGCTCGCTTGAATTGCTCAAGGGCATTGTCAGCCTGTCGCGGTCGCTCGGCCTGATGGTCACCATCGAAGGAGTGGAAACCTTCGAACAGCTGAAGGTCATCTCGCTCGAGATCAAGCCGGACCTCGTGCAGGGTTTCCTGTTCGGCTCGGCGTTGACCGCCTCCGGCATCGAGACCATGGCAAACACCATCTGGCCGTTCGCCAAACACCTTGGCGATTCGAAGCGCGCCACAGCGCGCTGACACGGCGTCCCCGCCGCCCTCCACCAAGCTTGAATGATCAAGGATATTCGATCGGTATTTGACTAAATTTACGATTTGTTAAGGTTAACCAAAGGTAAATGACTTGCAACTAATTTAAAAGTCTACATAATTCGAGCTTGTCGTCCGTTCCCAAGCGGCGACCCAAGGGGTTCGAGTATGAGCACGCAGTCGACGGCGCTTCGCGAGGTGGCGGGAGCGCAGGATGAGTCTACGCACGCGTTGTCGTTCGCCGGCAAGATTGCGGAGCTGCTCGAGCGCACCGAGTACAGGCGGTGCGAGAGCGGCGAGGACATCGAGGCCATTCAACGCCTGCGCTACAAGGCCTACCGGCTGCATGGGTTCATCGACGAGTCGGGAGACCAGACGGTAACGGACGATCTGGACGAAGCGTCCAACTGCTACCGGTTCGGCGTCTTCATCGATGGCGAACTCGCCAGCACCGTGCGCATCCATCACATTTGCCAGGCCGAACCATACGGCCCAGCCATGAAGACCTTTGGCGACGCCCTGCTGCCGCGGCTGCAGCGCGGCGAAAGCTTCATCAATCCGACCCTGTTTGCGGGGGAACCGCACTACAAGTCGGCGCTGCGAGCCTTGCCTTACCTGACGTTGCGCCTCGGACTGGTAGCGAGCGTCTATTTCGACGCCACCGCCTGCGTCGGCGTCGTCCGGGAAGAGCATACCGCGTTCTACCGGCGCGTGTTCGGCGCCACGCAGGTTGGCGAGCCAAGAGCATATCCGCCATTCAATGTCCCGGTGATGTTCTACGACGCCAATTGCGCGATCAACCGTGAACCCATCCTCAAGCGCTTCCCCTTCTTCAAGTCGACCGCCGTCGAACAGCGCATGCTGTTTGCAAAGCCCGCAATGGGTGAACTTGCGCCGCTGACGATACTGCCGACCGCGAAATATTTCCGCGACGCTGCGTAGCCGGCGCAGCCGGCCGCATTGAACTTTACCGCCAATTCGTCGTTATCTGCGGTCGAGCGATCACGCCACGGATGCGCGTCGGTCGCGTCGAACGCAAGGATAGTGCCCCATGGACATTGCAAACCTGCCGCTCACGCCCCTGATCTCGCTGATCGCCGGAATTGTCATTCTGATAATGCCGCGACTGCTCAACTACATCGTGGCCCTCTACCTGATCGTCATCGGACTGCTCGGGCTCTTTCCGCAGCTCGCGAACTGACCCGCCCGACCCGCTGAAGCACATCGATGGCGGAGCGGTCGTCCGGTGCGCCGTGCTGGGGTCATTCTCTTGGGGAACGTCATCCTGTAAGGACGGGTCGAACCTGACTGGAGGAGGGCCGCAACGATGAGGACCTTGTGGACGCGCCCGTGCGCGGTGGCCGCGCTACTGCTCATGTCCACCCTTGGCATGGCTTCCGCGCGGGCCGAGGACATCGTAAGCCTGCCCAACCTGGCCTATCGAACCGGCCCGTTCGCCTCAACCGGCGTTCCGCTGATGAACGGGCAGCGCGACTACATGATGATGATCAACGAGCGCGACGGCGGCATCAATGGCGTGCGCCTCGGTTATGAGGAATGCGAGACGGGCTATTCGACCGAGAAGGGCCTCGAGTGCTACGAACGCGCCAAGGCGACGGCGCTGCTGGCGCAGCCCTGGTCGACACCCCTGACGCTGGAACTGCTGCCCCGCACGAACACCGACAAGATCCCGATCCTTGCTCCGGGCTACGGCTTCTCGCCGATGGCCGACGGAAAGGTGTTCAAATGGGCGTTCAACCCGCCGCTGTCCTATTGGGATGGCGCGTCGATCATGCTTGGCTACCTTTCGGGCGGCGACATCGAGGGGCTCAGAGGCAGGAAAATTGTGCTTCTGTATCTCGACTCGCCCTATGGCAAGGAGCCGATCCCCTTCCTTCAATCCCTCGCCGACCGACACGGCTTCACCTTGCTGCCCGTGCCGGTGGGAATCAAGGAGATGCAGAACCAGTCGGCCCAGTGGCAGCAGATCCAGGCGCAGAACCCCGACTACGTGCTGCTGTGGGGCTGGGGCACGATGAACGCCGGTGCGCTGGCCGAGGCGGTGAAGATCGGCTTTCCGATGCAGAAGTTCCTCGGCATCTGGTGGTCCGGCAACGACGGCGACATGAAAAGCGTCGGCGAGGCCGCCAAGGGCTACCGAGTGCTCTCGTGGAACATGCCCGCCTCCGATGCGCCGGCGATGCTCGACATCAGGAAGTATGTGCTAGATCCCCGGAAAACCGAGATCGGCGAAGGCGAGTTCGACTGGGTTTTCTATCAACGTGGCGTCCTGATCTCGATGTTCACGGTCGAGGCGATCAGGACGGCGCAGGAGCATTTCGACACGAGGCTTATCGACGCGGGCCAGTTGCGCTGGGGTTTCGAAAACCTCCAGATCGACGAAGAGCGGCTTGCCCGAATCGGCATGACCGGGATGATCGCACCGTTCGAAACCTCCTGCGCGGACCATTCGGGCCACGGCGGCGCATGGATGCTCGAATGGGATGGCCAGCAGTTCGTTCCCGTGTCGGGCGTGCTGAAGGCCGATCGTGCCGCGGTGATGTCGCTTGTGATGACCGAGGCGGACAATTTTGCCGCGGCGCATTCTCCCTGGACGATGAACTATGGTTGCAATTGACGTTCTTGTCGCAGGAATCTCGGCAATACCGCCATTGCCCTTGGCCCGGCTTTTCGTTATGTGCGCATGAGAACCATCCGGAGGGATCACATGGCCGACCACTCGCCGACCGGACCCGTCGAAACGGGCGCGCTGATGGACTATCCCGAGCACGAGAGGACCTATGCGGGCTTCCTCGCGCTGGCAAAGTACGGGGCGCTGTTCTGCGCGGCGCTTCTCATCGCCATGGCCTTCTTCTTTTTTGCCACCGCGGGCGGCGTCGTCAATTTCATTTCCAGCGTTATCCTCATGCTGCTTGTCATAGCAGTCGGCGCTTTTCTGCTGCGATAGATTGCCGGAACGACCCGATTGACGCGCGCCCGCAAACGCGGGTGGAGTATCACCTTGAGTAAGGTTCCGGCCGAAAGGACTGACGGTGGGACAGATCATATTCATTCCGCGTGAGATTGACGGCGGGGAGCCCCGGGTCGCTGCGTCGCCGGATACGGCGAAGCGGCTTGTGGCGCTTGGTTTCGACGTTGTCGTCGAGGCAGGCGCCGGGCTTGCATCGCGCATCACGGACGAGGAGTTCGTCAAGGCCGGTGCGACGGTCGGGAAAGCGACCGACGCTGGCCGCGCGGACCTCGTGCTCAAGGTCCGCAGGCCGACCGATGCCGAGCTGAAGCGTTACAAAGCGGGTGCGGCCGTGATCGCCATCATGGACCCCTATGGCAACGGCGCTGCTGTCGCGACGATGGCGAAGGCCGGGGTGACGGCCTTTGCGATGGAGTTCATGCCGCGTATCTCGCGCGCGCAGGTCATGGACGTGCTGTCCTCGCAGGCAAACCTCGCCGGCTACCAGGCGGTGGTCGATGCCGCCGCCGAGTATGATCGCGCGCTTCCCATGATGATGACCGCGGCCGGTACGGTTCCGGCGGCAAAAGTTTTCATCATGGGCGTCGGCGTCGCGGGTCTTCAGGCGATCGCCACGGCACGCCGAATGGGCGCGGTGGTGACGGCTACCGACGTGCGTCCGGCGGCAAAGGAGCAGGTCGCTTCGCTCGGCGCAAAGTTCCTCGCCGTCGAGGACGACGAGTTCAAGGCGGCCGAGACGGCTGGCGGCTACGCCAAGGAGATGTCGAAAGAATATCAAGCCAAGCAGGCGGCGCTGACGGCCGAACACATCGCCAAGCAGGACATCGTCATCACAACGGCGCTGATTCCCGGCCGACCGGCGCCCAAGCTGGTGTTGGCGGCGATGGTTGCGTCGATGAAGCCGGGCTCGGTGATCGTCGACCTGGCGGTGGAGCGCGGCGGCAATGTCGAGGGCGCCGAAGCCGGCAAGGTCGTCACGACGGCAAACGGCGTGAAGATCGTCGGCCATCTCAACGTTCCCGGCAGGGTGGCGGCATCGGCTTCGCTGCTCTACGCCAAGAACCTCTATGCATTCGTCGAGACTATGGTGGACAAGGCCTCCAAGTCGCTGGCCGTCAACCGCGACGATGAACTCGTGAAGGCGACGATGCTGACCGACGGCGGCAAGGTGGTGCACCCCACCTTCGTCAAGGCACTGGAACCGCACGTCGAGCCGGCGGCCATCCCTGCCTCCAGCATGGTCGCGGATGCGGCGGAAACTCAGGTCAAGACGGCGACGGCCAAGAAGCCCGGCAAGTCCAAGGGGACGGCGTGATGGAAAAGACCGCGCTCGAGCAAGCGCTCAACCAACTCGACCAGGCGGCGGCAGCCATCCGTCTCGGCATTCAGGATCTGGCCAGCGCGCCGGGCGCCGATGGCGGGATCGCCGAAGCCGTGCACGCGGCATCGGGCGGAGTAGTCGATCCCTTCGTCTTCCGCTTTGCCATATTCGTGCTGGCGATCTTCGTCGGTTATTATGTGGTCTGGTCGGTGACGCCGGCGCTGCACACGCCGTTGATGGCCGTCACCAATGCGATCTCCTCGGTGATCGTGGTCGGCGCGCTGCTGGCGGTCGGCATTTCGGCGTCGGGCGTTGCGACCGGCTTCGGCTTGGTCGCGCTGGTGCTGGTGTCGGTCAATATCTTCGGTGGCTTCCTGGTGACCCAGCGCATGCTCGCCATGTACAAGAAGAAGGAACGCTGAGCGTGAACGCCAACGTCGCTTCCTTCCTCTACCTCGTCTCCGGCATCCTGTTCATCCTGGCGCTGCGTGGACTGTCACACCCGACGACCAGCCGCCGCGGCAACACGTTTGGCATGGTGGGCATGGGCATCGCCATCGCCACAACGCTTGCGCTGGCCACTCCCAGCGCCGGCGGTTTCGGGTTGATCGTCCTTGGGCTCGCGATCGGCGGCGGCATCGGCGCCGTCACCGCGCGGCGCATCGCCATGACCTCGATGCCGCAGCTCGTTGCAGCATTCCACAGCCTCGTTGGACTGGCCGCCGTGATGGTGGCCGCTGCGGCGATGTACGCGCCGGCAAGTTTCGGGATCGGAACGCCAGGCGACATCCATGGCCAGGCGCTTGTCGAGATGAGCCTTGGCGTGGCGATCGGCGCCATCACCTTCACGGGCTCGGTCATCGCGTTCCTGAAACTCGACGGCCGCATGTCGGGCAAGCCGATCATGCTGCCGGCCCGCCATGCCGTCAACGCGGCGCTCGGCATAGCGCTTGTCGTGCTTATAGTGCTGCTGGTCACGACCGAAAGCTTCACGGTCTTCTGGCTGATCGTGGCGGCATCGCTGCTGCTCGGGGTTCTGCTGATCATCCCGATCGGCGGCGCCGACATGCCGGTCGTCGTGTCGATGCTGAACAGCTATTCCGGCTGGGCGGCTGCGGCTCTCGGGTTCACGCTCGGCAACCTAGCGCTCATCATCACCGGCGCGCTGGTCGGCTCGTCGGGCGCAATCCTGTCCTACATCATGTGCAAGGGCATGAACCGGAGCTTCATTTCGGTCATCCTCGGCGGCTTCGGCGGCGAGACGCTTGCGGCAGTCGACGACGGCATCCAGCGCACCGTCAAGCAGGGATCGGCCGAAGACGCCGCCTACCTGATGGCCAACGCCCAGAAGGTGATCATCGTACCGGGCTACGGCATGGCGGTCGCCCAGGCCCAGCACGCGCTGCGCGAGATGGCCGACAAGCTGAAGGCCAAGGGCGTCGAAGTGAAATATGCGATCCACCCGGTGGCCGGACGCATGCCGGGCCACATGAACGTGCTGCTCGCCGAAGCCAACGTGCCTTACGACGAGGTGTTCGAGCTGGAGGACATCAACTCCGAGTTCGCGCAGGCCGACGTGGCCTATGTCATTGGCGCCAACGACGTCACCAACCCGTCCGCGCGGGATGACAAAAGCTCGCCCATCTACGGCATGCCGATCCTCGACGTCGACAAGGCGCGCACCTGCCTGTTCGTCAAACGCTCGCTTGGCTCGGGCTATGCCGGCATCGACAACACGCTGTTCTACAAGGATGGCACCATGATGCTGCTCGGCGACGCCAAGAAGATGACCGAGGAAATCGTCAAGGCGATCGACCATTGACCACCACGTTCGATTGAGACGAAGGCAAGCCCGGCTCCGCGCCGGGCTTGTTTTTCGAACGGCTGTCGCGCGGCGATGAAGGCTACGATGACGCCCATTATCCGGCCGTTCGCGGCAGACGATCGCGCGGCCGCGGTGGAGCTTTTCCTGCAACTCAACCGGCACGAGTTCGCGATCACGGGCGACCGCCGTACCGATCAAGGGGGTGCGGAATTTTGCGTCGAGGACATGGTGCAGGCGGTCGAACAGGGCGCAGTGGCACTGGTGGCCGAAATTGCCGGCTCGGTTGTCGGGTTGCTGGTGTGGGCTGCCCGCTCGGAAGAAGACTATATGGCGCAAGCGGCAAGGCGTTACGGCAGTGTCCAGGATATCGTGATTGCCGACGCCCATCGCGGCAAGGGCATCGGCCAAGCTCTGCTCGCGCAAGCAGAGCGGTTGACCCGAGACGCCGGCATGAAGCGCCTGAAACTAACGGTGCTGTCCGGCAACGATATCGCCGTCGATGCCTATGGTCGCTTTGGCTTCCGCGACTATGCGCGGGTCATGGTCAAGGATTTCGACTGACCATATCCTGGCGTCGAAATCCCTGAGTCTGCGGACGATATGCTGTCAGCCGGCGCTCGGCTGCAGCTTGAATTCGGCGATGCCGACCGCGAGATTGACGCCGGTCTGCGCCTGGACGCTGAGCGGCTGGAGCGTGAACGTCTTGTTAGAGCCACCGATCAACAAGTTGGCTCCGGCGCCAACCACGGCGGTAGCCTCCGCGCTCGCTCCGATATAGTCGCCCGCCAGCGCGCCCGGCGCGTAGAGGTCGCTGCTCGGGGCGAGAACGGCCCAGGTCATCAAAGTCTTGCCGGTGACGCCGATGTCGAGGCCGAACTTGTTTATGACGCCGTGATAGCTCTCCGGGGCGAACGCCTTGTCGGCGGGCGTGTACGTGCAAACCACATCCTTGGTCGAGCCGATGATGAACCCGGCTCCGCCATCGACCGTGCAGTCAAGCAGGCCCAGTTCGACGCCCTGGTCCTGCGCCTGCGCTGACAGAGCGCTGGCCAGAAACGCGGCCGAAGCCGCTGCGATGATAAGATTTTTCACGATATACCTCCTTGGAACGTTTGATAACTTCCAAGGAGGGTGCTGGTTCCAGCTAACCGGGCCGCAATGAGATAGGCGCCGGTTATTTCAGGGAATGGATGAGCTTCATCGAGGTGACGGTGACGGCAAGGTTCACGCCCGTCTGCGCCTGGACACTCAGCGGCTGCAGGGTGAACGACCGTTCGAACCCGCCGATCAGCAAGTTGGCGCCGCCTCCAGCCACGATGCTTGCTTCGGCGGTCGCGCCGACATAGTCGCCCGCCAGTGCTCCATCCTTGTGTTTGCGGCTGAGCGCGAATACCGCCCACTGCAGCGAACCCTGGTGGGTCACGCCGATGTCGACGCCGATCTTGGAGATGATGCCCGTGTAGTAGTCCCTGCCGCCGCCGCGCGACGACTTGAAGGTGCAGGACAGCCCCTTGTGCGATGCGATGATAAGTCCGGTGCCGCCGTCGATCTCGCAGGTCAGCAGGCCGAGCTTGACGTTGTCCGCACGGGCCGGGCCGGCAAGGACGGCTCCCACGAGCGACGCGGCGAAAATTGCGGCAAATCTCTTGAACATTGGGGTCATTCCATTTCTTGCTTGGATAGGATGAAGGCCGGCTCTGCGGGTCAAGGCGCCTTGGTGCGCGCAAGGCCCTCCACGGCGGGCTGGTAGTTCGGGTCGAGGCGCACAGCCTGTTGATACGCCTTGGCGGCCTTTACCTTGTCGCCACGCCGCTCGTAGATCAGCGCCTGGTTGGCCCAGCTCTCGGCGACCTTGCCGTCAAGCTTGATCGCCGTGTTGAAGTCGGCGAAGGCGTTGTCCTCGTCGTTCATCGCCAGATAGGACAGGCCGCGGCCGTTATAGGGTTCGGGCGCGTCGGGCGACATCGAGATGGAGGTGGAGAAATCCTCGATGGCGAAGGCGTGCTGGCCCTTGCTCTGATAGATCAGGCCGCGGTTGTGGTAGGCGCGGGCGTCCGTGGTGTCGAGCTGGATGGCCTTCTGAAAATCGTTGAACGCGTCGTTGACCCGCCCAGCCTTGCGGTAGAGGTTGCCACGCCCGATGTAGGCCGCGTCATAATTGGGATTGAGCTGGATTGCGCGATTGTAGTCCGCCAGCGCAGCGGCCTGATCGCCGAGAAACCGCTGGATCAGGGCGCGATTGGCGTAGGCCTGGTAGAAATTCGGCTTGAGCTCGATCGCCCTGTCGAAATCCTTCAGCGCATCGCGGTATTTGCCGCCGCGGCCGTAGGCGGAGCCGCGCACATTGTAGGCTTCGGGGTCCTGGGGATTGCGGCTGATGACGGCGGTCAGCGATGCAATGTTCTGGTGCGACCCTTGCGCGGTGTCGATGGTGGTGATCTCACCGGCTGGGCCGCTCTGGCATGCGCCTAGCGCGATGCCTGCGAGCATGAGGACCGTGACCGAAATGCCGCTTCGCATGGCCTGCGGTCGGTCGGGGCGGCGGTCTGCATTCATGCTGCTGCTCTCTCTCACGCCATGCTCAAGATGCCGGGTTTCGCAGTCCCGCACGGCGTCCCCACGCGCGATTGAAAAACGAAAGGTGGCGGCGATTCGCATCGCCCCACCTGATGTCGGTATCGCCGGAAAAGGTCGAAAAGTAGGCGGTCAGCGCGCCGGACGTCCCGCGCCCGGTCCGCCTGGGCCACCGGCGCCCGCGGCCGCCTGCGGCCGAGGCGTTGCGGGAAGCAGGCCTTCGCGCTGGGCGCGCTTACGGGCCAGCTTGCGGGCGCGGCGAACGGCTTCCGCCTTTTCGCGGGCACGCTTCTCGGAGGGCTTCTCGTAGTGACCGCGCATCTTCATTTCGCGGAAAATGCCTTCGCGCTGCATTTTCTTCTTCAAGGCGCGAAGCGCCTGGTCAACATTGTTGTCGCGGACGAGTACCTGCACGGGCGATCCTGTCTTTCGGGTTCAGAAAAAGCGCCTGGGCTCATAGCCCAAAGCCTTACGCGGCGGTTACCACCGCGAATTGCGGCGGCTGATAGCAGAATCAGGCCATCTTGTCGAGTGCGTATCGCAATCCGTGCGGTCAACACGCTTGCGCCAGCGCTCTGGCATGCTAACTGCGGGTGACTGCATCAGTATCTTGCACGCCGTCGGGCGTATTCCAAACATCCAGGCCAGACATCCTTCCGAGACGATCAGTGACAGCGACAACCATCAAGGAACGGCCCTCGGGCGCCGACGGAACGGTATTGATCGTCATTCTGGCGGTCAGCCTTTGCCATTTCATCAACGACGTTATGCAATCGCTGCTTTCGGCGATCTATCCGCTGCTGAAAGAGGCCTACAACCTCGATTTCTGGCAGATCGGCGTCCTGACCATGGCGTTCCAGGGCACCGCGTCCCTGCTGCAGCCGCTCATTGGTATGTACACCGACAGGCGGCCACTGCCCTATTCGCTGCCGTTCGGCATGGCGTCGTCGCTGGTCGGTCTGGTGGTGCTGGCCTATGCCCACAGCTACACCGTGCTGGTCCTCGGCGCGATGCTGATAGGCCTTGGTTCGGCGATCTTCCATCCGGAATCCTCGCGGGTCGCAAGGCTTGCCTCGGGCGGGCGCTTTGGCCTCGCCCAGTCGGTATTCCAGGTAGGCGGCAATTTCGGCCAGGCGATGGGACCTTTGCTCGCGGCGTTCATCGTGGTGCCGTTCGGGCAGACCAGCGTGTCGTGGTTCACCGCCGGATCGCTGGTCGGGATCATCGTGCTGTGGCGCGTGGGCGGCTGGTACGCGGCGCATCTGCGCGACCGTCATGGACGCAAGATGCCGGCGTCGCTGTTTCCGCCGCTGCCAAGGACAAAGGTGGTGACGGCGCTCGTCGTGCTGACCATCCTGACGTTCTCGAAGAACATCTACATGGCGTCGCTGTCGAGCTACTACACGTTCTACGCCATCGAAAAATTCGCCGTCTCGGTGCAGCAGTCCCAGGTGATGCTGTTCGGGTTCCTCGGCGCATCGGCCGCCGGCCTCGTGCTCGGCGGCCTGTTCGGCGACCGCTTCGGCCCCAAGACCGTCATCTGGTTTTCCATCCTTGGCGTGCTGCCCTTCACGCTGGCGCTGCCCTACGCCAACCTTTTCTGGATCAACGTACTCACGGTCTTGATCGGGCTGATCCTGTCGTCGGCCTTTTCCGCGATCGTTGTTTTTGCGCAGGAACTGGTTCCGGGCCGTGTCGGCATGATCGCCGGCATCTTCTTCGGACTGGCGTTTGGCTTTGGCGGCATAGGCGCGGCATTCCTCGGCGTGCTGGCCGATTCGAAGGGCATCGAGTACGTGTTCTGGGTCTGCTCGTTCTTGCCGCTGCTAGGCTTGCTCACGATCTTCCTGCCCAACATGAGCAGGGCTCGCGTACGGTAGCTGTGTCGCACGGCGCAAAGCGGCAAACGCCGTCGCGAACAGCGCAAGGGTGACACCGGCTTTTCGCTAGTGATACACCTCGCTGCGGCCGGCCGGTGTGGTCGGCCAAAACGGACTGCGCGCGCGAGGCCATCGAAGCAGAATGCGGAAATATTCGGTATTTGCCATCGCCAGGGAGGCCATGCGCGCCCACAAGGGCTGGGAGGAACAATGGTCCTCGCCCGAGCCCAGGCCTGAATATGACGTCATCATCGTCGGCGCCGGCGGCCATGGCCTTGCGACGGCATACTACCTTGCCACGGTTCACGGCATCGCCAATGTGGCGGTGCTGGAGAAGGGCTGGCTCGGCGGCGGCAACACCGGCCGCAACACCACGATCATCCGTTCGAACTACCTCTATGACGAGAGCGCGGGCATCTACGATCACGCGCTCAAGCTGTGGGACGGTCTCAGCCAGGAACTGAACTACAACGTCATGTATTCGGCGCGCGGCGTCATGATGCTGGCGCACAACGTCCACGACGTGCAGGTGGTGAAGCGCCATATCCACGCCAACCGGCTGAACGGCATCGACAACGAATTCCTGACGCCGGAGCAGGCGAAGGAATTCTGCCCGCCGCTGAACGTCTCCAGGAATGCGCGTTACCCGGTGATGGGCGCTGCTCTGCAGCGGCGCGGCGGCACGGCGCGGCACGACGCCGTGGCGTGGGGCTATGCACGCGGCGCTTCGGCGCGCGGCG
>JAPLOZ010000095.1:88245-88759 GCA_026400435.1 Hyphomicrobiales bacterium | reverse complement strand
GCGAAATCATCTCGGCGCTGGCTGCTTCCGCCGAAAAGGCGGGCGTCATCACGCGAAAAGATGCCCCTGTCGCCCGAGTTCTTGTCGAAAAGGGCCGGGCTGTCGCCGTAGTCCTTGAAAACGCCGAGGAATTTCGGGTCAAGACCGTGGTGTCGGCGGTCGATCCGTCCACCACCTTCCTCAATCTCGTTGGCCCGCGCGAACTCGACACGGGTTTTGTCCGCAAGGTAAAAAACATCAGGAATCAAGGGGATGCGGCCAAGCTGCACCTCGCTCTCGACCGCCCGCCGCAGTTTCTTGGCGTCGATTCCGCCGGACATCGCGGCCGGCTGGTCATCGCGCCCTCCACCGACCACGTCGAGCGCGCGTTCAACCCGTCCAAATACGGCGAGTTTTCCCCCGAGCCCGTACTCGAGGTTACGCTCCCAAGCCTTGCCGACCCCTCGCTCGCCCCCGATGGCGCCTGCGTCCTGTCGGCCGTCGTGCAGTATGCGCCCTACAAGCTGCGCGAGGG
>JAPLOZ010000095.1:0-88223 GCA_026400435.1 Hyphomicrobiales bacterium | reverse complement strand
TGCCGACATCGAGCAACACTACCGGATATCAGGCGGCCATTGGCACCATGGCGAATTGCAGGCGGACCAAATGCTGATGTCGCGCCCGGTGTTCGGTGCGGAGGGCTACGCCACGCCGATCGACGGGCTCTATCTTTGCGGCGCAGGCTCGCATCCGGGCGGCGGCGTGTCTGGCGCGCCCGGTCTCCTGGCGGCGCGGCGCATCATGGCCATGGAGCGCTAAGTCATGGGAAAGACTGCCAAAAAGACCGGCTCTCCTTACGCAGGACGCATCGCGGCGCGTGGCCACTTTCGTACGCTGCGACTCGATACTCCGTTCCAGCCGCGCATCGACGCGCTGATGAAGCGTAACGACTGGTACAGCTGGGGGGGCTATCGCGCGCCCAATTCGCTCTGGGACGAAGAACTCGAATACTTCGCGATCCGCAGCCAGGCTGCCCTGTTCGACATTTCGCCAATGGTCAAATACCGCATCGACGGCGCCGACGCGGAAGCATTCCTCAACCGCGTCACCTTGCGCGATGTCGCCAAGCTGAAACCAGGCCGCGTCCACTACACCGCGTGGTGCGACGACGAGGGCCATGTGCTCGATGACGGTACGCTTTTCAGGCTGGCGGCGGAGCGTTTCCGGCTCTGCTGCCAGGAACGGCACCTGCCCTGGTTGCTGGACAGCGCCATCGGCTTCGATGTTTCCGTGGTCGAGGAAACCGAAGCGGTTGCCGGACTTGCGCTGCAGGGTCCGACCTCGTTCGCCATCCTGCGCGATGCCGGGTTTGCCGGCGTCGAGAACCTCAAGGTTTTCGATCTCTCTGATTTCCCTCACGAAAATGGCGCAGTCACCATCTCGCGCACCGGTTTTACCGGCGACCTCGGCTACGAATTGTTCGTCCCTTCGACGCTGGCGCTTTCACTCTGGGACCGCCTCATGGAATCCGGCCAGACGCATGGCATCCGGGCGATCGGCTACACCGCGCTCAACCGGGCCCGGCTGGAGGCCGGCCTGATCGTTGCAAACGCCGACTTTTCGACAGCGGAACATGCACTTAGGGCAGACCGGGCGCGCATGCCCGACGAGATCGGGCTGGGCTTCATGGTCGATCTCGCGAAGGGCCATTTCAACGGACGCCGCGCCATCGCGGCGGCGCGCACAGGCAAGACGCTGCGCCATGTGCTGGTGGGGCTCGAGATCGAGGGCAACATTCCGGCCGACCACGCCATCGTCTATCACCGCAAGACGAAGGAGGTGGGCCTGGTCAGCGCTGCCGGCTGGTCGCCTCTGGCGAAACGAAACATAGCAATTGCAAGCCTTTCGCGGCCATTCGGCGAAACCTTGACCGACGATCTGTGGGTCGAGATCTACGCCATGCGCGAGCTGAAGTACGAGAAGATGATGAAGCGCGCCAAGGTCGTCCCACGCCCGTTCATCAAGCTCGACCGGCGGACCGCCAACCCGCCCGCGGACTACTGAACATGACCGGGACCGATGCCGAGGCAGGCGAGCAGTGGAACCTGATCAACACGCCTCTGGGCGAAACATGGTCCGGCCGAACCCGCTACGCGGCAGCCATGTTCTTCTACAAGCGCGGCGAGCTTTCGGCCGAAGTGCTGGAGGTCTATCGTCTGTGCGCGCGTCTCGACAATGAAGACCCTCTGGCAATCATCCGCGTGCGCGGCGTCGGCAAGGACTGGCTGAAGCGGATCGAAGCGATCGCTTAAGCCCTGACGCCCTTCCTCATAGGAATCGTTCTCCATGCGAAATGATTTTAACTGGCTGAATGAGCCGGCCGATTGGAAGGGCGACGCGACGTCGCTTGACTTTCGTACCGGCGACACGACCGACTTCTGGCGCACGACCTTCTACGGCTTCGTGCGTGACAACGGCCACGCTTTCCTGCGCCGGGTGTCCGGCGACTTCTCCGCTTCCGCCCTGGTGCTTGGCGGCTACGAGGCGCTCTACGACCAAGCGGGGCTGTTCCTGCGCATCGACGAGAGCCGCTGGATCAAGGCCGGCATCGAATTCACCGACGGGCTGATGCATTTCAGCGTGGTGGTGACCAATGGCGTCTCGGACTGGTCTGTCATCCCGCTAAAGGACGCCCGGCCGGCCGACCCCGTCTCTGTCAGGATGACCCGCCACGACAACGCGATCCGAGTTCAGTTCTCGATCGCCGAATCTGCATGGCAATTGGCGCGGCTATGCCCGTTCCCAGCCGACGACGCGGCGGTTGGCGTGATGGCGTGCTCACCGCAGCGGGCCGGTTTTCACGCGCGTTTCCGCGACATTTCTATAGGCCCGCCGATCGCCCGCGACCTGCACGGCGAAGGCTAGGCAACGCGATGCCAAGGCTGGTATCGGCTGTCGACAAGCGCATGCGGGGAAACAGGACGAACCGAAAAATCGGCTACTGCGCGGCGCCCCTGAAAGCGCTGGCGCCGGTCTCAAACTGCAATTTGGCGAGGCCGGCATAGAGCCCGCCTTTTGCGACAAGGCTTTGGTGGGTGCCTTCCTCGACGATCCGACCGCGCTCCATGACGAGAATCCGGTCCGCCTTGAGCACGGTCGCCAGCCGGTGCGCGATGACAATCGTCGTCCGGTCCTTCATCAGCCGCTCCAGCGCTTTCTGGACCAGCTTCTCGCTGCCCGCATCGAGAGCGGACGTCGCCTCGTCGAGCAGCAGGATCGGCGCGTCGCGAAGGATCGCGCGCGCGATGGCGATGCGCTGCCGCTGCCCGCCCGATAGCGTGACGCCGCGTTCGCCGACGTCGGTGTCGAAGCCCTTGTCGAGCCGCTCGATGAATTCGTCGGCGAGGGCATCGTGCGCCGCCAACTCGACTTCCGCGGCGGTTGCTCCCGGCCTGCCGAACGCGATGTTGTCGCGCACGCTAGCTGCGAAAATCGTCACGTCCTGCGGCACGATGGCAATGCGCGCGCGCACGGCTGCCGGATCGGCTTCGCCGATATCGACGCCGTCGATGACGACTTTGCCCTCCTCGGGATCGTAGAAGCGCAGAATCAACGAAAAGACCGTACTCTTGCCGGCGCCTGACGGGCCAACAATGGCAACCGTCTCGCCGGGTTTCACCGCGAAACTCACCTTGTGCAGCGCAGGCAAGTCCGGCCGGGCTGGGTAGGAGAAGGTCACACCGTCAAACGATATTGCTCCCTTGCCTGCCGCAGGCAACGGCCTGGGGTCTTTGGGCGCGGCGATTGCCGGCCTCTCGGCAAGGATTTCAGTGAGCCTCTCGGCAGCACCCGCCGCCTGCGAAAGTTCGCCCCAGACCTCGGACAGCGCGCCGAGCGCGCCCGCAGCAAAGACCGAATAGATCAGGAACTGGCCAAGAGTGCCGGGCGACATAGCCCCTTTCAGCACGTCGTGGGAGCCGAACCACAAGACCATGACCACCGATGTGAAGATCGCGAAAATGGCAAAAAACGTGAGCGCCGCACGCGCAAGCGTCGATGCCTGCGCGGCGTCGAAAGCGCTCTCGACGGCGCGCGAAAAGCGTCCGACGACCAGTTGCTCATTGGTGAACGATTGCAGCGTGCGCACCGACGAAATCTGCTCGCTGGCGTAGGCCGTGGCGCCGGCCAGCGTATCCTGCGCCTGCCGCGACTTGCGCCGCACCGACCTGCCAAAGGCGGCAAGCGGAAGCACAATGATGGGTATCGCCGCGATAACGAGCGCGGACAGTTTCGGGCTTGTCAGCACCATCATGCCGACGGCGCCGAGGCCAAGGATGAGATTGCGCAGCGCAACCGACGCCGTTGCGCCTACCGCGGACTTGATCTGCGTCGTATCGGCGGAGAGGCGCGACACGATTTCACCCGACAGCGCTGCATCGAAGAATGCGGGCGAAAGCGTCGTGACGTGGGAAAAGACATCGCGCCTGAGGTCGGCGACAACGCGCTCGCCGAGCGTGATGACGAAGTAGTACCGGCAGGCCGAGGCGAGCGCCAGGACAGCGGCCATGGCAATCAGAAGATAGAAATAGTTGGCCACGAAGCTGGTGTCGGCGTTGCTGAACCCGTGATCGATCATGCGGCGAACCGCAAGCGGCAACGCCAGCGTTGTGCCTGCGGCGACCGTCAGCGATATGACGGCCGCAACCACGAGAACCGGATAGCGCAGGACGTATGGAAAGACGCGCCGCAGCGGCCGAAGCGGCGGTGTCGTCCTGTCGTCGGCGGAGGCCGCCGTCAAAGCCATTCGCGTTGGTTTCCCCGCATCCGGAGCGGTCTTGTGATTCAATTCCGGCTGATGTATAGGCTCGCCGACCGTTTTAGAAGCCGTGGCTGCCTGAATAGCTGCGGCTCGACGTTTTTCAAAAGAGACGCATCGACGCAGGCCGACATCGACGCAGGCTGACACGATGCGCGGCAAAGGACGAGACCGATGAAAGACAAGATCCATCCCGACTACCACACCATTACCGTCGTCATGACCGATGGAACCAGCTATGAGACGCGCTCCACCTACGGCGCGGCCGGCGACACGCTGAATCTCGACATCGACCCGAGCACGCATCCGGCATGGACTGGCGGGCAGCAGAACCTGCTCGACCGCGGTGGCCGCCTGTCGAAGTTCAAGAACCGCTACGCCGGCCTGACCATCTAGGTTGCCCTCCGCAGTGTTTCTTTGCCGTCGATGCATACGACGCGTCGCGAAGGGAAAGCTCCGTGACCTTGTCACAACGTTTGCGGCAACTGCCTGATTGACTTGACGAAAGTGCCGGCTAGGGTCGCCGCCTTCAAGTCGAATTGAACGGACGATTCCGCATGGACGCCAGCAACGCCGCCGCTGCAATCCGCGGCCGGTGGGCGGTCGCGGCGATTTTCTTTGTCAACGGTTTCGTCACCGGCAGCTGGGCTCCGCAGATTCCCGTGTTCCTGACACGGCTCGGAATCACGGAGTTCACGCTCGGCCTCCTGATCCTGCTGTTTGGCGCGGGCGCGGTGAGCGCCATGGTCTGGGCCGGCCACCTGATCCCCAAACACGGTTCGAGGAAGGTGGTCGTTCTCTTTGCGGTGACCGGTTCCTTCGGCCTGCTCCTCGTGGCGCTTGCCCCCAACGTACTGCTTGCGGCGGCGGCAATGTATCTGTTCGGTGGCATGATCGGCGCAATGGATGTGTCGATGAATGCCAACGCCGTGACAGTGGAAAGAAAACTCGGCCGCGCCGTCATGTCCTCCTCGCACGGCTTCTGGAGTCTCGGCGGCTTCGTCGGAGGCGGGCTCGGCGGCATTGTCATCCAGAACTACGGCCACGTGCTGCACGGCGCCGCAGTATCGCTCGCCGCCATCACCATAACGCTTGCGGCGCTTCGGTATCTTATCGCCGACCTGCCGGTCGCGCAGGAGCACCGAAAGTTCGTGCTGCCGAAGCGGGCAAGCATCTACGTCATCGGCATCATGGCGCTGCTGACCATGAATTCGGAAGGCGCCGTGCTCGACTGGGGGGCGCTTTACCTGCGCCAGGAACTCGGCAGCGACATAGCCACGGCCGGCTTTGCTTTTGGCGCCTTCGCGGGAGCGATGGCGGTGATGCGCTTCCTCGGTGACAGCGTGCGCAACAGGCTGGGTGCGGTCGCCACGTTCAGGATCTCGGCGGTGGTCGCGTCGGCAGGAATGCTGGTCGCCGGTCTGTCGCCGTGGCCCTGGCTGACGATCTCAGCCTTTTCGATAAGCGGGCTTGGCATTGCCAACATGGTGCCGATCCTCTTTTCGGCGGCTGGCAACCAGACCGGAGTCAGCCCCGGCGCAGGCATGAGCGTTGTCACGACAATGGGCTATTCGGGGATTCTTGTCGCGCCTTCGATCATCGGGTTCGTGGCGGAACGCACCGGCTTCTCGCCGATATACATGGCAATAGCCGCTCTCCTTGCGCTGGTCTTCCTGGCGTCAGGCATTACCCGCGCTGCGGATTTTTCCGCGCAAAGCGAAGATCCCATTCTGCCCATATGACGTGATGCCAGCCTGGAATGGCTTCCCGCCGCTAACGCGCCACGGACAGGCGGGACGCCGCGCCTGTCCGTGGCATTGTTGCGTCAGATGCGACCCATGAGCAGCAGAATAAGCAGGACCACGACTATGACGCCGGCGATACCGGAAGGACCATAACCCCACGACCGGGAGTAGGGCCAGGCGGGTACCGCACCGATCAGTACCAGGATCAGGATGACGATCAGAATCGTGGTCAAAGTCATGTCAGGCCCTCACAAGGTGTTGCAATGGCACAACAATGCGCGAAGCCTCGCCCGGTTCCGCTTGAGCATCGGCAACGATGCCGCTTTGCTATTCCGCTGCCTTGGGCAAGGAAGTAACGGCGGCGTCCGGGACCGCAGGGCTGGCTTGCGAAGCGGGGCCGCGGCGGAAGAGCCGCGCAAGGAAGCTGCGCCGCTCCCCCTTCTTCTGCACGTCGCGGGTGAACACCATCAACATCGAAGGGGTGACCACCAGCGTCAGCACCGTGGCGAAGGACAGGCCGAACACGATCGCCGAGGACAAAGCGATCCACCATTGCGTCGACGGCGCGTTGATCGTCGTCTCGTGATGGAAGAGCTCAAGGCCGAGACCGAAGGCGATGGGCAGCACGCCGAGAATGGCCGACAAAGCCGTCAGCACCACCGGACGGGCGCGCTCGCGGCATGTCTGCAACACCGCGTCGAGCTTGTTCCAGCCTTCGTCGCGCAGACGGTCGTAGGTGTCGATCAGCACGATGTTGTTGTTCACCACGACGCCGGCCAGCGCGATAACGCCGATGCCGGACATGACGATGACGAAGGCCTGGCCGGTCAGCATCATTCCCAGAAGCGCGCCGATCGTCGCCATGATGACGCAGGACAGGACAAGAAACACGCTGGTGAACTTGTTGAACTGTGCAAGCAGCACCAGGAAGATCAGGAAGATCGCGGCTCCGAACGCGTTGCCCAGGAAAGCGCTCGCTTCCTCGCTGTCCTCGTTCGAGCCGCCAAGCTTCCAATCGATGCCTGGAAGGTCCATCCCGCCGACGACCCGCGCGACCTCGGCCTGCACCGCCGCGACCTGATAGCTCGAGGCCACGTTGCCTTGAACCGTAATGGTGCGCTTGCCGTCGATTCGATTCAGGATGCCAACTGTCTTTTCCGGCTTGCGCGATACAAAGTTGGAGATCGGGACCGAACCCTGACTGGTCTCGATACGAAGCTGGTCAAGCGCCGCCAGTGTCCGTCTGTCCTCGGGAAGACGAAGCCTGATATCGACGGAATCGTCGGCACCGGCTGGACGGTAGTCGGTCAGCTTGAGCCCAGTGGTGACAAGCTGGACCACGGTTCCGACCGACGTCGGGCTGATACCGAACTGTGCCGCGCGCGAGCGGTCAACTTCAAGCGACCAGTCGACGCCGGGCGGCGGCAGGCCGTCGGCGATGTCGATGACGCCGGGTACCTTGGCGACCGCGGCCGCAACCTGCGCGGCCTTTTCGTTGAGGCCGGCCGGATCGATCGCCGAAAGCTGGACCTGGATCGGCTTGCCGGTCGGCGGACCGGCTTCCGGCACGCGAACTTCGACATCGGCGCCTGGAATGCCGGCCATGGCGACGCGCAGCTCGTCGAGGATGTCGTTCGCCGACTTGCGCTCGCGCCAGTCGACAAATTCGTACTGGATCACGCCGACGACGTCCTCGGGGATGTCGGCGCCGCCGCCGCGCGTCTTGCCGGCGCGCGTATAGACTGACTTGATGCCCGGCCAGCCGAGGATGCGGTTCTCCGCCTCCCGCGTCGCCGCGTCCATCTCGTCGAGGGAGAGATTGCCGCGCGCGTGCACATAAAGCAGGCCGTAGTCGGGCTCGACCGACGGGAAGAATTCGACGCCCGCGCCGAATTTCGAATAGGCGACCGGCACCGCGACAAGCAGGGCGACGGTCAGCAGCAGGACCGTCTTGGGATAGCGAACGGCGCGGTTGACGACCGCCATGTAAAGCCCGTCGCGGTTCTCCTGCTCGCCGTGCGCCGGCGCCTTGGCGAACAGCGCGCCGAGGGTGGGCGCAAAGATCAGCGCATAGGCCATCGACGCAGCAAGCGTCACGATCAAGGTGATCGGCAGATACTTCATGAAGTCGCCGATGATGCCCGGCCAGAACAGCAGCGGCGAGAAAGCGGCGATGCGGGTCATGGTGGCGGCGATGACCGGGCCAGCCATGCGCTTGGCCGCAAGTTCGAACGCAAGCTCCTTCGGCATGCCTTCCGACATGCGCCGCTCGGCGAATTCGGTGACGATGATGGCGTCGTCGACCAGCATGCCAACCGCCAGGATGAGCGAAAACAACACGATCATGTTGATCGTGAAGCCCATCATGGCGAGCGCCAGGATGCCCATCAGGAACGAACAGGGGATGGCAAGGCCGATCAACAGGGACGCGCGGCCCGACAGCGCATAGAGGATGACGATGAACACAAGGATGACGGCGATCATCACATGGCTCTGAAGATCGTTCAGCAGCGTGTTGACGAAGACCGACTTGTCCTGCGTGTAGGTGACCTCCATGCCTTCCGGCGCGGCCTTCAGGAATTCATCGGCAACGGCCTTTGCGCCGGCGATGGTCTCGACGATGTTGGCGCCAATGCGCTTCTTCACCTCGATGGCGATGGCGGGCTTGCCGTCGAGGCGCGTGATGGTTTGGGCGTCCTTGAAGGTGGAGCGGACCGACGCGATGTCCTGGACGCGCACGACGGCATTCTGGCCGGCGACGACCGGCAGGTTAGCGACATCCTCAGGCGTTTCGATGAGCGCCGGGACCTTGACCGAATATTTGCCCTCGGATCCTTCGAGGGCGCCGGCCGCAACCAGGCTGTTCGACGCGCCGACACCCTGGATCAACTGATCGAGCTTGAGCCCGTAGGACGACAGCTTGACTGGATCGATGATCGCCTCGACCTGCTCGTCGCGCGATCCCTGGATCACGCCTTCGAGTACGCCGGGCACTTCCTCGATGCGGTCGCGCAATTCCTTGGCCGCAGCCGTCATGATCCGCTCGGGCACGTGACCAGAAAGCGTGACGACCAGAACTGGAAATTCCGAGATGTTGACTTCGTTGACCGTTGGCTCATCGACGCCCGACGGCAGATCGCGCTTGGCGTCCTGTACCTTGTTGCGGGTGTCGATCAGGGCGTCGCCGAGATCGGTCGAAGGGTCGAACTCGACCAGTACATAGCCGCCGCCTTCAAAGGCGGCCGACTTCATTTCCTTCAGTCCCTTCAGGTTCTTGAGCTGCGATTCGACCGGCCGCAACAGCAGGCGCTCGGAATCCTCGGGCGATATCCCCTGATATGTCAGACTGACATACATGATCGGGATGGCTACGTCGGGCTCTGCCTCCTTGGGCACGGACCGGTAGGCGAGCGCCCCGGCGATCACCAGGAACATGAGAACGGAGAGAGTCAGTCGCGCATTGCTGATCGCTATCTTGACGATATCCATGGGCAAGCTTTTCCGTGGTTCTGCGGTCAGGTGCCGTTGGTGGCCTGACCGATAAGCTTCTGGATCGTCGCCGCATCAGCCTCGACGGGCTTCACCTCGTCGCCGTCGCTGACCAAGTCCTGACCTGCCACGATGACCCGCGCATCGACAGGTATCCCGGCAAGGACCAGACCGGTCGGCGTGTCGTCGACCAGGTCGATCGGGAAGAATACGACCTTGTTGTCCTTGTCGACCGCACGAATGCCAAGGTCGCCCTTGGAACCCAGAGTTACCACCGAGCGGGGCAATACGACGGATTCGGTCGGATCGGCGAGCAGGGTAATCTCCGCGGTCATGCCAGCAGGCAGCGACTTGTCTTCGTTCGGGATGGCGACCTCGATGCGGAAGGTACGGGTGGCGGACGAGGCGTCGCGGCTGATGTAGCGCAGCGTTCCCTTGACGACGGTGCCATCAACCAGGCGGATGTCGGCTTCATTACCGAGCTGCAGAAACCGGAGGTCTCGCTCGCTCACTTCGCCCACCGCCAGAAGAGGGTCGAGGTTGATCAGCGTCGCCACCTCGGCTCCAGCCAGGATGGCGCTGCCGCGCTGAACCGGCACCCGGTCTATGAGGCCGTTGAAAGGTGCGAGGATTTCGTACTGGGCGAGCTCTGCCTTCGCGGCTTCAAGAAGCGACTGGGCAGTGGCGAGGGCGGCGCGCGCCTGATCGGCCTGGAGCTTGGGTGCGTTGCCGCCTCCAACCAGCCGCTCGGCAGCGTCGGCTTCGGCCTGGCGTTGCGTCACGACGCTCTCGGCCATGCGGATGGCTGCTTCCTTGTCGCGCGCGTCGAGGCGCATGACAAGGCCGCCGCGCTCGACGCGCTGCCCCTGCTTGACTGGCAGGCTCTCGATCACTCCCATCACACGGGTTGCCAGCGTGACACGCTTTTCAGCCTCGGTATTGCCCGATATCCGGATGGCGCGTGCGTGCGTGATGCGCGGCGGCATGATGACGGCTACGGTTCTGAGCGCAGCCTGGACCGGTTCGTCGACTTTGGCCGCTGGAGCCGCGGCTTCGTTTTCGGCACTGCCGACGGACGAAAACTCTCCAGTCGCAACCCAGGCTCCGACGCCGAGAAGAACTGCGACCGCCGCCACCTTGTGGAACCTGAATCCAGCCATGTCCAAATTTCCGCCTAGTAAAGGCCGGCCTGCGCGCAATCCTACCGATATGGGTTCGCGCCGGACCGAGTTCAAACGATTCAATTCCCGTCCGCCGGGCATTGCGTTGGGGCGGCGCACTCATACCGCAAGTTTGCACTGCAAAATAGCCAGAAAAATTGATGGGCGCTCTGTTCTGGACAACACTGCTGCCGCCCAGTTGTCAGCAGTGTTGTTCAGCAACACGAAAGGTCACGACTTCGACTGTCCGGCAGCCGTCGGCAGTCAGATGTGGATCGGTTTGAAGAAAGCTGCGAGCGCAGCCTCCTTGACCGCTTCCGACATCGTCGGATGCGGGTGGCACGTGCGCGCCAGATCTTCAGAAGATCCCCCGAACTCCATCACAACGCAGGCCTCCTCGATCAATTCGCCGGCTCCATGACCCACTATGTGCGCGCCGAGCACCTTGTCGGTCGACTTGTCTACCAGGATCTTCACGAACCCGTCGGTGTGCAGCGTGGCGCGTGCCCGCGCGTTGGCCGAGAACGGGAACTTACCGACCTTGTAGTCAACGCCGGCGGTCTTCAGTTCCTCTTCGGTCTTGCCTACCGAAGCAATCTCCGGGCTGGTGTAGACGACGCTCGGGATGACGCCGTAGTTCACGTGGCCGGCCTGACCGGCCATGATCTCGGCGACAGCAACGCCTTCGTCTTCCGCCTTGTGGGCGAGCATTGGCCCGGCGATCACGTCGCCGATCGCATAGATGCCGGGCACCGTCGTGCGGAAATATCCGTCGGTCTTGACCCGGCCGCGTTCGTCGAGTTCGACGCCGGCTTCCGCGAGCCCGAGCCTGTCGGTGAAAGCCTTGCGGCCGGTGGCGATCAGAACGGCGTCCGCCTCGATGGTCTCGGCGTCGCCCCCCTTGACCGGCGCGAAGGTGACGGAAGCGCCCTTCTTCCCCTTCTTGACTCCTGTCACCTTGGAGCCAAGCCTGAACTCGAAGCCCTGCTTGCCCAGCAAGCGCTGGAACTGCTTGGCGACCTCGCCGTCCATGCCGCCGAGTATCGTGTCGAGATACTCGACCACGGTCACCCTGGCTCCCAGGCGTGCCCAGACCGAGCCCAGCTCAAGGCCGATGACGCCGCCGCCGACGACGATCAGGTGAGCCGGCACCTTGTCGAAAGAGAGCGCTCCGGTGGAGGAAACGATGACCTTTTCGTCGATGTCGACCTTGACGCCGGGAATGCCTGATACGTCCGAACCGGTGGCGATCACGATGTTCTTCGCCTCGATTTCCTCGGTCTTGCCGTCATCTCCCGTAACCGCAACCCTCCCGGCCGCAACGATCTTGCCTACACCGTGCAGCCAGTCGATCTTGTTCTTCTTGAACAGGAAGGCGACGCCGTTGACGTTGGACGCCACCGTCGTGTCCTTGTGGGTCATCATCTTCTTGAGATTGAGCTTGGGGGACACCTCGACGCCGAGCGTATCGAAGGAATGGCCGGACTCGGCGAAAATCTCCGATGCGTACAGCAGCGCCTTGGACGGGATGCAGCCGATATTGAGGCAGGTGCCGCCGAGCGTCGCGTTCTTCTCGACCACGGCCGTCTTGAGGCCGAGCTGCGCGGCCTTGATGGCGCAGACATATCCGCCAGGTCCCGATCCGATGACGACGACGTCGTAAGCCATTGTTCCATCCTGCCGTTGTCTGCCGCGCGGGCCACGCGGCTGCTGCATAATCTATGGATTGCGAGTGGGCAACGCCATGGTCGAGCCGGTCATTCCTGGCAACCCTTCAATGCGAAAACATCCCAAGGCGTCTGCGAAAACCCGTTTGCACCGTAGGCCGCCGACATCCTGAGCGAAGCGCCGAGCGCCGGCAGGAGCAGCATAGGCGGCGCCGCGGTTCCGGGAGCCGGCAGCAAGGCAACGGTACCATTGCCGTCGAACGCATAGATGACACCTTCCCACATCGTGCAGGCGTTGAGTTCATCGCCTGTCACGTCGCCGTCCGGGCATTTGTACATCAGTTTCCCCCAGGGGCGCGGCTCCGTGTCGGTCCATTGCACGATGCCGTCGAACACGACATCGTTGTCCAACAGCATCTTGAAGCTGTTGCTGACGGTCGCGCCGCCGGGCCGTGCGGAGAATTCCAGTTCGGCGACGCCCCGCGTGTCGGCATATGTGGCGAGTTCTATCGGGCAGGCGGCAAAGGCGGGCGGCGCGGCAGCGAAGGCCGCAATGAAGACGATCGCGATTGCAGCTTCACGCCCGCCAGAACCCATGCTCAGGTCATCAGATGAATGAGCATGAGGACAAGCCCGATGATTGACGCCAGCCAGACCAGGGTTCGAACGACGGGAATCCCAGCTGCGTAGATGACCACATAGATCACGCGGGCGGCGAGCCAAAGCCAGGCGCCTGTCGCGGCCAGCCCGCCCGTCTTGCCAGTGACGACAAGGGCAATGACGATCGCAATGAAGGCCGGATAGGTCTCGATCAGGTTCTTCAGAGCGCGGTAGAGGCGGCGGGCAACGACACTGTTGGATTCCCTCGGCTCGTCGCGCGGGCTGAAGAGATAGGCTGGCCCGAGGTCGGACGACGCGGTCGCCTGGGCGACGACCTGAACGATGAGGAGCACGGCGCTCCAACCCAGAACCCAGATTTCGGTAGATGCGGCGGCGGCTTCCATATGATCACCTTCCTCACGCGAAGCTGTGCTTCGCTCTAGAGACAGTTACAGGCGAATGTCGTTCCAAGGCTGCCTGTTTCGACAGGCTGTCGCCACCATTCACATACCACTGAGGCGCTGCAACGTCGCTAGAGTTCAAGCACCAGACGCTCCGGGTCCTCCAGGCTTTCCTTGACGCGGACGAGGAAGGTGACGGCTTCCTTACCGTCGACGATGCGATGGTCGTAGCTCAGCGCAAGATACATCATCGGGCGCACGACCACCTGGCCGCCAACCACGACAGGACGATCCTGGATTTTGTGCATGCCAAGAATGCCAGACTGCGGCGCGTTGAGGATCGGCGTCGACATCAGGGAACCATAGACGCCGCCGTTGGAGATGGTGAAGGTGCCGCCCTGCATGTCGGCGACAGAGAGCTTCCCATCGCGCGCGGCGAGGCCAAGCCGGCCGATTTCCTTCTCGATCTCCGCGATCGACATCTGGTCTGCGTCGCGCACCACCGGAACGACTAGGCCCTTGTCGGTGCCGACCGCGACGCCGATGTGAGCGTAGTTCTTGTAGATGATGTCGGTTCCGTCGATCTCGGCGTTGACGGCAGGAATTTCCTTCAGCGCATGTGTCACCGCCTTGGTGAAGAAGCCCATGAAGCCGAGCTTCACGCCGTGCTTCTTCTCGAAGACATCCTTGTATCTAGCGCGCAGGTCCATGATGCCCTTCATGTCCACCTCGTTGAAGGTGGTGAGCATCGCTGCGCTGGATTGTGCTTCCTTCAGCCGGCGCGCGATGGTCTGGCGCAGCTTGGTCATGCGCACGCGTTCCTCGCGCACGACATCGCCCTCGTTGGACGCGCGCGGGGCTTTCGGCGCTTCGGCCACGCGCGGAGCCTCCACCGGCGGCGAGGCCGGGCCCTTGGCGATCGCGTCCAGCACGTCACCCTTCAATATCTGCCCGCGCTTCCCTGATCCGGTTACCTGGCCGACCGAGAGATTGGCCTCGGCAAGCAGCTTGGCCGCGGAAGGGGCGGGCGGCATCTTGCGCTCCTCCACAGGACCTTCGCCCGCTATCGCGGCCGTCTTCTTGCTCGCCTCCTTGACAGTGTCACCCCCGGAAGGGCCAGCTGCCTGAGCGACAGCCTCGGGTTTAGCCTCGGCCTTTGCGGCGGGTTTGGCCGCCGCTGCCCCGGCCGAAATCTGGCCGAGCAATGCACCGAGCCCTACCGTGTCGCCTTCGCTGACCGTGATTTCGGAAAGGGTGCCCGCAGCGGGCGCCGGAACTTCCACCGTCACCTTGTCGGTCTCGAGTTCGACGATAGGCTCATCAGCGGCGATCGCGTCGCCAACCTTCTTGAACCATTTGCCGACAGTCGCCTCGGTGACGGATTCGCCGAGCGTGGGTACGCGGATTTCGGTAGCCATTGTCTTGCCTGCCTGTCCGTTTCTGCCTGTCAACCGCACGATCCCTGTCCAAAGGCCGAGCCTTGGCGGTTCGCGCTCGGATTCATGCGCCCAGCGCGTCCTCAAGAAGCGCCGCCAGTTGCGCCAGATGCTTCGACATCATGCCAGTCGCCGGAGACGCCGAAGCCGGCCGGCCGGTATAGCGTACCCGCTGATGCTTGGCGTCGATATGCGCCAGCACCCACTCCAGATAGGGGTCGATGAACGACCAGGCGCCCATGTTCTTGGGTTCTTCCTGGCACCAGACCATCTCGGCGTTGCGGAAACGGCTGAGTTCGGTGATCAGCGCCTTTGCCGGGAAGGGGTAGAGCTGTTCGACCCGCAGCAGATAGATGTCGTTGACGCCGCGCTTCTCGCGATCCTCGTAGAGGTCGTAGTAAACCTTTCCCGAGCACAGCACGACGCGGCGGATCTTAGAATCCTTCACCAGCTTGATCGGCTGGTTGCCGAGATACTGCGCGTCATCCCACAACAGCCTGTGGAACGCGGATTCGCCGGACATCTCGGCAAGCGTCGACACCGCACGCTTGTGGCGCAGCAGCGACTTTGGCGTCATCAGGATGAGTGGCTTGCGGAAATCGCGCTTCAACTGACGGCGCAGGACGTGGAAGTAGTTAGCCGGCGTAGTGCAGTTCGCGACCTGCATGTTGTCTTCGGCGCAAAGTTGCAGAAAACGCTCGAGGCGCGCCGAGGAATGCTCGGGGCCCTGGCCTTCGTAGCCGTGCGGCAGCAGGCAAACGAGGCCTGACATGCGCAGCCACTTGCGCTCGCCGCTGGAGATGAACTGGTCGAACAGGACCTGCGCCCCGTTGGCGAAGTCGCCGAACTGGGCTTCCCAGAGTGTCAGAGCGCTCGGCTGCGCGAGCGAGTAGCCATATTCGAAACCGAGCACGGCCTCTTCCGAGAGCATCGAGTTGATGACCTCGTAGCCGGCCTGCGCCGGCGACAGGTTGTTGAGCGGAATGTAACGGGTCTCGTCGCGCTGGTCGTAGAGAACCGAGTGGCGCTGCGAAAACGTGCCGCGCTCCGAATCCTGCCCGGAGAGCCGAATCGGGTTGCCGTCGAACAGGATCGAGCCGAAGGCGAGCGCTTCGCCAGTCGACCAGTCGATGCCCTCGCCGGTGTCGATCATTGCGCGGCGCGTTTCCAGGAAGCGGCCGATCGTCTTGTGGACCTCGAAGTCCCTGGGAACCTCGGTCAGCTTCTTGCCGATCTCCTTCAGAATCTTGACCGGCACGGCGGTCTTGCCGCGGCGCAGCTCGTCCTGGTTGTCGGCTGCCCTCAGGCCCGACCACGCCCCGTCCAGCCAGTCCGCCTTGTTGGGCTTGTAGGCCTGGCCGACCTCCCATTCCGATTCGAGACGGGCGCGCCAGTCGGCGCGCATCTTGTCGATGCCTTCCTGCGTCAAATGGCCTTCGGCGATGAGCCGCTCGCCATAGATCGTCGCAGTGGTCCTCTGCGTGCGGATCTTGCGGTACATGATCGGCTGCGTAAACGCCGGCTCATCGCCCTCGTTGTGGCCGAAACGGCGATAGCAGAACATGTCGACCACAACCGGCTTGTGGAACTTCATGCGGAACTCGATCGCCACCTTGGCGGCGTGGACCACCGCTTCCGGATCGTCGCCGTTCACATGAAAGATCGGCGCCTCGATCATCTTCGCCACGTCGGAGGGATAGGGCGACGAGCGCGAGAAGCGCGGATTGGTGGTGAAGCCGATCTGGTTGTTGATGATAAAATGGACAGTGCCCGCAACGCGATGGCCGCGTAGCCCGGAAAGCCCGAGGATCTCGGCGATCACGCCCTGGCCGGCAAAAGCCGCGTCGCCGTGCAGCAGCAACGGCAGCACCTTGGCGCGCTCTTCGAGAGGCACGATCTCTTCCCTGGTGCGGCCGAACAGCTGGTCCTGCTTGGCGCGCGCCTTGCCCATGACCACGGGATCGACGATCTCGAGATGCGACGGGTTGGCGGTCAGCGACAGATGCACCTTGTTGCCGTCGAACTCGCGGTCGGAGGAAGCGCCCAGATGGTACTTCACGTCGCCCGAACCCTCAACATCGTCAGGCGCGGCAGAACCGCCCTTGAACTCGTGGAAGATGGCGCGATGCGGCTTGGCCATCACCTGGCTCAGCACGTTCAGCCGGCCGCGATGGGCCATGCCGAGCACGATCTCCTTGAGACCGAGCGAGCCGCCGCGCTTGATGATCTGCTCGAGCGCCGGGATCAGCGACTCGCCGCCATCAAGGCCGAAACGCTTGGTTCCCTTGTACTTGACGTCGATGAACTGCTCAAAGCCCTCGGCCTCGATCAGCTTTGAAAGGATCGCCTTCTTGCCCTCGGCCGTGAAGGTGATTTCCTTGTCGGCTCCATCGATGCGCGCCTGGATCCAGCCCGTCTCCTCGGGATCGGAGATATGCATGAACTCGACACCGAGCGTCGAGCAGTAGGTCCGCGTCAGGATGTCGATCATCTGGGGAATGGTCGCGTATTCCAGCCCGAGCACGCCGTCGATGAAGATGCGGCGCTCGTTGTCGGCGTCCGTGAAGCCATAGGAGGACGGCGAAAGCTCGTTATAATCCTCAAGCGGCTTGGCTATGCCAAGCGGATCGAGGTTGGCGTGCAGGTGGCCACGCATGCGGAAGGCGCGGATCATCATGATCGCGCGGACAGAATCGCGGGTCGCCTGGTGGACGTCCGCATCCGAGACAGCGACGCCAGTAGTGGCGGCTTTGTCGCGGACCTTCTTCTCGACGACTTTCTCGATCAGCCCCCAGTTGCCGTCCAGCGCCGAAACCAGCTCTCCGTTGGCCTGCAGCGGCCAGGCAGGCTGCGACCAGGACGCGCCCCTGGCGTTCTTCCTGACGTCGATCGCGTCGTCCTTGAGAGCGGCGAAGAAATCCTGCCACTGTGGATCGACCGACTGCGGGTCATCCTCCCACGCGGCCTGCAACTGCTCCAGATAGTCGGCGTTGCCGCCGTAGAGGAACGAAGTGAGCGAGAACTCGTCGTTGGCCTGATCTTGTCGTGCCATCTTATGTCCCGGAGCGTCGGCTCCGGCTCCTCTAACCCTTGATCGCCTCGACGAGCGTCTTGCCGAGCCGTGCCGGCGACGGGGACACGCGGATGCCCGCCGCCTCCATCGCCGCGATCTTGTCTTCCGCGCCGCCCTTGCCGCCGGAAATCACCGCGCCTGCGTGGCCCATGGTGCGTCCTGGAGGCGCTGTGCGGCCGGCGATGAAGCCAGCCATAGGCTTTCTCCTGCCGCGCTTTGCCTCGTCGATGATGAACTGCGCTGCGTCTTCCTCCGCCGAACCGCCGATCTCGCCGATCATGATGATCGATTTCGTCTCGTCGTCGGCGAGGAACATCTCCAGCATGTCGATGAACTCGGTGCCCTTGACGGGATCGCCGCCGATGCCGACTGCCGTCGACTGCCCGAGCCCTTCATTGGTGGTCTGGAACACTGCCTCATAGGTAAGCGTTCCCGAGCGCGAGACAACACCCACGGAACCCTTGCGGAAGATATTCCCGGGCATGATGCCGATCTTGCACTCGTCGGGCGTGACGACGCCCGGGCAATTCGGGCCGATCAGCCGTGAGCCGGACTTGTCGAGCTTGGCCTTCACCTTGATCATGTCCATCACCGGAATGCCCTCGGTGATGCAAATGACCAGTGGAATCTCGGCCTCGATCGCCTCGATGATGGCGGCGGCCGCACCGGCGGGCGGCACGTAGATCACCGACGCATTCGCGCCGGTAACGGCCTTTCCTTCGGCGACGGTGGCGAAGATCGGCAGCGTCTCGCCGTTCTTGCCGGTCCAGGTCTCGCCGCCCTTCTTGGGATGCGTGCCGCCGACCATCTTGGTGCCGTGATAGGCAAGCGCCTGCTCGGTATGGAACGAGCCGGTGTTGCCGGTCAGGCCCTGCACCAGAATCTTTGTGTTCCTGTCAACGAGAATGGACATGCAGCTTACCCCTTGACCGCAGCGACGATCTTCTTCGCCGCGTCGTCGAGATCGTCGGCGGATACGACATTCAGCCCGCTCTCGTTGATGATCTTTTTGCCGAGTTCGGCATTGGTGCCCTCGAGGCGCACCACGAGAGGCACCTTCAGCCCGACCTCCTTGACCGCCGCGATCACGCCCTCGGCGATGATGTCGCACTTCATGATGCCGCCGAAGATGTTGATCAGGATACCCTTAACGGCCGGGTCCGCAGTGATGATCTTGAACGCCGCCGTGACCTTCTCCTTGGATGCGCCGCCGCCGACATCCAGAAAGTTAGCCGGCTCCGCGCCGTAGAGCTTGATGATGTCCATGGTCGCCATGGCGAGGCCGGCGCCGTTGACCATGCAGCCGATGTTGCCATCGAGCGCGACGTAGGCGAGGTCGTATTTCGACGCCTCAATTTCCTTCTCGTCTTCCTCGGTCGTGTCACGCAGTTCGACGATCTCGGGATGACGGAAGAGGGCATTGTTGTCGAACGACACCTTTGCGTCGAGCACACGCAGATGACCGTCCTTCATGACGATGAGCGGATTGATCTCAAGCAGGCTCATGTCCTTCTCGACAAAGGCCTTGTAGAGAAGCGGAAACAGCGTCTGGCCGTCCTTTGCGGCGTCGCCGTCGAGCTTCAGCGCCTCGTTCAGAATGTCGACGTCGACCGTGGTGACGCCGGCCATTGGGTCGATGGCGTGGGTGATGATCTTTTCGGGCGTGTCGTGCGCGACCGCCTCGATGTCCATGCCGCCTTCGGTCGAGACGACAAAGGCGACGCGACCGACCGAACGATCGACCAGGATCGACAAATAAAGCTCGCGTTCGATGTCCGCGCCGTCCTCGACATAGAGGCGGTTGACCTGCTTGCCGGCAGGGCCGGTCTGCTTGGTCACCAACGTATTGCCGAGCATTTCTTTAACGTTGGAAACGACATCGGCGACCGACTTGGCCAGCCTGACGCCGCCCTTGGCGTCCGGCGACAGTTCCCTAAATTTGCCCTTGCCACGGCCGCCGGCATGGATCTGGCTCTTCACCACATAAAGCGGGCCTGGCAGCTGCTTCGCCGCCGTCTCGGCCTCCGACGCCTTGAACACCGCAACGCCATCGGCGACCGGCGCGCCGAAGGACTTCAACAGCGCCTTGCCCTGATATTCGTGAATGTTCATGACCGGCGTCCTTACTTCTTGGCGAGGTTGGGCGCGATCTTCACGCAGGCCTCACAGAGCGTCTGGACGGATTCGACCGACTTCTCGAACATCTTCTGCTCCGCCTTGTTGAGGTCGATCTCGATTATGCGCTCGACGCCGCCGGCTCCAATTACGGTCGGCACGCCGACGTAGAGGTTCTTCACGCCGTACTGGCCGGAAAGATGCGCGGCGCAGGGCAGCACGCGCTTCTTGTCCTTGAGATAGGCTTCCGCCATCTGGATCGCCGACGATGCCGGAGCATAAAAGGCCGAGCCGGTCTTGAGCAGGCCGACGATCTCGGCGCCGCCGTCGCGTGTCCGCTGCACGATCTGGTCGAGCTTCTCCTTGCTGGTCCAACCCATCTTCACGAGGTCGGTCAACGGGATGCCGGCGACGGTCGAATAGCGCACAAGAGGGACCATCGAGTCGCCATGGCCGCCGAGCACGAAGGCCGATACGTCTTCCACGGAAACCTTGAACTCTTCCGACAGGAAGTAGCGGAAGCGGGCCGAGTCGAGGATGCCGGCCATGCCGACCACATGGGTCTTGGGCAAGCCCGAGAATTTCTGCAGCGCCCAGACCATCGCGTCGAGCGGGTTGGTGATGCAGATCACGAAGGCCTTGGGCGCATACTTGCGGATGCCTGCGCCGACCTGCTCCATGACCTTGAGGTTGATGCCGATGAGGTCGTCACGGCTCATGCCGGGCTTGCGCGGCACACCGGCCGTCACGATGCACACGTCGGCGCCCTCGATGCCGGCGTAGTCGTTGACGCCGACATAGCGCGCGTCGAAACCCTCGACCGGCGACGACTGGGCGATATCGAGCCCCTTGCCCTGCGGTATGCCTTCGGCGATGTCGAACATGACAACGTCGCCGAGATCCTTGAGGCCGATGAGGTGGGCGAGGGTGCCGCCGATCATGCCGGACCCGATGAGGGCTATCTTGTTGCGTGCCATGTGAGAGTTTCCCTTAATCCGTGGCCGGGCGGCTGGCCCGGCAAACGCGAGAAGCCAGAGAGGAAAGAGGCGTTGAAGCCGAAAATTCGCGCTTCGCCATAGCGCCGCACCGAAAATATTTCAAACGATTATTTTTGCCTGAATGTTTTCAATCGGTTAGATAATATGGGATTTACGTAAACGTCAAACAAATGTCACGAAAGCGTCATGACATTGTTGCATCATGCAGTGGAGCGAGACGACGATTCCTGACGGGAGCCCTGCTCTTGCGTCCAATCGTCCAGCCATTCCCGGCTTTGCATTTCCACGAGTCTTGAGGCAGTTCTGTCGAACTCGAACGCCTCGGTCCCGTTCATTCCGCTGTAGAGATCCTGTGGCGGCGCATCGGCGCTGATAAACAGCCTTACGCGGCGATCGTAGAGCGTGTCGATCAGGAGGATAAAGCGCTTCGCTTCGTTGCGAAGGCCTTCCGCGATCACCGGCACGCGATCGACGAAGACCGTCGGATAACGGTCGGCAATTGCTAGATAGTCCCGCGCCGCAAGCGGCTTCTCGCAAAGCGCGGCGAAGCTGAAGCGGGCGGCATTACCCGACGCCAGGGGAACAGGTACCTGGCGGCCCTTGACGCTCAGCATGGCAGGTTCGGCCGGCAGACCGCGCGTCACGGTTTTCCACGCATCGTCCATACGCCGATCGGTCTCGGCCGACAGCGGCGTCATATAGACCGGCATGCGGCTCAGCTTCTCCATGCGGTAGTCGGTCGGCAGTTCGAGCGCGACGACGCGTGCGTGACGCTTCAGCAATGCGACGAACGGCAGGAAGAGCTGGCGGTTCAGTCCGTCGCGGTAAAGGTCGTCGGGGGCGACGTTGGAAGTCGCGACCAGCACCACGCCGTTGGCGAAGAGCGCGGTGAACAGGCGCGACAGGATCATGGCGTCGGCGATGTCGGTGACTGAGAACTCGTCGAAGCACAGCACCCATGCCTCGTCGGCCAATGCCCTTGCTACCGGCGGGATGGGATCGTCTTCACGAACCGTACCTTCCTTGCGCGCGAGCCGATGCTGCTGGATGCGGTCATGCACGTCCGCCATGAAGGCGTTGAAATGCACGCGACGCTTGCGGCGCACTGGTACGGTGTCGAAGAAAAGGTCCATCAGCATCGTCTTGCCGCGCCCGACGCCGCCGTGGATATAGAGACCGGTCACCGGTTCCGCCGCCGCCCGGTTTTTCGCAAACAGCCATCCGAGCGCACTCGACTTGCTGTGGAGCCGCTTGACGGCTATCGCCTCGGCAAGCCGGTCCAGAGCCGCGACCACCTGACGCTGCGCGGGGTCGTCGGTGATCTCGCCGGCCTGCGCCATGAGCGCGTAGCGCTGCCCGACGGTCGACTGCGGCCCGAGGCCGTCTCGCTGATGCATCATTGGGCGGATGGAAGATGGACCGTTCTATCTCGACAGCGAGATAGGCATTCCGGTCGAGGTCTGTCCATTGAATTTTCCCTCGCCCGAGGAATAGAGCTGGGCGACGACCGATCCGCTCTCGTCGTAGAGCGACAGCTGCTTGCCGGCGACGTTCCATGACTTCACGCCGTTCATCGGCGCAGCGCACTGCCGCGACGCAGCCCGGTTGTTGGAGCCAAGCTTCGTCAGGGACGTGATCAACTGGCAGCTCTGACCCGACACCGAAGCACTCCACGCGCCAACGACATTGCCGGTCGTAAGGTCGGGAGCGCTTGCTGCTGCCGGATCCGGTCCAGGCGTTGCCGATGCGACCGCCGTCGGTGCACCGGGCGCGGAGGGGAACCCGGCGGGGTCGGTGGGGGCGGTTCCGGGTGCGGCGGGCGGAGGAAGCGCTGTCGACGACGTCACATTGCCCGACGGAGCTGCCTGCAGTGGGGCAGGCTGCTCGTTCATCGACGAGAATCGAGTGCTGGAGCAGCCCGCTGCAAGCAATGCGGCCAGCGACACCGCTGCCAGGCCTGTCTTCGTCAAAGTCATCATACCCTCCGTCCGACGCCGCAATACGCCGCAGGATCAAACCCCCGCCATCAAGGTGGCGAAGTTGGCCAAATTTCAGCCAGATATGGTTAAAATAGGGTGTGCGGCGGCCTTGCCGGACAAAAAAATCTCAAGATTTGTAACAGCAGCCGACACATTACCCGCCAATTGCGATGCTTGGCACGAAGACATAAAAGCTCGGGCCGACGATGTGGCATTCGCGAAGGCCGTGTGGCTTGTCGAGCGAGCCGGCCAGAACGTGATGGCCCAGTTCGCGGGCGCGCGCTTCCGCTTCGTCGGGGTCAAGGCCGTAGATCCTGATCTCGATCCCGGTGCCGCGCTGCTCGATATTGGCGATGACGCCCGTCATCGGATTGTCGCAATAGGAATGGTCGGCGTGCAGCATGAAGACGGAGCCGAGCAGCGTGACGGCGGCAAAATCCTCGTCGACATAGACAATCGTCGCGCCGAGCACGTCACGGCAGAACGCCTCCATCGGCGCGATGTCAGGCACCAGCAGATTGATGCCGATGCCGCGCGGCAGCGAGCGGCCGAAATCGTCCGCACTCATCCACGGGGTCTTCGTTCGCTTCATCGCCATTCGACTGCTCCGCCTGCCGCGCGACATTAGCCCGTCTTCAACGTGGCCGCATTGCCCGTCCCGTGTCGAAACGCTTGCGCCAGATGGTCGCGTACCTATGTTGAAGCGATGACCGACGCCAATCCCTATTATCGCGGCCCGCAGAGCGACCATTTCAAGGATAGCGTCTTCTTCAACCCCGGCGGCGAAGCGCCGCGTGGTTTCATCGATCTGTTGAAATGGCAATTCGGCGGCGGCCGCGCGAAGTGGCCGGCGACACGGCCCGACCCGCTGCCGCCGGCAAAGCCCGGGCAACGCGTTGACCGCGATGCCCTGCGGCTGACCATGGTCGGCCACGCCTCGCTGCTGATCCAGGCAGCAGGCCTCAACATCCTGACCGATCCGGTTTGGTCGGAGCGCGTTTCGCCCGTCTCGTTCGCCGGGCCGCGCCGCGTCAGCGCGCCGGGCATCGCCTTCGAGGACCTGCCGCCGATCGACGTGGTGCTGGTCAGCCACAATCATTACGACCATCTCGACACGAGAACCCTCGCAAGGCTCCACGCCGCACACGAGCCGCGCATAGTCACTCCGCTGGGCAACGACACGATCATCAGGCAGGCTACGCCCGGCGCGAAAATCTCGGCGCATGACTGGGGCGACCGGATCGACCTTGAGAACGGCGTCAGCATGCATGTGGAGCCGGCCCATCACTGGTCGGCGCGTGGCGCGCGCGACCGCCGAATGGCGCTGTGGAGCGGTTTCGTCATCGAGACCCCGTCCGGAAAGATCTATTTCGCGGGAGACACCGGCTTCAACGACGGCAAAATCTATCGGGCGCTGACGCAAAAGCATGACGCTTTCCGTCTCGCCATTCTGCCGATCGGCGCCTACGAGCCGCGCTGGTTCATGGAACACCAGCACCAGAATCCGGAAGAGGCCGTCGCGGGAATGCAATTGTGCAATGCCGCCCACGCGGCGGGCTGCCACTGGGGCACGTTTCGTCTCACCGACGAGGCGATCGACGAACCGCGCGAGCGGTTACACGCGGCGCTCGATGCCCAGGGCATCGGCCGCGAGAGATTTCGCGCCATGCTGCCTGGCGAAGTCTGGGACGTGCCTGCGGGTTGAATGCGGTCTTTCAATGGGATTGCTGTCCGCATCAGTGGTCGGCGAGACTGGCAATTGTGGAAAATCTCCGCCATATAGCGCCGAACGGATACTGAGTTTTCCCGCCGCATGGCCAGCGCAGCCCCTTTCGCCAAGATGAACGGGCTCGGCAACGAGATCATCGTCGCCGACATGCGCGGTCGCGCGGACCGCGTAACCCCGGCCGCGGCGGTCGCGCTCAATGTCGACCTCGCCACCAGGTTCGACCAGATCATGGCGATCCACGACCCGAAGACGCCGGGGACGGCAAACTACATCCAAATCATCAACTCGGACGGTTCGATGGCGCAGGCCTGCGGCAACGGGATGCGCTGCGTCGTGCAGGCGCTCGCCGCCGAAACCGGGCAGAAGATTTTCACCTTCGAGACGGTCGCAGGCATCCTGAACGCCGAGGAGCATGCCGACGGGTTGATCTCGGTCGACATGGGCGTGCCGCGCTTCGGCTGGCAGGACATCCCGCTCGCCGAGGAGTTCCGCGACACGCGCATGATCGAGTTGCAGGTTGGTCCAATCGACGCGCCTCTCCTGCATTCGCCCTCGGTCGCCAACATGGGCAATCCGCACGCCATCTTCTGGGTCGATGATGATGTCTGGAACTACGCGCTCGACCGCTTCGGGCCGATGCTAGAAAATCATCCGATCTTTCCGGAGCGGGCCAACATCTCGATCGCGCATGTGACGGCAAACGACGCCATCACCATCCGCACATGGGAGCGCGGCGCGGGCCTGACCCGGGCCTGCGGCTCGGCCGCCTGCGCGGTCGCCGTCAGCGCTGCGCGCACGAGGCGCACCGGCCGCACGGTGACGGTCACGGTACCGGGCGGTCCGCTCAGGATCGAGTGGCGCGACGACGATCACGTCGTCATGACCGGTCCTGCCGAATGGGAATTCTCCGGCAGCTTCGATCCGGCGACGGGCGGCTGGGCGCGCGACACTGAAAGCGCCGCCTGATGGGCGTGGAGATCGTCACCTTCGGCTGCCGGCTCAACACCTATGAATCGGAAGTGATGCGGCGCGAAGCCACGGCTGCCGGTCTCGGCGCGTTGAAGGACGGCGCCGTCATCTTCAACACCTGCGCCGTGACGGCCGAAGCCGTGCGCCAGGCCAAGCAGTCGATCCGCAAGGCGCGGCGCGAGAATCCCGGCGCAAGGATCATCGTCACCGGCTGCGCGGCGCAGACCGAGCCGGCTTCGTTCGCCGAGATGGACGAGGTCGATCTCGTGCTCGGCAACGCTGAAAAGCTGGAAAGCCACAATTATCGGGCGCTGCCCGATTTCGGCGTCAACGATTTCGAGAAAGCCCGCGTCAACGATATCTTCTCGGTGCGGGAGACGGCCTCCCACATGGTCGACGCCATCGAGGGACGCGCGCGTGCATTCGTGCAGGTGCAGAACGGCTGCGACCATCGCTGCACCTTCTGCATCATCCCCTACGGCCGGGGAAATTCACGCTCCGTGCCGATGGGCGCTGTGGTCGAGCAGGTCAAGCGGCTCGCCGGCAACGGCTACGCTGAAGTCGTGTTGTCGGGCGTCGACCTCACCAGCTATGGCGCCGACCTGCCGGGCGCTCCCCGGCTCGGCCGGCTGGTCAAGACAATCCTGCGCCAGGTTCCGGATGTGCGGCGGTTGCGCTTGTCTTCCATCGATTCGATCGAGGCAGACGGCGAACTCATGGAGGCAATCGCCGCGGAATCCAGGCTGATGCCCCATCTGCATCTCTCGCTGCAGTCGGGCGACGACATGATTTTGAAGCGGATGAAGCGCCGCCACAGCCGAGACGATTCCATCCGCTTTTGCGAAGAAGTACGTGCCTTGCGACGAGATGTCGTGTTCGGCGCCGACATCATCGCGGGTTTCCCGACCGAGACAGATGCGATGTTCGAGAAGTCGCTTGATATCGTCGAGGAGTGCGGGCTCACCCATCTCCACGTCTTTCCATATTCTCCGCGCGAAGGTACGCCGGCCGCGCGCATGCCGCAGGTACGCCGCGAGATCGTCAAGCAACGCGCCGCGCGGCTGCGGGCAGCCGGCGCGCAAACCTACGCGCGCCACCTCGTTTCGCTTGCCGGTACGACCCAGGCGGTGCTGATCGAGCGCGCCGGCCTCGGCCGGACCGAAGGCTTTGCGCTGACATCGCTCGACGCCGGGGAGCCAGGCGAGATAGTCAAAGCCGTCATCACGGGCCATGACGGCGAGCGTCTGTTGGCCGCACCGATCTCCGTTGCCCGGGCCGCCTGACACGATGGCGATCGGGTTCCTGAGGAAGGTATTTTCGTTCGGTCAGCAGTCCGGCGCAAATCCTGCGCCCGTGGAAGCGGAGTCGCCTGCGCGTGCAGGAGAAGAAGACAGCCTGGTCCCACCGTCATCCTCGGGCTTGTCCCGAGGATATGCCGAGAATTCGGATCCAGGCGGTACGGAACCTTCAGCGGCATCGAATCGGGTCGTGGCCGATAGCTCGCCAGCAGATCCTCGGGACAAGCCCGAGGATGACGGCCTCGGTGGGACAGAAAGGCCAGCGCAGAAGTTCACAGTCTCTAAGACTGTCGAGCAGTATGTCCCGCCGGCGCCGCCTGAGCCCGAGCCGCCAAGAACTGCCTGGTTCCAGCGCCTGAGCCAGGGGCTGGCGCGCTCGTCGCGCGAACTTTCCGGCAATATCGCCGGCGTCTTCACCAAGAAACGCCTCGACGAAGAATCACTGCAGGACCTGGAGGACGTGCTGATCCGCGCCGATCTCGGCATGGAGACGGCGCTTCGTGTGACGGGCGCTCTGTCGGCTGCCCGCTATGGGCGGGACGTCTCGGATGCCGATGTGCGCACGATCATGGCCGCAGAGATCGAAAAGGTGCTGACCCCGGTCGCCAGGCCGCTGGAGCTTGACCTTTCCACCAAGCCGCATGTCATCCTGGTGGTCGGCGTCAACGGAACCGGCAAGACGACAACGATCGGCAAGCTCGCCGCCAAACTCACCGCAGGCGGACTGAAGGTGATGCTCGCCGCGGGCGACACCTTCCGCGCCGCCGCTATTGAGCAGTTGAAGATCTGGGGCGAGCGCACAGGCTCCGAAGTGGTTTCCTCGAAGCTTGGCGCGGATGCGGCGGGGTTGGCTTTCGACGCCTATGAGAAGGCCAAGGCCGCCGGCACGGACGTGCTGATCATAGACACCGCGGGGCGGCTGCAGAACCGCGTCGAACTCATGGCGGAACTCGAGAAGATGGTGCGCGTGCTCAGCAAGCACGATTCCGACGCGCCGCATACGGTTCTCCAGACGGTCGACGCAACGACCGGCCAGAATGCGCTCAACCAGGTCGAGATATTCCGCAACGTGGCGGGCGTCAGCGGGCTGGTGATGACCAAGCTTGACGGAACGGCGCGCGGCGGCATCCTTGTGGCGATCGCGGCAAAGCACAAGCTGCCGGTCTATTTCATCGGCGTCGGCGAACAGGTCGACGATCTCGAACCCTTTTCGGCAAGCGATTTCGCCAAGGCGATCGCGGGAGTGGCGTAGTCAACAATGAATCCGTCCATCATCGAACGCGACCCGAGCGACCCGAAGAAAAAAGATACCAATCCGCTGCTGAAGCTGGCGCTGGAGCTTGGACCGCTGATGGTCTTCTTCTTCGCAAACGCGCGCGGCGAATGGCTGGTCGGGAAATTTCCGGCCCTGCACGCTTTCGGCGGCCCGATCTTCGTCGCCACCGGCCTCTTCATGATAGCAACGGCGATCGCGCTCGCGGCCTCATGGCTGCTCATCAGGACGCTGCCAATCATGCCGCTGGTATCGGGTGTGGTCGTATTCGTCTTCGGCGGGCTTACGCTGTGGCTGCAGGACGATGTTTTCATCAAGATGAAGCCGACCATTATCAACACGTTGTTCGGCGGCGCCCTTCTGGGTGGCCTCTACTTCGGCAAGTCGCTGCTCGGCTATGTCTTCGATTCGGCCTTCAGCCTTGACGCCGAAGGGTGGCGCAAGCTGACATTGCGCTGGGGGCTGTTCTTCCTGCTTCTGGCCGCCCTCAACGAGATAGTCTGGCGCAGCTTCTCGACTGACGTCTGGGTTGCCTTCAAGGTGTGGGGAATCATGCCAATCACGCTGATCTTCACGCTGAGCCAGATGCCGTTGATCATGCGCCATTCGCTCGACGAAAAGCTGCAGAAGAAATAGCGGGAGGGTTCACCATGGACTTCGTCACGTCTCACGAGCAATTGCGGACCGTCTACAAGACGCCGGAGCCGGACTCCAACCCCATACGCAAGGAACTCGGACGGCTAGACGCCCATTGCCGGGCCTTCATCGCGCGCAGCCCGTTCGTGCTGATCGGGTCCTCAGACGGCAAGGGCAACGCCGATGTGACGCCGAAAGGCGACAAGCCCGGCTTCGCCGCCGTTCTGGACGAAACGACCATTGCGATACCCGACCGGCCCGGCAACAACCGGCTCGACACGCTGGAAAACATCATCCTCGACCCGGCGATAGGCCTGCTGTTTCTCATCCCCGGCATGAACGAGACGCTGCGGGTCAACGGTGAAGCGAAGATCACGCTGGATCCGGCGCTGCGCGAGCGCTTCACCGTCGAAGGGAAGCAGCCGGTCAGCGTTGTCGTGGTCACGGTGAAATCGGCATACATGCACTGCGCTAAAGCCTTCATGCGCTCGCAACTGTGGCAGCCTGAAAGCTGGTCCGACCGCAAGTCAATGCCGACGCTGGGGGAGATTCTGCGCGACCAACTGGCGCTCGAGGAACCGGCTGAAAAGACCGACCGGTGGCTGGATGACGCGTACGCCAAATCCATGTGGTGACCCGCGCCAGGCGCCCGAGGAAACGAAAAAGGCGAGGCAACTGCCTCGCCTTTTCAATTTGTCCTTTCCGGTCGCAAAACCAGCGCAGCCCTGCTGGATGCTCTAGATCGCTGCCTCGAGTGTCGAGAGGTGGTCCAGATACTCCTGCGCCTTCTGGCGAGTCGTTGCGTCCTTGGCGTCCGCCAAGTCCTCGCGCGCATTCTGCATGCGCTTGGCGAGGTCGTTGCGATCGATGGAGCCGACTGCCACCGCCGATTCCGCGAGCAGCGTGCAACCGGTCGGCAGAATGTCGGCGAAGCCGCCGAACACGCAATAGCGCTCGGTGGAGCCTGACGCGGTCGTCACGGTCACGACGCCCGGCTTGACGGTCGTCATGACCGGCGCGTGGTTTGCGAGGATCGTCATCTCGCCTTCCGCACCCGGAATGACGACCGATTCCACCTCCTCGGACACAAGCAGCCGTTCGGGAGATACGAGATCGAACTGGAAGGATGCAGCCATCGGTTTTTGGGTGAATGGTCAAGAGTGAATAGTCAATGGTCGATGGAACGACCGCAACAAGTCACTGCTTCACGATCACCGCTCTCCATTCACCATTCACTATTGACCATTCACCGATCAAGCCGCTTCAGCGGCAAGCTTCTGTGCCTTGGCGACCGCCATGTCGATGCCGCCGACCATGTAGAACGCAGCCTCGGGCAGGTGGTCGTACTCGCCATTGACGAGGCCCTTGAAGCTCTTGATCGTCTCTTCAAGCGGCACGAGCTGGCCGGGCGAGCCGGTAAACACTTCGGCGACGAAGAAGGGCTGCGACAGGAATCGCTCGATCTTGCGCGCGCGGGCAACGGCAATCTTGTCCTCTTCGGACAGTTCGTCCATGCCCAGGATGGCGATGATGTCCTGCAGCGACTTGTAGCGCTGCAAGGTTTCCTGCACGCGGCGCGCGATCGTGTAGTGCTCCTCGCCGACAATCAGCGGATCGAGCATGCGCGAGGTGGAGTCGAGCGGATCGACCGCCGGGTAGATACCCTTCTCGGCGATGCCGCGCGACAGCACGGTCGTGGCGTCAAGGTGGGCAAACGAGGTGGCCGGCGCCGGGTCGGTCAAGTCGTCGGCCGGCACGTAGATGGCCTGCACCGACGTGATCGAGCCCTTGGTCGTCGTGGTGATGCGCTCCTGCATCTGACCCATGTCGGTGGCGAGCGTCGGCTGATAGCCCACGGCCGACGGAATGCGGCCGAGCAAAGCCGACACTTCGGAGCCTGCCTGCGTGAAGCGGAAGATGTTGTCGACGAAGAACAGCACGTCCTGGCCCTGGTCACGGAAATGCTCGGCGATTGTGAGGCCCGACAGTGCCACGCGGGCGCGGGCGCCGGGCGGCTCGTTCATCTGGCCGAACACCAGCGCGCACTTGGAGCCTTCGGTCGAGCCGTTGTTCTCGTGCGGGTCCTTGTTGACGCCCGACTCGATCATCTCGTGATAGAGATCGTTGCCCTCGCGGGTGCGCTCGCCGACGCCGGCGAACACGGAGTAGCCGCCGTGCGCCTTCGCGACATTGTTGATGAGTTCCTGGATCAGCACCGTCTTGCCGACGCCGGCGCCGCCGAACAGGCCGATCTTGCCGCCGCGGGCATAGGGCGCCAGCAGATCGACGACCTTGATGCCGGTCACCAGAATCTGCGCTTCCGTCGACTGGTCGACATAGGGAGGCGCGTCCTGATGGATCGCGCGGCGCGAAGCGGTCTTGACGGGACCGGCCTCGTCGACCGGCTCGCCGATGACGTTCATGATGCGGCCGAGCGTTTCGTCGCCGACCGGCACCGTGATGGGGGAGCCGGTGTCGTAAACCGGCTGGCCGCGCACGAGGCCCTCGGAGATGTCCATGGCGATGCACCGCACGGTGTTCTCGCCGAGATGCTGCGCAACTTCGAGGATCAGGCGGTTGTCGCCGTTCATGGTCTCGAGGGCGTTCAGGATCTTCGGCAGGTCGCCGTCGAAGTGCACGTCAACGACGGCGCCGATGACCTGGGCAACCCGGCCCGGGTGGCCTGCTGCCAACAATTTCGCCGGAGCGCTGGCGGCCGCCTTGGTCTTCTTGGGGGTAGCTGCTTTCGCCATCTTCGTGCCTCTTTGACTTTGTGTCTCGTTGCCGGAGCGTCGGTACGGTCCGACGTCCTAGAGCGCTTCCGCGCCCGAAATGATCTCGATGAGTTCTTTGGTGATCTGTGCCTGACGCTGGCGGTTGTAGGTGATCGTCAGCTTGCCGATCATTTCGCCTGCGTTGCGCGTGGCATTGTCCATGGCGCTCATCTTGGCGCCCATCTCGCCGGCTGCGTTTTCGAGCAGCGCCCGGAAAACCTGCACGGAAATGTTGCGCGGAATGAGGTCCGACAGGATTTCGCCTGGCTCGGGCTCATACTCGTAGGCAGCCGTGCCGCCGGATTCGGCGGCGCCGGCAGCCACCGAAGCCGCGGCCGGTATGACCTGAAGCGCGGTCGGAACCTGGCTAATTACCGACTTGAACTCGGAATAGAACAGCGTGCAGATGTCGAAGCCGCCCTCGTTGAAGAGGCCGATGATTTTCCTGGCGATTGCGTCGGCGTTGACAAAGCCGAGCGTCTTTACCTCGCGCAGGTCGACTCGGTCGATGATCAGCGAGGCGAAGTCGCGACGAAGGATGTCGAAACCCTTCTTGCCCACGCAGATGATCTTCACAGTCTTGCCCTGGCCCTGCAAGCGGCGGATATGGTCCCGCGCAAATCGCGCGATCTGGCTGTTGAAGCCGCCGCAAAGTCCGCGTTCGGCGGTGCAGACGACCAGAAGATGGGTATCGTCCTTCCCGGTGCCGGTCATTAGCGCGGGGGCATCGCCGCCGCCGCCGACCGCCTGCGCGATGTTGGCGAGTACGGCGCCCATGCGCTGCGAATAGGGTCGAGCTGCCTCGGCCGCTTCCTGCGCGCGGCGCAGCTTCGCCGCGGCGACCATCTGCATCGCCTTGGTGATCTTCTGCGTCGCCTTGACCGAGGCGATCCGGTTGCGGAGGTCTTTTAGCGAGGCCATGCCTTATCCGTCAGTTCAGGCGAAGTTCTTTGCGAACGCGTCGATGTGGCCCTTGAGCTTGGCCCGGGTGTCGTCGCTGATCTGCTTTTCGAGGCGGATGGCGTCGAGCACATCCTTGCCGTCCGCGCGCATGTGGGCAAGCAGGCCCTGCTCGAATTTGCCGACCTGCGGCACCGTCAGCTTGTCGAGGTAGCCATTGACGCCGGCAAAAATGACGACGACCTGTTCCTCGGTCTTGAGCGGCGAGAACTGCGGCTGCTTGAGCAGTTCCGTCAGGCGTGCGCCGCGGTTGAGCAGGCGCTGGGTCGCAGCGTCGAGATCGGAGCCGAACTGCGCGAAGGCAGCCATCTCGCGGTACTGGGCAAGCTCGCCCTTGATCGAGCCGGCAACCTGCTTCATCGCCTTGATCTGCGCCGACGAGCCGACGCGCGACACCGAGAGGCCGACGTTGACGGCAGGGCGGATGCCCTGGAAGAACAGGTTGGTCTCAAGGAATATCTGGCCATCGGTGATCGAGATCACGTTGGTCGGGATATAGGCGGAAACGTCGTTGGCCTGCGTCTCGATGACCGGCAGGGCGGTGAGCGAGCCGTTGCCGTTGTCGTCATTCAGCTTGGCGGCGCGTTCCAGAAGGCGCGAGTGCAGGTAGAAAACGTCGCCCGGATAGGCTTCGCGACCCGGCGGCCGGCGCAGCAGCAGCGACATCTGACGGTAGGCGACGGCCTGCTTGGACAGATCGTCGTAGGCGATCACGGCGTGCATGCCATTGTCGCGGAAATACTCGCCCATCGCGCAACCGGCGAACGGCGCAATGAACTGCATGGGGGCGGCATCCGAAGCGGTTGCGGCAACGATGATGGAATATTCGAGCGCACCGCGCTCTTCCAGAACCTTCACGAACTGCGCGACCGTCGAGCGCTTCTGGCCGATGGCCACATAGACGCAATAGAGCTTCTGGCTCTCGTCGTCGCCTTCGTTGAGCGACCTCTGGTTCAGGAAAGTGTCGAGAATGATGGCGGTCTTGCCGGTCTGCCGGTCGCCGATGACCAGCTCGCGCTGGCCGCGGCCAATCGGGATCAGCGCGTCAATGGCCTTGAGGCCGGTTGACATCGGCTCGTGCACCGACTTGCGCGGTATGATGCCGGGCGCCTTGACGTCGACGCGGCGGCGCTCTGTCGCCACGATGGGCCCCTTGCCATCGATCGGATTGCCGAGACCGTCGACGACGCGTCCGAGCAGGCCCTTGCCGACAGGCACGTCGACGATGGAGCCGGTGCGCTTGACGATGTCGCCTTCCTTGATGTCGCGGTCTGCGCCGAAGATGACGATGCCGACATTGTCGCTTTCGAGGTTCAGCGCCATGCCGCGGATGCCGCCGGGGAACTCGACCATTTCGCCGGCCTGGACATTGTCGAGGCCATAGACGCGGGCAATGCCGTCGCCCACCGACAGAACCTGACCGACCTCGGATACTTCGGCCTCATTGCCGAAATTCTTGATCTGGTCCTTTAGGATTGCGGAAATTTCCGCGGCGCGGATGTCCATCAGCCGACCTCTTTCAGTGCAAGCTTGAGCGAATTGAGTTTTGTCTTGAGCGACGTGTCGATCTGGCGCGAGCCGATCTTAACCACCAGCCCGCCGAGCAGCGAAGGGTCGACGGTGGCGGCGATTGCGACATCCTTGCCGGTCACGCTCTTGAGCGCTGCCTTGAGCTCGTCGTGCTGAGAGGCCGAGAGAGGATGCGCGCTGGTGACTTCAGCCGCAACCTCGCCGCGCGCGTCCGCGGCTATGGCGCGGAATGCCTTGATCATCGCCGGAATGGCGAACAGACGGCGGTTCTGCGCGACCACCCGCAGGAAATTACCGACCAAGCCGGCTATTCCCGCCTTGTCGGCGATGGCGGCGACCGCCTTGAGCTGCTCCTCGGCCGAGAAGACCGGGCTCTTTATCATGCGCTCGAGGTCCGCGCTTTCGGCAAGCATACCCTCGAAGCGGGCGAGATCGGTCTCGGCCTGCTCAACGGCGCCGGTCTGGAAGGCAAGCTCATACAGAGAGCCCGCATAACGTTCGGCGATACCGGAGACTGGCGAGCTGGACTGTGCCACTGTTCGTCTTTTCTCTGTCTGGCCCGGCCGCAGGTCACATGTGGCCAACTGTTGCGCTGGCTAAGTACCTGGCCTCATTGGATTTTTTCCGACACGAGCATACGCGCTCCGTACCCCCCTGTCGAAAGTCGCTTGCCGTCTAGCACAGGCTTTCCAAGTCCGCAACACGTTGGCGGACGGGCTTTTCAGGCACTTTTGTCGCAGTGCGGGGCAAGCCGCTGAAAGGCCTCAGGGAATCAGGGAACGAAGCTCAGCGCAAAGGCAAGGGCGAGCCCCGCCAGCACGATGTCAAAGACCAGCCAAAGCCAGTTGGACAGGCCGGTGCCACGGTCGGACATCATCGAAACGATGCGGCCGAAAGCAGTGATCAGCCACGAGCATCCCAGCGCCAGGTAAAGAAAGGGCTGGGGACCGAGGAAAAGGCAGCAGAGGCCAAGTCCAAGATAGAAGCCCGCCATGTTGGCGCGGGCGGCGGCATAAGCTTCCGGGCGCTCGGGTCTAGGCTGCAGCCTCAACAAGCGAAACGAGATGCCGGGCGCAAACAGCAGGATTGCGCCGAGAAACGCGGTGACGGCGGCTGAACACCAGGCCAGCCATTCTCCCTGCGTCACCGGCCATGGAAATGCGAACTCCATATCGTCACCCTCGCGCGCCCGCATCAAATGGACTGGCGCCCGGGGCGGAAGTCAAGAACCCCGCGGCGCAAATTCGCCGGTCCCGTCGTCCAGTGGCGCTTATTGCGCGGCCGGCGAGGGGGTGGACGGTCCAGCCAGCGCGCATTCTAGGACGTAGGCGGTGTAGTGGAAATCCCTGATGCTGGTTATGCTGTCGGCCTGCCATTCGAGCAGGATGAAGTTGGTTGGCTTGCTGCCTTCTCCGCTTGTGTTTCGCAACAGAACGGCGGGACGTCCCTCGATCGCTCCGACCGCAAGCTGCCAGTCGAAACGGCTTCCGTAGTTGCCAAAGTAGCGCTCAACCTCGCGCTTGCCGCGAAGCTCCATGCGGCCGACGATTTCCAGGTGAACGTCTTCAGCGAGCAATTTTCGCACGGCGTCGAAGTCGCGCGCGTTGAACCGGTCCACATAGTGCGCCAGGCGCTCATGTTCGCGCTCCGACAGCTCGACCGCATCCTCGCTTTGCTCCTGCGCGCCGAGCGAGGCCAACCGCGTTCGACCACGGTGCAGCGCGGCCTTCACCGCCGGTGTCGTTGCGTTCATGATCAGGCCGACTTCACGCGCCGAATAGCCGATGACGTCCATCAGGATGACGCTGCTGCGCTCCGCCGGCGACAGCTTCATGAATGGGCGCAGTCCCATGGCCGCAATTTCGTGGCGCCCAACCTCGTCATTGGGGTCGGCGACCGCCTCTTCGTCGCGTTGCTCGACGGAAATCGCCTGCAGGCGCACTCTGCGACGCAAGAAATCGATGGCGGCGTTGTGGGCAATGCGAAACAGCCACGCCTCGGGATCGGCGACCGTTGCGTCCATGCCCGCCTGCGTCGCCTTGAGCAAGGCGTCCTGGACGATGTCCTCGCCGTCTATCGACGAGCCCGCCATGCGTGAGCAGTAGCGATGCAGCTTCGGCCGCATGGTACGGGCCAGCTCTTCAAAGTCTGTAAGAGGTAGTGCACTTGGCATGGCTTGCTCCCCCGAACTCCTTGTTCGGTTTCGCTTAGACGTTTCGTCCAGCCCAAAGGATTCCCGCAAACCAAAATTGTTTAGACGGGAATCCTTTTTGCCATGGCTTTCGTCTTCAGCGCGACCCCAACAAGAGGAGTTCGGTCATGAAACTCTATACACTTCCCGGTTCACCCAATTCGCGCAAGGTCGTCGCAGTCCTCAATCATCTTGGCTTGAAGGCGGAGATCACAGGGCTGGACTTCGCCAGCGGTGATACGACCAGGCCGGAATTTGTCGCCTTGAATCCGAACGCGATGGTGCCGGTCCTGGTTGACGGCGACGTCACGCTCTGGGAATCGAACGCCATCAACATCTACCTGGTGGAGAAGGCGGGCGGGTCGTCGCTCTTCCCCGCCGATCCGGTGGTTCGCGCCGACGTCCTGCGCTGGCAGTTCTGGGAACTGGCGCATTTCAACCGGGCATTCGGCACTGTGGTGTTCGAAAGCGTCATAAAGCCGAAGTTCGGATTTGCTCCACCCAGCAAGGACCTTATGGACTTCTGCCTGCAGGAGATCGCCCGTTATGCGCCGGTCCTCGACGGCCGTCTCGAGGGTCGCGCAACGCTTGTCGGTTCCGGCGTAACCCTGGCGGACTATGCGATGATCTGCTTGGAAAAATATCGTGACGCCATCGACTTCGACTGGTCGCGCTTCGCCAATATCAACCGCTACTTCGACGCCATGCGGGCGACCGATGCCTGGAGCCGGGCCGACTCGACCCTGACGGCCCTGAGAAAGGCCGCCTGACAGCACACAATTGATCCGCAGCGCTTCAGGCGTGCTGGTGCATCGGCGACGACCGTACCGCCATGACCGTTCACAAGAAGCTCTGCGGATCGATGTCCACGGCGACACGCACCGATCCGCGCACTTTCGGTCCGTCCGACAGGACAGCCTTGATGTAGCTCTGCATGTCGGAACGACGCCCGCCATGCACCAGGAGGCGGAAGCGATGGCGGCCGGCCAGCAGCGCCAGCGGCGCTTCGGCGGGGCCAAGCATCTGGATGTCGGCCGTTGCGGGCGCGGCGCGGCGGATGGCGCGAGCGTGACTTTCGGCCTCGGCGCGCGTGGCGGCGCTGACGATGATGCCGGCGAGCCGGCCAAACGGCGGCAGGCCGGACTTTTCGCGCTCGGCTATCTCCCGTTGATAGAATGCCTCTGCATTGCCCGACACGATTGCGCGCATGACCGGATGATCGGGCTGGAAAGTCTGCAAGAGCCCCAGGCTCTTCTTGCCGGTTCGGCCGGCGCGGCCGGTGACCTGGCTGAGCAGCTGGAACGTCCGTTCTGCCGCGCGGGGATCGCCATTGGCGAGCCCGAGATCCGCGTCGACGATTCCGACCAGCGTCATATCCGGGAAATTGTGGCCCTTGGCCACGAGTTGCGTGCCGATGACGATGTCGGCGTCGCCATTGGCGATGGCGTCGAGTTCCAGCCTAAGCCGCCGCACGCCGCCGAGCAGGTCGGACGACAGCACGATGGTGCGGGCGTCCGGGAAATGGCCGACGACTTCTTCCGCTACACGCTCGACGCCCGGCCCACAGGCGACGAGATGGTCGAACGTGCCGCATTCCGGGCAGGCGTCCGGGCGCTTTTCGTGGTGTCCGCAATGATGGCAGACGAGTTGCCCCCGGAAGCGGTGTTCGACCAGCCAGCTCGAACAGTCAGGGCACTGGAAGCGGTGACCGCAGACCCGGCACAGCGTCAGCGGCGCGTAGCCGCGCCTGTTGAGGAAGAGCAGCGACTGCTCGCCGCGCTCGAGGGTCCGCCGGATCTGTGAAATCAGGATCGGCGACAGGAAGCCGCCGCGCGCCGGCGGTGCACGGCGCATGTCGATCGTCTGCAGGTGGGGCAGCGCAGCTTCCGCGAACCGCGCCGGCAGCATCGCGCGGGCATAACGGCCCTGATCCGCGTTGACCCGGCTATCGATCGAGGGTGTCGCCGACGCCAGGACTACCGGAAAGCCGCCGATCCGTCCGCGCACCACCGCCATGTCGCGGGCGTTGTAAGAGACGCGGTCCTCCTGCTTGTAGGCCGGGTCGTGCTCCTCGTCGACGACGATCAGCCCGAGTTCCTGAAACGGCAGAAAAAGCGCCGAACGCGCGCCGGCCACCACACGCACAGACCCTTCTGCCACCTGACGCCATACCTTCTCGCGCATGCGCGGAGGCAGATCCGAGTGCCATTCGGCCGGTTTGGCGCCAAATCTGTCCTGAAAGCGTTCCAGAAAGGCGTGCGTCAGGGCAATTTCAGGTAAAAGGATCAGCACCTGACGGCCTTTATCCAGCGCCGAGGCCACCGCCTCGAAATAGACCTCGGTCTTGCCGGAGCCGGTGACGCCGTCGACCAGCGTCACCGCCGCGCCGCCCTTTTCCACCGCCGCGCGCAGCATGTCGGCCACTGCCTGCTGGTCGGGCGAAAGTTCCGGCTGCGCATAGCTGGTGTCGGGTTCGGCGACGACGGGACGCGGCGGAATCATGACCGTCTCGAACACACCCTGATCGCGCAGACCGTCAATGACGGTGGAAGACACGCCGGCCGCGTGGGCAAGCCCCGAGCGCGTCCAGGCAAAGCCGTCACGGGATGCTTCAAGCACGCGGGCGCGGGCTGCGGTCATCCGGTCGGGAACGGCTTCGGTACGCTGCAGACCCTCCGTCCACGGCTCGGGATCGAACGCGGCGGGCGCGCGCAGGAGCATGCGGGCAACCATTCCGGGTGCGGCAAGCGTGTAGGTCGAGATCCAATCGACGAAACGCCGGGTTTCCCGGTCGATGGGCGGACAGTCGAATAGCTGCGAAATCGGCTTCAGCTTCTTCGGGTCGACGTCCCCGGCATCGCAGTCCCAGACGATGCCGGCGACCTCGCGGGGACCAAGCGGCACGCGCACAATGGAACCCGGAACGACATGCATGCCGTCGGGCACGGCATAGGTGTAGGGTCGCTCGGCGGGCATTGGCACCAGCACGGGCGCCGAACGCACAGTTCCCTGTGCCTTGCGCGAATCGTCTTTCATGGCGCGTGACCTTGCCCCGAGTTTCGGCTAGAGCAAAGGCCGGCAGGGCCGACGATCGAACCCGATCGGCCTGAATGGTTTGCGCCATGGACGGCGCGCAACGATTTAAAGGAGAAGGCCATGAAGTTTTTCGCCGATACGGCAGACGTCAAGGAAATCCGCGAGCTCAATGACCTCGGTCTGCTCGACGGCGTTACAACGAACCCGTCGCTGATCCTGAAGTCGGGCGGCAACATCACCGAGGTGACCAAGGAAATCTGCTCCATAGTCTCCGGGCCTGTGTCGGCGGAAGTCGTCGCCACCGAATATGGGCAGATGATGAAGGAAGCGGAAGTCCTCTCGAAGATCGCCGACAACATCTGCATCAAGGTGCCGCTGACGCTGGACGGGCTCAAGGCCTGCAAGACGATCCGCACGGACATGAAGCGCCTCGTCAACGTCACGCTGTGCTTCTCCGCCAACCAGGCGCTGCTCGCCGCCAAAGCCGGTGCGTCCTTCATCTCGCCTTTCGTCGGACGCATCGACGATACTGGGTCTGACGGCATGGAGCTGATCGCCGAGATCAGGCAGATCTACGACAACTACGACTATCCGACGGAGATCCTGACCGCCTCCGTCCGCACGGTGAACCATGTCAAGCAGGCAGCGCTGATCGGTGCGGATGTCATCACCGCGCCGCCGGCCACGCTGAAGGCGCTTGTCAGCCATCCGCTGACAGACAAGGGCCTCGCGGCGTTCCTGGCCGACTGGGCCAAGACCGGCCAGAAGATCGCCTGAGGTCGACCGAAATGGACGCCGCCGCGATCGCCAGAACGGTACTTTCAGCGATCGATGGCGGTGGCCAGATGGAACCGTTCACGGTCGCAGACCCGGGGTTCTCCGATTCCGACGCCTATCGCGTGACGGCGGAATTGCGCGCGCTGAGAGTCGCGCGGGGCGAAACGCCGGTCGGCCGCAAGATCGGCTTCACGAACCGCACCATCTGGGCGGAATATGGCGTGTTCCAGCCGATCTGGGGCGACGTCTATGACACCACGTTGCGCGACGTTCTGCCGGGGGACGCGGTCGCGGTTTCGCAATTGCCCGAGCCGCGCATCGAACCGGAAATCGTCCTTGGCCTCGGGCACGATCTCACGCCGGGCATGAGCGTCGACGAGATAGGGCAATCTATCGACTGGATCGCGCACGGCTTCGAGTTCGTGCAATCGATCTTTCCCGGCTGGCGGTTCAAGGTCGCTGATTGCATCGCCGATGGCGGATTGCATGGCCGGCTGTTTGTCGGGCCCAGGCTGGAACTGTCCGCCGACCAGCGCATGATGCTTGCACGCGACCTGTCGCAGCTCACCATCAGTCTCAGCCGCAACGGCGAGACAATGGATACGGGTGTTGGATCGAACGTACTCGACGGACCAATCCAGGCGCTGGCGCATCTCATCGCGGTGCTTGGCAAGGACAGAATCAACCCGCAGCTTCGCGCCGGCGAGATTGTCACCACCGGTACGCTGACGCGTGCCTTTCCAGTCCTGCCCGGCGAGCGCTGGGCGACGGAAATACAGGGCTGCGACCTGCCCGGCCTTTCGGTCGAGATTGTCTGAGCTATTTGGACAGCTGCTGCGCGATCACAAGGTTCAGCAGCTCGGCCAGTTCTCGTGCGGCGCGATCCTCGGCGTTGAGCCTGGCGCGGTAGGCCGCGAATTCCTGCCGGGGCACATCGTATTGCGATGTGATCAGGCGCCGGCCGCTTGCAACGACATCGGTGCTGTTGACGCGTGTGAGCGCATAGTTTGCGGTCATGGTGACCGTGCCGGCGGTCGGCTCGTTGTCGTCGCCGATCTGCACCACCGCGCCTGATTCGTGGCGGGCCGTGACGACCAACGTCAGGGTATAGGCCGGCGCGGCCGGCTGTCCGGCGCCGCGGCCGAACAGGAAAATCAATTGGTTGCGAACCTGCTGCGCATAGCGCTGGTCGACCGGCTTGATCGCGATCGACGACAAGTCCGCCGTGACGGCGCCCTGCGGCTTTCCCGATGACGGGTTGGAATAGAGAGGCTTCACCGTACAGGCCGAAACCACCGGAAGGACGGCAAGGAGCGCAACAGCCAGCAAGCGGCGGCTCGACCTTGGAAGGGACCGATCAGACGACGACATTGACGATCCTCTGCGGCACGACGATCACCTTGCGCGGTTTTTTCCCCTCGAGCGCCTTTTGCACGACTTCAAGTTCGAGCGCGGCTTTCTCGACAGCACCTTGGTCTGCGTCGCGGGCGATTGTCAAATCCCCCCGCTTCTTGCCGTTGATCTGCACCGGCATCACAATCTCGCTGTCGACCACCAGGGCCTGATCGAAGTCCGGCCACGGTTTGTCGGCGACCATTCCGGAGCCGCCCAGAACGGCAAAGCACTCCTCGGCGAGATGCGGCATCATCGGCGCGATCAGGATGACCAGCATGTCGAGCGCTTCACGGGCGGCCGACTTCACCGCCGGCGACGCCTTGCCTGCTGCAATCTCGGCGAGCGGCGCCTGCAGGGCGTTGGCGAGCTCGTAGATGCGGGCGACCGCCTTGTTGAAGCCGAGCCGTTCGATTTCCTCGCCGACAGCCTTCACGGTCTTGTGCGCGGCCTTGGAAATCGCACCGGCCACGCCTTCGGAAGCGGATGCGGGGACAACGCCGGCCAGCGTCGGAGCAGCCTCCGAAACCAGCCGCCACAGCCGTTGCACGAAGCGGTGCGCGCCTTCGACGCCCGCCTCCGTCCAGATCACGTCGCGCTCGGGCGGCGAATCCGAGAGCATGAACCAGCGCGCGGTGTCTGCGCCGTAGCTGCCGATGATGTCGTCGGGGTCGACGACATTCTTCTTCGACTTCGACATCTTCTCGATAGAACCGATCTCGATCGGCGTCCCGTCGGTGAGCAGGAAGGCGCGGCGCGAGCCGTCGAAATCCTCGACCTTGACCTCGGCGGGCGTGACCCATCCGTCCGGGCCCCTGTAGGTTTCGTGCACCACCATGCCCTGCGTGAACAGGCCTTCGAAGGGCTCCGAGACGCTATTGAGATGGCCGGTCGCCTGCATGGCGCGTGCGAAGAAGCGCGAATACAAGAGGTGCAGGATCGCGTGCTCGATGCCGCCGATATACTGGTTGACCGGGAGCCAGCCGTTCGGTCCGTCGACGACCGAGAGGGTTGTCGGCGCGGCCTCATTCCAGGGATCGGTGAAGCGGGCGAAATACCAAGACGAATCGACGAAAGTGTCCATCGTGTCGGTGTCGCGTCGCGCGTGCCTGCCGCATTGCGGGCAATCGACGTGTTTCCAGGTCGGGTGATGGTCGAGCGGATTTCCTGGCCTGTCGAAGGTGACATCAACGGGCAGTTCGATGGGCAGTTCTGATTGCGGCACGGGCACCGCGCCGCAGGACTCGCAGTGGACGACAGGGATCGGGCAGCCCCAGTAGCGCTGGCGCGAGATCAGCCAGTCGCGCAGGCGGAACTGCACCTTGCGCTCGGCCTGCGGCCTTCCGCCGACGGAAACGCCCGCGAGGCGCGTCGCGACCTCGTCGAATGCCTGTTTCGGCGCCATGCCGTCGAGGAAGCGCGAGTTGATCATTACGCCGTCGTCGACATAGGCCTCCTCGAGGATCCGGAAGGTCTTGGCGTCGGCGCCTTCGGGCATCACCACCGGAACGACCGGCAGTCCGTACTTGTTGGCGAAGTCGAGGTCGCGCTGGTCGCCGGAGGGACAGCCGAAGATCGCGCCGGTGCCGTAGTCCATCAACACAAAGTTCGCGACATAGACTGGAAGCAGCCAGTCCGGGTCGAAAGGATGGACAACGCGAAGTCCGGTGTCGAAGCCCTTCTTTTCCGCGGTCTCTATCTCCGCCGCCGAGGTGCCGCCATGGCGGATATCCTCGATGAAGGCGGCGAGCGCGGGATTGCCTTCGGCGGACTTCCTTGCCAGCGGGTGGTCGCCGGCTATCGCCATGAAGGAAGCGCCAAAGATTGTGTCGGGGCGGGTCGTGTAAACTTCGAGTTCGGTCTCGCCGGATGGCGCCGTGGCAGGATCGAGCGGCCAGCGCAACAGGACGCCCTGCGACCGGCCGATCCAGTTAGCCTGCATCAGCTTGACCTTCTCGGGCCACTTGTCGAGCATGTCCAGGCTGTCGAGCAATTCCTGGGACATCGAGGTGATCTTGAAGAACCACTGCGTCAGGTCGCGCTGTTCGACAAGTGCGCCGGAACGCCAGCCGCGCCCGTCGACGACCTGCTCGTTTGCGAGCACGGTCATGTCCTCGGGGTCCCAATTGACCTTGGCCGACCTGCGCTCGACCAGCCCGGCCTTCCAGAAGTCGAGGAACATCCTCTGCTGGTGCTTGTAGTAGGACGGGTCGCAGGTCGCGATCTCGCGCGCCCAGTCCAGCGAGAGGCCCATGACCTTGAGCTGCGCTTTCATGGCCTCGATGTTCTGGTAAGTCCAGGAGCGCGGGTTGACGCCACGGTCGCGCGCCGCGTTCTCGGCCGGCAGGCCGAAGGCGTCCCAGCCCATCGGATGCAGCACGTTGTAGCCCAGCGCGCGGCGATGGCGGGCGACCACGTCGCCCATCGTGTAGTTGCGGACATGGCCCATATGGATACGCCCCGACGGATACGGGAACATCTCGAGGACGTAGTACTTCTGACGCGGATCGTCGTTGCTGGTTTCGAACAGCTTTGCCTGGTCCCAGGCCTTTTGCCACTTCGGTTCCGAAGTTCGAGCGTTGTATCGTTCGGTTGCCATGACCGGAATTTCACTTCAAGAAGGGTAGAGCAGATCCGCCGGGCAGCCCCCAGCGGATCGAGGAATATCGGGGCGGACCTTCACCATGTATTGCCGGGAGCGTCAACTCCGCCCGCGTTTGGACGGATCCGAAACGATGCGGACGAAGCAATCATGAGCGCAGTCGAACACCTGGGGGTCGTCCTGGAAAAGATCGCCATCGCCGAGCGCGACGCCAAGCGGCAGGCTGGTGGCGTGCGGCTTGTGGCGGTGTCGAAGACCTTCGAGGCCGCTGCCATCAGGCCGGTCATCGAGGCTGGTCAGCGTGTCTTCGGCGAGAACCGCGTGCAGGAAGCGCAGGGCAAATGGCCCGACATGAAGGCCGAATTCCCTGATATCGAACTGCATCTGATCGGTCCGTTGCAGTCAAACAAGGCGAGGGAGGCGGTGTCGCTGTTCGACGTGATCGAGACGATCGACCGCGAAAAGATCGCCGCCGAACTCGCAAAGGAGATCGCCAGGCAGGGCAGGAGTCCGCGACTTTACGTGCAGGTCAACACCGGCTCGGAAGCGCAGAAGGCCGGCATCGAGCCGCGCGATGCGGTGGCCTTTGTGAAACGCTGCCGCGAGACGCATGGCCTGGCGATCGAGGGCCTGATGTGCATCCCTCCAGCCGAGGAAAACCCAGGTCCGCATTTCGCGCTGCTGGCGAAGCTCGCCAAGGAGGCAGGCGTCGACAAGCTGTCGATGGGGATGTCGGGCGACTACGAGCTCGCGGTCGCCTTCGGTGCGACGAGCGTCAGGGTGGGTTCAGCGATTTTCGGAACACGCTGAACTTACCTGTTTCTCACGCGTCACATGGCGATCGCATTGCAGGGCTCCTATCTTTGTGCAGTGCACACAGAATTGAATTGGAGTACCACATATGCGCTACAAGCAACTCGGCAACACGGGGCTTTTCGTCTCCGAAATCTGCCTGGGAACCATGACGTTCGGACCGGCAGGCGAAAACGGCTACTGGGGCGCCATCGCCAGTCTCCACCAGAAAGGCGTCGACGAAATCACCGGCCGCGCCGTAGCGGCGGGCGTCAACTTCTTCGACACGGCGGACATCTATTCGTTTGGGGTGTCGGAGGAACTGCTTGGCCAGTCGATCCGCAACCTCGGCCTGCGTCGCGAGGATGTCATCGTCGCCACCAAGGTGCATGGCGCAATGGGCGAGGGTCCGAACCAGCGTGGTTCATCGCGCGGGCATATCATGGATTCGGTTGAGGGCAGCCTGAGGCGCCTGCAGACTGATCATATCGACCTCTATCAGTTGCATGGCACCGATACGGTCACGCCCATCGAGGAAACGCTGCGTGCGCTGGACGACCTCGTCGCCAGCGGCAAGGTGCGTTATATCGGCGTTTCGAACTGGCAGGCGTGGCGCGTCGCCAAGGCGCTCGGCATCTCGGAACGAAAGGGCTATGCCCGCTTTGAAACCATCCAGTCCTACTATTCCATCGCCGGCCGCGACCTTGAACGCGAGGTGGTGCCGCTGATCAACGAGGAGAAGCTCGGCCTGATGGTGTGGTCGCCGATGGCGGGAGGACTGCTTTCGGGAAAATACGGCCCCGGCGCGCCCGGCAATGGCGAGGGTCGCCGGGCGAATTTCAACTTTCCGCCTGTCAACGAGGACCGCGCCTGGGCAGCCGTTGCGCAAATGCGGAAGATCGCCGCCAAGCACAGCGTCAGCGTTGCGACGGTGGCGCTGGGTTATGTTCTGGCGAAATCGTTTGTCATGAGCGTCATCATCGGCGCAAGCCGCATGGACCAGCTGGAACAGAACCTCGCCTCGGTCGAACTGAAGCTTGATGCACAGGACATCGAGAAGCTCGACGCTGTAAGTGCGCTGCCGTCCGAATATCCAGGCTGGATGCTGGAACGGCAGGGCGCGGGACGCCGCCCGGAGCCTTTCAAGCCGAAGGCTTAAGTCGGGATAGCGGCAGGCCGGCGACTTCCTCTGTCAGCTATCAGTGCAGCGCAAACTCCCCATCGACGTTGCGCCATTCGTTCGGCGCAATCAGCTTGCGGTGCGTGTATTCGACCGAATGCAGGGGTCCCTCAAGTTTTGCCTTCCAGAACTCGATGAATTTGATCAGCACGGGGAAGCGCGGGGCAATGCGCTTTTCTTAACCGTCTATTGAAATCTTCGTGATCGAGCGCCGATTCATCGCGTGAAAACAGAGGCTTAGCAGCCTCTTGCGGTGACTGCTGACAGATGCCTGCGGCAAGCCGCCGCGCTCGTCGAACGTCTAATATTGTGCGCGAACGCCAACTGATAATAAATGCCGCCGTTCCATGGGCTTGCGCCCTGAACGCCGCCGGATCATGACTGGCAGGCAGCGCCGGGGAGGGAAGAAAAAGTGTCCGAGGTTCACGTTCACAAGGTCAAGTCGGCGTGGAAGAAGCGCGCGCTGATCGACAACGACACCTACCTGAAATGGTACGGTGACAGCATTGCCAATCCGGACAGGTTCTGGGGGAAGCACGGCAAGCGCATCGACTGGTTCAAACCCTACACCAAGGTCAAGAACACCAGCTTCAAGGGCAAGGTCTCGATCAAGTGGTACGAGGACGGCGTCACCAACGTCTCGCACAACTGCATCGACCGGCACCTCAGGAAGCGCGGCGACCAGGTCGCCATCATCTGGGAAGGCGACAACCCCTACGACGACAGGAAGATCACCTACAGACAACTCCACGAACATGTCTGCCGCCTCGCCAACGTGATGAAGAAGCGCGGCGTCAAGAAGGGCGACCGCGTCACCATCTACATGCCGATGATCCCGGAGGCGGCCTATGCGATGCTCGCCTGCGCGCGCATCGGCGCGGTTCATTCGGTGGTATTCGGCGGCTTCTCCCCGGATTCGCTCGCCGGCCGCATCGTCGACTGCGAATCGACCTTCGTCATAACCGCCGACGAAGGCCTCCGTGGCGGCAAGGCTATTCCGCTTAAGGAAAACACCGACAAGGCGATCGACATCGCGGCGCGCCAGCATGTGATTGTGAAGAACGTCCTGGTGGTCAGACGAACCGGCGGCAAGACAGGATGGGCTGATGGCCGAGACCTCTGGTACCACGACGAGATCGCGACCGTCGAGGCGACGTGCAAGCCCGAGAGGATGAAGGCGGAGGATCCGCTTTTCATTCTCTACACCTCCGGCTCGACCGGAAAGCCGAAGGGCGTGCTGCACACGACCGGGGGCTATCTCGTCTATACGTCGATGACCCACCAGTACGTGTTCGACTATCATGACGGAGACATCTACTGGTGCACCGCCGATGTCGGCTGGGTCACCGGCCACAGCTACATCGTCTATGGGCCGCTCGCCAACGGCGCGACGACCCTGATGTTCGAAGGCGTGCCGAACTATCCGTCGATGTCGCGCTTCTGGGAGATCATCGACAAGCACCAGGTCAATATCTTCTACACGGCGCCGACGGCGCTGCGCGCGCTGATGGGGGCGGGCGACGGCCATGTGAAGAAGACGTCGCGCAAATCCCTGAAGGTGCTTGGCTCTGTCGGTGAACCGATCAATCCGGAAGCCTGGGAGTGGTATTTCAACGTGGTCGGCAACGGCAAGGTGCCGATCGTCGATACGTGGTGGCAGACCGAGACCGGCGGAATCCTGATCACGCCGCTGCCCGGCGCCACCAGTCTCAAGGCCGGATCGGCGACGCGACCGTTCTTCGGCATCAAGCCCGAGATCGTCGACGGCGAAGGCAAGGTTCTGGAGGGAGCGACCGACGGCAACCTGTGCATTACCGATAGCTGGCCGGGACAGATGCGGACGGTCTATGGCGACCACGAACGGTTCGTGCAGACCTATTTCTCCACCTACAAGGGCAAATACTTCACCGGCGACGGATGTCGCCGCGATGCCGACGGCTACTACTGGATCACCGGCCGCGTCGACGACGTGCTCAATGTATCGGGCCATCGCATGGGCACGGCGGAGGTGGAATCGGCGTTGGTCAGCCACGCCAAGGTGTCGGAGGCGGCGGTTGTCGGCTATCCGCACGACATCAAGGGCCAGGGCATCTACTGCTACGTGACGCTGATGTCGGGAGAACAGGGGTCTGACCCGCTGCGCCAGGATCTCGTCCAGCATGTCCGCAAGGAGATCGGCGCCATCGCGACGCCGGACAAGATCCAGTTCGCGCCCGGCCTGCCGAAGACGCGATCGGGCAAGATCATGCGGCGCATCCTGCGCAAGATCGCCGAGGACGATTTTTCCGCGCTCGGCGATATATCGACGCTGGCCGATCCCGCCGTCGTCGAAGACCTGATCGCCAACCGACAGAACAAAAAGACTTGAGCACCGGGCCGGATGGCGTGCCCGGGCGCGTCGCCGGGCTCTGGCGTTATCCGGTCAGTTCGCTCGCCGGCGAGCGCCTGGACAAGATCGCGGTCGGCGCCGACGGTTTCGTCGGCGACAGGCAGTTCGGGCTGGTCGACAATTCGACCGGGGAGATCGCCAAGCCGGACGCCAACAAGAAGTGGCATGGCCTGCCCGGCATCGCGGCCAGGCTGTCGGAAAACGGCAGCCTGGAGGTGCGGGCGCCCGGTGGAGACTGGCTCGCCGCGCCGGGCGAAGCGGCTGACCGCGCCGCGAGCGCGCTGCTTGATTTCGACGCCGCCATCCTGCCGTTCGAGGCGGGGACGCGCCTGCCGGCGCCGCGCTACAAGAAGGCGCCGGTGCATTTGCTGACCACCGCCTCGCTCGCCGAACTCAAGGCGCTCCATCCGGAGGGCAATCCGGACCCACGTCGCTTCCGCCCGAACATCCTGGTCGAGATGCCACAGGTGGCGGGACATTTTCCCGAGACAGAATGGCTCGGCCGAAAGCTTGCGATCGGCGACGTAGAGTTGGCCGTCACCGATCCCTGCCGGCGTTGCGGCTTCACCATCATCGCGCAGGAAGGTTTTGAAAATGATCCCGACATCCTGCGCACGCTGGTCCGCAAGAACGCGCACAATCTCGGGGTCTATTGCGAGGTGACGCGACCAGGCGAGATCCGGTCAGGCGCGACGGTAAGGTTCGTCGACTGACCACTTGCATCCTGCGGCGAATGCCCCCACATTCCTTGCGTGTTCAACAAAACGAAAGGAGGCGATCCGATGTCGAGTGGTTTCGGTTTCCAGAGCGTGGCTCGGGCGGATTGGCCTTTCGGGAAGCAGCCTTCCTGACAGCGACATGAAGCGCGGCCGGCAGCACGAGCTACGGCCACGGGTCGCGCCACGGACGAAAGCACGGGGCCGCCTCCCAGCGAGGCGGCCCTTGCCTTTTGCTGGTCCGGCTGGCGAGAGCTCTATCGGTACAGATCGGCGCGTGTCGGAGGCAGCCCGCTGCGGCCGCGCGAACGCCGCGTCGCCACGGTCTGGTAGATCAGAACCGATCCGCCTTCGAAGCCTGTAGAGCAGCCCGTCAGATACAAGAGCCACAGCCGCGCCTTCGCCTCGCCGACCTCGGCGATGGCCTCGTCGAAACGGGCGCGCAGACGATCCGCCCACAGCCTGCAGGTGCGCGCATAATGTTCGCGTAGATCCTCAACGTCGTGGACCTCGAACCCGTGCGATTCCAGGTTGTCCAGAGTCAGACCGATGTGATCGACCTCGCCGCCTGGAAAGATGTACTTGATGAGCGCGCGGTAGGCTGGCCCCTTGCGGCTCCACGCACGCTTGTCCTTCTTCATGCGGCGGGTGATGGCATGATGCAGGTAGATGCCGCCCGGCTTGAGCAGCCGCAGGATGGTGGAAAAGTAAGTGTCGTGATTGGCGAAGCCGACCGCCTCGAACATGCCTATCGACGAGATCTTGTCGTAACTCCTGCCTGAAAGTTCGGTGTAGGACTGGATGTCGATGGTTACGCGATCCTCAAGCCCTTCTTTGCGTATGCGCTCGCGCGCCAGCTTCGTTTGTTCCTCCGAAAGGGATACGCCATGGCCTATCACGCCGTAATTTTTCGCGGCGTGTATCAGCAGCGCACCCCAGCCGCAGCCGATGTCGAGCAGGCGGTCGCCTGGCTTGAGCCGCAGCTTGCGGCAGATGTGATCGAGCTTGTCGGCCTGCGCCTGGTCGATGCCGTTCTCGAAATCTTTGAAATAGGCGCAGGTGTAGACCATGCGTTCATCCAGGAAGAGCTGATAGAACGCGTTCGAAATGTCGTAGTGATGGGTGATCGCCTCCTTGCTGGAGCCGCTGACGAAAGGATCCTTTCCTGCCAGACCGTCGACGCCTGAAACACGTCCACTCGAAAAGGCGAGGAGGGGAAGGTCGCGCAGAAGCTTCAGCTTCGGGATCTCGCGGAGCTTGGCCCTGGTTTTTCCTTTCGGCTTGAGTTCATGCAGGTCAAAAAGCGAGCCGTTCTCGACGTCGATCGCCTTCGATATCCAGAGCTCGACAAAGGTCGTGAATGCAGGCCGCCGCAGAATGCGTCCGACGATGCCGCTGTCGTTGATCACAAGCACAGGCCCGTCCGCCGGTCCGATGCGCTCGCCGTTCCAAAGTCGAACGGCGAAGCCCGGCTGCAACTTTTCGACGATGGTCCTGACGACGCGCGCCGCCCTGTCAGCCTTGTCCATGCACTCACCCTTACCCCGCCTGTGCGAATGCGCCAGCGCATGACCACGTCCGGCTCACCGCCAACAATGGCGTTGGGGGGTGCTTCAAGGCAAGGGGCAGATTTTTGCATGGGTCGCCCAGCGGCGGCCCCATGCGTTTGGATGCGACTTTGAACGCTCAGTCTATTTCGTGATTGCCAGACGTTCGATGTTGCGGGCGATTGCCTGGAAGGCCTGGTTGAGTTCGGTGCCCGAACTCGTTTCATAGTAGTGCTTTATCGACGAGGTATCGGCCGAAGCGCATTTCTGCATGATCTTCTTGGCGTTGTCCTCGTTCAGCATGAAGCCGACCGTGAAGATCTCGATGCCCTCAGCGCGCATTTTCGCACACAGTTGGTCGGCGTTGCCGCGCGAGAGCGTTGGCTGGTTGGTCGTCGTGCCCTTCTTTGAAACGCCCGCGAACGCCGTATTGAACTCGCCATCCGTCATCAAGATCGCATATTTCGCTACCTTCTTGGGGTCATAGTCGAGCGGCTGGGCCGCCTTGGGCAGCACATCGCGCCACTTGGGCGACAGCATGTACCAGCTCCACTGCACGCCGATGTGCCCGGCCGTGTAGCCGCCCGCCTTGAACTTGCCGATTGCCGTCTTCAGGGCGGTCCCGTCGGCAGAAAGCGGCACCAGGGTCGCGGTGGGGCAGAAATCGAGCCTGTTGTCGCGATTGACCTTGGCGGTATACGGGCTGGCGTCGGAAAATTGCTGGCTGCCCTTGCGTTCGGTTGCGCACGCGTCGGGCGCCGTGTAGCCGGATACGGCAATCGGATCGTCGAGCTTGGGCGGTTCGACGTCGCCCGCCGTGTACTTGTCCTCGGCAAAGACGACATTCTGCAGCGTGCCCGTGTTCACGGCGTTTGCGTAAGGCACCAGGGCTACGCGGACGCGTGGCTTGGAAGCATCCTGTCCCGCCAGGAACGTGTCGACCGCATTGCTGGCCGCCGTCCTGAGATCCTTGATCTTCTGGCCGTCCATTGAGCCAGTCACGTCCAGCATCATGGCGACCTCGATCCTCTTGTCGGAATAGACGGAGGCAGATGCGCCGGTCACGCGGCGTTCATTGGGAAGGCCGAAGAGTGGGAAGAACAGGTCGACGTCGACATACGCCGTGGCGTCGATGGTGCTGTTGACCTTGTCGACCGTGAGTTGGTTCAGGACCAGCTTGTCGCTGGCCATGAAGGTCGGATCTCCATTGGCCTTGAGGAAGAGTTCGACCCAGGCGCGGGCGTCATCCGGGACGATCTTGCCGGTGGTTATGTCGCGCGCCGTCGAGGTCACCGCGGCGTCGAGCGCCTGACTGAGGCTCGAACGGACATTGTAGAGTTGCGCAAGATTTACCGCAAAGCCCGCCGAAAGGGCGAGCACCGTGAGCACCAATGCCATCAGGATTGCAAATGTGCCCGACCGCGCCTTGCCGAAGGCGTTAATCTTTCGGGCGAATTCCGCACTGTGAAACATCTGGGAGCCTCCATCCGCATACCGCTGCAGGGGAGGGAGCAGGAATTCGGCCAAGCTGAGAGCGTCGAGAAAAATGCAGCGCGGAGAAATCCAAGTCCTTGAAAACAAAGCTTCTTGGCGGAAATGATGGTAAACGCAACGTTAACGTTTAGGCATTCTGGCGAAAAAGCTAACGACTTGTTTACCGAAGGCCGCCTGCGTGCCGGGCCGATTAACGAATGCGTATCAGGCTGGGACCGTGCGGTGTGTCGATGTGGGTCAACCGCACCAAGTCCGCCGCCGCTCTCCGCCGTAGGGTCGCACCAGGTTTTCATTCAGCAAGATCGGGGCCACCGGTAGGCCTTGGGAGGTCGAAACGTCCGCCAGGACGCGGCCGTAGTATTTTGCGCCCGCGATATTGGAGATCGCGACGCGACCGTCGCCCAGAAGGTGCACGAGCGCTTCGCGTGCCTGCAGTGCCGCCGATTTCTCGTCAGCGCAGCGGGCCTTCATATCGGGCGCGTCGATGCCTCGTATGCGTATGTTCACCCTGACGGAATGGCCTGGCCAGACCATTGCCTCGGCGACGAACGTATCGCCGTCCAGGACTTCGACAACGACCGCGTCGACCGGTCCGCGAAACAGCTTCGCCGCACCGGCCGGGAAGCAGGCGAGAAGGGTCGCCACCCCGAGTACCGCTGCAATACTGACACATGGTCCCATGGCGAGGAATTTATTCCTCTATGTGGTATCATGCAAGTAGTTTGGCGACTGGCTGTTCAGGCGATCATCTGCACAGTGGCCGTGCGATCCACTCCGTGACGGGGCGGCGTGGCGGGATGGCTGTCCTGCTCGTATGTCCACACCTTGAACATCGACAACCGATGCGGCCCGAAGCTATGCAGCAGCGGGACATCGGTCGCGTCGCGTCCGCGCGCAATCACAACCCGGCCGATGCGCGGTACATTGTGACGCGGATCGAACGTGTACCATTTCCCTTCGAGGAACACCTCCATCCAGGCCGAAAAGTCCATCGGCGCCGGATCCTGGGGCACGCCGATGTCGCCGAGGTAGCCGTTCACATAGCGGGCGGGAATGTTCATGCAGCGGCAGAGCGTGATGGCCAGATGGGCAAAGTCGCGGCACACGCCCACGCGCTCGTCATTGGCCTGGGCGGCGGTGCGGGTGGAGCGAGCATAGCCGTAGCCGAAGGACAGTCGGTTGTGGACGTAGTCGACGATCGCCTGCACGCGCGCCCAACCCGGCGGCATGTGACCGAACAGGTTCCAGGCGAGGCTGCTCAGATGATCCGTCTCGCAGTACCTGCTGCCGAGCAGGTAACCGAGCGCCTCGGGCGGCAGGTCCTCCACCGGCGTCTCGCGGGCGAGCGTGTTGACCTCGTCCGGCTGACCCGCATCCTCGACCACGGCGTCGTACAGAATACGAAACTCGCCGCCCGGCGCGCTGAAGCGCCGGCAGCTGTTACCGTATCGATCCTCGTAGAGCGTGCTTTCGACCGCGGGAGAGGTGATGACGCGTGTCGCGCGCTTGATGTCGGGCTGACGATCGGAATGAATCTCGAGAAGCGAGATCAGGGGCGTCCGCGCCGGGGATTCGATAGCAATTTCGTAGCCGAGCCGGATCAGCATGGCAGACCTCGCACATTTGAAGTGTCGGAAAAACTGGACAACAAACGCAGCAGCGCGTCGCTTGTTCCCGATCCGACGTGGCGGAGGCTGTCGTCAGAAGTCGGAGGCCAAACCCTTCACTTCCCAATCGCCGTAGCGAACCGGTTCGTTTCCGCCGCGGCCGCCAAGTTCGCGGGGCCGGGCGGCTTCCCGGGTCAAGTATAGCTCCCGTCGAGCATCGGCTTCGGCAAGCGCCCGCACCGCCTCGGGCGAAAGCGGCTTGCGCGGCCGGGATTCCGGCGCATTTCCGGAAACATTCTGGTTGCCCATTGTTCCTCAACATGGTCGTTGAAACCTGGCGCGGACTTTCCCATCATATAGTGGCAATTTACAGGCTGGATCGAACGTTTTGGGCGGCCGTCAACGGAGACCGGGATGAACATCATTCGCACGGCCATGCTGCTGGCTTTCATGACAGCGCTGTTCATGGCGGTCGGATACCTCATCGGCGGCGGCAGCGGCATGATGATTGCCTTCCTGATCGCCGCCGCCATGAATTTCTTCAGCTACTGGAATGCCGATAAGATGGTGTTGCGGATGCACCATGCGGTCGAGGTCGACGAGAAAAATGCGCCGGAGTATTACGGCATCGTGCGCGATCTATCGGCCCGCGCCGGCCTGCCGATGCCCAAGACCTACCTCATTCAGAATCTGCAGCCGAACGCGTTTGCGACCGGCCGCAATCCCCAGAACGCTGCGGTGGCGGCGACGACCGGCCTGCTTGAGCGGCTGTCATACGAGGAGGTGGCGGGCGTGATGGCGCATGAACTGGCCCACGTCCAGAACCGCGACACTCTGACGATGACGATCACCGCCACGCTCGCCGGCGCCATCTCGATGCTTGGCAATTTCGCCTTCTTCTTCGGCGGCAGCCGCGACAACAACAACAGTAACCCGCTCGGTTTCATAGGAGTGCTGGTGGCGATGATCGTCGCGCCGCTCGCGGCGGCCATCGTGCAGATGGCGATCAGCCGCACGCGCGAGTATTCCGCCGACCGGCGCGGCGCCGAGATATGCGGCCAGCCTCTGTGGCTGGCGTCGGCGCTCGGCAAGATTGCCAAGACGGCCGAGCGTATCCATAACCCGGACGCCGAGCGAAACCCTGCCACGGCGCCGCTCTTCATCATCAACCCGCTGTCGGGAGAACGGATGGACAATTTGTTCTCGACCCACCCGGCGACGGAAAACCGGATACGCGCGTTGCAGGAAATGGCCCAAAGCGGTTTCGAGCCGCCCTCCGCGCCGCAAGCTCCCCAGGAGGAAGCGACCGGGAATGACGGGCCTTGGTCGCGGGCCGAGCCGGTGGAAAAACCACGCCAGCCGGAACCCCCGACCTCCAATCCCTGGGGCCGCAATCCGACCGGGCCCAAAAAGGGCCGGTGGTCGTGAACCCTTCGCAGGGGCGCAGGGCTCCTTCGAGGTCCGCTGAGGGTCCCGCCGCCGACGACAAAGTGCCCGGCCTGGCCGCACGCAAGACAGCGGCAAAACTGTTGGCCACCGTCATCGACGCCAGGACGCCGCTCGACGGGTTGACCGACAACGACAACGGACATCCGTATTATCTCGCGCTCGACGCGCGCGATCGCAGCCTTGTGCGCGCGATCCTGACGACGGCGCTGCGCTTTCGCGTCACCATCGGCAAGCTGCTGTCCCGGCGGCTCGAAAGGCCACTGCCGCCGAATGCGCACACGCTGACGCATATCCTGCATGTCGCCGCGGCGCAGATCCTGTTTCTCGACATCCCAGACAGCGCGGCGGTCGACCTCGCGGTGACGCACGCGAAGTCCGACCCGCGCACGACGCGGTTTGCAGCCCTGGTCAATGGCGTGCTGCGTTCGATGGCGCGCTCCAAGGACGCCGAACTCGAACCGATGCTTGCTACCACCCTGGACGCGCCGGACTGGTTCGTCGCAAGACTGACGGCCGCATACGGGGCGGATCGTACGACGGCGATACTGGCCGCGCACCGGATCGAGGCGCCGGTCGATGTTTCCGTCAAATCGAACCCGCAACTGTGGGCCGAGCGTCTTGGCGGTATGGTGCTTCCGACGGGGGGCGTTCGCATCGAGCGTCTTGCCGCCAGCGTCCCGGAACTGCCGGGCTTTGCCGATGGGGAATGGTGGGTCCAGGATGCCGCCGCCGGGTTGCCGGCGCGCCTGCTCGGAGACATTGCAGGCAAGAATGTCGCCGACCTTTGCGCGGCTCCGGGCGGCAAAACCACCCAGCTTGTGCTTGCCGGCGCCAATGTCACGGCGATTGATACATCGAAGAACAGGCTGTCCCGCCTCGGCCAGAACCTCGCGCGGCTCAACCTCCAGGCACAAATGGTCCAGGCTGATTTGCTGGCTTACGAACCGCCGGAGCTTTTCGACGCGGTGCTCCTCGACGCGCCTTGCTCGTCGACCGGAACGATTCGCCGGCATCCGGATGTGCCGTGGACAAAGTCGGCGGCCGATATCGAAAAGCTTGCGGCTCTGCAGGCCCGGATGATCGTCGTGGCTGCGCGTCTTGTAAAACCCGGCGGGCGTGTCGTCTTCTCGAACTGTTCGCTCGATCCATCGGAAGGCGAAGCGCTTTTTGCCGCGTTCCTGGCGGCCTCTCCTGACGTGGTGCTCGATCCGGCGGTTGCCGGCGAAGTGCCGGGCATGGACAGCTTCCTGAGCAAACAGGGCCTGCTGCGGACCACGCCAGCCGACCTCCAGCTTGCAAACCCCGGGGTTTCCGGGCTTGACGGCTTCTTTGCCGCGCGATTTCGACGTCTGCCGTGATACGCGTCGAAATTGCTCAAAAAACGTGCGGTTGCCTTCACGCAAAATTCACTCTCATATAAGCTGCTGAATCGACTAGCCATTCGCGGGGGGCCGGTGGCTGGGCGGCCGAACTGGCATGGCGAGCGGGAGAGGAAATTCATTGGCGACTGCGGCGGGCAACACGACGCGTCTTTGGACGCTCGTCGCAAAGGAGATGTGGCGCAAGGCCCGCCGCCGCCTTCGCGCCGGGCCGATCTATCGCTGGCGCTATTCGGGCAGGACACCGGAACGGGTGCTGATCGCGCCGCCCGACCTTCGTCTCGCCGACCCGCAGATTGCACTCGAGATCTACTACGGCCGGTTCCCCTTGTCGGGTCATCTGGTCGAGACCGGCGGGCGATCGCCGTTTCAGATCGACGTGCCGAACCGCGGCTGGCAAAAAACCCTGCACGGGTTCCGCTGGCTGCGCCACATGCGCGCCGCCGGAACGGATCTTTCGGCGGCCAATGCACGCGCGCTGGTGTCCGACTGGATCGCCACGCATGGCGGAAGCATCACTGGGGTCGCCTGGGAACCGGCGATCACGGCCAAGCGCATTATTGCGTGGTTGCAGCATTCCCCGGTCGTGCTGCAGGGCGCCGAATTTCCCTTCTACCGGTCCTATCTGAAGTCGCTCGCCATGCAGATCCGCTACCTGCGCTCGGTGGTGAAGGAGATGCCAGATGGCAAGGACAGGCTGCGCGCCCGCATCGCGCTGGCCTTCGCGGCGCTATCGCTGCCGGCTCCCGCCTCGGCGTTGCGCGGAGCAACGCGCCAGCTCGCCGAGGAGCTCGAACGGCAAATACTGCCAGACGGCGGCCACATTTCACGCAATCCGCTCACCGTCATGGAATTGTTAGCCGACCTCCTGCCGCTCCGGCACACCTACACCAATCAGGCCGAGACGCCGCCTGCGGCTCTGATCAACGCCGTCGACCGAATGCTGCCCGCACTGCGATTCTTCCGGCATGAAGACGGCGCGCTCGCACGCTTCAACGGCATGGGTGCGACGATCCACGACCGCATCGCCGCGATCCTGCGCCACGACGACACGGAAGGCGCGCCGCTGCTCCATGCACCCCATTCGGGGTACGAGCGGCTGTCAATGGGCGGCGTCACCGTGATCGCCGACACCGGCCTGCCGCCGCCAATCGACGTCTCCAACACCGCCCATGCGGGCTGCCTTTCCTTCGAGATGTCGTCGGGTCGCCAGCATTTCCTGGTCAATTGCGGCGTCGACACATATGGGGCGGCGGAATTCCGTCCCCTGGCCCGGGCCACCGCGGCGCATACGACCGCGACGCTCAACGATACATCGTCCGCCCGCTTCAACCATTCGATCCGTGTCAACGATATCGAGAGCCCGCCGCTGATCGGCGGGCCTCAGAACGTGCCTTGCCGGCGCACCGACCGTCCGGGCATCCAGGGCTTCATTGCCAGTCATGACGGATATGTGGCGCGTTTCTCGCTCTACCACGAGCGTGAACTGGCGCTGACTTCGGACGGCAATGTCCTCGTCGGGATCGACCGCTTCCTGCGTGCCGGTGGTGCGGCAGCGCGCGACAACGGGCGTGACCTGGTGACGATCCGCTTCCACCTGCATCCGGACGTCGAGCTTTTGCAGGACGAAGAGGACCGCCTCGTCCTCACCGCGCAGAACGCGGATCGATGGGTGATGTCTTGTGAAGAGCTGGCGCCATCAATCGAAGAGTCGATCTATTTCGCGGGGCTAGGTGGCCCGCGCCGCAGTCGGCAGATTGCTCTGACGTTCAAGGCTTCGGAGCTGCAGGAAGTCCACTGGCAATTCACGCGCACGCATATAATGAACTATGTGCAGAAAACGTGACCGCGTGACCGGTCGGTCCTGCTTGATTTAGCGCTTCCGAGCCGCTACCCGCTCACCCAACATCCAAGAACCCGAAAGGCCCTCCGCATGGCGGTTGCCTCAAAGAAAATTCCCGCGCCCGATCTCGTTGCGGTGCGCCGAGCGCTTTTGTCGGTGTCCGACAAGACGGGGCTGGCCGAGTTCGCCGCCGCGCTGTCGGCCTCGCGGGTCGAACTGGTCTCGACCGGAGGCACCGCCAAGGCGATCGAGCAAGCAGGCATCCCGGTCCGCGACGTAGCCGAGCTGACCGGCTTTCCGGAGATCATGGACGGGCGGATGAAGACGCTGCATCCCTCGGTGCACGGCGCGCTGCTGGGGATCCGCGACGATCCGGAACATGCCGAGGCGATGCTTCGGCACGGCATCGAGCCGATTGATCTGGTGGTGGTCAATCTCTACCCGTTCGACGAGGTCAGGCAGTCGGGCGGCGATTATGCCTCGATCGTCGAGAACATCGACATCGGCGGACCCGCGATGGTGCGCGCGTCGGCCAAGAACCACGCCTATGTGGCTGTGGTTACCGACCCGCAGGACTACGCCTCGGTGCTCAACGCGCTGGAGCTGAATTCTGGTAGCCTGTCGCTGGAGTTTCGCCAGAAGCTCGCGGCCAAGGCGTTTGCGCGCACCGCCGCCTACGATGCCGCGATATCGGACTGGTTCGCGCAAGCGCTCGAGGTCGAGCATCCAGCATGGCGGGCCTTTGGCGGCCGGTTGGAAAGCGTGATGCGCTACGGCGAAAATCCGCATCAGCAGGCCGGCTTCTACGTCACCGGCGAGAAGCGCCCCGGCGTTGCGACCGCCCGCCAACTTCAGGGCAAGCAGCTTTCCTACAACAATATCAACGACACCGACGCGGCGTTCGAACTGGTTGGCGAATTCGATCCGCAACGGACCGCGGCCGTGGCGATCATCAAGCACGCCAACCCATGCGGCGTCGCCGAAGGCGCGACCCTGAAGGAGGCATACCTCAAGGCGCTCGCATGCGACCCGGTCTCGGCATTCGGCGGGATTGTCGCGGTGAACCGGCCACTCGACGCGAATGCCGCGGAGGAGATCGTCAAGACATTTACCGAAGTGATCATCGCGCCCGAGGCAAGCGAGGAAGCGCAGGCGATCGTCGCCGCGAAGAAGAACCTGCGGCTCCTGGTAACGGGCGGACTGCCGGACCCGCGCGCGGCGGGCACCGGCGTCAAGTCAGTGGCCGGGGGCCTGCTCGTGCAGGGCCGCGACGCTTCCGTTGTCGACGATCTCGATCTCAAGGTCGTCACGAAGCGCGCGCCGACCGATGGAGAGATGGCCGATCTCAAATTTGCGTTCCGGGTAGCCAAGCACGTGAAGTCCAACGCCATCGTCTATGCCAAGGACCAGGCGACGGTAGGCATCGGGGCCGGCCAGATGAGCCGCGTTGATTCCGCGCGCATCGCGGCGCGCAAGGCGGTCGACGCCGCCGAGGCGGCCGGACATGCGGAGCCTCTCACCAAAGGCTCAGTCGTCGCCTCGGACGCGTTCTTCCCGTTCGCCGACGGGCTCCTTTCGGCAGTCGAGGCAGGCGCCAGCGCTGTTATCCAGCCGGGCGGGTCGATGCGCGACGACGAGGTGATCGCCGCCGCCGACGCAAATGGCATCGCCATGGTGTTCACCGGCGTCAGGCACTTCAGGCACTAGCTGGCCGCGCTGCGACGGGAAGCTTCACTGGAACAGCCGCCGTTCCTTTTCTACGGCATGCAGGATGTGGCCGGCGACGACCTGGATGCGGCGCAGCGGTCGCACGCTCTCGTGATAGACCAGCCAGTAGGCACGGAGAATCGGTCTTGCCGCATCGACCGCAACGAGGTCGGGCAGCGCCCGTGCGATGAAGGAATGCAGGATGCCGATGCCTGCTCCCGAGCGCACGGCTTCCACCTGACCGAGCGCCGAGGAGATCGCGAACGCGGCGTCCCAGTCCGGGCTGAACTCCTGCGCATAGGCTAGCGAGGAGCTGACCACCAGATCGGGGACATAGCCGATCAGCCGGTGGGCTCGCAGTTCGGATTGGGTTGCAGGCAGGCCGTTGGCCTCTGCATAGCTGCGCGAGGCATAGAGCCCGAGCGAATAGTCGACCAGTTTCTGCGCGACGAGCCTGCCCTCCGTCGGCCGTTCCGTCGTGATCGCTATATCGGCCTCGCGGCGGGACAGCGAGAAGGAGCGCGGCACGGGAACGAGCTGGATCCTGAGGTCGCGATGCTGGGCAGTCAGCGCGCCGAGTCGGGAAGCGAGGAACGCGACACCGAACCCGTCGGGCGCGCCAATCCGGACGGTCCCCGAAACGTCATCGTCGCCGCCGGCAAGCTCGGAGCGCGCGGCGATCATGTCGGCTTCCATGCGCTCGGCTACGGCGAGGAAGCGCTCCCCCGCCGGGGTCAGCTCGGTGCCGGTCGTAAGCCGGCGAAATAACTTGGCGCCGAGCGAGTCTTCCAGTGCTACGATGCGGCGGGAAACGGTGGCATGGTTAAGCTCAAGACGCCGCGCCGCGCCGAGGATCTGGCCGGCGCGGGCAACAGCCAAAAATATGCGGACATCGTCCCAATTCATCGGACTTTTGCCTATGCGACAAATGAAGCGCCAACTCTATCTGTTCTTTATTCCATGCACAACGGTAGCGCGTCCGCTCGCGTTGCCAAGGCAGGCCGGAAGCGTGACAATGGCAGCAAGTCGAAAACGCCAGGGAGCGAGACATGATCCAATACGGCCATTTCATAGGCGGCAAGCGCGTTGCCGGCACGAGCGGGCGCAAGCAGGACGTCATGCAGCCGATGGACGGCACGGTGCGTGGCACCGTCGCGCTGGCCTCAGCCGCCGAACTGCGTGGCGCGGTTGAGAATGCAAAGGCCGCGCAGCCTGGCTGGGCAGCGACAAATCCGCAGCGGCGCGTACGCGTGCTCATGAAGTTCCTAGAACTGGTCAACCGGGAATACGACTCGCTTGCCGAGATCCTCGCGCGCGAACACGGCAAGACGATCGCAGACGCCAAGGGCGACATCCAGCGCGGGCTGGAAGTGGTCGAGGTCTGCATCGGCGCTCCGCACATGATGAAGGGCGAGTTCACCGACGGCGCTGGTCCAGGCATCGACGTCTACTCGATGCGCCAGGCGCTGGGCGTCGTCGCAGGCATCACGCCGTTCAATTTCCCGGCCATGATCCCGCTCTGGAAGATCGCGCCTGCGATTGCCTGCGGCAACGCGTTCATCCTGAAGCCTTCCGAACGGGATCCGGGCGTTCCGCTGCGCATTGCGGAACTTTTCATCGAGGCAGGATTGCCGGCCGGCATTCTCAACGTGGTGAACGGCGACAAGGAAGTGGTCGACGCGATCCTGGACGACCAGGATATCAAGGCGATCGGCTTCGTCGGCTCGACGCCGATCGCGCACTACATCTATTCGCGGGGAACCGCGAGCGGCAAGCGCGTGCAGTGCTTCGGCGGCGCCAAGAACCACATGATCATCATGCCCGACGCCGACATGGACCAGACGGTAGATGCGCTGATCGGCGCCGGCTACGGCTCGGCCGGCGAGCGCTGCATGGCGATCTCGGTGGCCGTGCCCGTCGGCAACGACACCGCCAACCGGCTCATGGAAAAGCTTGTCCCGCGTGTGGAGAGCCTCAAGGTCGGTCCCTCCACCGATGCCGCGGCCGACTTTGGCCCGCTGGTGACCGCCCAGGCGCTCGAGAGGGTGAAAGGTTATGTCGATGCCGGCGTGAAGGAAGGCGCCAAGCTCGTCGTCGACGGGCGCGGCTTCAGGATGCAGGGCTACGAGAACGGCTACTACATGGGCGGCTGCCTGTTCGACGACGTCAAGCCGGAGATGAAGATCTACAAGGAAGAAATATTCGGGCCGGTGCTGTCGGTGGTGCGCGCGCCGAACTACGAATATGCGCTCAAGATCGCCAACGACCACGAGATGGGCAACGGCGTCGCGATTTTCACCCGCGACGGCGACGCCGCGCGCGACTTCGCCTCGCGCGTCCAAGTCGGCATGGTCGGCATCAACGTGCCTATTCCCGTGCCGATCGCATACTATACGTTCGGGGGCTGGAAGGCATCTTCCTTCGGCGACCTGAACCAGCATGGGCCGGACGCCTTCCGCTTCTACACCAAGACAAAGACCGTCACCTCTCGCTGGCCGTCCGGCGTCAAGGACGGCGCGGAGTTCGTCATCCCGACGATGAACTGAAGCCCGCGGGGCATGAATCCCCGTGTCCAGACTTGTGCAGCGTGGCCAGACAACCCCGTCTGGTCGTTCAGCGCCTCGCCGCAGCCTCCGCGTGGTCCCGCAGGAGCGTCATGAGGCGGGCGGCCTCTTCGCCGGCGGCCGCCTCGTCGCCGGCGACGATTGCGCGGATCAGGGCGACATGCTGGCCGGCAGCTTCGGCAAGGCCGGTGCCGGCGCGATAGCGGAACCAGAATCGCCTGCTGTGCGTCTGAAGCGGTGCGGCAACGCGGGCAGCGAATGGGTTTTCCGCCGCAAGCGCCAAGGCTTCGTCCAGCGCCTTGTCGGCGACGAGGAAAGCCAGCACGTCATCCGCAAGAACCGCCTGGCGCATGCCAAGAGCCGCGTCGTGGAACCGTGCGGCAGCTTCGCGGCTCACATTGCGCGCCGCCGAGCGGGCGAGAACGACCTCAACGCCCCAGCGTGCGTCGATGACGCGAGCCCAGTCGCCCGGATGAAGCGGTGCAATGGCGAGACCGGCGCGAGGCCTGATTTCCACAAGCCCTTCCCAGGCGAGCCGCTGGATTGCCTCGCGCACCGGCGTGCGCCCAAGGCCCAGCCGCTCGATCAGCACGCCTTCGGTGGCGATGCTGCCGGGGGCGAGCTCAAGTATCACGATCATGCGCTCAAGCGCACGATAGGCGCGCGTCGCGGCAGGTTCGGGGGAGGTGTTGACGGTGTCCAGCACAAAACAGGTCTCTGATATATTTCCCGTCTATCACCATGGAATCGGTATTGACAGTCATCAAGCGTTAAAATATATCACTGATATATCAGATGGAGATTGTCATGTGGACCGGTGTTTTTCCAGCAGTCACGACCAAATTTACCGCTGACGATCAGCTCGACCATGCCGAGATGGAACGCTGCTTTGCGCTCCAGATGGAGGCAGGTTGCGATGGCCTGATAGTTGCCGGCTCGCTCGGCGAGGGCCCGATGCTCAGCCAGGACGAGAAGATCGAGGTGCTGAAGACCGCCCAGAAGGCGGCCGGCAAGAAGCCGGTGCTTCTTACCGTCAATGAACCGGGCACACGCGAAGCCGCGGCGATGGCCAGGCGCGCGGCAAAGGCCGGCGCGAACGGTCTGATGGTTGTTCCCTCGCCGATCTACCACACCAATCCCGCCGAGACCGTCGCGGCGCTCTCAGCGGTTGCCGCGGCTGGCGATCTGCCCGTGATGATATATTCCAACCGGTTGGCCTACCGTGTCGATGTAACCATCGCCGACATGGAGGCGCTGGCCAAGGATGATCGTTTCGTTGCTATCAAGGAATCGTCGGACGACATTCGCCGTTCGACCGATATCATCAATCATTTCGGCGACCGGTTCGACCTGTTCACCGGCGTCGACAATCTTGCCTTCGAAGCGCTGGCGGTCGGGGCGATCGGCTGGGTTGCCGGCCTGGTCGTGGCCTTTCCGAAGGAAACCGTCGCGATCTACCAGTTGATGAAGGCCGGTCGCCGCGAAGAGGCGCTGGCGATCTATCGCTGGTTCCGTCCGCTGCTCGACCTCGACGTGTCGACCTACCTGGTCCAGAACCTCAAGCTCGTCGAGGCACTGGTGATTGACACAAACGACCGTGTCCGCATGCCTCGCCAACCGCTGGCCGGAGAACGCCGCGCTGCGGTCGAGACGATCGTGGCGCAAGCCCTGGCGGCACGGCCGGATCTATCGAGGCTCTCGCTGGCGAAGGCAGCCTAGCGCGGTCGCCAAGGCGCATGCCCAACCAAGGCCAATCCGACCTGCCGACCGGTAGCGACATTGACGTTTCGATAGTGGGAGCCGGCATCATAGGCATCTGCGCGGCGGCCTATCTCGTCGAGGCGGGCTACCGGGTGACGGTCTATGATCGCACCGGGGTGTGCGAGGAGACGAGTTCGGGCAGCGCGTCCGCCTTCGCCTTCTCTGACGTGCTGCCGCTCGCCCACAAGGGCATGATGCGGAACCTGCCGCGCTGGCTGGCCGACCCGCTCGGGCCGCTGGCCATCCCGCCGTCCTATCTGCCGACACTGCTGCCATGGCTGTTTCGCTTCTGGCGGGCCGGCTCTCCGAGGTTCTACGAGGCGAGCCTTGCGGCCCAGGTCGCCATGATGAAGCTGGCAGAGCCCGAATGGATGCGTCTGCTCGATAGCTCCGGCACCAGGGGCATGCTGCGCGAGGACGGTTCGCTGGAGCTCTATGAGGGCGAGGCGGAGTTCCTGGCGTCGCTGCCTGGCTGGGCCGCGCGGGACCGCTTCTCCATCGCCTACCGGCATGTCTGGGGAGAGGAGCTGGCCGCACTGCAGCCCGGCCTGTCGAAGCAGTTCGTCAAGGCGACATTCGTGCCGGGATGGAAGACCTCGATCGATCCGAAGCTGCTCGGCAAGGCAGTCTGGAGCTATGCCGAGAAGCTTGGCGCGCGTTTCGTACGCAGGGAAGTGACTGCAATCGAGCCGGCCGGGAATGGGGTCCGGCTGCGTTTCGCAGACGGCGCTGCCGAGAGCGCCGGCCGCGTGCTCGTTGCTGCCGGCGCGTGGTCACACCGGCTGGCGGCGCACCTTGGCGATACGATCCCGCTTGAGACGGAGCGCGGCTACAACACGACGCTGCCGGTCGGCGCGTTCGACGTGAAGCGGCAGCTGATTTTCGGCGGACACGGCTTCGTCATTACGCCGCTTTCGACGGGGCTTCGCATCGGTGGCGCGGTGGAACTCGGCGGACTGGACCTGCCGCCGAATTTCGCCCGCTCCAGGGCAATGCTGGAAAAGGCGCGCCGCTTCCTGCCCGGATTGAAGTCCGAAGGTGGGCGCGAGTGGATGGGCTACCGGCCGTCGCTGCCGGATTCGCTGCCGGTGATCGGCGCGTCGCGGGCGACCGGGAAGGTCCTCTACGCCTTTGGCCACGGCCACCTTGGCAAGACACAGGCCGCAAGCACCGCGCGCTTGATCCGCGACCTCATTTCAGGCGAGATGCCGGCCATTGATCTTGCGCCTTTCAGCCCGCAACGGTTTTGAGAGATAGTCGATGATGGGAGTTGGGTGCTGATGGCAAGACATACGTTCACCTGCATCGACGGTCATACCTGCGGCAATCCGGTCCGGCTGGTCGCGGGCGGCGGACCTTTGCTGACCGGCTCGACAATGATGGAACGAAGGGCGCATTTCCTGGCCGAATACGACTGGATCCGCACCGGGCTGATGTTTGAGCCGCGCGGCCACGACGTTATGTCGGGCTCCATCCTCTATCCGCCGACGCGTCAGGATTGCGACATCGCAATCCTTTTCATCGAGACGTCCGGCTGCCTGCCGATGTGCGGGCACGGCACGATAGGCACGGTCACGATGGCAATCGAGAACGGCCTCGTGACGCCCAAGACGCCCGGCGTACTGAGGCTCGATACGCCGGCGGGGCTGGTCATCGCCGAATATCGCCAGGAAGGCTCGTATGTCGAGGAAGTCCGCATCACCAACGTGCCGTCCTTCCTCTACGCGGAAGGTCTCACCGTCGAGTGTCCCGAACTCGGCACGATAAAGGTCGACGTCGCCTATGGCGGCAATTTCTACGCCATCGTCGATCCGCAGGAAAACTACCGCGACATGGCGGACTATCAGGCGGGTCAATTACTTGCCTGGAGCCCGGTGGTAAGGCAGCGCCTGAACGAGAAGTACTGCTTCGAGCACCCGGAAAATCCCGAGATCAAAAGGCTGAGCCACATGCTGTGGACGGGTGCGCCGACCCATCCGGATGCGGACGCGCGCAACGCTGTCTTCTATGGCGACCAGGCGATCGACCGCAGCCCGTGTGGCACCGGCACCTCGGCCAGGATGGCGCAACTTCACGCCAAGGGCAGGCTGAAGGCAGGCGACAGCTTCGTGCATGAATCGATCATCGGATCGCTCTTCAAGGGGCGCGTGGAGCGAGAGACACGCGTTGCCGACAAGCCGGCTATCATTCCGTCGATCGGCGGATGGGCGAGGCAGACCGGCTTCAACACGATCTTCATCGATGAGCGCGACCCCTTCGCGCACGGTTTCGTCGTGAAGTAGGCATGCTTTTGGGGCGCGTTGCCGGCGGCTTTAAAATGCGACTGCTTTCGCAACTTTCTGCGGACCCATGCAGCCTGGTTCGAATATTCTTCGATTTTCGGTCTTGCATAACGCCGATTCCTCAAGGACATTGCGTTGTGCCAATGATAGCGTCCGCGATAGTCCAAGAGGCCGGCGACCGCAGTCCAGCGTGTCGCGGTGATGTGCCGCAACGGCATGCTGCATCGCGAAGATTTGACGTTGCAATTGCATCTCGACACATTAGGACTAGGGGAAATCAAGAAAGGAATGCGTCCATCGGGCGACATTCTCGGGGAGCCGCGTACAGATGGAATATTTTGTCCAGCAGCTTGTTAACGGGCTGACGCTGGGATCGATCTATGGGCTGATCGCGATCGGCTATACGATGGTCTACGGCATCATCGGAATGATCAACTTCGCCCATGGCGATATCTTCATGGTCGGCGCTTTCGTCGCCTTGATCGTGTTCCTGTTTCTGGTGAGCGTGTTCGCGACCGTCAACGTGGTCCTGTTCCTGCTGATCATGATGATCGTCGCCATGCTGATGACCAGCCTGTACAACTGGACCATCGAAAAGGTCGCCTACAGGCCTTTGCGCGGCTCGTTTCGGCTGGCGCCGTTGATCACGGCAATCGGCATGTCGATCACCCTGTCCAACTTCGTGCAGGTGACGCAGGGTCCCCGCAACAAGCCGATCCCGCCGATGATCTCCAAGGTCTACGACGTCTTCGGCATTTCCGTCTCGGCCAAGCAGATCGTCATCGTCGTGGTCACCGTGCTGCTGCTGACGCTGTTCTGGTACCTCGTCAACAAGACGTCGCTGGGACGCGCCCAGCGGGCCTGCGAGCAGGACCGTAAGATGGCCGCGCTGCTTGGCGTCGACGTCGACCGCACGATCTCGATCACCTTCATCATGGGCGCGTCGCTGGCTTCCGTCGCCGGCACGCTCTACCTCATGTACTACGGCGTCGTGGTGTTCTCCGACGGGTTCGTGCCGGGCGTGAAAGCATTCACCGCCGCAGTGCTCGGCGGCATAGGCTCCATACCCGGGGCCATGCTGGGGGGACTGCTTATCGGCTTCATAGAAGGCATGTGGTCGGCCTATTTCTCGATCGACTACAAGGACGTCGCAGCGTTTTCGATCCTGGCCATCGTGCTGATTTTCCTGCCTTCCGGCATCCTCGGCCGGCCCGAAGTCGAGAAGGTCTGAGAAAATGGCAGCCATTTCCCCGGACCGCATCGAGAATACAAGCACCTTCCAGAGAGCGATACGCGAGGCGTTTTACGCAGGCGTGATCGCGTTTGGACTTTTCTTCCTGCTGATCGGCGTCAAGACCGACCAGAACATCCGCAACGAACTGATCCTGGTCCAGCGCTGGGGCCTGCTTGCCATCGTCGTCGGTCTGGTCATGGCCGGGCGCTTCGTGGCGGTTGCCTTCCTGCAGCCCTATTTCGCGGGCCGCAATGCGGAGAAGGCGAGAGCGCCTGTGGTGCAGACGGAAAAGTCGTTCTTCTGGACGCACTGGACCAAGATCGCCATTGGCGCGCTGCTGCTCTATCCGGTGGTGATCGTTCTTCTGGTCGGCTTCCAGGGTTCGCTGAAATGGGTCGACAATTTCGGCATCCAGATCTTGATCTACGTGATGCTGGCGTGGGGCCTGAACATCGTGGTTGGGCTCGCCGGCCTGCTCGACCTCGGCTACGTCGCGTTCTATGCGGTCGGAGCATATTGCTATGCGCTCCTTGGCACCGAATTCGGCTGGTCGTTCTGGATACTGCTGCCCTGCGCGGGCGCCATGGCTGCCCTGTGGGGCGTCATCCTCGGGTTTCCCGTCTTGCGGCTGCGAGGCGACTATCTCGCTATCGTAACCCTAGCGTTCGGAGAGATCATCCGTCTCGTTCTGATCAACTGGCGTGAAGTCACCAACGGCACCGCCGGCATTTCAGGCATACCTAAGGTGACGTTCTTCGGCCTGTTCGACTTCAACACATCGTCGCCCTACTACATCGCGAAGGTGTTCGGCATCGCGCAGTCGGGCTCCTACTACAAGATATTCCTGTACTACCTCATACTCGCGCTGGCGCTGCTGACGGCTTTTGTCACGGTCAGGCTGCGGCGGCTTCCGGTCGGACGCGCCTGGGAAGCGCTGCGCGAGGACGAGATTGCCTGCCGCTCCCTCGGCATCAACACGACCATCACCAAGCTCACGGCCTTCGCCATCGGCGCGATGTTCGGCGGTTTCGCCGGCGCATTCTTCGCGGCGCGCCAGGGCTTCGTCAGCCCCGAATCTTTCGTCTTCCTGGAATCGGCGATCATTCTCGCCATCGTGGTGCTCGGCGGCATGGGTTCGCTGACCGGCATCGCCATCGCGGCGCTGGTCATGATCGGCGGCACGGAAATCCTGCGCGAGCTGCAGTTCCTGAAGGCGATCTTCGGCGAGAGCTTCACCCCCGAACTCTACCGCATGCTGTTGTTCGGGCTGGCGATGGTCATCGTGATGCTCTGGAAGCCGCGTGGCTTCGTGGGCAGCCGTGAGCCGACCGCCTTCCTGAACGAGCGCAAGGCTGTGTCCAGTTCCTTCACCAAGGAGGGTCACGGCTGATGAACGCTGTTCCCGCCATGAATGATCCGATCCTGTCCGTTGACCACCTTTCGATGAAATTTGGCGGGCTCGTCGCCATCGGCGACCTGTCCTTCCAGGCGCGGCGCGGCGAGATTACCGCGCTGATCGGTCCCAACGGCGCCGGCAAGACAACGGTGTTCAACTGCATCACCGGCTTTTACAAGCCGTCCGAGGGGATGATCACGCTGACCAGCCGCAGCGGCAAGCAGTTCCTGCTCGAGCGGCTGCCAGATTTCCAGATTCCCGCCAAGGCGAAGGTTGCGCGCACATTCCAGAACATCCGGCTCTTCTCGGGCATGACGCTGCTGGAGAACCTGCTGGTTGCGCAGCACAACAAGCTCATGAAGGCATCCGGATACACGGTGCTTGGCTTGTTCGGCTTCAGCGGCTACCGCAAGGCCTCGGCGGAATCGATGGAACTGGCGAAGCACTGGCTGGAGAAGGCCAACCTGATCGACCGCGCCGACGACCCGGCTGGGGATCTTCCCTATGGAGCGCAGCGTCGGCTCGAGATTGCGCGCGCCATGTGCACCGGGCCGGAACTGCTGTGTCTCGACGAGCCGGCGGCGGGACTCAATCCGAGGGAGTCGCTCGCGTTGAACGAGCTTCTCATTGACATCAAGGCGACAACCGGCACCTCGATCCTGCTGATCGAACACGACATGTCGGTGGTGATGCAGATTTCCGACCACGTCGTCGTGCTTGAATACGGTCGCAAGATCTCAGACGGCGATCCGACCTCCGTCAAGACGGACCCGCGCGTCATCGCCGCCTATCTCGGCGTCGACGATACCGAGGTGACGGACGTGCTCGCCGAAGTCGCCGAAGACCGCGTCATTGAGAAGTTCGACGGAGAGCCAGACCGCGCGCATGGCCCGTCGGATTCGGCATCGATGATGGCCGGCGCGGTTTCCGACACGATCGGCCACAGCGACGAAGCCGGCGAAACGGTCAAGGTTTCGAGAGGGGCGTCCAAGGCCGCGCAGTACGATCAACGCGTTGCCGCGCTGTCGACGGCAATCGCCGCGCCGCGCGGTGGGAGCGCCGACGAATTGACCCGCATCAAGGGCATCGGGCCGGTCAACGAGCGCAAGCTCCATGAGCACGGCATCTTCCATTTCGACCAGATCGCCGCCTGGACCCAGGCGGATGTCGAGGCAGCCGAAGCCTATCTCGAGTTCGACGGCCGCATCGGACGCGAGGACTGGATCGGCCAGGCCAAAGCGTTTGCAAAGAGCGGAGGGGCTGCGTGATGGCCGGCAAGACCCTGCTCCAGGTCGAAGGCGTGGAAACCTTCTATGGGAATATCCGTGCGCTGAACGGTGTGTCGATCGCGGTCAACGAAGGGGAGATCGTTGCGCTGATCGGCGCAAACGGCGCCGGCAAGTCGACACTCATGATGACGATCTTCGGCACCCCGCGCGCCAAGAGCGGCACGATCACTTTCGCCGGAACGGACATCACCCAGCTTCCCACCCACGAGATCGCACGGATGCGGATCGCCCAGTCGCCCGAGGGCCGACGGATATTTCCGCGCATGACCGTGATGGAAAATCTCCAGATGGGGGCCAGTCTCGACAAGCTCAAATATTTCGACGAGGATTCGGAGAAGGTTTTCCAACTTTTCCCGAGGCTCAAGGAGCGCATTGCCCAGCGTGGCGGAACGCTGTCGGGGGGCGAGCAGCAGATGCTGTCGATCGGCCGGGCGCTGATGGCGAGACCCAAGCTCCTGCTGCTCGACGAGCCATCGCTCGGACTGGCGCCCCTGATCGTCAAGCAGATCTTCGACGCCATCCGGGAACTGAACCGTTCGCAGGGGCTGACCGTCTTTCTGGTGGAACAGAACGCGTTCGGCGCGCTCAAGCTCGCCAATCGCGGCTACGTGATGGTCAACGGCAACGTCACCATGAGCGGCACGGGCCAGGAACTGCTGGCAAATCCGGAAGTTCGCGCCGCCTATCTCGAAGGCGGACGGCATTGAGCAGCGGGAGGTCACTATGAGCGGTATCCTCTACGAAGAATCATCGATCTGGCAGTTCTTCTTCGTGACCTGCCTGCTCGGCGGTTGGGCCGCCTGGATGACCGGCCGCGCCTGCGCGCAGACCTGGCGACCGATGTCGAGCCTGATCATCTTCCTGCTGTTGCTCGGTATCGGCGTTCGCTTCATCCATCATGCCCTGTTCGAGGGCACGATGTTCACGGCGCAGTACTACATCGTCGACACCGTCATCCTGCTTATCATCGGCGTCATCGGCTATCAGTACACCCGCACTGGCCAGATGGTGACCCAGTATCACTGGCTCTACGAGCGCGCCTCGCTCCTGAGCTGGAAGTCGAAGGCCGGCGGTTAACCGCGCTGACGCGAATCGGCGTGACAAGCGCCGGAAAATGGGCAAAGTAACCTTTCTGCGATAGGGTGGGCATCGCATGGAAGTTTCATTCACGCCCACTCGGTTTAATGGGAGTTATCCATGAAGAAATCACTATTGTCCGCAGTTGCCCTGACCGCCGTCATGGCGCTCAGCAGCAGCGCGTGGGCGGACATCCTCATCGGCGTGGCCGGCCCGATCACGGGTCCGAACGCTGCTTTCGGCGCACAGCTCCAGAAGGGCGCAGAGCAGGCAGCAGCCGACATCAACGCAGCCGGCGGCATCAACGGCGAGAAGATCGTCCTGACCATCGGCGACGACGTCTCCGATCCCAAGCAGGGCATCTCGGTCGCCAACAAGTTCGTCGCTGACGGCGTCAAGTATGTCGTCGGTCACTTCAACTCTGGCGTCACCATCCCGGCTTCCGAAGTCTATGCGGAAAACGGCATCCTGGTGATCACGCCCTCGGCCACCAACCCGACGCTGACCGAACGCGGCCTGTGGAACACGTTCCGTACCTGCGGACGCGACGACCAGCAGGGCGCCGTTGCCGGCGGCTATCTCGCCGCCAACTTCAAGGACGCCAAGATCGCGGTCGTCCACGACAAGACCCCTTATGGCCAGGGTCTCGCCGACGAAACCAAGAAGTCCCTCAACGCTGCCGGCGTGACCGAAGCCATGTATGAAGGCATCAATGTCGGCGACAAGGACTTCTCGGCTCTCATCGCCAAGATGAAGGACGCGGGCGTCACGGTCGTCTACTACGGCGGACTGCACTCCGAGTTCGGCCTCATCGAGCGTCAGGCGGCAGACCAGGGCCTGAAGGCTACCTTCATGTCGGGTGACGGCATCGTGTCGAACGAACTGGCCTCGATCGCCGGCGACGCCGTCGACGGCACGCTGATGACATTTGCTCCGGATCCGCGCAAGAACCCGAACGCCAAGGAGCTCGTCGAGAAGTTCCGTGCGGCCGGCTTCGAACCGGAAGCCTACACGCTCTACTCCTACGCTGCCCTGCAGATCGTCGCTGCCGCCGCCAACAAGCTCGGCAGCGCCGCTGACGCGCAGAAGGTTGCCGACGAGATCAAGAAGAGCGGCCCGTGGACGACCGCCATCGGCGATATCGGCTACGACGCTAAGGGTGACATCACCCGTCCCGACTACGTGCTCTACACGTGGAAGAAGGGTGACGACGGCAAGTACACGTATTTCGAGAATGCAATGTAATTCTTCGTTTCGTTCAATCTAGCGAAGATGCCCGGCGCCTCGCGCCGGGCATTTTTCATTTCTGCTGACTAAAATTTCATCGGCCGCCGCCGGCTGCCTTTTTCGGTTGCACTGCAGCATTTTCGCGCTAATCATGCTGCACGACCCAGTCTTTGCGGCCCCGGAGTGCGTTCGTGCCAATCTCCAAGATTCTCGTAGCCAACCGTTCAGAAATCGCCATCCGGGTGTTTCGCGCGGCCAACGAACTCGGCCTGAAGACCGTCGCCATATGGGCCGAAGAAGACAAATACTCGCTACATCGCTTCAAGGCGGACGAGAGCTACCAGGTCGGACGCGGGCCGCATCTGGACAAGGACATGGGACCGATCGAGAGCTATCTGTCGATCGAGGAGGTGATCCGGGTCGCCAGGGCGTCGGGCGCCGACGCCATCCATCCGGGGTACGGGCTTCTCTCCGAAAGCCCCGAATTCGCGGACGCGTGCGCTGAAGCGGGCATAACCTTCATAGGTCCCAAGCCGGAGACGATGCGCCGCCTGGGCAACAAGGTTGCCGCGCGCAATCTCGCTATCGAGGTCGGCGTGCCGGTCATCCCGGCAACCGACCCGCTGCCCGACGATATGGAAGCGGTCAAGAAACTGGCAGCCGAAGTCGGCTATCCCGTCATGCTCAAGGCTTCGTGGGGCGGCGGCGGACGCGGCATGCGCGCAATCCGCAGCGAGGCAGATCTTGCGCGTGAGGTGACCGAAGGCAAGCGCGAGGCAAAAGCCGCGTTCGGCAAGGATGAAGTCTACCTCGAGAAGCTGATCGAACGCGCGCGCCATGTCGAGGTCCAGGTGCTGGGCGACACACATGGCAACGCGGTACATCTGTTCGAGCGCGACTGCTCGATCCAGCGTCGCAACCAGAAGGTGGTCGAGCGGGCGCCGGCCCCCTATCTATCCGAGGAATTACGGCAGGAGCTTTGCGGCTATGCCCTCAAGCTGGCGCGCGACACCAGCTATATCGGCGCCGGTACGGTCGAGTTCCTCCAGGATGCCGATACCGGCAAGTTCTATTTCATCGAGGTAAATCCGCGCATCCAGGTCGAACACACCGTGACCGAGCAGGTCACAGGCATCGACATCGTCAAGGCGCAGATTCACATCCTCGACGGATTTGCGATCGGTACGCCGGAATCGGGCGTGCCCGCGCAGAAGGACATCCGCCTCAACGGGCACGCGCTGCAGTGCCGCATCACGACCGAGGACCCCGAGCAGAATTTCATTCCGGACTATGGCCGCATTACCGCCTATCGCGGAGCCACGGGTTTCGGCATAAGGCTCGACGGCGGCACCGCCTATTCGGGCGCGGTGATCACGCGCTTTTACGATCCCCTGCTCGAGAAGGTGACGGCCTGGGCGCCGACGCCGCAGGAGGCAATTGCGCGCATGAATCGCGCCCTGCGTGAATTCCGCATTCGCGGCGTGGCGACCAACCTGACGTTCCTCGAAGCGATCATCAACCACCCGTCCTTCAGGGACAATTCCTACACGACGCGATTCATCGACTCGACGCCGGAACTGTTCCAGCAGGTCAAGCGCCAGGACCGCGCCACCAAGCTCCTGAACTATCTGGCGGACGTATCTGTGAACGGCCACCCCGAAACGCGCGGGCGCCCCGCGCCCAGCGCAGACGCCGCCGAACCGATCGTACCCTATCTCAACGGCACCGTGCCGGCGGGCTCGAAGCAGCGCCTCGACGACCTAGGCCCCGAAAAGTTCGCCGCCTGGATGCGCGCGCAAAAGCAGGTGCTCGTCACCGACACGACGATGCGCGACGGCCACCAGTCGCTGCTGGCGACCCGGATGCGCACCTACGACATCGCGCGCATCGCCGGCGTCTATGCGCGCTCGCTGCCACAGCTTCTGTCGCTCGAATGCTGGGGCGGCGCGACCTTCGACGTGGCCATGCGCTTCCTCACCGAAGACCCGTGGGAACGTCTGTCGCTGGTGCGAGAAGCCGCACCCAACATCCTGCTGCAGATGCTGCTTCGGGGCGCCAATGGCGTCGGCTACACCAACTATCCGGACAACGTTGTGCAGCATTTCGTCAAGCAGGCGGCATCCGGCGGCATCGACCTGTTCCGGGTATTCGACTGCCTGAACTGGGTCGAAAACATGCGCGTTGCGATGGACGCGGTGGTTGCCGAAGGCAAGCTTTGCGAAGCGGCGATGTGCTACACCGGCGATCTGCTGGACCCGGACCGTTCAAAGTACGATCTCAAATACTATGTAGGTCTCGCCAAGGACCTCGAGAAGGCCGGCGCCCACATCATTGCCGTCAAGGACATGGCCGGGCTTCTCAAGCCTGCCGCGGCCAGGGTGTTGTTCAAGGCGCTGCGCGAGGAAACCGACCTGCCGATCCATTTCCACACGCACGACACCTCCGGCCTGTCGGCGGCGACCGTTCTTGCCGCGGTCGACAGCGGCGTGGACGCGATCGACGCGGCGATGGACTCGTTCTCCGGCAACACATCGCAGCCATGTCTCGGCTCGCTGGCGGAAGCGCTGAAAGGAAGCGATCGCGACCCTAAGCTCGATTCCGCCTGGATTCGAAAGATCTCCTTCTACTGGGAGGCCGTTCGCAATCAGTACGCGGCGTTCGAGAGCGATCTCAAGGGTCCCGCTTCGGAAGTCTATCTGCATGAGATGCCGGGAGGGCAGTTCACCAACCTCAAGGAACAGGCGCGCAGTCTGGGACTGGAAACCCGCTGGCACGAGGTGGCTCAGGCCTATCACGACGTCAACCTGATGTTCGGCGATATCGTCAAGGTGACGCCTTCATCCAAGGTCGTCGGCGACATGGCGCTGATGATGGTGAGCCAGGACCTCACCGTGGCGGACGTGGAGAACCCATCGAGGGATATAGCGTTCCCGGATTCGGTCGTGTCCATGCTGAGGGGCGATCTAGGGCAATCGCCAGGGGGCTGGCCTTCGGGCCTTCAGAAGAAGGCGCTGAAGGGCGAAAAGCCGATTGTCGTGCGGCCCGGCTCTCTGCTGAAGGCCGCCGACCTCAAGGCCAACCGCAAAGACATAGAGGAGAAGCTCGGACGGCGGCTCTCGGAATACGAGTTCGCGTCCTGGCTGATGTATCCGAAGGTCTTCTCGGACTTCGCTGCGGCGCAGGAAAGCTACGGGCCTGTCAGCGTGCTGCCCACGCCGACCTATTTCTACGGCATGAAGACCGAGGGCGAGATTTTCGTCGACATCGAGAAGGGCAAGACGCTGGTGGTGCGCTGCCTTGCTATCGGCGACACTGACGAGAAGGGCATGGTGACCGTGTTCTTCGAACTCAATGGCCAGCCGCGCCGGGTGAAAGTGCCCAACCGCACCGCGGGCGCTACGGCCGGAGCCATCAGACGCAAGGCCGAGCCAGGCAACGAAATGCATGTCGGCGCACCGATGCCCGGCGTCGTGTCGACCCTTGCGGTCGCGGCGGGGCAGGCGGTCAAGGCCGGCGATGTGCTGCTGTCGATCGAGGCGATGAAGATGGAAACGGCGCTTCACGCCGAACGCGACGGAACCGTTGCCGAGGTGCTGGTCAAGACCGGCGACCAGATTGACGCCAAGGATCTGCTGGTTTCCTTCAGCTAATGCATGTCGCCCAAAGGTGGGAACCGGTTTTGGGACAACGACATGCATCAAAACCAGGACGTAAAGCACGCCGCATGAACCCTATCTAACGCGACGTGCTTTAGGCTCGCGCTGCGCGTGCGAGCGCATGGTCGATCAGCTTGCCGACGAGCGCCTCGTAAGCCACGCCGCTTGCGCCAAGCACCTTTGGGTACATGCTGATGTTGGTGAATCCGGGGATGGTGTTGACCTCATTCAACAATGCGCTGCCATCGGCGCGCACGAAGAAGTCGACCCGCGCCATTCCTTCGCAGCACAGCGCCCGGAAGGCGCGGATTGACAGATCCTGCAGGTGTTTGAGCAGTGCGTCGGGAAGAGGCGCCGGAACACTGAGGGACGCACCATCGGCATCGATGTATTTGGCTTCGTAAGTGTAGAAGCCGTGGCTCTGGGCCGGCACGATCTCGCCGGCCACCGAAACCGTGAGCGCGCCGTCGGCGTTCTCGAGCACGCCCAGCTCGATCTCGCGGCCGGCGACGAACTCTTCCACCAGCACCTTGCGATCGTGCAGGAACGCCGCCGCCAATGCAGCCTCGAACGCGTCCGCGGTCTCGGCTTTGCTGACGCCGACCGAAGAGCCCTGGCGCGCTGGTTTCACGAAGACGGGAAGTCCCAGCTTGCGAACGACCTCCTCGAAGGTCGGCCGCTCGCCGGCGTGGACCGTCACTGCGCGCGCCACCGGAACTCCTGCTTCGAGCAGCAGCCGTTTGGCCGCGTCCTTGTCCATGGCTGCGGCTGAACCCAGTACGCCGCACCCAACGTAGGCAACGTCCGCGACTTCGGCGAGACCCTGCACAGAGCCGTCCTCGCCGAACGGTCCGTGCAGGACCGGAAAGATAACGTCGACTGGAGCAAGCTCGAAGGGTGAGCCTGTCTCTGGAAGTGCAAGCAGACGGCCTCTGCCTCCGGGCAGCAGACACACCTCGGTACCGCGCTCCGGAACCGCAGCGGGCAGTGCGCCATCAGCTCCCGCATCTGCAAGCAGCCACTTTCCCGACCGGGTGATGCCGATGATCACGATCTCGTACCTGGCGACGTCAATTGCCTTGACGACGTTGCTCGCCGACAGGACCGATACTTCGTGCTCGGCCGAACGGCCGCCGAACAGAACCGCGATGCGTGGTTTTGTCATGATCAATTCCGCTGGCGCCCGAGCTTCAGGCGTCGTCCCTGGCCTTGTCGGCCTTGCGATCGGAGTGGCCGAGATCGCGCCCGGGATCGATCACGTCGCGCACGAGTTGCTTCAGCTTCGCGGCATCGGGAAACCCGCCGTCGCGCTTGCGTTCCCAGACCGGGCGGTCGTTGCAGGTGATGGTGAATATCCCGCCCGTGCCGGGAACGAGCACGACCTCGCCGAGTTGCGTGCCAAACGTCGAGAGAAGCTCCTGCGCCATCCAGCCGGCGCGCAGGAGCCAATGGCATTGCGTGCAGTAGCTGATACGTACGACGTGAGGGCTTGGCGGCAGGGCGAAGGGCGGAGGGCTCTCGGTCATGCCGCGCTGAGCTTGGCCAGCGTCGCGTCGTCGACCTCGAAGTTGGCGTAGACGTTCTGCACGTCGTCATCGTCCTCTAGCGTGGCGACGAGCTTCATCAGCGACTGCGCGCGCTCTTCGTCGACCGGTATGTTGTTCTGAGGCTTCCAGATGACCTTGACCGACTCGGCCTCGCCAAGCGAGGCTTCGAGCGCCTTGGACACCTCGCCAACGGCCTCGAAGGCGCATAGGATCGTATGACCTTCCTCGTCCGACTGTACGTCGTCGGCGCCGGCTTCGATCGCTGCGTCCATGATCTTTTCGGCATCTCCGGCTGAGGCCGGGTAGTAGATTTCGCCTGCCCGCTCCCACATGAACGAAACCGAGCCTGTCTCCCCCAGTGCGCCGCCGGCCTTGGTGAAAGCGGCACGCACGTTGGAGGCGCTCCGGTTGCGGTTGTCGGTCAGTACCTCGACGATGAGGGCGACCCCGCCCGGCCCGTAACCCTCGTAGCGCACCTCCTCGTAGGTGTCGCCATCGCCGCCGGCGGCCTTGTTGATCGCGCGCTGGATGTTGTCCTTGGGCATCGACTCCGCCTTGGCGTTCTGAATCGCAAGGCGCAGGCGCGCGTTCATCGAGGGATCAGGCAGGCCCTGCTTCGCAGCAACCGTGATCTCGCGCGCGAGCTTGGAAAACAGCTTCGACCGCATCGCGTCCTGGCGACCCTTGCGGTGCATGATGTTCTTGAACTGTGAATGGCCGGCCATTGTCCCCGTCGTCTTGCAGCAAATTTCAGGAATGGCGCGCGTTATAGATAAGTCGGCGCAAAACGTCCAGCAGAGCCCGCTCCACAGAGCGTCTTGCGAAACGCGGCAGTCAGGCAAATGGATGGGGCAGCGGTCGAATGGCGGCGTGCGTCCTCAATGGGCGTCCTCAGTGAGCGTCGTCCGAGCCGCCCTTTTTCCTGCGCCGCGCCAACATGTTGAGGCCCTCGACCAATGCCGAGAAACCCATCGCCGCGTAGATGTAGCCCTTGGGGACGTGGTAGCCCATGCCATCCGCGATCAGCGTCATGCCGATCATCAGCAGGAAGCCCAGCGCCAGCATGACGATGGTCGGGTTCTTGGCGATGAAGTTGGCGAGCGGAGTGGCCGCAAGCATCATCACGGTAACCGCGGCGATGACGGCGATGTACATGATGGCGATCTCGTCGGTCATGCCGACCGCCGTGATGATGGAATCGATCGAGAACACCAGGTCGAGCAGCAGGATCTGGAAAATGGCGCCGCCGAGCGAAAGCTGCAGCGTGCCGACTATCGAATCCTTGTGATCGTCCGGATCGACCGTGTGGTGGATTTCGTTGGTAGCCTTCCAGACCAGGAACAGACCGCCCGCAATGAGAATGAGGTCGCGCCATGAGAAGTCATGGCCGAACATCGTGAAGAGCGGAGCAGTCAGTTGGACGATGAAGGAGATAGTTGCAAGCAGCAGGAGCCGCATCACCAGGGCGGCGCTGATGCCGAGAAAGCGCGCGCGAGGCTGCTGCTCCGGCGGGAGTTTGTTTGTCAGGATCGAGATGAAGATCAGGTTGTCGATGCCGAGCACGATTTCGAGCACCACAAGCGTCAGGAGCGCGACCCAGGCAGTCGGGTCGTTGAACCAGGCGAAGTGCGGAGCGAGGAAGTCGATGATCGGCATGTCGGTTGTTCCAGGCATGTCAGCAGGATCGGCTGCGTTGCCAAGTAAGGTCGCCCCGCGCCGGCGTCAACGTCAGGACCAGAAGGAAGGTGCAGTTTCCTCGAGCCTGGGACCGCGACGAAATGGCGCTATGCGCTCGGCCAGCCCGGTCCGGTCCGAGATATCGACGCCGACGCCGCAAAGGGTGGCCGGACCGTTCGCTGCTTCAAAGCGGCCCTTGGGCACCTTCGAGAGGAAGCGGTTCAGCGGCTCTTCCTTGTCCATGCCGAGCGAGGAATCGTAGTCGCCGCACATGCCCGCATCGGTCATGTAGGCGGTGCCGCCGTTGAGGATCTGGTGATCGGCGGTCGGTTGATGGGTGTGGGTGCCGACCACGAGGCTGACGCGGCCGTCGAGGAAATGTCCGAAGCACATCTTCTCCGATGTAGCCTCGGCATGGAAGTCGATGACAGCGGCGTCGGCTTGGGAGCCGAGCGGGCAGGCGGCCATCTCGCGCTCCGCGGCCATGAAGGGATCGTCGAGCTCGGGATGCATGAAAATGCGGCCCATGATGTTGGCGACCAGCACACGTGCGCCGTTCCTCGCCATATAGACGCCAGACCCGCGACCGGGTGTTCCCTTGGGATAGTTTGAGGGGCGCAGGAAACGGTCCTCGCGGGCCGCGAAACTAAGCGCCTCGCGTTGATCCCAGACATGGTTGCCGGTGGTCACGACGTCGGCTCCTGCCGACAGCGTTGTCTGGAAAATCTCCTCGGTGATGCCGAAGCCGCCGGCTGCGTTCTCGCCGTTGACGATCACGAAATCGAGCCGGAAGTCGGCAATCAGGCCGGGAAGCAGTTCCCAGACCGCCGTCCGTCCCGATTTGCCGACCATGTCGCCCAGAAAAAGAAGTCTCATGGTCTGTCTATAAAGGCGCGGCGAACCGCCGCAAACCGCTTTCGGTCAGTATTTCGGGGATGACGACGTCGTGCGGTTCGTCGGGAACGCCCGGCACTTCCTGGCAATCGAAGGCGATCCCTATCAGGCGTGGCGGGCGCCCCGCATCCTTCAGCTTCGCGATCGCACGGTCGTAGTGGCCCGCGCCATAGCCGATGCGGTGCCCGCGTCGGTCGAACGCGGCGAGCGGCACCAGCATGACGGTGGGGGAAAGCACGGCCGCGTCTTCGGAGGGACCGAGCGTCCCGAACCCCATGTCGACAAGCGGCGCATCGGTCACAAACTCTCGAAAGACGATAGTGGTCCTGTCGAGAATCGCGGGAAGACAAAGCCGCGCGTTGCGCTTGGCGAACGCCAGCATCAGCGGACGAACGTCGACTTCGGAACGGATGGGCCAGAAGCCGGACACGACGGCGCCTGAGTTCAGGCCGATGCGGTCGGCGGCGGCAGTCATGCGCTGCGACATCTCGGCGCGCCACGAGGGCTCGAGGGCGTCGCGCCGGGCCAGCGCCTGGATGCGCAGCTGCTTCTTCAGGTCTTTTGCTGGGGTCATGGCGCGTGGGACTAAACTGAGAGGTGGCGATCCACACAACCGGTGAAGAAGTCGATCCCGGGAACCTACAAAGTAGGTGGGCGCCGTGTGTCCAAACCCACGGGTCTGGCCAGGGACAGCTCCCTAGGGATCAATAAGGCCCCGGGGAAATGTCTCTCCTGCCGGGAAGCGCAGACCGCCGTCCCCAATATAGGCACCCCGCGTGGCAACCGCCACTGAAATCGGGCCACGGCCGAGTTGCCGCGCAGCGCGCCCACGAGGCGGCGCGGAGGAATCGCCATGGTTAAGCGACAGGGTTAAGTGGCGCTTAACTTTTCCAATTCATTATCCCTAACGAAATCAATTGGGTTCGGGCGGGTCCCGACGAGACCAGAGGTGACGAGCATGTATCGATTCGCAAAAACGGCACTCTTGGCCGCGCTGTTGGCTGGCGCTGCTGGCTCGGCTTTGGCGGCTGACCTTATCGAGGAGCCGGCTCCGGCTTTCGGCGGCTGGTATATCCGCGGCCACATCGGCATGAGCAACCAGTTCTACGACGGACTGGAATCCGATCTGTTCGCCTTGCCCTTCGGCTTCGGCTGGCACGACGAAGGCGGCTTTTCTTCCGCGCCGATCTTCGGCGGCGGCGTTGGCTACCAGTTCAACAACAATCTGCGTGGCGACGTCACAGTCGAATGGCGCGGGAAGTCGGACTTCAACGCGCTCGACTGGGTGGTCGTGAATGATGGCGACAGTCCAACGACCAACGACTACACCGCCAAAAAGTCGGAACTGGTGTTCATGGCCAATGGCTACTATGACTTCGGCAACTTCTCCGGCATCACGCCCTATGTCGGCGCGGGCCTCGGCACGTCGTACAACACCATCTCGCATTTCCGCGACACCAACATCATCAATGGCGCTGGCGCCTATGCGGGCGACAACTCCGAATGGAACCTTGCATGGGCCCTCCATGCCGGCGTCGGCATCCAGGCAACGGAACGCCTGACCCTCGATCTCGGCTACAGCTTCGTTTCCCTGGGCGACGCCCAGACCGGGGTGCTCTACAACGACGATCCCGCATTCGACATCGACAACGATGGCTTGAAATTCAATAACATCTACTCGCACGACTTCAAGCTGGGCGTGCGCTACTCGCTTTATTGAGAACGGATGCAACGTAGCAAAAAAGGCCCCGGCAACGGGGCCTTTTTCTTTTTCGTTGCAGCACATCAAGCCCTTGGAATTACAGTGATTGCGGCAGGATTGTGGTTAACCTGCATTTAACCTCTATAGTTAATAATACACTCTCGAACGGGCAGGCGGGTGCCGCGCCCACCACTATTTCGGGAGTCCGCGCCATGAAAATGTCACTGCGTATTCTGCTATCGCTGGCGGTTCTTCTGCCGTTCGCGGCAAATGCCGCCGACTATGACCCGCCGATCGTCGTTGACGATCCCGCCGAGATGGTTCCGGTCGAGATCGGCTCTGGATGGTACCTCAGAGGCGACGTCAGCTATGTGTTCAACAAGAGCATCGGAGCCGTCGACTATACGACGTACGATCCGGTCGCGGTGACCTACAGCTCGGCCTCCTTCACGTCCGCGGACCTCGACACCGACTTCGCCTGGGGCGGCGGCTTCGGCTATCGCTTTACCGACTACTTCCGCGCCGACGCGACGGTCGACGGTTTCCGCGCGGACTTCAGCGGCGCGACCTCGAGCACCGAGCCCTGCTTCGCCGATCCGGTGGTCGATACGAGCTGCCGTTCGACAAACGGTTCGGAAGTTTCGGCCCTCAGCATCATGGCCAACGGCTATGTGGACCTCGGCACCTACGTCGGCTTCACGCCATATGTAGGCGCGGGTCTCGGCTATTCCTTGGTAAGCTGGGGCGACCTCAGCGACACCACCTATTGCGTCGACGGCCTGACGGCCTGCGCTTCGGCGCTGCCGGTCGACAGCACCAGTCATCCCGGCGACGACAGCTGGCGCCTGACCTACGCGCTCATGGCGGGCGTGGCCTATGATATCTCACGCAACTTCAAGCTCGATGTCGGGTACAAATACCGCAGCATCGACGGCGGCGACATGTTCGGCTGGGATACGCAGCAGACATTTGGCGCTGGCACTCAAGGCTCCATCGACACCCACGAATTCAAGATCGGCCTGCGCTACGAACTCTGGTAGCCGCTTCCTTCTGTAGAAACTTTTCGACGGCGGGCACTGGCCCGCCGTTTGCATGTCTCGACCGCCGCGGCCACGCGGGTATCGCGACCGCGAGACAACAATCCCCTTGACGCCGCCAGAGAGGAGGAATATCGCCGTCCGTGGGCCACCCCTCCCCAACGAGGGGCTTTCTATCTGGAAGGATAGCCACGATGACTTCAGTCATGAAGCCCGGATTGCGTCCGGCAAACCCCAATTTCTCATCAGGACCTTGCGCAAAACGTCCCGGCTGGTCGCCCGACGCGCTGAAGAACGCTGCCCTTGGCCGTTCACACCGCGCCAAGATTGGCAAGACCAAGCTCGAGCAGGCGATAGACCTCACCCGCGAAGTGTTGCGCGTGCCGGCGGACTACCGCATCGGCATCGTGCCGGCCTCCGACACTGGGGCCGTTGAAATGGCGATGTGGTCGCTGCTCGGCCAGCGCGGTGTCGACATGGTCGCATGGGAAAGCTTTGGCGAGGGCTGGGTTACCGACGCGGTGAAGCAGCTCAGGCTGGCCGACGTCCGCGCCATCAATGCGCCTTACGGCGAACTGCCGAATCTCGCCACGATCGATTTCGACCGCGACGTCGTGTTTACCTGGAACGGCACGACATCGGGCGTGCGCGTGCCGAACGGCGACTTCATTCCAGGCGACCGCAAAGGCCTCACTATCTGCGACGCTACCTCGGCGGCCTTCGCCCAGAGGCTCGATTTCGCGAAGCTCGATGTAGTCACCTTCTCCTGGCAGAAGGTGCTGGGCGGCGAGGGCGGACACGGCATGCTGGTCCTCAGCCCGCGCGCCGTGGAACGGCTTGAAAGCTACAGGCCCGCATGGCCGCTGCCCAAGATCTTCCGGCTGACCGCCAACGGCAAGCTGATCGAAGGCATCTTCAAGGGCGAGACGATCAACACGCCCTCGATGCTCTGTGTCGAAGACTATATCGACGCGCTGTTGTGGTCGAAGTCGATCGGCGGGCTCGATGCGCTGGTTGCGCGCGCCGACGCCAATTTCAAGGTGATTGCGGACTGGGCTGCCGGCACGCCCGCCGTCGAGTTTCTGGCATCCGTCGCGGAAACGCGCTCGAACACGTCGGTTTGCCTGCGCTTCTCCGATCCTGCCGTTGCCAATCTTGACGACGCCGGACAACAGGCCTTCGTAAAGGGTTTTGTGGCCCTGCTCGAGACCGAAAACGTCGCCTACGACATAGCGAGCTACCGCGACGCGCCGCCCGGTCTGCGCATCTGGTGCGGGGCAACCGTCGAGACCGCCGACCTCCAGGCGCTCATACCCTGGCTCGACTGGGCTTTCGCCGCACAGAAGGCCGCGCTCAAGTCAGCGGCATAATCCCCGATCTCAAATCCGATCCGGTCGCCAAGCGACCAATTCAAGGACGACGCCCATGCCTCGCGTACTCGTTTCCGACAAGCTTTCGACGACCGCCGTGCAGATATTCAAGGATCGCGGCGTCGAGGTCGACTATTTGCCCGACGTCGGGCCTGACAAGGAGAAGTTGCTCTCCATCATCGACCAGTATGATGGCCTGGCGATCCGTTCGGCCACCAAGGTGACCGAAAAGCTGATCGCCGCAGCTACCAAGCTGAAGGTGATCGGCCGCGCCGGCATCGGCGTCGACAACGTCGACATACCGGCAGCGTCGCGCAAGGGCATCATCGTGATGAACACGCCCTTCGGCAATTCGATCACCACGGCCGAGCATGCCGTCGCCATGATGTTCGCGCTGGCCCGGCAACTGCCGGAGGCAAACGCCTCCACCAAGGCCGGCAAGTGGGAAAAGAACCGCTTCATGGGCACCGAAATCACCGGAAAGACGCTGGGAATCATCGGCTGCGGCAACATCGGCTCGATCGTTGCGACGCGCGGCGTGGGGCTGAAAATGCACGTCATCGCCTTCGACCCCTTCCTGTCGGAATCGCGCGCTTCCGAACTCGGTGTCGAAAAGGTCGAGCTCGACACGCTTCTGGCGCGTGCGGACTTCATCACGCTGCACACGCCGATGACCGAAAAGACGAAGAACATCATCAACGCCGATTCCATCGCGAAGATGAAAAAGGGCGTCCACATCATCAACTGCGCACGCGGCGGACTGATCGTCGAGGCCGACCTCGTGGCGGCGCTGAAGGATGGCAAGGTGGCGGGTGCTGCCATCGACGTGTTCGAGGTCGAGCCGGCGACGGCGAGCCCGCTCTTCGATCTGGACAACGTGGTGGCCACGCCGCACCTCGGCGCCGCGACCAGCGAGGCGCAGGAGAATGTCGCGCTGCAGGTCGCCGAGCAGATGGCCGACTACCTGATGAAGGGCGCGGTTTCGAACGCCATCAACATGCCGTCCATCACCGCCGAGGAAGCGCCGCGGCTGAAGCCGTTTGTCAAGCTGGCGGAAGTGCTCGGCGCCTTCGTCGGACAGGTGACGGATGAGCCGATCACCGAGGTGGAGATCGTCTTCGACGGCGCGACCGCGCAGATGAACACGCGTGCGCTGATCAGCGCGGCACTTGCCGGGCTGATCCGTCCGCAGGTGGCCGACGTCAACATGGTGTCGGCGCCGATCATGGTGAAGGAACGCGGCATCATCGTCTCCGAAGTGAAGCGCGACAAGTCTGGCGTTTTCGACGGCTACATCATGCTGAAGGTAACGACGCCGAACATGACCCGCTCGATCGCCGGCACCTGCTTCTCGGACGGCAAGCCGCGCTTCATCCAGATCAAGGGCATCAACCTCGATGCCGAAGTCGGCCAGCACATGCTCTACACCACCAACGCCGATGCGCCGGGCATCATTGGCCTGCTTGGAACGGTCTGCGGCGAAAACGGCGTCAACATCGCGAACTTCCAGCTCGGCCGCAACCGGCCCGGCGGCGACGCCATTGCGCTGCTCTATCTCGACGCTCCGTTCCCGGAAAACGTGCTTGAAAAGGTGCGTTCGCACAAGGCGATCGATTCGGCAAAGCGGCTGCAGTTCGATATAGGAGGGTTTTGAATACGGCGGGCGAATTTGCAGGACGCCTAACCCGGTGACACTCAATTTTACGAAGCGGGGAGGAAACAGGCGATGATTAACGGGATCCAGCTGCCGGCGAGCGGCGTCTTTTTAGGCCGGGCGATGGCCGAGGGCTGGAAGCATCCGGCGATCGTCACCGTGCGCGACGCAGTAGTGGTGGACATTACCTCGAAAGCCGCGCCCACCGCGCGCGACGTCTGCGAGATGGATGACCCTGCGGGCTTCGTGACGAAGGCCGAGGGCAGGCCGGTGGGTTCGCTGGTCGAGATCGCGGCCAACAGCTTTGTCGCCAGCCGCAATCCGAAAGAACCCTGTCTCCTGTCGCCCGTCGACCTGCAGGCGGTCAAGGCGGCCGGCGTGACATTCGTTGTCTCGCTGCTCGAGCGCGTCATCGAGGAGCAGGCGCGGGGTTCGTCGGCCAAGGCCGAGGCGATCCGCGGCGACATCGCCTCGCTGATCGGTCACGACCTGTCGAAGCTGAAGCCGGGGTCCGGGGAAGCTGCAAGGGTCAAGGCCAAGCTCATCGAACGCGGCGTGTGGTCGCAATATCTGGAAGTGGGCATCGGGCCGGATGCCGAGGTATTTACCAAATGCCAGCCGATGGCGTCCGTAGGCTTCGGCGCCGATGTCGGCCTGCATCCGGTGTCGACCTGGAACAATCCCGAACCTGAAATAGCGGTGATCGCGTCGAGCGCCGGCCGGATCGTCGGCGCCACGCTTGGCAACGATGTAAATCTGCGCGACGTCGAGGGGCGCTCCGCGCTGTTGCTTGGCAAGGCCAAGGACAACAACGCGTCGGCATCGCTGGGGCCATTCATCCGGCTGTTCGACGACGGTTTCTCGCTCGATGACGTGAAGTCCGCGGTCGTCGCGCTGCGTGTCGAAGGGCAGGACGGTTTCGTGCTGGACGGCGCAAGCTCGATGACCGAAATCAGCCGCTCGCCGGAAGAACTTGTCGGGGCGGCAATCGGCCGGCATCACCAGTACCCCGATGGATTCGCGCTCTATCTCGGAACCATGTTCGCACCGGTGAAAGATCGCGGCGAGGCCGGCAAGGGCTTCACGCACAATGTTGGCGACATCGTCACCATCTCCTCGCCGAAACTTGGCGCACTGGTCAATCGCGTCCGGCTGTCTCCCGACTGCGCGCCGTGGACCTATGGCGCCAGTCATCTGATGCGCGATCTGTCCGCGGCGGAATTGCTCTAGCGGCGTCAGCAGGTTCCCGATCGGCGCGACTTGTTGTAACTGCGCAAGCTATATCGGCAAAGAAGTGTCGCGCGCGGCGAGCCTTGCCGCTATAGAGGCCTGTCGCATCGGGGCGGCAGCGCATTTCCGCAGCGTCGAAGGAAAGAGACATGGCCAACGTGGTTGTCGTCGGCTCACAATGGGGCGACGAAGGCAAGGGCAAGATCGTGGATTGGCTCTCGGAGCGGGCCGACGTGGTCGTGCGCTTCCAGGGCGGCCACAATGCCGGCCATACGCTGGTGATAGACGGTAAGGTCTACAAGCTCTCCCTGCTGCCATCGGGCGTGGTGCGCGAAGGAAAGCTCTCCATCATCGGCAATGGCGTCGTGTTTGATCCGCATGCTTTCGTAAGCGAGCTTGAGAAGCTTCGCGCGCAGGGCGTCGAAGTAACGCCGCAGCGCCTGAAAATAGCCGAAAACGCCGCGCTAATCCTG
>JAPLOZ010000019.1 GCA_026400435.1 Hyphomicrobiales bacterium | reverse complement strand
GTGCCAAATCAGCCAGCGAGCACGCGAGATCGATCAAAATTGCAGCAATCCGACGTCGGGTGGATTTCCTCGCAAAGCTGCCCATATTGGCGCAAACGTGCGGATCAGCCGAATGTCCGCTTTTGGGATGCGACTACCAGTTGCTCAAGGGCCGATTTGAGGCGCATTGCGGACCTGCTGCTTTGGGGCGGTAAGCGGTCGGTCAGCTTTGTGTCTGGGGATGCATGACAGCCGATGGTGCGGTTGCCAAGAGTTGCGCAAGAACCTTACGACTTCTTTATGTGCGGCGCCACCATTCCCAATCGAGATTTGACGTCGGCCGAGCCCATATTCGGAAGCTGAAAGCAGTTTCGGAGACCACCATGTTTGACATCCTTTATCTCGCCATAGGCCTCGGCACTTTCGTCCTGCTCGCACTTTTCGCGCGCAGCCTTGGACGCATTTGAGAGCACCACGATGGTTGAACCTCTCCTCGGTCTGGCCGTCGCGCTGGCGCTCGGCATCTATCTTCTCATCACGCTGATCAGGCCCGAGCGCTTCTGATCGCCGACCCGGAGCAAAATTCCATGACACTTATCGGCTGGCTGCAGATCGGCCTTCTTCTCGTCGTCGTTGCCCTGCTTGTGAAGCCACTCGGCATCTTCATGGCGCGCGTTTTCTCGGGCGAACGAACTTTCCTTTACCCCGTGCTCGCTCCCGTCGAGCGCGGCTTCTGCGAAGCTGCCGGCGTCGACCCCAAGGCGGAGCAGGGTTGGCTCGCCTATGCACTTTCTGTGCTCGCCGTCTCTATGGCGGGATTCGCCGCGCTCTACGCGATCCTGCGCTTGCAGTTCTACCTGCCCCTCAATCCGCAGGGCTATGCCGGCATGGCGCCCGATCTCGCCTACAACACCGCCGTCAGTTTCGTCACCAACACCAACTGGCAGGCCTATGGCGGTGAAACCACGCTCAGCCAATTCAGCCAGATGGCTGGCCTGACGGTGCAGAATTTCCTCTCCGCCGCCGCCGGCATCGCGGTTGCGCTCGCCGTGACGCGCGCCTTTGCGCGCTCGGCCACGCAGACGGTCGGCAATTTCTGGGTCGACCTCACCCGCGCCACCCTCTACGTGCTTTTGCCGCTCTCGATCGTCGTGGCCATCGCCTTCGTTGCGATGGGCCTGCCGCAGACACTTGACGCGTCTGTCACGGCGACCACGATCGAAGGCGCGCAACAGACGATCGCGCTCGGTCCGGTCGCCAGCCAGGAGGCCATCAAGCAGCTCGGCACCAATGGCGGCGGCTTCTTCAACGTCAACGCCGCGCACCCGTTCGAGAATCCGAGCGCCTTGTCGAACTATCTCAACATCGTCGCCATGCTCTCCATCACATCGGCGTTGGTCTATGCTTTCGGCCAAATGGTCGGCGACCGCCGCCAGGGCTGGGCTTTCCTCGCGGTCACGGCCTTTTTCCTGCTTGTCGGAACGGCAACGATCTATTGGGCCGAAACGAACGGCAACCCCGTGCTCACGGCTCTCGGCGTCGATCCTTCCCTCGGCAACATGGAAGGCAAGGAGGTCCGCTTCGGCCAGGCGATGACGGCTGGTTATGCCGCCATCACCACCGGCATTTCGGACGGCGGCGTCAACGGCATGCACGGCTCCTTCACCGGCCTTGGCGGGCTCGTGCCGATGTTCCTGATCCAGCTGGGCGAGGTGCTGCCCGGTGGAGTGGGCTCCGGTCTCTATGGCCTCGTGGTGTTCGCGATCCTTGCCGTCTTTGTCGCCGGCCTCATGGTCGGCCGCACGCCGGAGCTGCTTGGCAAGAAGATCGAGGGCCGCGAGATGAAGTACGCCATGCTGGCCGTGCTCATCCTGCCGCTGGCAATCCTCGGCTTTACCTCCGTCTCGGCGATGCTGCCGTTCGCGGTGGCGAGTGTCGGCACTGCCGGGCCGCACGGCCTGTCGGAGATCCTCTACGCCTACACCTCGGCTGCGGGCAACAACGGTTCGGCCTTTGGCGGCCTGTCGGCCAACACCCCGTGGTACAACACCACGCTCAGCGTCGCGATGCTGCTCGGACGGTTTGGCTACATCGTGCCTGTCCTGGCGATCGCCGGCGCTCTGGCTGCCAAGACGCGCGGCACGGCGTCAGCCGGCACGTTCCCGACCCATACCCCGCTCTTCGTCGGCCTGCTGATCGGCGTCATTCTCATCCTCGGCGGCCTGCAGTTCTTCCCGGCGCTCGCGCTTGGACCAATCGTCGAGCATTTCGCGATGCTCAGCGGCAAGACTTTCTAAAGGAACCATACCATGTCCAGACATCCCGCCATGGCCCAAAGCCTGTTCGATCCTGCAATCCTGCTTCCGGCTATAACGCAGGCTTTAGTCAAACTCGACCCGCGCCACCTGATGCGGAACCCGGTCATCTTCGTCACCGAAGTGGTGGCGGCGCTGGTCACCGTGTTTTTCCTGCGCGACCTCGTTGTCGGCAATGGCGACGCCTCCTTCTCCGGCCAGATCGCTGTTTGGCTCTGGTTCACCGTGCTGTTCGCCACTTTCGCCGAGGCCGTCGCGGAGGGGCGCGGCAAGGCGCAGGCCGACAGCCTACGCCGCGCCAAGACGCAGCTTACCGCGCGCAAGCTGAACAGGCCGGATGGCATGGAGGCTGTCGAGGTTCCTGCCACCGATCTCAAGGTCGGCGACATGGTGATTGTCGAGGCCGGAGAACTGATCCCCGGCGACGGTGAGGTCGTCGAGGGCGTCGCCTCGGTAAACGAAAGCGCCATCACCGGCGAATCCGCGTCCGTCATCCGCGAGTCGGGTGGCGATCGGTCAGCCGTCACCGGCGGTACACAGGTGCTGTCCGACTGGCTCAGAATCCGCATCACCGTTGCGCCGGGCTCGAGCTTCGTTGATCGCATGATCGCATTGATCGAGGGTGCCGAGCGGCAGAAGACGCCCAACGAGATCGCACTGTCGATCCTGCTGTCGGGCCTGACGCTGATTTTCCTGATCGCCGTGGTCACGCTATGGGGGCTTGCAGCCTATTCCGGCACGGTGCTCAGCGTGACCGTGCTCGCCGCATTGCTGGTTACTCTGATCCCGACCACCATCGGCGGGCTTCTGTCAGCGATCGGCATCGCCGGTATGGACCGCCTGGTGCGCTTCAACGTCATCGCGACGTCGGGGCGGGCTGTGGAGGCCGCCGGCGACGTGGACACGCTACTGCTCGACAAGACCGGGACGATAACCTTCGGCAACCGGATGGCCAGCGACTTCTTGCCTGTCGGTGGCGCCACGCAGATCGAACTGGCCGACGCGGCGCTGCTTGCTAGCCTCGGCGACGAGACGCCGGAAGGCCGTTCGATCGTGGCTCTTGCGACCGGCGAATTCGGACGCAACCAGCCGGAGGCTGCCCCGGATGCCGTCGTGCCTTTTGCAGCCGAAACGAGGCTGTCCGGTGTCGATGTTGGTGGACGGCGTCTGCGCAAGGGGGCTGTCGACGCGGCACTGAAATTCGCCGGAGTGGACGGCATGGACGCTCCGAGCGAATTCCGGCAGGCGGTCGACAGGATCGCCCGGACGGGCGGCACGCCGCTCGCCGTGGCCGACGGTACGCGCCTGCTCGGCGTCATCCACCTCAAGGACGTGGTCAAGCCCGATATCAAGGAGCGCTTCTCGGCGCTGCGCGCCATGGGGATCCGAACGGTGATGGTGACCGGCGACAACCCGGTGACGGCCGCGGCAATCGCCTCCGAAGCCGGCGTCGATGATTTCCTTGCCGAGGCAACTCCCGAGCAGAAGCTCGCCTTCATACGCAAGGAGCAGCACGGCGGACGGCTGATCGCAATGTGCGGCGACGGCACCAACGACTCGCCGGCGCTGGCTCAAGCCGATGTCGGCGTCGCCATGCAGTCCGGCACGCAGGCCGCGCGCGAGGCAGCCAATATGGTCGACCTCGACTCCAGCCCCACCAAGCTGATCGAGATCGTCGAGATCGGCAAGCAGCTCCTGATGACGCGCGGGTCGCTGACGACCTTCTCGATCGCCAACGATGTCGCGAAATATTTCGCCATCATCCCGGCGCTGTTCGTCACCACATATCCGGCACTGTCGGCCTTGAACGTCATGGGGCTGGCCTCGCCGCAGTCGGCGATCCTGTCGGCAGTCATCTTCAACGCGCTGATCATCGTCGCACTGATCCCGCTTGCCCTGAAGGGCGTTGCATACCGTCCGGTCGGCGCCGCCGCTCTCCTTCGCCGCAACCTGCTCGCTTATGGTCTTGGCGGCCTGATCCTGCCCTTTGCCGGCATCAAGTTCGTCGACCTCGCCATCTCAACTTTTCATCTGGTGTAATCATGCTCGCTCAACTACGCCCCGCAATCGTGCTCACCCTCGCTTTCATCGTGCTGACCGGATTGGCCTATCCGTTTGCGATAACCGGAATTGGTCAACTCGCCTTCCCTGCGCAGGCCAACGGAAGCCTGATCCGCAACGGCGAAACGGTCATCGGCTCGGCGCTCATCGGCCAGAATTTCGAGTCCGAGCGCTATTTCTGGCCGCGACCGTCCATGACCGCCGATGCTCCATACAATGGCGGTGCATCGAGCGGATCGAATCTCGGCCCGACCTCGGCCAACCTCGCGGCGCGGGTAAAGGCCGATGTCGAAAGGCTTGCCCGCGCCGGCATCGGCGGCCCCGTGCCGGCCGATGGAGCCACGGCCTCGGGCTCCGGTCTCGACCCCGACATCTCCCCGGAATTCGCTTCCGCGCAGATAAAGCGCGTCGCTGCGACTCGCGGCCTGGCGGAAACGGAGGTGGCGGCCCTGGTCGAACGCTTCACGGAAGGCCGTTTGCTCGGTATTGTCGGCGAGCCGCGTGTAAATGTGCTGCGGCTCAACCTGGCGCTCGATGCGCCGAAGTCCTGAAATCGACGATGGGCGACGCAGACCGTAGAGCCGGCAACCGACCCGATCCAGACGCTCTGCTCGCGCTTGCGGGCGGCGAAGGTCGCGGGAAGCTGACCCTCTTCCTCGGCGCCGCGCCGGGCGTCGGCAAGACTTTCGCCATGCTGACGCGCGCCCGTCGTCTCAGGACCGACGGTGTCGACATCGTCGTCGGACTTGTCGAGACCCACGGCCGCGGCGAGACTGCCGCCCTGCTTGAGGGGCTGGAGGTTCTGTCGCGCCGGCAGATCGGCCATCTGGGCCGGCAGATTGAGGAATTCGACCTCGACGCCGCGCTTCTGCGCCGGCCAAGCATCATCATTGTCGATGAGCTGGCGCATACCAATGCGCCGGACAGCCGCCACCCCAAACGTTACCTCGACGTGGAGGAGCTGCTTGCCGCAGGCATCAATGTCTGGTCGGCAATGAACATCCAGCACCTGGAAAGCCTGTCGGATGTTGTCGCCGAGATTACCGGCGTCCCGGTGCGGGAGCGCGTGCCAGACGTCGTGCTCCAGCGCGCCGACGATGTGCTGCTGGTCGATCTCGCGCCGGCCGAACTGATCGAGCGGCTGAAGGAAGGCAAGGTCTATCTCCCCGAGAATGCACAGCGCGCCGTAGACAGCTTCTTCCGGCTCGGCAACCTCACGGCGTTGCGTGAAATGGCGTTGCGCCGCACAGCCGACCGCGTCGACGACCAGATGGTTGACTATCTGAAACAGAACGCAATTGAGGGACCCTGGCAGACAACCGAGCGACTGCTCGTCTGCATCGGAGCGGACCACCTCTCCGGGAAGGTGGTGCGCACGGCTGCCCGCTTGGCGTCGGGACTGAACGCGCCCTGGCTGGCGATCTCGATCGAGCGCGCCGACAGCCCGCCGCCGCGTCCCGAGATAACGCAACGGCTGGCGGCAACTTTCAAGCTGGCGGAAAGCCTGGGCGCTGAGACGCGCCGGGTGACCGGGCGCGATTTCGTCGAGGAAATACTCAAGACTGCGCGTCGCGAGCATGTGACGCAGATCGTCATTGGCGGACGCCGTCAGGCTTTTCCCGCCAGCCTGTGGCGCAACTCGCTGCCGGACGCCCTGATTGAGCGAGTGGCCGGCCTCGGCATCCATGTCGTCACCAGCGAAGCGACCGACCCGCCACCCAGTCCCGAGCGGCATTGGCCAAGCTGGTTGCACCTGCACAACCCCAAATGGGAACTTGGATTTCCGTTGGTCGTGGTCTCGGTCGCAACCGCTCTCGGAGCGTTGATCGAGCGTTTCGTCGACCTTCCCAACGTGTCGCTTCTTTATCTGCTGGCCGTGCTCCTGTCCGCGGTCTATGCCGGCTATGTCGCGGCGCTGCTCGCCGCCATCCTCTCCGGCCTTGCCTACAACTTCTTCTTCATCCCGCCTTTCCACACATTCACGATAGCTTCGCCGCACGAGGTGTTCGGGCTGTTCATCTTTATTGTCGCCGCCTTGATCGCCGGGGGACTGGCGTCGAGGCTGAGCGACCAGGCGGCGACCGCGGGCCGCCGCGCCGCTTCGACCCAGGCCCTCTATGACTTCTCCCGAAAACTGTCCGGCACGGTCAACTACGAAGATGTGGTCTGGGCGGCGGTGGCCCAACTGCGGGCGTCGCTCAGACGTGACGTCATGCTTTTGTCGGCCACAGCCGGCGATCTTGCACTGGCTGGCGCCTGGCCCCCCGATAACGAACTCGATGTGACCGACATGATGGCCGCGCGCTGGGCAATGGAGAAGAACGAGCCGGCAGGCAACGGCACCGGCACGCTGCCCAACAGCCCTTTCCAGTTCCGCCCGCTCGGCACGTCGGCCGGCGTGGCGGCCGTTGTCGGCTACCGGCAGGCAGGCCAGGTATTGGGCGCGGAGGAAGAACAGATCTTTGGCTCCATCCTCGACCAGACTGCGATTGCCATCGACCGCGCGAGACTCTCCCGCGAAAGCCTGGAGCAGGCGGCGCGGCTCGAAGGCGAACGGTTCCGCTCCGCACTTCTGTCGTCGATCTCACACGACCTGAAGACGCCGCTCGCAACGATCACGGGCGCGGTCTCCAGCCTGCGCGAGCTCGGGGACAAGATGACCCCGGAAAGCCGCACCGACCTGCTGGTCTCGATCGAGGAGGAAAGCGACCGCCTGGTGCGTTTTGTCGCCAACCTGCTCGACATGACTAGGATCGAGGCCGGCACGGTGGATGCCAAACGCGACTGGGTTGATGTCGGCGATGTCGTACACACAGCTGTGCAGCGCACCGGCAGATATTTCCCGGGCTGCGTTGTCGAGACCAGTCTCGCCGACGGGCTTCCATTGATCCGAGGCGACAGCGTGCTTCTCGGCCAGGTGCTGTTCAACCTCATCGACAATGCGTTGAAGTACGGCGGCAGCGATCCGATTAGCATCTATGTCCGGAACGACGCGAAGGATGTGGTGATCTCAGTCACCGATCTCGGCAAGGGCATCGCCGCGACGGATCTGGAGCACGTCTTCGAAAAATTCTTCCGGCGCGCAAAGCCTGACGGTCGAATTCCCGGTACGGGGCTGGGCCTCGCCATAGCCAGGGGATTCGTCGAGGCGATGGGGGGCACGATCCGCGCCGAAAGCCCCGCCGTCAAACGACGTGGCACTCGCATTACTTTGCGGTTTCCGGCAGCATCGGCGGATGACGCTCCGCCGGAGGACCAATGAGCCGGGAACGAATCCTCGTCGTTGACGACGAGCCGCAGATCCAGCGTTTCCTCAGGCCGGCACTCGAAGCGGCGGGCTACGACGTTGTGGAGGCGAGGGACGGAGCCGAGGCCCTGAAGGCCGCAGCCACCGTTGCGCCTGCGCTCGTTATCCTCGATCTCGGGCTGCCTGACATGGACGGCAAGGACGTGATCGCCCGGCTGCGCGGCTGGTCCCAGGTGCCGATCATCATTCTTTCGGCGCGCGACCAAGAAGCGGAAAAGATCGCCGCTCTCGATCTCGGTGCGGACGACTACGTCGAGAAACCTTTCAGCATCGGCGAACTGACGGCACGCATGCGCACGGCGCTGCGCCATAGGATACAGGAGGCCGGAGAGCTGACGGATATCGCCGTCGATGGCCTGGCGATCGATTCCGTGAGGCGAACTGTGAAGCGCAACGGTGAGGCGCTGAAGCTTACGCCGAAGGAATACGACCTGCTGTTACTCCTGGCGCGGCATGCGGGTCGGGTGGTCACCCACAAGACCCTGTTGACATCGGTGTGGGGCCCAGCCCATGGCCAAGACATGCACTACCTGCGCGTCTTCATCGGGCAATTGCGCGGGAAGATCGAACGGGATCCCACCGACCCCCGGATCATCAGCACGGAGCCGGGCGTCGGATACCGCTTTGTCGTAGATTAACGGGCACTAGCAATGTCCGCTTTTGGCGGGCGGACGGAACCCCAGGAATGACTGCGATGGGGGCGCGAAGCGCGCCACTGGCCAAATGCAGCTGCCGAAGCCAGACCCATAACAAATTTGTCCAACCCGCACTCCTAGGTTGGACAACGAAGAGGGCAAGCCATTGACGGAATTGCGCTTTTGAAAACGGTTGGTACGCCCAAGGGGAATCGAACCCCTGTTCCCGCCGTGAGAGGGCGGTGTCCTGACCGCTAGACGATGGGCGCGCGGAAATCGCGATATAGTTTGGCCCGCCCAAAAAAGCAACCGTGCTTCGCGCACGTGAACCGTATGCGACGCAGCGTTCGCGCGAGGCCGACCCGTTGACAGAAAGTCAGCGCCTGGGCTCGATCAGGTCCCACAGGTTGCCGTGGAGATCGGCGAAGACGGCGACCGTGCCATAGGCTTCGTCGCGAGGCGTTTCCTTGAAGGATACGCCCTTGGCCATCATCGCTGCGTGGTCGCGGGCGAAGTCATCGGTCTCTAGAAACAGGAAGACGCGGCCACCGGTCTGGTCGCCGATGCGGACAGACTGGCGTTCGTCGTCGGCCCTGGCGAGCAGAAGCCGCGCGCCGCCGGTTCCGGCCAGCGTCACCCAACGTTTGCCACCGCCGAGATGGATGTCCTCGGCCAGCGAGAACCCCAGCCTGTCGGTGTACCAGGCGATCGCTTCGTCATAATCGCGCACGATCAGCGCGACGGTCGCCAGTCTGCGCTCCGGATCGCTCATTCCTCTGATATCGCGAACTTGCCGATCACGCGCCGCGCCGCGATGTCGTAGAGGTAGATCGCGCGGCTGCCGTCGCTGAGATCAATCGCCAGCGATAGCCTGTCGCCAGAAAGTGACTGCGAAACGATGCGCGCGCCAGCGGGCAGTTCAATGCGCCCTTCCGCCACGCCTGCAGGCGACGGCATCTTGACCGCGACCTCGCCCTGGGGTGCTGCAGTGTGCGACTTGTAGACAAGGGCAGCCACCACGGCCATAAGGGCGATGAACAGCAGGCCAAGATTGATGCCTACGAAGCGCACCAGCTTGCGGCGCACCTTCTCGACCGCCGGGTCGAGCGGTTTTTCCTCTTCGTCGTCCAGTGCCGGCCGCGCCATGGTGATGTATATCCGGATGCCCGATGCGCGACGCTGATAACGAACACGCTCCCGAAATGAAAGGGGCGATACCGGTGGCGTTCGAATCCGGCTCGGATGCCACGGGCATGCGCCTCGACCAATGGCTGACGCAAAAACTCGGTGCTGAATTTTCCCGCAGCCGGGTGCAGGCCCTCATCCGCCAGGGCGCGGTGACCGCTGGCGGCAAGGGGGTCGACGATCCCGGCCGCAAGTTGAAGGCGGGCGAAACCGTCGCCGTGGAACTGCCAGAACCTGAGGCCGCAGAGCCCCTTGGCGAGGATATCCCCCTCAGCATTCTCTACGAGGACGATGAACTCGTCGTTATCGACAAACCGGCCGGGCTTGTCGTCCATCCGGGCGCTGGCAATCCAACGGGCACACTGGTCAACGCGCTGATCCACCATTGCGGCGACAGCCTGTCGGGCATTGGCGGGGTCAGGCGGCCCGGCATCGTGCACCGCCTGGACAAGGATACCTCCGGCGTCATGGTCGTCGCCAAGACCGACCGCGCCCATCGCGCCTTGTCTGAGGCCTTCGCCGACCACGGGCGCTCCGGCGAACTGGAACGCGCGTATGTGGCGCTTGTCTGGGGCGCGCCCGAACGCAACGGCGGTACGGTCGATGCGCCGCTCGGCCGCGCCGCCGACCGCGTGCGCCGGGCGGTGGTGCCGGCCGAAAGGTCGGATGCCCGAGGCGCCGTCACGCATTACCGCGTTCTCGAAAGGTTTGGCCTTGAAGGGTCGGGTACCGCGCATCCCGGCAGGCAGCGCTCCCCGACGCCGCCCGGCGCACGCGCCGCGCTGCTTGAATGCCGCCTCGAAACCGGCAGGACGCACCAGATTCGTGTCCACATGGCCCATATCGGTCACCCGGTGATCGGTGATCGCGACTATGGCCAGGCGTTCAGGACCAAGGCGAACCGCCTGCCCGAGCCGCTGCGGACGATGACGAATGATTTTCCGCGCCAGGCGCTGCATGCGCAACTTCTTGCCTTTTCCCACCCGGTGAGCGGTGCGATCATGCGCTTCGAGGCTCCCATGCCAGCCGACATGGCTGCTCTCGTGACAGCGTTTGGCGCTCTTCAGTATCCCTGAAGTCCAGTTCAAAAAATCGCGCTGGCATCGTTCAAAGGAACATTACAATCTGTTTAGGATTGAACAAATCCCTGTATTTTCCGGTTTTGTTCCTATATATGTCGGTTGACCCGGATGCGCGAAAATGCGGCCGCGTCACATGCCCGCCTTGAAATGGGGGCAGTCAAGAGAGAGGAGGGCGCTAGATGGCCCAGTCACTACCCAGCATTGTTTCCGGAGAGGGCGGACTTTCCCGCTATCTTGAGGAAATCAGGCGTTTCCCGATGCTTCAGCCGCAGGAAGAGTACATGCTCGCCAAGCGGTACCAGGAGCATCAGGACACCACCGCGGCCCACAAGCTCGTCACCAGCCATCTTCGGCTCGTGGCCAAGATCGCCATGGGCTATCGCGGCTACGGCCTGCCGATCGGCGAGGTGATTTCCGAGGGCAACGTCGGCCTGATGCAGGCTGTCAAGAAATTCGAGCCGGAGCGCGGCTTCCGGCTGGCCACCTATGCCATGTGGTGGATCAAGGCTTCGATCCAGGAATATATCCTGCGCTCGTGGAGCCTTGTGAAGATGGGCACCACCGCCAATCAGAAGCGTCTGTTCTTCAACCTTCGCAAGGTCAAGGGCAAGATTCAGGCGCTCGACGACGGCGACCTCAAGCCGGACCAGATCACCGAGATCGCCACCAGGCTCAACGTCTCGGAGGAGGAAGTCGTGTCGATGAACCGCCGCCTTTCCGGCGACGCTTCCCTCAACGCGCCGATCCGCGCGTCGGAAGGGGAGTCCGGCGAATGGCAGGACTGGCTTGTCGACGATCACGACAATGCCGAGCAGATCCTGGTCGAACAGGATGAACTCGACAACCGGCGCTCCATGCTTGCCGGCGCGCTCTCGGTGCTCAACGAACGCGAGCGGCGCATCTTCGAGGCGCGCCGCCTCGCCGAGGAACCGATGACGCTCGAAGAACTGTCGGAAGAGTTCGGCATCAGCCGCGAACGCGTCCGCCAGATCGAGGTCCGCGCGTTCGAAAAGGTGCAGGATGCCGTCAAGGCTGCCGCAAAACGTCAACTTCAGGCCTTGAGGACCATCGAAGCCCAGCCTGCCGCCTGATCACAGTTGCACGTCCGACAGGAAGGCCGCACCCGCAGGGGTTGCGGCCTTTCTCTTGAGCCGACCTCACCACGGCACGTGGACGATCTCGACCCGCGGAAGACCCAAGGGCGCGACGCCCAGATCGCGTGCAAGAACGCCGAAACCTTCCGTTTCGACATAGTCCCGGTACGGCTTCTCGGGGAACAGCAGCCCGCCGCGATGCAGCGATGCGTCAACCAGAAGCATGGTGCCGCCGACGCCGTGCATTTCGATCTTCTCCAGATGGCGCACATCGCTCAGCGCCAGGCGTCCGCCGAAATCGGCCGGAGGCTGGTACAGCCCGCGGACCGTCGAGCGGTAGTAGCGATAGTCCCGGTCGGGCATCGTCGTCACGAAGCTGTTCAGGTCAAACGTATCTCCTCCCGGGATCCGCACGCAGTTCGGCACGACGATCCGGTGGCCCGTCCCGATCATTGTACGCACCACGTCGGCTGGAAACCGCCAGACATCGATGTCGACCCACAGAGCCCAGTCGTCGCTGTCGTCCAGTCCGTGTCGGATCAGGTGATTGCGCACCTTGGCCAGCCCGACGCGACGTTGGCGCTGCAGCCTGGGCTTTGCGCGCTTCTTGCGCTCGAACTTCGTGCCGACATCGCGTTGCAGCAGGACGATGTCGCGGAACATCGCGCGCAACGGTTCCACCGCCGCCTGAAGCGCTTGCCAGGTGCTATCCTGACTGTCGCCCTCGCAGAACACCAGTTTGATCCTGTTCATTGGATAGTCGAGCGACTGGATGGCCGCGAGAAACGGCGCGATGTGCTCGGCGGCGTCGCGCAGCGGCACCAGGATTGCGATCGCCTCGCCGGAAGGCGGTGGCCTGTCGACAACCGTACGGTCGACACTGTTGCTTGCCGCTTGCGGGTCGAACTGCGCGCCCCGGGTTATCAGGTACCGCGCCTTGTAGAACTGCCGCCGGACTGCGTTCCACAAGCTTTCGCGCGGTCGCTCGGACCACCAGGTGCCCGCCCAGTGATGTATCGAAAGCGTTGCGGCTTCCTGCCCGGCATTCGTCGCGCTGTCCTTCGGCTCGTTGCCGTCACGGTCGAGCGGCGTGAACAGCGCGGGCGGGCGAATGGACAACAAGGCCTGGTCGGCAAAACTCAGTTGCGCCGACGTCATCACGGCGGGGCCGGTCGCGTCGATGGCCTCCTTCGCGTGTGCCAGCCCAGGCAGATAGGACAGGAGGTGCAGCCAGAACGGATGCCCGGGGGGGCTAGCCATCGTGCCGTTGAAGAGCAGGTAGGGAAGTCCGCGGAAACCTGCCTGGTCGGCGTAGTGCGACTGCGGCTCCCTGCACAGCACCGCCCGCTCTTCGCCCATGATCGGCTCGAATGACGCAACGCATTCGCAGTCGATATCGGCATAGACCCCGCCGAAATGGTGTAGCAGCAGATATCTTCCAGCGTCGGCGCGCAGGATACCCCGCCTGTAGCTGCTGAATGTCCCAAGGAAATCCGGATAGTGCTCTGCGACGAATTCGAGCAGGGTCCTGTCGCTCCAGAACATGCGCGTCCAGCCGGGGTTGTGGCGCTGCCAGCTTGCTCCCCATGCCCTGAACTGCTCGGGGACCTCGTCCGTCTTCCAGGTCTGGTGCAGGATTGGAGGGATCATGCCGACAGTCCATGGTCCGACTTCCAGCACCGTGACTCATTCTGCATCTGCCGGCACTCCAAGCCCCACGGCCACGGCAGCCTGTATAGCCGGCGGACCAAATCCGAAAACAGCTCTGTCGTAGGCGATCCTGCGCTGCCGTTCCAGACGCTCCGGGTCAGCGCACAGATATACAACCGCCTGCGCCAGCGCCGCGTCGGTGTCGGCGATCACGATGTCGCTGCCGTTTTCAACCGCCCGGCCCTCTGCGGCGGTCGCCGTGGCGATCACGGCTATGCCGTGCGCGTTTGCCTCGAGTATCTTTATCCGGGTTCCGCCGCCCGCAGACAGCGGCATGACGGCCAGGTGGCTGCCGCGAAACAGCTGTGTCAGGTCCGCCGGATCCGCCACGACTTCGACCCCGGGCAAGGAGGCGAGCGACAGGACTTGCGGATCCGGCCTGCGTCCGGCGATGAGCGCCCGCGCCTGCGGAAGTTCCAGCCGGACGGCGGGCAGGATGTTGCGGGCGAGCCTCTCGGCCGCCGCCACGTTGGGCGGATATCCCAGATGTCCGACGAACAGCAGGCTGGGCCATCCGTGCCCCTTGTCCGGAAAAGGCGGCAGGCTGGCGGGCACGTCTTCGAAGCGGGGTATCCCATTGGGCACGACGACTATCGGTACCGCGGCTCCGAACAGCCTGCCGACCCTGGCGCCGTCGAGCTGCGAACAGACCCAGACGCAATCGACCATCGCCAGCGCGCTGCGTTCCAGTTCCAGGATGCGCCCTTGCTCCGTCCAGCGAAACGGCAGGAGACTTTCGACGGAATTGCGGCGGCTCGAAACCTGCCCGGCAAGCAGGGATTCGACGTTGTGCATGTCGAGAACCAGCAAGCGCGCGCGGCTGCGCAACCGGGCGATAAGCCCGAAAAGCGGGATGCCTTCCACGACGATCGTGTCCGGCGCAAAGTCGCGAACGAGGCCGTCGAGCCTTTCCGCTGCCTCGATCGGTATCCTCGGCTCGATTCCAGTGCGTCGCCGCCTGAGCGCCCCAGAGCGAGCGTCGCCACGCCTGGTCAATGCCTCCGTCCGGATGTTGCCATCCGGGGCGTGGCTGTTTTCATCGGGTCGAACGGACACCAGGCACACGTTACCGAACCGCGCTGCCGCCTTCGCATTCTGGTAGTTCCTGAGGTCCGCACCCGACACGGGCGGAAAGGCCGGGTCCACCGTCAGTATGAGGATGCGTCTCGCCGCGGTCGATGCCGATAGGGTCGCTGCGCCGCTCATTCGAAACCGAGCCGCCGGGCGACCAGACCGAAAGCTATGCGCGCTCGGTATTGCAGCGATTTGAAGTCGTGCCGACGGCCTAATCGTATCGGCACCGCTCTCATCATGCGGGCCGCGTCTTCGAACCGGCGTCTTCTGATCAGGTGTCGCGCGATGCGCTGCGCTATGAAGACCTTGCGTTTTCGCAGCGTCGCCTTGTCGATGCCGAAAGCCTGTAGCGCCTCAAGTTCCAGCGCGATGTCGAGAAAGACCTTGCGCGGATTGGCCACGAAGCGTTCTGCCATACGCTCCTGGTCGAGATTATAGACCAGCACAGGCTGCTCGATGGTAGCGACGCGGGCGCGGGTCAAGATGGCGGCCCAGTACAATGTATCCTCGTCGAGACCAATCCTTTCGGGAAAACGGACGCCTACGGTCGCCTTGGCCGAAACAAGCGCGCTGCCTACCGTGATGGAGCGCAGTTCGTTCAACAGGTAGGCGCGGGCATTTGCTGTACGGTCCGCGCCATACGCTCCCGGCACCTTGAACTTCTGGGAGTGGCTGGCCCGGTGGATGGAAGCCCCTACCGCGAGGCCAGCTTCCGGATGGGCGCGCAGCGCATCGCGCAGAAGCGCAACGCCGCCAGGGATGACCTGATCGTCAGCGTCGAGGAAAAAAATGCAGTCACCGCGCGCTTTTGCAATCCCGGCATTGCGCGCCGCGCCGGCATTGCCGAAACCGACGCGCATGATCTCAAGGGGAAGCCCGTCACGTTCCGCAATCGTCCGCGCCTCGGCGACCGTACTGTCATCCGACCCATCGTCGATCAGCAATATCTCGCCGATCAATTGCCTGTCGGCGTCGAGGCTGGATAGTGCAGCGCCGATTGTCCCGGCGGCGTTTCTCGCTGGGATGACGACGGATATCATGAGCGACGATCGGATCGCCCGGGACATCGGCGTTGCGCACCGGGATGTCGCCCCCAGCTTGCCCGAGTGGTCCATTCTCCAGATTTTCGCGGATGCTCGGCCACAATGTCCCTCTTGGCCGTCACCATAGAAATACGGGGAAATGCTATCAAGTATCCAGGCTGGTCCAGTCTCCGCGCGTTCACGGGGTCGATGGCGCCGACCATGCGGTACCCTAGGCCGCCGGCTTCACCGCGAGCTTTTCAGCCAGCGCTTCCATGCGCTGCGCCAGTCCACCGAGCGCGCCGGTCAGAGCCGAATCGTTCTTGTCGGCCTTGTTCAGCGCATCGTCACGTGTCTTGCGAAGCGTCGCCATCTCGCTTTCCATGCCCATCAGGCGCTTCTGCATCTCGGAAAGCTCGTCCATCACCATGATGCCAGCCATCACGGTCAGCCTCTGGTCGCCGATTTCGCCGAACGATTCCTTGAGATGCGAAACGTAGCGGTCGAAGCGCTGGGCAAGGCCGATCAGGTGCTCTTCCTGGCCTTCGTCGCAGGCCATGCGGTAGGCCTTGCCGTCGATCGTGACTGTAACCTGAGCCATCGTCCTACCTGTCCAGAACCGCGCGAATGGTCTCCATCGCGGTCACCAGCCGGCGCGAAACTTCCTTGTTCGCGTCTTCGAGGCGCTCGCCGCGCGCTTCGGCATTATCGAGTTCGGTCGCCAGCCGCGTCCGGTCCGCATTCAGCCGCTGCGCTTCCGCCTCGGCCTCGGAATAATCCTGCTCGTGTTCAAGCCTGCCGGCGGCGACCGCTTCGAGCGAATCCATCGCCCGGCCCAGTCGCGCAAGAACTTCCTTCAACGTCGCTTCCCCGGTCATGGCACCTGTATCCGACCCGCCCATCACCGAATCGTTCGCATTAAGAACGATTTATCGGGGAAACATTAGGCACCGTGTGAATTAGCCGTCAACAAACCTCTCCGCTCTTTCCCCCGCAAACGCTCACGCCTGAAACTGTCACCGACGGGAGCCGCGGAGAACAAGACCTCCGCCGGCTTGCGAGATCGGTCGATGTCAGCGCTCGCTGTCGAGGCTCGCCATGCCATGCGCATTGTAGCGATCGCCCGCGGCAGCCCCCTTCGGCACCGCCTTCTCGATCTCCGCGAGTGCGCCTGCATCTAGTACCACGTCGAGTGATGCAACGGCTTCCGCAAGGCGGTCGCGGCGACGCGCGCCAACCAGTGGCACGATGTCATCCCCCTGCGCCGCCACCCAGGCGATCGCGATCTGGGCGACGGTGACGCCTCTGCCTTCCGCCACCTTGCGCAGGGTTTCCACCAAGGCGAGGTTGCGCTCGACGTTTCCGGCCTGAAAACGCGGGCCGGTACCTCGGAAGTCGGTCTTGCCGGGCGCGCCCTTTGTCCAATGACCGCTGATCAGGCCCCGCGACAGTACGCCATAGGCGGTTACGCCAATGCCAAGCTCCCGGCATGCGGGCAGGATTGCGTCCTCGATGCCGCGCGAGATCAGGGAGTACTCGATCTGCAGGTCGACGATGGGGTGCACCGCATGGGCGCGCCTCAGCGTTTCAGGTCCGACCTCCGACAGGCCTATGTGGCGGACGTGTCCCTCCTTGACCAGATCGGCGATCGCCCCGATGGTGTCCTCGATAGGCACCTTCGGGTCGAGCCTCGCCGGCCGGTAGATGTCAATGTGGTCGGTGCCGAGCCTTTTCAGCGAATACGCGGCGAAGGTCTTTACAGCTTCGGGCCGGGCGTCCTGTCCGATCCAGCTGCCCGACGGTCCGCGAAGTGCGCCGAATTTGACGCTTATGAGCGCTTTGTCGCGCGTTGCCTTCACCGCCTCGGCTATCAGCATCTCATTGTGGCCCATGCCGTAGAAGTCGCCGGTGTCGAGGAGCGTCACACCCGCCTCCATCGCCGCGTGGATTGTTGCGATACTCTCCTGCCGATCCGCCGGCCCATAAAAATCGGACATGCCCATGCAGCCCAGGCCTAGCGCCGAGCTGGCCAGGCCGGTACGGCCGAGTGTGCGCGTTTCCATCGATTTTCTCCGTGCTGAAAGCGATGGACGCTATATGGAGCGCAATCTTTCGTGCGATAATCATATCCAATGCAAACAGGTCGTACGGGAATATGCACAATGCCCACTCCTCATCTTGACGACCTAGACGCCTTTGCTGCGATTGTCCGCGACGGCGGCTTCCGCGTCGCGGCCGCGAAACGAGGCGTTTCGGCCTCGTCGCTGAGCGAGGCTTTGCGCCGCCTGGAATCGACTTTAGGCGTGCGTCTGGTCAACCGCACGACGCGCGCAGTGACGCCGACCGACGCAGGTTCCAAATTGTATGAACGCCTCGTGCCGGCCCTTGGGGAAGTCGGCGCCGCGCTCGACGCCGTGAACATGTTCCGCGACAGTCCGGTTGGCACCTTGCGCCTCAACGTGCCGGGCATCGTCGCCCGCGCCGTCCTGCCGACCCTGGTGACGGGATTCCTGGCGGAGAATCCGGCAGTCGTGATGGAAGTGGTGGCCGACGACACCTTCCTCGACGTGCTGGCTGCGGGCTTCGACGCAGGCGTTCGCTATGACGAACGCCTGGAGCGCGACATGATCGCCGTGCCGCTGGGGCCAAGGCAGCAGCGGTTCGTCCTGGCCGGCGCGCCCTCCTACTTCGCAGCGCGCGGCAGGCCCAACCACCCTTCGGAAGTGCTTGATCACGTGGTGATCCGGCACCGCTTCGCCAGCGGCGTCTCGCATCCGCTGGAATTCGAAAAGGACGGCGAGATTGTCAGGGTGGTTCCCGACGGCCCTCTGGTGAGCAATGCGATCGAACTCGAGATTGCTGCGGCGGTCGCCGGAATTGGCCTTATCGCGACATTCGAGGAGTTCCTGTCGTCCGAGTTGCAGAGCGGCGCGCTCGAAAGCGTGCTCGGCGAATGGCTGCCGCCTTTTTCCGGGCCGTTCCTGTACTATCACAGCCGCCGCAACATGCCTGGGCCGCTGCGCGCTTTCGTCGACTTCGTCAAGCGTCGGCCGAAAGCCTGAGCACTTTTGTCCAAGCTTCATTCTGTTGACACCAAAGCAGTGCCTGATATTGGTCGCGGCATCTTTCCTGCCGCAGCCGTCGAACCCGCAAACGGAGCAACCATGGCCTCGCGCGACAAGCATGACCTTATGGCGAACGCCATACGCTTCCTTTCCATGGACGCCGTCGAGAAGGCGAACTCTGGCCATCCCGGCCTGCCGATGGGCATGGCCGACGTCGCCACGGTGCTGTTCACGCGCTACCTGAAATTCGATCCCGCCAATCCGAAATGGCCCGACCGCGACCGCTTCGTGCTGTCGGCCGGTCACGGCTCGATGCTGCTCTATTCGTGCCTGTACCTGACCGGCTATCCGGACATGACGATCGACCAGCTTGAGCATTTCCGCCAGCTCGGTTCCAAGACCGCCGGCCACCCGGAATACGGCTTCGCGGCAGGCATCGAGACCACCACCGGTCCGCTCGGCCAGGGCATCGCCAACGGCGTCGGCATGGCGCTCGCCGAGCGCGTGATGAACGCCCAGTTCGGCGACGACCTCGTCGATCACCATACCTATGTCATCTGCGGCGATGGCTGCCTGATGGAAGGCATCAGCCAGGAGGCTATCGCACTGGCCGGCCGCCTGAAGCTCAACAAGCTGATCCTGTTCTGGGACAACAACAACATCTCCATCGACGGCCCGGTGTCGCTCGCCGACATCACCGACAAGGTGGCCCGCGTCGAAGCCTCCGGCTGGAACGCCTTCCACATCGACGGCCACGATCCGGATGCCATCGCAGCCGCCATCGAGACCGCGCAGAAGTCCGACAAGCCAACGCTGATCGCCGCCAAGACCACCATCGGTTTCGGTGCGCCGACCAAGGCCGGCACCAAGGCCGTGCACGGCTCGCCGCTCGGCAAGGACGAGATCGCCGGCGCCCGCAAGGCGCTCAACTGGGAGTGGCCGCCTTTCGTCATCCCGGACGAAGTGCTGTCGCCTTGGCGCGCGGCGGGCGCCCGTGGCGCCGTTCCCCGGGCAGACTGGCAGAAGCGGCTAGCCGCTGCGGGCGAGCGCGGCGTCGAGTTCAGCCGCCGCACAGACGGCACTCTGCATTCCGGCTTCGACGGTGCCCTCGCCGCCTACAAGCAGAAGCTGGCGGCCGATAAGCCCAAGGTAGCCACCCGCAAGTCGTCGGAGATGGCGCTTGAGATCATCAACGGCACGCTGCCTGAAACGATCGGCGGCTCAGCCGACCTGACGCCCTCCAACAACACCAAGACCAGCCAGTTGCTGGAGCTGTCATCCGCCAACTACGCCAACCGCTATGTCCACTATGGCATCCGCGAGCATGCCATGGCGGCGGCCCTCAACGGCATCACGCTGCATGGTGGACTGATCGCCTACGGCGGCACGTTCTTCTGCTTCACCGACTACGCGCGACCGGCTATGCGCCTCGCCTCGCTGATGGGCATCCGCTCGCTGTTCGTGATGACCCACGATTCGATCGGTCTTGGCGAGGACGGTCCGACGCACCAGCCGGTCGAGCACCTTGCTGCCATGCGTGCCATCCCCAACCATCTCGTCTTCCGGCCGGCCGACGCGATGGAAACCGCCGAGTGCTGGCAGGCGGCTATCCATTCCACCACCGCGCCGTCGACGCTGGTGCTGACCCGCCAGGACCTGCGCGCCGTGCGCACCGAATACGTCGCGGAAAACCTCTCCGCCAAGGGCGCGTACGAACTGGCGGCGTCCGAGGGCGGCGACGCCAAGGCCACCATCTTCGCCAGCGGCTCCGAGGTCGAGATCGCGCTCGACGCACGCGACATGCTGCAGGCGCAGGGCATTCCGACGCGCGTCGTCTCCGTGCCGTGCTTCGAGCTGTTCGAGGAACAGGACAAGGCCTATCGCGAGAAGGTGCTTGGCAAGGCGCCGGTCAAGATCGCGGTCGAGGCGGCTATCCGGCTCGGCTGGGACCGCTTCGTCGGCTCGGACGGCGCGTTCGTCGGCATGACCGGCTTCGGCGCCAGCGCGCCTGCCAAGGAGCTCTACAAATATTTCGGCATCACCGCCGACGCCGTCGCCAGCATCGTCACGGACCGGGTCAGGAACGGCGTGCCGAAGGGCGAGGACGCCCGCACCATCCCGGCCAGCGAACCGGCGCGCCCTCACCCCTGAGGCGCGTCCGGTCCGAACTGGTCCAATGGTTCGGCACTAATCGATTTAAATTCCTGGTCGGTGCGTCTGGATTCTTTGCGGGTTCGCCGCTATGAGACAGCGACCCTTCCCAAGCGCTGCAGGAGCATGACATGGCTGTCAGAGTCGCAATCAATGGATTTGGCCGGATCGGCCGCAACATCGTTCGGGCCATCTACGAATCCGGTCGCAAGGACATCGATATCGTCGCCGTGAACGACCTCGGCCCGGTTGAGACCAACGCGCACCTGCTGCGTTTCGACAGCGTCCACGGCAAATTTCCGCATGAAGTCGGCGTCGATGGCGATGCCATCAGCATCGGCAAGGAGAAGTTCAAGGTGCTGGCCGTGCGCGATCCGGCTCAGCTTCCGTGGAAGGATCTCGGCGTCGACATCGCGCTCGAATGCACCGGCATCTTCACCGCCCGCGACAAGGCCGCTGCGCATCTGACGGCCGGCGCCAAGCGCGTCATCGTCTCGGCGCCCGCCGATGGCGCCGACCTGACCGTCGTCTATGGCGTCAACCACGACAAGCTGTCCAAGGACCATATCGTCATCTCGAACGCGTCCTGCACCACCAACTGCCTGGCCCCGCTGGCGGCCGTGCTGCACGAGGCTGTCGGCATCGAAAAGGGTATGATGACGACAATCCACTCCTACACCGGTGACCAGCCGACGCTCGATACCATGCACAAGGACCTGTACCGCGCTCGCGCCGCCGCTCTGTCGCAGATCCCGACCTCGACGGGCGCTGCCAAGGCCATCGGCCTGGTTATTCCGGAACTCAAAGGCAAGCTCGACGGCATCTCGATCCGCGTGCCGACGCCCAACGTCTCGGTCGTCGATTTCAAGTTCATCGCCAAGAAGAACACCACGGTCGAAGAGATCAACAACGCGGTCATCGCGGCGTCGAAGGGCAAGCTGAAGGGCATCCTCGCCGTGACGGCCCATCCGAATGTATCGATCGACTTCAACCACGATCCGCATTCCTCCACGCTGGCGCTCGACCAGACCAAGGTCATGGACGGCAATTTCGTCTCCGTGCTGTCCTGGTACGACAATGAGTGGGGCTTCTCGAACCGCATGGCCGACACATCGGTGGCCTTCGCCAAGACGATCGCCTGACGGCGACGCGTCGCATCACTCTTCGAAACGCCCGGCTTGTCCGGGCGTTTTATTTGGGGAGCCCGCCATGATCATCCGCCCCAGGCCGAGTTTCCTGAAGCTCTTCTTCGTCATGCGCGGCTCGGTCGTGCCGCGCATCCTGCCGCAGATCATCGGCTTTGCCGCCTATGCCGCTTTGGTCGTTGCAGCGGTGCACGCGACCGGGCTCTCGCTCAGGGATTTCAACATCGCGCCGTTTGGCCTGATCGCCGTCACGCTTTCCATCTATCTCGGTTTTCGAAACAACGCCGCCTATGACCGCTGGTGGGAGGCCCGCAAACTCTGGGGCCAGCTTGTCTACGAAATCAGGAACATCGCGCGCGCCAGCAGCGGACTGATCCCGGATCGAGGCGAGTGGCGGGACCTGCTGATCGACTCACTCGCCTTCTGCCATCTCCTGCGCGGGCAACTGCGCGGCGTTGACGCGATGGCCCGGGTCAACGACCTGCTTGGCGGCAAGGCCGACGGCATCGCCGCCTTCGCCAACAAACCAGACGAGATGGTTCGGCGAATGGGATCGAGGATCGCGGGCCTGCGCCGCGGCGAGGCGATCGACAGCCTGGGATTTCGTATCCTTGACGAGCGTCTGGCGACGCTTGCTGCGGTACAGGCCGGCTGCGAGCGCATCGCCGGCACGCCGCTTCCATTCGCTTACACCTTGCTGCTTCAGAGAACGGCTTACATCGTCCTTCTGCTCCTGCCGTTCGGCCTTGTCACGACGACCGGTTGGGCAACCCCACTCTTCACGGCATTGATCGCATACACCTTCTTCGGCCTCGACGCCTTGTCGGAAGAACTCGAGGACCCGTTCGGTACGGAAGCCAATGACCTCGCGCTCGACAGCCTCTGCCGCGTGTGCGAAATCTCGGTGTTCGAGGCGCTCGGCGAGCCCGCCCCGCCAGCCCTGCCGGCGGAAAGATATTTCTATTCGTGACCCGCCCCGGGTGGCGCGGGTCAGGGAAATCTCGCCATCAGCCGGCTAAAACGTGCAACCGGCGCGCGTCGCGCCTTTTCTTCGCCTCACTCTGCGCTATCCCGGAAGATGGCAGGAGGGACCTTGTAGCCATGGAGCAGTCGATCTACCTCGTAACGCTGGCCGGCACGGCGCTCGTGCTTGCAGCCGCGTTTTCGAGCCTGATCGCCTTCCGCTTCGGCGCCCCGCTTCTACTTCTCTTCCTTGGCCTTGGCCTCGCCGCCGGCGTCGACGGATTGGGCATTCAGTTCGACAATGCGCAGCTCGCTTATTTCGTCGGCTCGCTTGCGCTCGCGCTTATCCTCTTTGAGTCCGGGTTCGGTACACCGTTGTCCGCGCTGCGCCAGGCCGCGCTGCCGGCACTGTCGCTGGCCACGCTGGGTGTCATCCTGACCACCGGGATGTTCGGCGTCGCGGCCCACTACCTGACCGACTTCGGCTGGCTGGAATCTTTCCTGCTCGGCGCCGCCGTCGCCTCTACCGACGCCGCCGCCGTTTTCTTCCTGCTGCGCGCCGGCAATCTGCATCTGCGCGACCGCGTCCGCTCGACGCTCGAGATCGAGTCCGGCACCAATGACCCGATCGCCATCTTCCTGACCATCACGCTGGTCGAGGTGATCGCCACCGGCTTCGACCCGGCCGCCGATGCACTGTTGATGGACATCGTCTCCGGCTTCATTATCCAGATGGGCATCGGCGCCCTCGTCGGCGTGGTCGGCGGCTTTGCCATCGTCCGCCTGGTTGCACGCCTGAATCTCGATCTCGGCCTGCTCCCCATCTTCGTGCTGACACTTTCGCTGCTGGTTTTCGCGGCCGGCGGCGCTTTCGGCGGCTCGGGTTTCCTGGCCGTCTATCTGGCCGGGTTGGTCGCCGGCAATTCGCGCATTCGCGCCGAGGCCGGCCTGAAGCGGTTCCAGGAGGGCGTTTCGTGGCTCGCCCAGATCATCATGTTTCTGGTGCTTGGGCTGTTTGCGACGCCGTCTCAATTTCTCGGCATCCTGCCCGTCGCGGTGGCGCTTGGACTGTTCCTCGTCTTCGTGGCGCGCCCGATCGCCGTGTGGCTCTGCCTCCTGCCCTTCGGCTTTCAGCGGCAGGAGACCGCCTTCATCTCGTGGGTTGGGTTGCGCGGCGCGGTCTCCATCCTGCTCGCCATCACGCCGTTGCTTGGCGGCCTTGAAAACGGGCGGGCCATTTTCAACGCCGCCTTCATCGTCGTGCTTGTGTCACTCGTGATCCAGGGTTGGACGATCGGCCCGCTGGCGCGGCGGCTCGGCCTCATCGTCCCGCAGCGCATCGGACCGCTCGACAAGGTGGAACTGGAACTGCCCGGCTCCGCCCACCACGAATTGCTCGCCTATACGGTCGTCGCCGGCAGTCCGGTCGAACGCGGCGAGCGCATCCCGCGCTGGGCGCGGCCTTCGCTTGTCGTGCGCTCCGGCCGCTCGATGAAGTATCAGGAGTCCGGCCGCCTCGTGGCCGGCGACCACGTCTATATCTTCGTCTCGGAGCGCTATCCCCGCCTGCTCGACCGGCTGTTCGCCAGCCGCTCCGAGGTGGACCCCGAAGACGCCGATTTCTTCGGTTCCTTTGCGTTGGACCCCAACCGCTCGGCCGACGAACTGGAGGTCAACTACGAGATCGGGCTGACCGAGACGGAGCGTAAACTCACGATTGGCCAGTTGATGCGCCAGCGCCTGGGCGGCCATGCGGAATATGCCGACCGCGTCTCGCTCGGCGTCATCGAACTGATCGTTCGCGATGTCGAGGAGGGCGGCAAGATCGCGTCCGTGGGGCTGTCGCTGGAGCCGGCCGCCGCCGCCACGGCCAGCATACCGGCCTTCCTCAGCCCGGCGGAATTGGTCGACAGGATCCGCGCGCTGCTCAAGCGGCGGGCAAAGCCCGTCCCCACGCCGGGCGAGGCCGAAAAGACCGACCCCTGAAACCGCGTGCCGATTTGCATCCGCATCGCGCCGCGATAATGTCCCCCCGCCCAGATTGCCGATCCCACTCGCCCGGCCCCAGATACCAAGGAGACCACCATGGCCCACTTTCGCACGCTTGACGATCTCGGGGATATCAAAGGCAAGCGGGTGCTCGTCAGGGTCGATCTCAACGTGCCCATGGCCGACGGCAAGGTCACAGATGCAACCCGCATCGAGCGTGTCGCGCCGACCATCCTCGAACTGTCCGACAAGGGTGCCAAGGTCGTGCTGCTGGCGCATTTCGGCCGACCCAAGGATGGTCCGGACCCCGACCTGTCGCTCGCGCCGATCGCCAGGGCGACGGCCGACATCATCGGCCGCAACGTCACCTTCATACCCGACAGCATCGGCGAGATGGTCGGCGGCGCGATCTTCGCCATGTTGCCAGGCGACATCGCGCTGCTCGAGAACACCCGGTTCTACAAGGGCGAGGAGAAGAACGACCGCGCCTACACCGAAAAGCTTGCCGCCAACGGCGACATCTTCGTCAACGACGCGTTCTCGGCGGCCCACCGCGCGCATTGCTCGACCGAAGGCCTAGCCAACATTCTGCCGGCCTACGCCGGGCGTACCATGGAAGCCGAACTGGAGGCGCTCGATCGCGGCCTAGGCAGCCCCGAAAAGCCCGTTGTGGCAATCGTCGGCGGAGCCAAGGTCTCGTCCAAGCTCGATCTCCTGATGAACCTCGTCAAGAAGGTCGATGCGCTGGTCATCGGCGGCGGCATGGCCAACACCTTTCTCGCAGCGCGCGGCGAGAATGTCGGCAAGTCGCTGTGCGAACATGACCTCGCGCCCACCGCGCGGCAGATCATGATCGAGGCAGCCACCGCCGGCTGCGCCATCGTCCTGCCCTCTGACGCCGTCGTCGCAAGGGAATTCAAGGCCGGCGCGGCAAGCGAGGTGGTTCTTGTCGGCGCCGTTCCCGGCGACGCCATGATCCTCGATGTCGGCCCGAAAACAATCGACACGATCAACGAGTGGATCGACCGCGCCGCCACGCTGGTCTGGAACGGTCCGCTCGGCGCCTTCGAGATCAAGCCCTTCGACAAGGCTACGGTGGCGGCCGCCAGGCATGCCGCAAGCCGTACCAAAGCCGGCAAGCTTCTCTCGGTCGCCGGCGGCGGCGACACTGTCGCGGCGCTCAACCATGCGGGTGCCGCCGACGACTTCACCTATGTCTCAACCGCCGGCGGCGCTTTCCTCGAATGGATGGAAGGCAAGGACCTGCCCGGCGTCGAGGTGCTGAAGAAGGCTTGAGGCTCTTCTTCGGCGCGGCCCGTGCGGCATGGTAGCGTTGCAACCCATGTTGACGTATTGAATTCTCGAATTGCTCGACTTCGGAGGAACTGATGAACAAGGACATGGCCACGCAGGCTGGACACAAGAACGGCTTCATTGCGGCGCTCGATCAGTCTGGCGGCTCGACGCCGAAGGCGCTCAAGCTCTACGGCATCGACGAAAGCGCCTGGTCTAATGAGGCGCAGATGTTCGACCTCGTGCACCAGATGCGCGCGCGCATCATCAAATCTCCCGCCTTCACCGGCGACAAGGTTATGGGCGCGATCCTGTTCGAGCAGACAATGGACCGCGACATCGACGGTACGCCGACGGCCCAATATCTCTGGGGAAACCGTCACGTGGTGCCGTTCCTCAAGGTCGACGGCGGACTAGCGGAAGCAAAGGACGGCGTGAAGCCCATGAAGCCCATGCCGACCCTCGACGCGCTCTTGAAACGCGCGGTGGCGAAGGGAATATTCGGCACCAAGATGCGTTCGGTGATCGACGCCGCCAACCCCAAGGGCATCGCCGATGTCGTCGACCAGCAGTTCGAAGTCGGCCGGCAGATCCTGTCGCACGGCCTCGTTCCGATCATCGAGCCGGAGGTCACGATCTCGATCGCTGACAAGGCGCAGGCGGAGGAGATCTTGCTGGCCGAGATCAAGAAGCACCTCAACGGCGTGCCTGAAGGCAAACAGGTCATGCTGAAGCTCTCGCTGCCCACCAAGGCCAACCTCTACAAGCCGCTGATCGATGATCCCAGGGTGATGCGCGTCGTCGCCCTGTCGGGCGGTTATCCCCGCGACGAAGCCAACGACATGCTGAAGCACAATGTCGGCATGATCGCCAGCTTCTCGCGCGCCTTGACCGAAGGGCTTTCGGCGAAGCAGAGCGATGCTGAGTTCAACGCGGCGCTGGCCGCGGCGATCGACAGCATCTTTGACGCGTCCAGCGTCAAGGTCGCTACATAGGAATCGGGTCGGTCCTCGATTGCGTAATGCGAGGCCCCGCTCTGCGGGGCTCGTTTCTCGGTCGGTACGCCACCACTTGCATACGCCTTTGCGCAGGCGCAGTTTTCGCGCCTGAGGATCACCGGTCGTCAGTTCAGGGAGAATGCTGTGAGCACCAAAGTAACCGGCGACGGGCAGAAGCCAGGCGGCGATCTGGAGCGGCGCGATTTTCTGAAAAGCGGCGCTGCGCTGCTCCTGGCGGGAGCGGCGTTGAACATCGGAACGGCCGGCGCTTCAATTGCCAGCGCGGCGTCTCCTCCCAACATCATATACATCGTCGCCGACGATCTCGGCTGGAAGGATCTCGGCTACCAGGGCTCGGACATCAAGACGCCCAACATCGACAGGCTGGCTCAAACCGGAATCCGCTTCGAGCAGTTTTACGCGCAGCCGATGTGCACGCCGACGCGGGCGGCGCTCATGACCGGGCGCTATCCGCTGCGCTATGGCCTGCAGACGGGCGTGATTCCTTCGGGCGGCAGCTATGGCCTGCCGACAGATGAATACATCCTGCCGCAACTCCTCAAGGACGCGGGCTATTCAACCGCGCTGGTCGGCAAATGGCATCTCGGCCATGCCAAGACCGAATATTGGCCAAGGCAGCGCGGGTTCGACTATTTCTATGGCGCGCTGGTCGGGGAAATCGATCATTTCGAACATGCCTCGCACGGCATAAAGGACTGGTACCGCGACAACACGCCGATTTCGGAAACCGGCTACGACAACGCACTGTTCGGCGCCGACGCCGTGCGGCTGGTCCGGGCCCACGATCAGAAATCGCCGCTGTTCCTCTACCTCGCCTTCACGGCGCCGCACACGCCCTTCCAGGCGCCCCAGGAATACATCGACCGCTATCCCGGCATCGCCGACCAGCAGCGGCGGACCTACGCTGCGATGATTTCGGTGATGGACGACGAAATCGGCAAGCTGGTCGCAGCCCTCGACGAGCGCGGCATGCGCGACAACACGATCATCGTCTTCCAGAGCGACAACGGCGGCGTCCGCTCGGCGATGTTTGCCGGCGAATCGGCTGTAAAGGGCCATCTCCCGGCCGACAACGGCCCGTACCGCGACGGCAAGGGCACGCTCTATGAGGGCGGCACGCGCGTCGCTGCCTTCGCCAACTGGCCGGGCAGGATCAAGCCGTCGAACCTGGGCGGCATGATCCACGTCGTCGACATGCTGCCGACCTTGGCGGGCCTTGCCGGAGCCCGGCTGGGCAAGAACAAGCCGCTTGACGGCGTCGACGTCTGGCCGGCCATCTCTGGCGACGCGCCGTCGTCTCGCACCGAGATGGTCTACAATGTCGACCCGATGTCGGGTGCTGTCCGGAGCGCCGACTGGAAGCTGGTCTGGGCCGCCACGCTGCCTCAGAAAGTCGAGCTGTTCGACCTTGGAAAGGACCCGTCCGAGACCACCAACCTGGCTGAACAGAACCCCGGGAGAGTGAAGGAACTGCAGGCCCGCATCACCGGGCTCGCAACGGAAATGGCGCCGCCTTTGCTGCTTGCCGAAGCGATCAAGCTGACCTTCGGCGCGCCGCCTATCTCGGCCGATCCCGCCGACGCCTTCAACGCCGGCGACTAGTCTGTAGGGGCATCGGACAAAAGAGCGGAATCCGGTTTTCGGACTATTCCGATGCTCTGTCGGCAATTTGGATCGTCCTTGGTGCGTCCGATGGGACTCACGGCGATCGCGGGCCGCTCGACGGTGCTCTGCCCTACCGCCCGTGGCTGATCAGCACTGTCAGCGCGATCGCCGCCAAGGCAGCCGCTGCGAGCTTCCAGAAGTCGCGACGCTGCCGCAATCCGGGCAAGCCGAGCGGCTTGATGATCTGGATCAGCATGATGCCAAGGATGACGAGGGCGAGCAGTTTCGACATGCCGCCTTTGAGCAGCCAGCGACCCCGCTGTCAAAGCCAGTGACGAGGATGGCATCCGCGGGGCGTTGAATACCTGTTGCGCAAACGCCGCGCCGACTGCAAAGGTGCCCGCGAACTGATCCTGCGGTGGCGATCGATATGTTGTGGCGTTGGACTGTCGGCTATCTCCAATCCTTTTCGTTGGCCGGGCTGCTGCTCGGAACGCTGTTCTTCGCCGCATCTCTGACGCCGACGCTGATCCCCAGAAACCATCTCACACAGGGCGCTTTGTCAGGCTTCTCGGCTGCGACCGGCTACGGCATCGGCTTCTTTTTCCGCTGGCTGTGGCTATACCTCGAACTGCCCGAGCCAAAAGCCGGATTCCTGCGTGCGGTGAAGCTTATCGGCATCGGCGTCTGCCTGATCGTGGCGCTTGTCTTCCTCTGGCGCGCCGCCGAGTGGCAGAACACCATCCGGACTGTCATGGGTCTGGACCATCTGGACACCGCGCACCCGATCCAGGTCGGCGCCATTGCCATCGCCACGTTTGTGGTGCTCGTCGGGCTCGCGCGGCTGTTCAAGATCACATTGTTTTTCGTCTCGGGGATACTCCGGCGCTTCGTGCCGCCGCGCATGTCCTATGTCGTCGGGACCACGATCGTCGTGCTGCTGTTCTGGTCCGTCGCGGACGGCCTGCTCTTCCGCTATGCCCTTCGGATCGCCGACAGTTCCTTCCGCCAACTCGACGAGCTGACGCCCGCGGAAACGGCCCAGCCGGTCGATCCGAACAAGACGGGCAGCCCGGCGTCGCTGGTCGGCTGGCAGGATCTTGGCCGCAAGGGCCGCTCCTATATCGCAAGCGGCCCGACCGCGGCCGATATCTCGGCCGTCTCCGGCAAGCCCGCCATCGAACCGCTCCGCGTCTATGTCGGCCTGCAGTCCGGCGAAACGCCTGAGGACCGTGCCAAACTCGCGCTGGAGGAACTCAAACGTGTCGGCGGTTTCGGCCGCAAGGCGCTCGTGCTCATCACGCCGACCGGAACCGGCTGGGTCGACGAGCAGGGCATCGACCCGGTCGAGTACCTGTTGGGGGGCGACGTGGCGAGCGTCGCCGCGCAGTATTCCTATCTCGCAAGCTGGATATCGCTGCTTGCCGAACCCGGCTACGGCGCCGATCAGGCCAGCGCGCTCTTCCACGAGGTCTACGGCTATTGGACCACCTTGCCGAAAGACTCGCGACCAAAGCTCTATCTTTTTGGCTTGAGCCTCGGCGCCCTGAGTTCGGAGCGCTCAAACGAACTGTTCGAGGTGCTCGGCGATCCCTACAACGGCGTGCTGTGGAGTGGTCCGCCGTTTCCCAGCCAGGTCTGGAACGCGGTGACCCGCAACCGCAACCCCGGCTCGCCAGCCTGGCTGCCGCGTTTCCGCGATGGCTCATATATCCGCTTCACCGCGCAGGAGAACGCGCTGCCGATCCCCGGCGCGGTATGGGGACCGTTGCGCGTTGTTTATCTGCAATATGCCAGCGACCCGATCACCTTCTACGAGATTGCCTCGATCTATCGGGAGCCGGACTGGATGAAGAACCCGCGCGGCCCCGACGTCTCGCCAGAACTCAGGTGGTATCCGGTCGTGACGTTCCTACAGCTCACCCTCGACATCGCGCTGGCGACCACCGCGCCAATGGGACATGGCCACGTCTTTGCGGCTGAGCACTACATCGATGCGTGGATGGAGGTGGCCGACGTCCAGGGATGGTCTGAGGTCGATATCAGCCGGCTGAAGCAGCACTTCATATCCAGCCGCAGCTGACCGCAGGTCTGTCGGGGCATCAGTGCTCGATCGGCCCGCCGGCTTTCTTCCAGGCGGCGATGCCGCCCTCGATGTGGCATGCCGACAAGATGCCGGCATCGTGCGCCGCGGTCACCGCCATCGCCGAGCGCTCGCCGAACGCGCAGAAGAAGGCGAGCTTCTGCATGGATCCCAGCTGGTGCAGGATGCCGCCGGCCTTCACGTTGTCGTCGATCGCGGTGTAGGGAAAATGCAGCGCGCCAGGTATGGTGCCCTCGCGCTCGCGCTCGCTGCGCTCCCTAAGGTCCACCAGCGCGATGTCTGGACGTCCGAGCATCTTCACCGCCGCCGCCGCATTGACCGCCCAGCCTTTGGCCGCGACTTCCTCCTGGTGCAGCCCGATATGCATGTTGGCTGGCACGGCGACATCCATCATCTTCGGGTTGGGCAGGTTGAGACCGTTCATCAGATCGATATAGGCCTCGACCGACGGGACCTGCAGGCGCGGATTGCTGCGCTTCTCCTCGCCGATCGTGCTCACCGTGTCGCCCTTGTAGTCGTGCGCGGGAAAAACCATCGTGTCTTCATGCAGCTTGAGCAGCCGGTTGAAGATCGAATCGTACTGCTGGCGCGGATCGCCGTTCTGGAAGTCGGTGCGGCCGGTGCCTCGGATGAGCAACGTATCGCCCGTGAAAACCCGGTCTTCCATCGCGAAGGAATAAGAATCGTCGGTATGGCCAGGCGTATAGATGACATCGAGGCCGACGCCTTCGATGGTCAGCTTGTCGCCGTCGGCGAGCCGCATCGAAACGACGTCGGCCTTGGTCTGCTCGCCCATCACCGTGATGCAATGGGTCCGGTCGCGCAGTTCCGCGAGGCCAGTTATGTGGTCGGCGTGCAGATGCGTGTCGACCGCCTTGACCAGCCTCAGATCCAGCTCGTTGCAGAGCTTGATGTAGCGGTCGACCTTCTCCAGCACCGGGTCGATGATCAGCGCCTCGGCGCCGCGACGGCTGGCGATCAGGTAGCTGTAGGTGCTGGACGTGGCATCGAAAAGCTGGCGAAAAATCATACTCATCTCCCGTCGATCGCAATCCGGCAATCGCAGGCGAGACTAGCACACTCTACAATCGTCAGCCTCACTGGACATGGCAAATTCTCTGTTGCTGCCATCCGCAGCATGCCGCACGGGGGATTCACCGGCAACTAACGGGATTGTGCGATGCTGGCCTCCATTTCAATCTGGTTCCCGGTATGCGCGTCAGTACCCGCACATTTGATGTTGCGCTGGTGGTCCTCGGGATCGCCAGCCTTGTCTGCCTCAGTCCGTTGGGCTCGGCGGTAGCCATCGTCGCGGCGATCTACGGCCGTCGGTCTTCGTTTCTGGCCGGTTAGCGGGGCTCTGGCGCTGGGATTGCTGGCACTCGTTCCTTATCTCGAAAATCGTCGCCTGGCCGCCGAAGCCGACGTGCTTGTCGCCGGCGACAAGGCGGGCATCGGGGTGCTGCCCACCTTTGCGACGCTCGCCTATGTTCAATACGGGACCGAAAGGCGGGACTCTGATTGCGGCGACTTCTGCCAGCGTGCGCTCCTGAATGCAGCCGCCGCGCAGATCATCATGGTCGCATCGAAAACTCCAGGCAAAATGCCTGCCGACGACTTCGTCGGCAGGCTCTACCGACTTGATCGCATGGCGAGCTGCCCAGCGCCCGCGCTGAGAGAAGGTGAACGCATCGACATCCCGGGCGAGCATGCGACCTGGGGCGAAAAGACGCCCGGCGATCTTCTCCGCTTGAAGGCTGCCCAGGGTATCTGCCTCACGGCACGCGACGCCACTCTTTCCGAGGCGGACGCCGTTCTGGTTACCGGACGCGTCAAGCAGGGCCAATCGCCCGATTCCGCCGGGCTCTCGCTCGCGGCCGATACGGTGAGTGCGGAACGACTCGCCCTATTTGTGAGGCAGGATGGCGAGCTTGTCGAACGTTATCGCGCTACCGGGGTAACCTACTACCCGATGCTACCTGTCCTGCTGCCTAGCTATGCCGGCGGCTACGGGCTGGAACTGAGGCCGGGGTTCCTGCGTAGCACTGCATTTCTTGGCGACGCGGAACGATACCGTCCGAAACCGTCGCTCGGGCTTTTCCTCGCGGAAAAAATGCGTTTCGACCTGGCTCTGCGCGACACGGACGCGGTTCAGGTCACGCGCGAAGTGATCGCGGCGGCGCTCGATCGCGATGGACCAATCGACCGCGCCGGCGTCAAGGTAATGCAGGATTTCTTCGAGACGATGTCCCGGCGCAAGGACGCCGAGAAAGCTGACGCCACGCTTGCGCTGCGCGTACTGGCCGACCGGCGCGTTCCAGTTCCCCGCAATGCCTCCGCGCCAGTGCGCAGGTTCGCCGCGGATGATGCGGCGCTGGCCAGCCAGTTCGCGGCCGTGCTGTTCGGCCGTCTGTTCGAGATCGATCCGGAGGAGAAGGAGGATGACTCTGACTATCTCGGCTATCCGCTCGCCTACCTGTCCGATGCTATCGCCAACCTCCCGGACGACGCCCTCTTGCCCTATCGCGCAGATCTTGAAACGCTGGCGCGCGACAGGCGGGCCCGGGTAAATGGCTATGTCGCGCTGCGCCGCCTCGGCTTGTTTGGCGTCGACACAGTGCCGACGCTGATATTCCTGATCGACGATTCCGCGGCCGCCGAGCCCAGCCGTTCATCGAACGCATGGCAGCATCCCTATCTCGCCGGCGTCCAGGGGTTGTGCGGTTTGGGCCGCGCCGGCAACGCGGCCGTGCCTCTGCTCTACGAGCGGTTGCAGGATGGACGCATGGTCAGGCACGGGGCCTACTGGGACTTGACCATCAACACGCTGGTAAGTCTCGGCGCCGATCCCGAGGAAGCGTGGACCTACATGCAGTCGAGCGAGCAGAACTACACCCGTGACCGATTCGATTCGGAAGTTCGTCGCGCGCAGCGCAAGATCGACTGTTCCTACTGATATCGCTGGCCCCTGCGGTTGACCTTGCTGCCCCTTGCCGCCAGCATCGCGGGCTGGAATGCCGAAGGAACGGTGGACAACAGGAGTAACCCATGAATCTCAGCAACAAGGCGACCATCGTGACGGGCGGGGCAAGCGGCATCGGCCTGGCCATCGCAGAGCGCTTCGTTGCCGAAGGCGCACGTGTCATGATCGCCGACATCGATGACGCGCGCGGGGCGAAAGCCGTCGCATCGCTGTCTGGCCCAGGCGAGGCGCGGTTCCACCAGACCAATGTCGCAGTGCGCGCCGACGTCGACAGTCTTGTCGCCGCCGCCATTGCGGCGTTTGGCAAGATCGACGTTCTCGTCAACAACGCCGGCATCGTCCACGCCGCCGATTTCCTCGATCTTGCCGAGGCGGATTTCGACCGCGTCCTCGGCGTCAACCTCAAGGGTTCGTTCCTGACTGGCCAGGCGGTCGCGCGCCATATGGTCGAACGCGTCAAGGCGGGCGGCGAGCCGGGTTCCATCGTCAACATGTCGTCCGTCAATGCGGTCTTCGCGATCGCCAACCAGGTGCCGTACTCGGTTTCCAAGGGCGGCATCAACCAACTGACAAAAGTCATGGCGCTCGGGCTCGCGACCTACGCCATCCGCGTCAACGCCATCGGGCCGGGCTCGATCATGACGGACATGCTGGCCAGCGTGAACAACGATCCGGCTGCGAAGAACCGCATCCTGTCGCGTACGCCGCTCGGCCGCATTGGCCAACCGGCCGAAATCGCCGCGATTGCAGCCTTTCTGGCCTCCGACGAGGCAAGCTATATCACCGGTCAGACTATCTACGCCGACGGCGGGAGGCTGCCGCTCAACTATGTCGTGCCCGTGAAAAGCTGATCTCGGCCGGCTGCGCAGGACAATCCGAAACATGCCGGTTGACTGCTGACGGACTGCTGTCAGGAGGGGTGTGCGACACTGCTTTTCCAACAGAGGAGCACCGTCATGACACCGTTCGCACCGAGGCTTGTTCACAGCATCCGCACCTATGCCGGCAGGTTGCGCGCCAGACGCGAAGCGTTCCGGATGGCGCATTTCATGTATTCGCTGCCCGAGGACATCCGCAAGGACGTCGGGTGGCCCGATTTCAAGGACAACCGCACATCGCGCGGCCGCTAGCCGGAGGCAGCGCGTGCGTCCCCGCCGGAAAGCCGGTATGCTGAAGGCTCCTGACAATATGCTGTCAGGAGGCTTGTGGCAGGTTGCTGCCTCGCTTGCACACCGTGCGCGACGCGGCGGGCACGGCCCGGCAGGCAAAACTGGAGCGGGATCGACGCATGCGCAGGGCAGACCGGCTATTCCAGATCGTGCAGCATTTCCGCGGCGGTCGGCTGGTCACCGCCCAGAAGCTCGGCCAGTGGCTCGAGGTTTCCGAGCGCACCATCTACCGCGATATTGCCGACCTGCAGTCGACCGGCGTGCCGATCGATGGGGAGGCCGGGGTCGGCTACATCATGAGGGAAGGGTTCGACCTTCCGCCGCTGATGTTCACGCGTGACGAGATCGTAGCGCTGGTGGCCGGCGCCCGGATGGTTCGCGCCTTCGGCGGCGCCACCATGGCGCGTGCGGCCGACGAGGCGCTTGTCAAGATCGGCGCAGTTCTGCCAGAAGCCGAGAAGGATCGTATCGCCCGCACCGAGATTCACGCCCCGATGTGGGTCGTCAGCGACGCTGACCGCGCCCATATCGACCGCATCGAGAGGGCGGTCGAGAAGCGCGAGGTGCTTACGCTCGACTACCGCGACGAAGCCGGCCGACCATCGGCCCGCGACGTGCGCCCCCTCGGCCTCTGGTTCTGGGGCAAGGTGTGGACGCTGGTCGCCTGGTGCGAGATGCGCTCCGACTTCCGCGCTTTCCGCATCGACCGCATCGCGGCGGTTATTTCCGCCGGACGCACCTACAAGCCCGAACGCGGCAAGCAGCTTGCCGATTTTTACCGCTCGATGGAGCGTGGCGAGCGGCCGGGCGCCGAGCCTGGCCGCGCCAGCGGCTACTGAGGGCGCCCCGGCAGGTTAACGCCGCACCGGGAATCAGCCATGCTGTTCGGCATGCGACCGGTTGTGCTTCTGGACTATGATCCCGCCTGGCCTCTGCTGTTTGCCGCCGAGCGCGACCGTATCCTTGCGGTGCTCGGCGAGCTGGTCGAGAGCGTCGACCACATCGGAAGCACGTCGGTTCCCGGTCTCGCCGCCAAACCAAAGATCGACATTGACGCGGTCATGCGGGCGCATGGGCACGTGCCGGACGCCGTCGCCCGCTTCAGGACGACGGGCGCCTATGACTTTCACGGCGACCCCTATGGCGATGGCCGGTGGACGTTCACCAGCGGCAGCATCCGCGGCGTCAGGCTCTATCTCTGCGGCCCGGCAAACGAGGCGCATCGTGAGCGCATCCTGTTCCGCGACTGGCTGCGCACGCACCCCCAGGACGCTGTCGCCTATGAAGCGCTGAAGCGCCGCCTCGCGGCCGCTGCCGACGGCGACTTTGCTAGCTACACCGACGGTAAAAGCGCCTTCGTGGCGGAGATTCTGAGGAAGGCGGTCGAGGAGCGGCCGCCCGGTCCTACTCTTCCTCGGGCTTTCCCTTGAGGGCGGAAAGCTTGGCGAACACCGCGTCCGCATCCAGTTCGTCGTCGTCGCTCTTGACCTTGGGCTGCTCGGGCTGCAGCCGCTCGGTGAGGGCCGCCGGCAGCAGCGTATCGCCGACCGGCGCCGGCTGTTCCTTTCCCTTGGATGCGCGATTGACCTCGATGTCGAGGTCGATCTGCGAGCACAACCCCAGCGTAACCGGGTCCATCGGCACGAGGTTGGGAGCGTTCCAGTGCTTGCGGTCGCGGATCTGCTCGATCGTCGACTTGGTCGTGCCGACCAGCCGCGAGATTTGCGCGTCCTTCAGCTCGGGATGGTTTCGCACCAGCCACAAGATGGCGTTCGGCCGGTCCTGGCGCTTGGAAAGTGGCGTGTAGCGCGGCGCCTTGCGCTTGGATTCCGGCACGCGAACCTTCGGGTCCGATAGGTGCAGGCGGTGGTTGTGGTCGCCCTCGCCTTTGGCGATCTCCTCGCGCGTCAGCTGGCCGGTCATGATCGGATCCATGCCCTTGATGCCCTGCGCCGACTCTCCGTCGGCGATTGCCTTCACCTCCAAGGGATGCAAGCCGCAGAACATCGCGATCTGCTCGAAGGAAAGGCCGGTATTGTCGACCAGCCAGACCGCGGTCGCCTTGGGCATCAGAAGCGTATTGGCCATAAGATAAATCCTCTCGCTCGCCCGCGTCCCTGTCGCGGGCGGTGGTCAAACCACCGAATTTTTGGGAAATCGCGGCGTATATAGCCGTGTTCGCCGGCTTGGGCAAGAATCTTTGCCGTTTTCTGCGCCGGCATCTCCGGAGGCGTTCACGTCACGCAATTGTCATGGCCGTGTCATCCCGGTGAAATACGGCCGCCCCAAAGCATGGCGTGATTCATATCCAAAGGAGATGCCGCCATGCCCCGCCAATCGACGCTCTTTGCCCTCACCGCCGCACTCGCTGCCTCCGTCTCGCTGCCGGCCCAAGCGGACATGATGTTCAACCGCATCGCGAGCTTCGCCGTCGCCGACAACCTGCCGGCCGACATCGACAAGGCCACGCCGACTTCGTCAGAGATCATCGCCGCCAGCGAGGATGGCATGACGCTGGTCTATTCCGACAGCCCGCTCGGCGCGGTCGGCTTTATCGACATCGCCGATCCGAAGGCGCCAAAGGCCGCCGGAATCGTCAAGATCGACGGCGAGCCGACCTCGGTCACCATCGCCGGCTCCAAGGTTCTTGCCGGGGTCAACACCTCGGAAAGCAAGGCCAATCCCACCGGCAATTTGACCGTCATCGACATCGCGTCGAAAACGATCGAAGCGTCCTGCGACGTTGGCGGACAGCCTGACTCTGTCGCTCTGAGCAAGGACGGCAAGTTTTTGGCCGTCGCCATCGAGAATGAGCGTGACGAAGAGTTGAACGACGGTGAAATCCCGCAAATGCCAGCTGGCGATCTCAAAATCTTCATGCTTTCAGCCGGCACGCCCGATTGCGCCACGATGAAGACGGTCGCCATGACCGGGCTTTCCGAAATCGCCGGCGACGATCCCGAGCCCGAATTCGTTGCTTTCAACGAAGCCGGGGAAATTGCCCTCACAATGCAGGAAAACAACCACATCGCCATCGTCGATGCGGCCACCGGCAAGATTGTGTCCCACTTCTCCGCCGGCACCGCATCGCTCGACAAGATCGACACCAAGAAGGATGGCGCCCTTTCCTTCACTGGCAGCTTCAAGGATACGCCGCGCGAGCCCGATGCCGTCAAATGGCTCGACAATGACCGTATCGTCGTCGCCAACGAGGGCGATTATCACGGCGGCACGCGCGGCTTCAGCATCTTCTCGAAGACCGGCGAACTGCTCTACGATTCGGGCGCGGCTTTCGAATACGAAGCCGCCAATGCCGGCCATTTCCCGGACGCCCGCGCTGGCAAGAAGGGCATAGAGCCCGAAGGCCTGGATACCGCCAAGTTCGGCGACGACAAGCTTTTCTTCGTCACCGCCGAGCGCGGCTCGCTGATCGGCGTGTACAAGGACACCGGCGGCGAACCGCAATTCCAGCAGCTGCTGCCTTCCGGCATCGCGCCCGAAGGCCTTGTCGCGATTCCCGCGCGCAATCTTCTGGTCACCGCGAACGAGGCGGACCTCGTCGAGGACGGCGGCGCACGCTCGCACGTCATGATCTACGAACGAGCGGAAGGCGTTGCATCCTATCCGATGATCGCCGCTGGCTTGACCGACGAGGGCACGCCGCTCGGCTGGGGCGCTCTCTCCGGTCTCGCAGCCGATCCGGCCAAGGCCGGCGCGCTCTATGCCGTTTCGGACAGTTTCTACAAGAACGAACCCGCGATCTTCACGATCGACACGACAAAGACCCCGGCGCTGATTACCGGCAAGACTGTCGTCACGCGCGACGGCGCGCCCGCACAGAAGCTCGACTTCGAGGGCATCGCCGCGGACGGCGAAGGCGGCTTCTGGATCGCCAACGAAGGCGATTCGGCCAAGCTCGTGCCGCACGCGATCCTGCATGTCGACGAGAAGGGCGCAATCAAGCAGGAAATCGGCTTCCCGGTCGAACTCCTGGCCGGCCAGACCCGCTTCGGTCTCGAAGGCATCACCACGGTTGGCAAAGGCGACGACCTGATGCTGGTCATGGCCGTGCAGCGCGAATGGGGCGACGATCCCAAGGGGCAGACCAAGCTGCTCGCCTACAAGCCGAAGGACAAGGAATGGTCGGCCGTGCGCTACCCGCTGGAAACGGCTGAAGACGGCTGGATCGGCCTCTCCGAGATCACCGCGCATGACGGCAAGCTCTACATCGTCGAGCGCGATAACCAGATTGGCTCGAGCGCCAAGGTGAAGCGCATCTATTCGGTTGCGCTTGACGCCTTCAAGCCGGCCAAGCTCGGCGGCGAACTGCCGCTCGTCGAAAAGACGCTGGTGCGCGACCTGATGCCCGACCTGAAGTCGACCGGGGGCTATGTCCTCGACAAGGTCGAGGGCTTCACCATCGACAGCAATGGCGATGCCTATGTCGTCACCGACAATGACGGCGTCGACGATTCCTCGGGCGAGACGCTGTTCCTGCGCCTCGGCAACGTCAAGGCGATTGACTGATCGCAGCGATCTTCCTCTCCCCCGCCAACCGGGGGAGAGGTGGATCAAGTGTTGAGCGGGCGCGAGCCGCGCGTCCGTTGTCTTTGCCTTGCAGATCGTCCCCAGACCAGATCAGGCAGCCACGCGTTTCGGTTCGACGGCAAATGGACTGAGGCCGAGCCACGTCTGCATTGTGCTTGCAATGGCCCTGTCGCCAGTCAGGGTCACAAGATCGGCAGCCCTTGCCACGGTGGTCACCCCCATCCAGATTGAAGTCATGGTGCCAAGATCGGTGGTGACATAGAGGTCAACGTCGAAGCCGGGATCGGCCCAGCACAAATCGACCTCGCCGTGCGGCTCGACGACGAGCCACCAGTAGCGCTTGGATTGTGCAAGTTCGGGGTAGAGAAACTGTATCACCGTGCGACGACGCGGCAGCGGGGATGGGTTCAGGTTGCGCCGCATATCCCACATCAAAAGTGACGGATCGAGATTTTTGAGGGACTGCCGGGCCTCGACCCACTTCTGCCCCCAGAAGCCCATCGCTTCAACGACTTGGCGGAGGTCTCTGCCTGACTCTGTCATGTGATACTCGAACACGCCCTTCTCGGAAGGGAGCGGTCGCCGCTCGATGACGCCGGCCGCTTCAAGTTCCTTCAGGCGTTGTGAGAGAAGGGTCGGCGACATTTTCGGTACGCCACGTCGCAAGTCGTTGAAGCGTGTCGTTCCGGCGACCAGTTCCCGCAGCAGAACCATGGTCCATCGTGTGCAGAGCAGCTCGGCGGCCATCGCGAGCGGACAGAATTGTTTGTAGCCGGCCTGATTCATGGGATTTCCTCGAATTGAACTACGATCTGTTATCCCGGTGGCTCTAAGTCGGCCAGTACAGACTCTGTACCTGTCAGCTACAGTTTCAGGACTGGAGCACGTTGTCGCTCTCCTGCGAGAGATTGGGACGGTTGCGGTATCAGCCGTGCCGACCACCAAACAGGAAACAAGACAATGTCAGCCTACCTTATCGCAGACATCAAGGTGACCAACGACGGTTGGGTTCCGGAGTATGCCGCCTCGGTCCACAATCTGGTCCACAAACATGGTGGCAAATATCTGTCGCGCAGCGGCAATGTGAAGACCCTGGAGGGCAGGCCGCTGGGCGCTTCGCTGATCGCGATCATGCAGTTCCCGACCACTGAGGATGCCGAGGCTTTCGTCAACGATCCCGCCTATGCGCCGTTTGTAGCGGCTCGGCGGAAAGGCAGCGACAGCCGCTTCCAGCTCATCGACGACACCGATGTGGCGGGTACGCTGTCCTATCTGCCGAAGGGCTGACTGACGGGCACACTTCAATCGCCCAATGCGTGAGCAAACCGGAGTGGGGATCGATTGCGTTGGGGACCCCTCACCCCATCAGGAAATCCACCACCAGCTTGACGTTGAGCGCGATGATCAGCGCCGCGACCACCGCCGCCAGCGCCGTTATCCAGCGTGGCGATACGAGCGCGCCCATCTTGTCCTTCGACGCCGTCATCATCACCAGAGGGACGACGGCGAAGGGCAGTTGCAGGCTGAGCACGACCTGCGTCAAGATGAGCAGCTTTCCGGTCTGCGCCTCGCCATAGATGATGGTCACCGCCGCTGCGGGAATGATTGCGAGGCCGCGCGTCAGGAGCCGCCGCATCCATGCCTTGATGCGGAAATTGATGAACCCCTCCATGACGATCTGGCCGGCCATGGTAGCCGTCACCGTCGAGTTCAGGCCGCAGCAGAGCAGCGCGATGGCAAACAGCGACGGCGCGATCGCCAGCCCGAGCAAAGGCGCCAGAAGGTTGTGCGCGTCGCCGAGATCCTCCACGCCGGTCTGTCCGGCGACATTGAAGGTTGCTGCGGCAAGGATGAGTATCGACGCGTTGACGGTCAGCGCAAACATCAGCGCGATCGTCGAATCCCACGTCGCGAATGTCAGCGCCTCGCGCCTCTCGGGCATGGTGTCGCCATAGGCGCGGGTCTGCACGATGGCAGAGTGCAGGTAGAGATTGTGCGGCATCACGGTGGCGCCGATGATGCCGAGCGCCAGATAGAGCATGTCGGGGTTGGTTACGAGTTCGGTGGTCGGCGCAAATCCCCTGATCACATCGCCCCAGTTCGGGTCGGCAAGCAGGATCTGCACCAGGAAACACACCGCGATCACGCCGAGCAGCGTGATGACGAAGGCCTCGATCCAGCGGAACCCTTTGTTCTGCAGCCACAGGATCAGGAACACGTCGAGCGCGGTGATGACGACGCCAAGCTCCAGCGGGATGCCGAACAGGAGGTTGAGGCCGATCGCGGTGCCGATCACCTCGGCGATATCGGTGGCGACGATGGCGATTTCCGCGAGCAGCCAGAGCAGCCAGGCGACGGGGCGCGGAAAGGCGTCGCGGCAGGCCTGCGCGAGGTCGCGCCGCGTGGCGATGGCGAGCCGGGCGCAGAGATGCTGCAGAAGGATCGCCATCATGTTCGACAGCAGTGCGACGGCTAGCAGCGCGTAGCCAAAGCGCGAGCCGCCAGCCAGCGACGTCGCCCAGTTGCCGGGGTCCATGTAGCCGACGGCCACCAGGTAGCCGGGCCCCATGAAGGACGCGAACTTGCGCAAGGTCGAGGCGTCGGCGCGGACCGCGACCGACCGGAACACCTCTACGAGCGACGGCTCGCTGCGCTGCCTCAGCCAGCCCTTTCCCTCGGCCTGCCCGTCGGCCTCCCGCTTGGCTTCGACCGCCACGTCCACCACGCACTTCTCCGCAAATGCAATTCATTTGCAACTAGACACTTCGCTATCGCAAGTCAAGGCCTGCCCCCTCGCCTGCGAGTACTTGCCTCGGATCAGATGACGCGGACGTCCAGATCGCCGATGCCGTCGATGTGGCCGTGCATCAGGTCGCCGCGCTGTACCGCGCCGACACCCGATGGCGTCCCAGACAGGATCACGTCCCCGGCTTTCAGGCAAAACAGGCCGGACAGGTAGCTGATCATCTCCGGCACCTTCCAGATCATCTGGTTGAGGTCGCCGGTCTGCCGCCGTTCGCCGTTGATGTCGAGCCAGATCGCGCCCTCGCTCCGATGGCCGATCCTGTCCGCCGCAACAATTGGCGTGCATGGCGCGGAGTGGTCGAACGCCTTCGCCGTCTCCCATGGCCGCGCGAGTTCCTTGGCTTTCGCCTGCAGGTCGCGTCGCGTCATGTCCAGCACGACGCCGTAGCCATAGACACAGGCCAGGGCGCCTGCGACGGGAATGTCGACGCCGCCCGACTTAAGCGCCACCAGCAGCTCGATCTCGTGATGCACGTCGCTGCTGGCGGAGGGATAGGGGAAGCTGCCGCCGGTATCGAGATTGTCCGGGTTTTTCTGGAAGAAGAACGGCGCTTCGCGGTCTGGATTGCCGCCCATTTCGATCGAATGCGCCGCGTAGTTTCGCCCGACGCAATAGACGCGGTGGACCGGAAAGACCAGGTCGGAGCCTGCGACCGGCAGCGTCGCGGCCGGCTGCGGCTCGACGGCGTAGCCCGCTTCCCGTGCAGTCATCGTGACATTCCCTTCGATCCAGAAATTGTGCTGTCGGCAGGTCGGCCGAAGATGGTGGCGAGGAATTCCTGGAGCCAGCGCTTCAGATGCATATCCCAGATCAGGCGGCCGCCGAGGTGGTCCCGTCCGGACTGCGCGCCGGGCAGGTCGAAACGATGCGCGCCATGCACCACCCAACGCTGCATCATCATCTGGGTCAGCTCGGCGTGAAACTGGATGCCCCACGCGTTGTCGCGGTAGCGGAACGCCTGGTTCGGATAGGTCTCGGCCGTCGCCAGCAGCGTCGCATCCCTCGGCAGCGAAAAGCCCTCGCGGTGGAACTGGTAGACCATCTCGGGCCACTGCATCAGCGCCTTGCCCTCGTCGGTCGCCTTGAGCGGATACCAGCCGATCTCGACCAGCCCCTCGCCATGGCCCTCCACCCTGCCGCCGAGGTGGTTGACCAGCATCTGCGCGCCGAGGCAGATGCCTAGGAACGGACGGTTTTCGCCAAGCGGCACCTTCAGCCAGTCGGTCTCGCGGCGCACGAACTCGTCGCCGTCATTGGCGCTCATCGGCCCGCCGAACACGACCGCGCCGGCATGGCGTTCAAGCGTCTCGGGAAGCTCGTCGCCGAGCGGCGGACGGCGGATGTCGAGGTCGAAGCCGGCCTCGACCAGCTGATGGCCGACGCGGCCCGCGCTCGACCGCTCCTGATGCAGCACGACAAGGATCTTGTCCCTTTGCCGTTGGATTCGCGGCATGAAGGCGCCCTATTCGTCCGCCGTGGGTGCGGCCGGCGCCTCGGCCCTCGCCTTCTGGCGTTCCAGGATCTGGTCGCGCCGGTCGACGCCGAGCAGTTCGGCGATCCGCCACAGCGTGTTGTCTTCCAGTTCGTGCAACTCGCCGTCGGCGAAGGCGATTTCCCACATCAGCCCGACGAACTCTATGCGTTGCGCGGCATCGAGATGCCGCTTGAGCAGACTGGTGAAGGTGTAGAGGTCGACCGCGTCCTCATCGGCCGCGCCGCCGGCGATTACCAGATCGTCGAGCGCCTCGCCCGACAGGCCGTAGGCTTCGGCGAGGATCGCCTTCATGCGCTCCCACTCCGCATCCTGGCGCACGCCGTCGGCGTCCATCACGTGGTACATCAGCGCAGCCGCCGCAACGCGCGGATCATCGGCTCCGGGCGCCTTGTCGCGGTCTACGCCTGACGGTAGCTCCTTCAGGAAGGCGAGTATGCGGTCGAACATCCTGTCTCCAAGATCATAGCGGTCAAAATAGGCGGAACTTGCGCTCGGATTGGCCCTGCCGGGGATCGACGCCGGGATCGTCGGGCATGCGCGCCGGCTCCGCCGGCTCAGGCTCCGCAGGTGCGTCGGGCTCCACCGCCGCGTTCGCTACGACCGCTGACTCCGCCCGTGGCGGCGCAGGCTCGGCCTGGGTTACATCGACAACCTCCATCGGTCCGGCGAGCATCGTATCGACATCGGTGATTTCAGCCGGCACGGACGCCGCCGGCAGCGCCAGCGACGGATGAACAGACCCAGCATCCTGCTGTTCGATCAACTGGCCGAGCCGCTCGACCGGAACGCGCCATTCGAACGCATCGAGCCGGCCGGTCACCGGCGACACCGGGGCCCAACGCTCCGAGACGAAACCATCGGCCACCCAGGCCGGGTCGCGCGCCGCCCGCACCGCCATGGCGAGGAACTGCCTGACACGGCCCTGGTCGCCGGTTTCGGCCTCCTCGATGTCGGCAAGTAGCAGGTACGCGCCCTCGCGCGGCTGCATGCGGATAGCTCCCTCGGCGGCTTCGCGCGCCTCCTTGAACTCATGCGCGTCGAGCGCTGCCCGCGCCACGATCAGCGAGGACTCCACATTGTTGGTCCTGAGCGCCTCCAGCTTGCGGGCCCGCGACAACCGGTCGAGCACGGCGTCGCCCGGCCGCGCGTGCACGTAGAGGTCGGCGACATCGGGATGCGGCTCGGCCTTCCACGCGGCTTCCAGGATCTTTGCGCCCTTGCGCACATCGTTCTGGCGAAACAGCGTCCTGGCGGCGATGACCGCTGCCGGCGCAAAATCCGGCAGCAGGCGGTGCGCCTCGAGCGCCGCCGCCTTGGCCGCCGGAAGGTCGGTATCGAAAAGGTCGTGCGCCTTGGCGGTCAGCAGTACGCCGCGCCGGCGGTTGATCACCGCGTGCTCGACCTGCCGGGTTGATTTTTGCGCGGCGATCAGCTTGAGGGCGCCGTCCCAGTCGCCCGCGGCGGTCTTTTCCTCCAGCGTCGAGTCGATTGCCCAGCCGAGTTGCGGCGCGATGGCGGCCGCGCGTCCGGCATAGTGCCTCGCGGCCGACCGGTCGCCCAGCCTTTCGGCCTCCAGATAGAGCCCGCGCAGGCCGAGCAGCCGCATCTCGGGATCGTCGAGCATCCGCTCGAATTTCTCGCGCGCGCCGTCGTGGTCGCCTTCGAGAAGCGACGCCTGCGCGTCGAGCAAATTGATCAGCGGCTCGGTGTCCGAGCGGATCAGCTTGGCTGCCTGCTTGTTCATCTTGCGCGCCAGCGCTGCGTCGCCCGCTCCGGCCGCGATCATGCCAGTAGACAGCGCCTGATAGCCGCGATCGCGTTGCCGCACGCGGAAATAGCGCGCGATCGTGTAGGGGCTGTTCCACACCGACTTGACCAGCCACCACGAAATCATAACGGCGGCCACGATCACCGTGATCGCCACCGCCGCGACCATCAGGCTCACCTGATACTGGTAGCCGGCAAACGTCACGACCATGTCGCCCGGCCTGTCGGCAAGCCAGGCAAAGCCCAGCCCGAGCGCAAAGACGATGACGAGGAAGAACAGGATGCGTATCATCGGCCTTCCCCTACGCCGCTTGCATGGCCGCGGCGATGGCCTGATCGGCAAGCTGCTCGGCCGTGAGGCGCGCCTTCACCTTGTCCGCGAAAGCTGCCCCGGCCGCCTTGGCGGTGTCGGGCAGCGTATCGAACTCCGCCAGCGCCTTGGCAAAATCGCCTGCCTGCAAGGCAACCTCCATGCGCGCCACGGTCTCCGGAACGCCCGGACCCTCGACAGCGCCGATGGGCCGCACGGAGACCATTGATTCGGCGCTCGAGAGTAGCCGGTCGAAGAAGCCGGCATTGGCCGGCGGCGGATTGGCTGCGGCAATCATCGCCTTCGCCGCGGCGTCGGTTTCGGCCAGAATGTCGGCGCGCGTCGTCACACCCTTCTCGGCATAAGCCTTGAGCTCGGCAAGACCCGGCGCCTCGGGCGCGATTGCTGCGAACGTCTCGATTTCCGGCTGGAATGCCGCGCCGCGCTCGATCGCCGCCTTCAACGCGGAGGCCGCTATCGCCAGCGCGATCTTTGGCTGATCGGCCTGCGCTTCCACCTTCGCGGTAAGCGACGAAACGCCCTGCTCCAGAGCACCCAGCCTGCCGTCGACCACGGAGCCGGCATCGGTCGATGCCTTTGCCAGCGCCTCGATGCCGGCAATCCTTTCGTTGATCGAAGCGATCGTTTCTGGCATGGCGGGGTCGGTGCCCGGCCCGATGGCTGCGATCCTGCTTTCGATCCCGGCGATCCTGGCGTTTAGCGCCTCCAGGCCCGCGCCGTCGCCGGCGCCTCCCGATTCGACCGCCTGTTTCAGCGACGCCATATCCGTCTTGACCTGGTCCAGCGCCTGCGAAAGCGCGTCGACCTGGCCGGTCACGCCGCTGATGTCGACCGCCTGCCCGCCAGCCTGGTCGCCTGCTGCCTTCAGACTTTCGATCTCCGACTTCAGGCTCGCAATGTCGGTCTCGACCGATGCGGGCAACGCCGGTGCGGAACTTCCCGCATTCGGCGCGCCAAGCAGCCCGGAATATTGCAGCAGCCCGCCGGCGACCAGCGCCACGATGCCGCCTGCGAGCCCGGCCGTCAGCGCCGATCCACGCGATGGCCGGCTCGGTGGAGCGGAAGCGCTCGGTGGCTCCGCCCTGGAGGGTTGCGCCCTCGGCGGTTCGGAGCGCGCCGGACGTTCGGTCGCTTCCGCCTCGTTCCGCAATGTGGCCTCCGATTCGCTCGCAGTTTCGCTGGCAGCCGAAGCGGCGACATCCTGCATGGCTGATCCCTCGGACGACTCGGCCGTCGCGACAGCTTCCTCCACCACGTCAAACGGCTGGTCCGGCTGAGTGGCCGGCGATCTTGTGCCCACAACGCGTGACACGGCGTCAGGCCCGAGCTCGATGGTGACAGGCTCGCGCCCGGTCTTGGAATGCCGTGTCCTGGGTGTCTTGACCATTACGGCCTCCGCGTCTGCATATCGATCCGGTTACGTCAGGGCGCCGAACGCCACTATAGCGATGCTCCAATAAAAGGGGCAGCCTTATGGCGTCTTTCTCGCATGTGTCCAAAGCAGCGAAAGCAGCGACTCCTCGGTTGGTTCCTGGGCAACCAGGATTTCTCCCGCTGGCTTGCCCGGCCGATGCCCCAAAACCGCGGCTGCGCGCGGCGAGATGCAAATCAGCGTCGTCTTCTCGAACAGGGGTTTCACCGCGCTTTCATCAACAACTCCAGCCAGCGATTTTGCCGCATTGGCGGAATAGACCAGCGCGAAGTCGAGCCCCTGACCGCCAACGGCGTCAACTATCTCGGCTGCGGCGCGGTCGATGCCGACGGTATCGTATGTCGCGATTGCCGCCGTGGCCAAGCCGGCCGCCGCGAGCGTCATCTCGAAATGCGGCAGGCGCATCTTGCCGCACAGATAGACGATCGTCCCGCCGGGGCGCGATCGGATCACGCTGTCGGCCAGCCCATGCGCGTCGCCGCCTCCGTCGCGGATATCGGTAAAACCGCTGGCTCGCGCCGTGGCGGCGGTGGCCTCGCCGACCGTGTGGCACGCCAGGCCGGCGAGGGCCGCAAGCAGCTCGGTTGGCGCATGACGGATCGCGTTGGCGCTGGTGACGGCGACAGCCGCGATCCCGTCGGGAACCAGTCCCGGCGGCACCGCCAGAGGGCGTATCTCCTGCAAAGGTAACTTGATCGCCTCGAATCCCATCGACCTGAGTTTCCCCGCCGTCGCCGTCGCGCCGGGTTCGGGCCGCGTGACCAGAACCCTCTTTTGCGCTTTGGTCATGTCGTCGGGGACCAGTCGCTGAAAAAGTGGTCGCCGGCGTCGCGGCGCACCTCGTCGCCGGCGCTGCGGCCGATGTCGCCGGCGTCGGTTGCGGGACCGTGCGACTCCACTGCGTGCGACCTCCGGCCATCCGGCGACAGGATCAGACCGCTGAACCTCAGCCCGCCGCTATCCACCTTCGCATAGCCTGCAATCGGCGTGCGGCAAGAGCCATCCAATACCGCGAGAAATGCCCTCTCGCAGGCCAGCGCCTGCGCGGTCGGCACGTCGTTGATCCCTGCGAGCAGCCCTTCGACGCGATTATCGCCCTGCCGGCTCTCGATGCAGATCGCGCCCTGTCCCGGCGCCGGCGGGAACGCGTCCAGCGCCATGAGGTCGGTGGCCAGGTCTTGCAGGCCGAGCCGTTTCAGCCCGGCGAGCGCCAGGATCGTGCCATCGGCCATCCCCTCTTTGAGCTTGCGCAGCCTTGTCTGCACATTGCCGCGAAACGAAATGACGTTCAGGTCCGGCCGCAGCCTCAGGATCAGTGCTTGGCGGCGCAGCGACGAGGAGCCCACCGTCGCGCCCTGTGGCAGGTCAAGGATCGACGGCGCCGCCTTGCCGATGAAAGCGTCGCGCGGGTCCTCGCGCTGCAGGAAGGCCGACAGCGTGAGCCCTTCCGGCAGCACAGTCGGCATGTCCTTGGAGGAATGCACGGCGATGTCGATGCGGCCGGCAAGCAGCGCCTCCTCGATCTCCTTTGTGAACAGCCCCTTGCCGCCTGCTTCCGAAAGCGGTCGGTCCTGAATGCGGTCGCCGCTGGTGGTGATGGCATCGATGGCGAAAGCAACTTCCGGCAGATCGTGCGCGGCCATGAGCCGGGCGCGCGTTTCGTGCGCCTGCGCCAGCGCCAGCGGGCTGCCGCGCGTTCCGATCCTCAACACGGTTGTTTGCATGGCGCGGTCCGTGATACCCCCCGTTTGACACCCCCGGTCGAACGGGTTTGCCCGCAACCTCCTATCCCAGGAACCGCCAGGCCGGCAATCATGGAACGGCGCGACAAGATGATCCGCGTTCTCGGCATCGAGACAAGCTGCGACGAGACAGCCGCCAGCGTCGTGGCGCTGCGTGACGGCGAGAAGCCCGAAATCCTGTCGAGCGTGGTGCTCAGCCAGATCGAGGAGCACGCGGCGTTCGGCGGCGTCGTGCCGGAGATCGCCGCCCGCGCCCATGTCGAGGCGCTGGACGGCATCATCGAGGCGGCTCTTGCGGATTCAGGCGCCACGCTCGCCGACGTCGATGCGATCGCGGCAACCGCCGGACCGGGACTGGTCGGGGGGCTCATTGTCGGCCTGATGACGGCGAAGGCCATCGCGAGCGCAGCCGGCAAGCCGCTGCTGGCGATCAACCATCTGGAAGGCCACGCCCTGACCGCACGCCTGACCGACGGCCTGGACTTCCCCTATCTGCTGCTGCTGGTTTCCGGCGGCCATACCCAGATCGTTCTGGTGCGCGGCGTTGGCGACTACCAGCGCTGGGCGACCACCATCGACGATGCTCTGGGCGAAGCGTTCGACAAGACGGCAAAGATGCTTGGGCTGCCTTATCCCGGCGGGCCGAATGTCGAACGGGTGGCCAGGGACGGCGACCCCTCCCGTTTCGCCTTCCCGCGCCCGATGAAGGGCTCGGCGCAACCTGATTTCTCCTTCGCCGGACTGAAAACCGCAGTGCGGCAGGCAGCGACGGCGGCGGCACCGCTGTCCGACAGGGACGTTGCCGACATCTGCGCTTCATTCCAGTCGGCGGTGTCGGACGCGCTCGCCGACAGGGTCGCCCGCAGCCTTGCGCGCTTCCGCGGCGAATTTCCTGGCATCGCCGCGCCGGCTTTGATCGTGGCCGGCGGTGTCGCCGCCAACCGGCAGATCCGAGCCGCACTCAAAGGACAGTGTGCCCGCAACGGCTTTCGATTCATTGCGCCGCCGCTGGAACTCTGCACCGACAATGCGGCAATGATCGCCTGGGCCGGCATCGAGCGCATCCGCGCTGGCTTGGGCGGTGGCGACGCGTTCGCCTTCGTGCCGCGCTCGCGCTGGCCGCTCGACGAAGTGTCCGCGCCGGTCGTCGGCTCGGGCCGGCGGGGGGCCAAGGCATGAGGGTCGCGGTGCTTGGCGGGGGTGCATGGGGCACGGCGCTCGCCATGCAGATGCGCCGCGCTGGCCACGACGTCGCGCTGTGGGCGCGCGATGGTGCGATCGTCGAGGCCATACGCAAAGGCGGCAATCCACGCTACCTTCCGGGCGCGGCGATCGACGCCGGCATCCACGCGACGACCGAGAGCGCCGAAGCGCTGGAAGGTGCCGCCTGCGTCCTTGCCGTCACACCGGCGCAGGCGCTGCGCAGCGTGATCGGGACAATCTGCGGCGCCGTGCCTGCGGGAGTGCCGCTGGTGCTTTGCGCCAAGGGAATCGAGCATGACACTGGCCTGCTTTTGTCCGAGGTCGCGGGCGAGCTGCTTCCAGGCAACCCGGTCGCAGCACTTTCCGGCCCGAGTTTCGCCGCCGACCTTGCCGCCGGGCTTCCCACCGCCGTCGTCGTCGCGGCAAAGGAAGAGGCGTTGGCCGCCCGGCTTGCGCTGCTCTTTTCGACCGACCGGTTTCGCTGCTATTCGACCGGCGATCTTGTCGGCGTCGAAATCGGCGGCGCACTGAAGAACGTCTTCGCCATAGCGGCCGGCGCGGTCACCGGCGCCGGGCTTGGCGCCAGCGCGCAGGCCGCGATGGTGACGCGCGGCTTCGTCGAACTCAGGCGCATCGCCCAGGCCTTCGGCGCCGACCCGGAAACGGTGATGGGACTGTCCGGTCTCGGTGACCTCTTGCTATCCTGCGGCTCGGCGCAATCGCGCAACTTCGCTTACGGTCTGGCGATCGGCGGCAGTGAGAGCCTTGCAGGTCGCCCGCTGGCGGAAGGCGTCGCGACAGCAGGCATCGCCGCCAGGATTGCGCGGGAACGCAATATCGACGCGCCCATCATTTTCGCCGTTTCGTTGATCCTCGCCGGGCGCATCACCATCAACGAAGCGGTGTCGGCGCTGATGTCGCGGCCGCTGCGGGCCGAAGCAGAATGACCATCAGAAAGAGGAGTTACGACCATGCTTTTTGCGCTTATCTGCCGTGACAAGCCCGGGCACCTGCAGACCCGGATCGACAACCGCCCCGCCCATGTCGAGTTTTTGAGGAAGCTCAACGAGGCCGGTACGCTCAAGATCGCCGGCCCCTTCCTCGACGACGACGGCAAGCCGTACGGCAGCCTCGTCGTCATCGAAGCGGCGAACAAGAACGAGGCCGCTGCGATCGGCGCCTCCGACCCCTACGCAAAGGCCGGTCTCTTCGAGACTGTCAGGATCCGGGCGTGGAACTGGACCTTCAACAACCCGGCCAATCCGTCCAACCCCTGAGGGCGCTGCGATGAACTACTGGCTGTTCAAGTCGGAACCCTTCAAGTTCTCCTTCGACGACCTGAAGAAGAAGGGCAAGGCCGGCACGCAATGGGACGGCGTCCGCAATTATGCGGCGCGCAACAACATGAGGGCCATGAAGGTAGGTGACCTCGGCTTTTTCTACCACTCGAACGAAGGTCTCAACATTGTCGGCATCGCCTAGGTGTGTGCCCTTGCCCATCCCGATACCACGACCGACGATCCGCGCTGGGAATGCGTCGACATCCGCGCGGTGAAGGACGTGCCGAACCCGCCGACCCTCGAACAGATCAAGGCCGACCCGAAACTGGCTGAAATGGCGCTGGTTCGGCTCGGAAGGCTGTCGGTTCAGCCGGTAACACCGGCCGAGTGGAAACTGGTTTGCCGCATGGGCGGCGTCAATCCCGCCATCTGATCGTTTTTTCGGATGGAAATGCCCTCGTCGCAGGAAAGGTTCGCGGAATTCATTCTCGCCAACACGACGTATGCTGCGCCGCCGCATGTGCCGGAGATCGGCCTCCATCTCGCTGACGAGGCGCATGATCTCTGGCATCGAACCGAGGAAGAACTGGCGGAAATCGGCCTTCCGCCGCCATTCTGGGCCTTCGCGTGGGCGGGCGGACAGGGCCTCGCCCGTTATGTGCTCGACCATCCCGAGACCGTGCGCGGCCTGCGCGTACTCGACTTTGCGACCGGCTCCGGCCTTGTCGCGATCGCCGCGGCGCGGGCGGGCGCGGCGCAAGTCGTGGCGGCGGACATCGACCCGTTCTGCGCGACAGCGGTCCGGATGAATGCCGCGGCCAACGGCGTCTCGGTAACCTTCGACGGCCGCGATTTCATAGGCGAAAACAAGAACTTCGATGTCCTGCTCGCGGGCGATGTCTTCTACGACAGTGCCTTTGCCGACCGCCTGACGCCATGGCTGTCGCAACTCGCCGCAAGCGGCACGACGGTGCTCGTCGGCGATCCCGGACGCGCCTACCTGCCGCGCCAACACCTTGAAAAGCTTTCTGAATATCAGGTTCCGGTCACCCGCGCGCTCGAAGATGCCGAGGTCAAGCGCACGATCGTCTGGCGACTGGGGTAACCGCGGTTACGCCCTTCCGTAGCGCCGGCGCAGGTGGTCGGTGAAGTGGTGTGCGGCGAGCTTCTCGCCGGTCGCGCGCTGCATCAGCTCGGGCGTCGACCAGCGCGAGCCCTGTGACCAGATTTCCTTGCGGCGCCAGTCGTTCAGCGCATCGAACCTGCCCCTGGAAATGTCCTCGTCGACTGAAGGATGCACGTGCTTCAGCGCATCCCATTGCTGCGCGGCCATCATGGCGCCAAGCGTATAGGACGGGAAATACCCGAACGCGCCGCCCGGCCAGTGGACGTCCTGCATCGGCCCGTCGGCGAAGTTGTCGATCGTCGAAAGACCGAGATACTCCCGCATCTTGGCGTTCCAAGCCTCGGGAATGTCGGCGACCTCGAGCCGGCCGGACACCAGTTCCTGCTCCAGTTCGTAGCGCAGGATAACATGCAGCGGATAGGTCACCTCGTCGGCATCCACACGGATGAGCCCGCGCTCGACATGATGGACGTGGGGCAGGATGTCATCCATCGACCACTCCTCGCCGAGATGCTTTTCAACCACCGGCAAGGCCCAGACCCAGAAGGCCGGATTGCGTCCCAGCTGCTTTTCGACGAACAGGCTCTGGCTCTCGTGCACGGCCATGCCGCGAGCCCTGCCGAGCGGCCAGTGCGCCCATTGCGCCGGCAGGTTCTGTTCATAGAGCGCGTGGCCGGTCTCGTGCAGCAGGCCCATCAGCGCCGACAGAAACTCGCTGGTGCGGTAGCGCGTAGTGATGCGCACATCCGTTGGGACGCCGCCGCAGAACGGGTGGTGCGAGACGGCAAGGCTGCCATGCGTCAGGTCGAAACCGACCGCGGCCATCATGGCCAGGCCCAGTTCGCGTTGCCGCTCCACAGGATAGCTGCCTGACAGCGGCTTGAGCGGCGACTTCGCCAGCCGTTCCTCCTGTACCGCGAGCGCTTCGGGAACGAACGCCTTGAGGAAGCTCTTCAGCTCGGTGAAGACCGGCGTAATGTCGGCGGCGCGGTTGCCGGGGTCGTACTGTTCCATCATGGCGTCGTACGGATCGAGCCCGGTCCTGTCGGCGCGCATCGCCGCCTCCTCGCGCACCAGGGAGACCACATTTTCCAGCGACGGCAGAAAACCCGCCCAATCGTTCTTGCCGCGCAGATCGCGCCAGAGCTGCTCGGAACGCATGCGGGCCGTCATCTGGCGCTCGACGAATTCCGACGGCAGGCAGGTCAGGTTTTCATAGTGCCGGCCGAATTCGCGCAGTGCAGCCTGCTGGTCGTCGTTCAGCGCCTCGTCCTCGGCGGATACGATCCAGTCGCCGATCTCCGGAGCGGTCGCCCTTGCGTGCAGCATTCCCGCGAGTGACGCCATCGCGTCGGCGCGCTTCTCGCCGCCGCCTACCGCCATGTGAGTCGCCTCGTCGGCGCCCAGGATGGCAAGCGCATGCTCCAGCGCTTCGAGCTTGTGGCCGAGTTCGTCGAGCTTGGTGAAGGACATCGTGTAGGCTCCAGAAAATTCCGCTCGCGACCGAAGGCAGTCGCGCTTGCCAACCACTTGCAGCAAGCCGGCGACACGATCAAGATCGAGGCGAACCGGAGGTGCCCATGCTCGCAAATATCCTGGTCGCCCTTGTGGCGGCGCTGCACCTTGGTTTCCTATATCTGGAGATGATTGCGTGGGACAGGCCGCTCGGCCGCAAAGTGTTCCGCACGACGCCGGAGTTTTCCCTCGCATCGAAGGCGCTTGCGGCCAACCAGGGACTCTACAACGGCTTCCTTGTTGCCGGTCTCATCTGGGGCGTCTGGCTTGGCGACGAGGGCTTCGCGATCAAGGCGTTCTTCCTGGGCTGCGTGATCGTGGCCGGCCTGTTCGGCGCTGCGACGGTCAACCAACGCATAGCGTATGTCCAGTCGATGCCGGCGGCACTCGCCCTGATCGCACTCAGACTTGGCGTCTAGCGCTCGGTCAGCTTGAGCTCGATGCGGCGGTTGCGGGTACGGGCGTCGGAAGTGTCGGCGGTATCGAGCGGCTGAAATTCGCCAAACCCGGCTGCGACGAGCCTGTTGGCCGGCACGCCATACTCGATCAGCAGCTTGACCACTGACGTGGCGCGGGCCGAAGACAATTCCCAGTTGTCGTTCCAGCGGCGATTTCCAGAGACGGGAATGTTGTCGGTGTGGCCATCGACGCGCAGCACCCAGTTGATCTCAGGCGGTATCTCACGCTGCAGCTCGATGATCGCGTCTGCGAGCTTCTTCATCTCGACCCGGCCGGCCGGGTTGATGACCTCGGAACCCGAGGGGAAGAGAACTTCCGACTGGAAGACGAACCGGTCGCCGACGATGCGGATATTCTCGCGGTCGGACAGGATTTCGCGCAACCTGCCGAAGAAGTCCGACCGGTAGCGGTTGAGCTCCTGTACGCGCTGCGCCAGCGCGACATTCAGCCGGCGGCCGAGATCGGCGATCTTGGTGTTGGATTCGCGATCGCGCGTTTCCGACACGTCGAGCGCATCCTCCAGGGCGGCAATCTGCTTGCGTAGCGCCGCGATCTGCTGGTTGAGCAGTTCGACCTGCGAAAGCGCCCGCTGGCTGATCTGGCGCTCGGCGTCGAGTTCACCGCTGATGGCGCCGATCCTGGCGTTCGCCTCGGAATCCGCGCCTGCCCCGCGATCGAGCAACTGCTGAAGCCGCGTGCGCTCGCTCTGCGAGGCGTTGAGGGAAGCTTGCAAGGTGGCGATCGTGTCCTGCGAATCCTGCGAGTTACCCTGTTCCAGCGCGAGCAGTTGCGTGAGCTCGTTGATCTGCGAGTTGAGCCGCGCGAGTACTTCGTCGCGGCCGCTGATCTCGCGGCTGAGCAGGAACTGCGCAAGCACGAAAACCGACAGCAGGAACATGATGGCCAGAAGCAGCGTCGACAGCGCGTCGACAAAACCGGGCCAATAGTCGATGTGGCGATTGCCCCGCCTTGCCTTGGCAAGCGCCATTTAGTTGAGTTCCCGGTTCTTCAGCGTGTCGGCGAGGCGTTCGAGCGTCCGGCGCATCGCCTTCTGCTCCTCGGATTGCGCTTCCACCCAGTCGCGCATGATCTGCTGTTCGGAGCGCATGTTCTTGACGAGACCCGAGATGCCGTCGGCGAGGTTTGCCATCGCGGTCGCCACGCGTGGGCTGGAGCCGCCGCCCTCCTGCATGCTGCGCAGGCGATCGGACAGCGCACGGATCTCGTCGGACTGGTCGCCTCGCGATCCGTCTGGCACGACGATATCGGAGGACAGGTCCGTGACGGAGGAGAGCCAGTTTTCAAGTTCGGTGTAGAAGCGGGTCTGGGCGCGGCCGGCCTGCAGGTCGAGGAAACCGAGAACAAGCGACCCGGACAGACCAAACAGCGACGCCGAGAAGGCGGTTCCCATGCCGGCAAGCGGTGCGGCGAGACCGGCCTTAAGGGCGTCGAGCACCGCGCCGCTGTCGCCCGAACCGGGATCGAGGGACTGGATGGTATCGCTGATCGACCGGATGGTGGCGAGCAAGCCCCAGAAGGTGCCGAGCAGGCCGAGGAAGATCAGCAGACCGGTGAGGTAGCGCAAGACGTCGCGGCTTTCATCGAGCCGGGTGGCGATCGAATCGAGCATGGTGCGCATGGAGGCGGTCGACAGCGCCATGCTCGAGGAGCGCGATAGAAGTGCCTTCATGGGCGCGAGCAGGACCGGTTCGGTGACCTCGGACCCTGCCCGGAAAGAGTTGATCCAGCGCACCTCGCGGAACAGCCGCACCGTCTGCTGGAAAGACAGGAATACGCCGATCAGGAATACGCCCAGGATGAGGCCGTTCAGGCCGGGATTGCTGGAGAAGGCATCGGAGATCTGTCGGGCAAGGATGGCTGCAATGAAGGCGACGATGGCCAGAAACACAAGCATCGTCAGGACGAAAACCTGCGGGCTGGACAGCCGATGCGGATCGTACTCCATCACATCGGACGAGCCGACCAATCCAAAGGACCTCAAAACGCCCATTCTCGCCCCAATTCGGTTCCCGGCGACGCAGTGGACGCGACTGTAAGCGGAATTGCGACGAAATTGAAAGACATAAGGGTTCGGCGGCCCGGGCTGGGATCATCCTGCATGCCCCTCGCTGGCCAAGTGAAATGTCGCATTTGCCGCTTCGCGCGGGTCCACACGCGTGCAAATCTGGTTACCGCATGGACGCCAGAATACACCCCTCAGAACACAAGAACCCGCAGTCGCCCCGGGTAATCGTTGCGGTCGCCTCGGTCATCCTTTCCATGGCGCTGATCGCTGTCGGCAACGGCCTTATGTTCGCCTACATCCCGGTCCGCCTCGGAGCCGACGGTTTCGCCCCGACCTGGGCGGGCGGCATACTGACCGGACTATCGGCCGGCGGTATTGCCGGCTGTCTGCTGACCGGCGCGCTCGTGCGACGCGTCGGCCATGCCCGCGCCTACATGGTGCTGTCGGCGCTGATCGTGCTGTCCAACGCCGGCGTGGCCGCCGATGCCAATCCGGTTCTCTGGATCGCGGCGCGGGCGCTGTACGGATTTGCCATCTGCGCCCTCTTCATCGTGGCGCAAAGCTGGCTGAATGACGCCGTCGGCAATACGATACGCGGCCGCGTAATGGCCGTTTTCTACGTCAGTTATGTCGTGGGCATGGGCATGGGATCGCTGCTGATGGCATGGCTCGACATCGGCACCGCGCAGGCGCCGTTCGTCGGCATCGTCTTCACCGCGCTGTCGATGCTGCCGGTCGGCCTGACCCGACTTGCCCAGCCGCCCGCCCCGCAGGCAGCGTCCGTGGCGCTGCGTCGCGCGTGGCGGATTTCTCCGGTCGGCATCACCGGAATGTTTGCAGTCGGCGGCCTATCGATGATGATCGCCGGCTTCGCGCCAATCCACGCCACCGCCAAGGGCTTCACGCAGCAAGAGGTGGCGACGCTGATGTTTGCGATGCCGCTCGGAACGCTGCTGTTCCAGATTCCGCTCGGCTGGATTTCGGACCGTACCGACCGCCGCTACGTATTGATCGCCGCGTCACTCCTGGTCGCCATGGCGGGCATTGCTGCGGCTCGCTTCGACGCGTCGGCTCTGATCGTCATCCTGGTTGTCTACATCGTGTGGAGCGGCGCGTCCGAATCGATCTATTCGCTGTCGTCGGCGCATGCGAGCGACCGCGCGCCCAAGGAGGACCTGGTGGCGCTCTCTTCCTCGATGCTGTTCGCCTGGTCGATATCGGGTTTCGTGATCCCGGCGCTCGGCACGACACTGACGGCTTTCTACGGCACGCAGTCCTTCATTTACGTGGCGATCATCATCGCCATCGCCTATGCGGGTTTCGTCATGTGGCGCGTCATGACCGCGAGTGCTGTCCCAGCAGCCGATACCGGCAGCTTTGCGCCGATGACGGCGCAGGCGCCGCCGCCCGTCGATCTCGCGTTTTCGGCGGATAACGAATCCGTGTCGCGGCCGTCTTGAAACTGCAACCTATCTCTGCCTATCTTCGAGGTGTCGGCTGATTTGTGCCGGCATCGTTGTTCTGAAAGGAAAGACACTGAGAACAGCATTGCGGAAGAAGGCGGATATTCTGCCTTCGCCGGCCGGGTTCAGCGCAAGCGACGCTTCATCCCGCGCCATCGAAACTGTCCTTGCCAGTCTGGAAGACTCCAAGGCCGAAAACATCGTCTCCATCGACATTCAGGGCAAATCCAGTCTCGGCGACTACATGGTCGTCGCGTCGGGCCGTTCGCACCGCCATGTCGCAGCCGTTGCCGATCAGCTCCTCAAGGCGCTGAATGACAAGGGGCTGGGCAATGCGCGTGTCGAGGGGCTCGCGGGAGCCGACTGGGTGCTCATCGATGCAGGCGACGTGATCGTCCACGTCTTCCGTCCCGAAATCCGGGAGTTCTACAACATCGAAAAGATGTGGCAGGCTCCGGACCTCGAGGAAGAGACGATCCATTGAGCATCGGACCGAAAAGTGGAATTCCGGTTTTCGGGCTATTCCGATGCTCTATGAATAATTCTAGATCGTCCTTTGTGCGTCCTATCGGACGCACGGCGATCTAGGCGCACCATCAAGGGCGCGTCTCGGCCAGCACCGGAGCCTGGACGGAAATGTCCGGGCGGGCCGGAGGACGGATGAAGATATCGATATTTGCCGTGGGCCGCATGAAGTCCGGCCCCGAGAAGGAACTTGCCGACCGCTATTTCGACCGCTTCGCGAAGAGCGGTCCGGCCATCGGCCTTGAGTTCGTCGGCCTGACCGAGATCCCAGAAAGCAGGGCGCAGAGCGCCGCAGAGCGCAAGCGCGAGGAAGCCGACCGGCTCAAACAGCACCTCGCCTCCGGGGCAGCGCTCATGTTGCTCGACGAGCGCGGCAAGAGCGTTTCCTCGGAGGAATTCGCCAATCGCACTGCCGCGCTGCGCGATTCTGGCCGTCGAGCGCTGATAATCGCAATTGGCGGGCCGGACGGACACGACCCGTCGCTGCGCGACGCCGCCGAAATCGTGATGTCGTTCGGCGCCCAGACCTGGCCGCACCAGATGGTGCGCATCATGTTGGGCGAACAGCTCTACCGCGCTGCGACGATCCTGTCGGGCCACCCCTACCACCGGGCTTGAGGCGCTTCGACATTCCTGCCAGCGTAGCGTTGGCGGGGGTAGCCCGCCGGACCGGTCGGTCACGCATGGTTGATGGTTCGTTAACGAAGCTGTCGATAGGATCGACCGGCGGCGTCCGATGCGCGCCGAACGTGCGGAGAACGGATGATCGCTTCGGGCAGGAACGTCGGTTTGTGGCGCAGCCTCGCGGCCGCCGCACTGCTCGCGTCCGCGATGCAGGCGCCGGTTCCGGCAACCCCCGCAGCGGCAGCCGGCCTCGAACGACGCGAGGTCAACGAACAGCGCGACGAATATAGCCGCCTCACGCGCGAAATCGCCCTTTCCGCCGAACGACAGGCGTCGCTCGCCGCCGATATCGCCAAGATGAAGAAGGACAGCGCCTCGATAACGGCCGCGCTCATTCAGTCGGCCAAGACCGAACGTAAGCTCAGCCAGGATATCGAGGACATCGCCGACCGCGTCGAGGCTCTGAAAGCGCAGCAATCCGGCATCAAGGCGTCGCTTGCCGGCCGGCGCGCGGTGCTCGCGGAAGTGCTGGGAGCACTGCAGCGCATGGGGCTGAACCCTCCCCCGGCGCTGCTGGTCACGCCGGAGGACGCGCTGGCGTCAGTCCGCAGCGCGATCATGCTCGGCGCCGTGGTTCCGGGGCTGCGCGCAGAAACCGAGGCGCTGGTTGCAGACCTGACCGAGCTGTCGCGAATCGCCGCCTCGATCGACGACGAGAGGAGCAGGTTGACTGCCGTGTTCTCCGAACAGCTTGCCGAGAAGAAACGGCTGGAACTCTTGGTCGATGAGAAAAAGCGCCTTGAGACAGAGCATGAAGCGGCGCTCGGCGCCGAGCACAAACGAGCCAGCGAACTTGCCAATGAAGCGAAGAACCTCAAGGACTTGATTGCCGCACTGGAGAAGCAGGCGGCCGAGGTCGACCGGGCAAGGGTTGCCGAGGCGGAGCGGCGCAAGCAGAGCGACCAACTTGCAGCCCTGCCCGTGCCGGAGGCGAATCAGCTGGCGCCGGTCGCCCCGTTTCAGTCCCTCAAAGGCATGCTGGCCCTGCCTGTCTCCGGCAAATTCAGCGGCCGTTTCGGCGGCAAGGACAGTAACGGCGGCGTGATGCAGGGTGACACGGTTGCGACACAATCGGCAGCCATCGTCACCGCACCGTCTGACGGGAGCGTTCTTTATGCGGGGCCATTCCGTTCTTATGGACAACTCTTGATCCTGGACGTCGGCGACGGCTATCATGTCGTGCTGGCCGGGATGAACAGAATCAACGTTGCGTCGGGTCAGGCCGTTCTTGCAGGCGAGCCGATCGGCATAATGGGTGAGGCCAGGGTCGCAAGCGCTTCTGGCGAGGCCGTTGGAAATGACGCTGCGGAACTCTACGTTGAGTTCCGAAAAGATGGAAAACCCGTGGACCCGGCGCCCTGGTGGTCGGATCGGCAGTCTGGAAGGACAGGAAATGGTACGTAAATTGTCGCTTCTGTTCGCAGGCGCCCTCATGGGGGCCTCGGCCATGAGCCTGGTCTATGGAGCGCCAAGTTCGACCGCCAACGCGGCAGGCTCGGAAACCTACAAGCAGCTCGCCATTTTCGGCGACATCTTCGAGCGGGTCCGCGCACAATATGTGACGCCGCCCGACGAGAAGTCGCTGGTCGAGAACGCCATCAACGGCATGCTTACCTCGCTCGATCCGCATTCCTCCTACATGAACGCGGAAGCCGCCAAGGACATGCGCGTCCAGACCAAGGGCGAGTTCGGCGGCCTCGGCATCGAGGTCACGATGGAGAACGAACTGGTCAAGGTCATCACGCCCATCGATGACACGCCAGCCGCCAAGGCCGGCGTGCGGGCAGGCGACTATATCTCGGCGATCGACGGGGAAGAGGTGCGCGGCCTGACGCTTAACGATGCTGTCGAGAAGATGCGCGGGCTGGTCAATACGCCGATCAAGCTCACCATCCTGCGCGAAGGAGCCGACAAGCCGATCGACATCACGGTCGTGCGCGACATCATCAAGGTCAAGGCAGTAAAGTACCGCGTCGAGAACGACGTCGGCTACATGAAGGTGACCTCGTTCACCGAAAAAACCTATGACGACCTTGAGGACGCGATCGCCAAGATCAAGGAACAGATCCCGGCCGACAAGCTGAAGGGATACGTCCTCGACTTGCGCCTCAATCCGGGTGGCCTGCTCGATCAGGCGGTCAGCGTCTCCGATGCATTCCTGGACCGGGGCGAGATTGTTTCGACCAGGGGGCGCGACCCCAAGGATGTGTCACGCTTCGATGCGCGCTCCGGCGACGATATTGACGGCAAGCCGATGATCGTCCTCGTGAACGGCGGCTCCGCTTCGGCTTCGGAAATCGTGGCCGGCGCGTTGCAGGACCACCGCCGGGCGACCGTGGTTGGCACGACCTCGTTCGGCAAGGGCTCAGTGCAGACCATCATTCCCCTGTCCGAGAACGGCGCGCTGAGGCTGACGACGGCGCTCTACTACACGCCGGCCGGCAAATCGATCCAGGGCAAGGGCATCACGCCCGACATCAAGGTTGACCAGCCACTTCCGGAAGATCTGCAGGGTCGCGACGTCACGCGCGGAGAGTCCGATCTGAAGGGTCATATCAAGGGCGTCGAAGAGGACGACAAGGGGTCGGGCTCGGCAGCCTACGTGCCGCCGGATCCCAAGGACGACGTGCAGCTTTCCTATGCGCTGGATCTGCTGAGGGGCGTGAAGACCGATCCGGCCTTCCCGCCCAATCCGGAAAAGGCCGTGATGAACCAGTAAGGCTCTTTCGGGCCGCGGGTAATTGTGTGAATGCGTTGCTGCCGGGACCGCAAGGCCCGGCAGTTTGATTCGGGGATAGTTTTCAAGTCCACGCTGACGGGTGGCTGCCGGGTGACGCATCTGACCAAGGACATCGAGCGCCCCCTGGGACAGGCACTTCGGCCGTCCGGGCTCCAGCGACGCCTGTTGCCCTCCGCTTCGGCGTTGTGGCTCAGCGCCGCGGCAGTGGCGCTAGTGGTCGTGTCGGGCGCCATCGCTTTGCGCCAGACGCCATTCCGCAATCCTGCCATCGCGGTGACATCGATCCCTCAGGCGGACGTACCGCAGCCGGCCACCACAGAGGTCGCTGTCGCCAAACCCGCCGCGGACGCCAAGAAGGGCGGCCCTTCAATCATCCATGTCAATCCCGAGGATGCAGCCAAAGGCAACGGCGTGATCGTGATTCGCGACCCGTCGGCCGTCGGCCAGGACCTGTCCCATGCGCATCTGCCCGACAAGGCGCTGATCGAGGACAGCGAAACTGGCCCGCTGCCGATCCGCGCCGCCGACGGCAGGCGTCCCGTCGACGTCTATGCGCGGCCATGGTCAGGCGCGCGCGGCGCGCGCGTGGCGATCGTTATCGGCGGACTCGCCGTGTCGCAGACCGGTACCCAGTCGGCTATCGAGAAGCTGCCGGCGGAGGTGACGCTCGCCTTCGCCTCGCAGGGCAATTCGATCGGTCGCTGGATGCAGGCGGCGCGCCGCAAGGGTCATGAAATCCTGATCCAGGCCCCGCTTGAACCCTTCGACTATCCGAACGTCAATCCCGGCAGGAACACGCTGACCGTCGATGCCTCGGCGGACGAGAATCTCGAGCGGCTCCGCTGGACGCTTTCGCGCACCACCAACTATACCGGCATCATGAACTACATGGGCGCCCGTTTCGTGGCAGACGCCAACGCGATGGAGCCCGTGATGGCGGAACTGGCCAGGCGCGGCCTGCTCTATCTCGACGACGGCACGACGGCGCGGACCGTGGCGCCCGACCTTGCACTCAAGGACCGCGTCCCCCTGGCATCGGGAGATGCAATCATTGACGGCGAGCGCGATCGGGGCGCCATCCTGAAAAAGCTTGACCAGCTCGAGGCAACCGCGCGCGCCAAGGGCTTCGCGCTCGGCACCGGGTCGGCTTTCGACGTTACCGTGGACGCGGTTACCGCATGGGTCGCGGAAGCCAAGAAGCGCGGCATCGAGATCGTTCCGGTCTCCGCAGTCGCCGTCGACCCCGAAAAGGGCTGAGCGTGGCCAAGAAAAAGTCCGTCGATCCCCGCACGCTGCCCTACCGGCCTTGCGTCGGCATCATGGTGTTGAATCGCGCCAACCTTGTTTGGTCGGGCCACCGAATATCCGAACCGGACAGCGAGACATCGGGCACCGACCGTCTCTGGCAGATGCCGCAAGGTGGTATCGACACGGGCGAGGATCCGCTGCCCGCCGCGAGGCGCGAACTCTACGAAGAGACCGGCATGCGCTCAATCACGCTGCTGGCCGAGGCGCCCGGCTGGATCAACTACGACCTGCCGCCCGAATTGGTTGGGGTCGCCTTCAAGGGCAAGTATCGCGGACAGACCCAGAAGTGGTTCGCGTTCCGCTTCGAGGGCGACGAGGGCGAGATCGCCATCAATCCGCCTCCGGGGGGGCACGAAGCCGAATTTGACCACTGGGCGTGGAAACCCATGGCCGAACTGCCGGGGCTGATCGTCCCGTTCAAGCGCCAGGTTTACGAACAGGTAATAGAGGCGTTCCGGCACCTGGAGGCTTGAGCCCTCTGCGGCGCGAACCCGACCGACATTGGCCTCGAGTGTTGCGGTGCTTTTCGCAGAGCCTTAAACGGAAACATGCTCGACGTTCCCGCCAATCCGCCGCTGAATCAGGCCGGCGCCATTCTCACGGTCGATCTCGACGCCGTGGGCGACAATTACCGGCGGCTGCGTGAACGGCTGGACGGTGTCGAATGCGGCGCCGTGGTGAAGGCGGACGGCTATGGGCTTGGCGCCACCGAGGTGGCAACCGCGCTCTTGAGGGAGGGCTGTCGCAGATTCTTCGTCGCCCATGCGGCAGAAGGTATCGCCCTGAGACGGGCGATCGGCGTCCTGCCTGAGATTTACGTTCTGAACGGCGTCCACCCCGGCGCAGAAGATGATTGCGCGGCGGCCGGGCTGGTCGCTGTCGCCAACAGCGCCCAACAGCTTGTGGCGTGGCAGGCGACGGCGCGCAGGCTTGGACGGCGTCTGCCCGTGGCAGTCCAGGTCGACAGCGGCATGTCGAGGTTGGGCATGGCACCTGGTGAGGTGGAAAACCTTGACCGGAACGCCTTCGACGGCCTTGAGCTAAAGCTCGCGATGAGCCACCTCGCCTGCGCCGAAGAACCGGCAAATCCCGCAAACGAAAGACAGCGTCTGACTTTCGACGACTTGCGGTTTCGGCTGCCGCCGGCCCCTGCCTCGCTCAACAACTCCTCCGGCATTTTTCTCGGGGAAGCGTTCCGCTACGATCTCGCCAGACCGGGTGCCGCCCTTTACGGCATCAACCCGACGCCATGCAGCGGCAACCCGATGCGCCAGGTGCTGCACCTCGAGGCCAGGGTCATCCAGACGCGGACCCTGCCCGCTGGCACCGGCGTGGGCTACGGCCACGCCTACCGAACCGTCGCCCCCATGCGAACGGCGACCATTGCGCTTGGCTACGCCGACGGCTGGCCACGCCATACCGCCGCTGCGGCATTTTTCGAAACAGAGAAGCTGCCCTTCGTCGGCCGTGTTTCGATGGACAGCATCATCCTCGACATAACCGCGCTCGCAGCCGGCCGGCTGCGGCCGGGCGATCTCGTTGAAGTTATCGGCGACAACCAGACCGTCGACGAAATCGCCGGGCTGTCGGGTACGATCGGCTATGAGATATTGACGAGCCTTGGGCACCGCTTCCATCGTCGATACGTCGGCGGCTGAGTGATACTTGCCAGTGGTCTCTTTGATTCTGGCATTTGCCAAAGGGGCGGCCTTCAGCGGTATGCAATGTCGGAACCGGACCACTAGGCGGGGGTACTGCGATGAAAGTTCTGGTGTTGGGCGCGGGGGTCATCGGCGTCACGACCGCCTACTATCTCAACGAGGCGGGGCACGAGGTAACCGTGGTCGACCGGCAGGCCGGGCCCGCCATGGAGACCAGCTTCGGCAACGCCGGCGAAATTTCACCGGGCTACGCTTCGCCTTGGGCGGGACCGGGGGTTCCGCTCAAGGCGATCAAATGGCTGACGATGCGCCACGGGCCTCTCGCGGTCAGGCCGCGCATGGAAAAGGCCATGTGGGTCTGGCTATTTCAAATGCTGCGCAACTGCACCTCGAGCCGCTACGCCATCAATAAGGCGCGCATGGTGCCGCTCGCCGAGTACAGCCGCGACAGCCTGCGCGCGCTGCGGGAATCGACCGGTATCCGTTACGACGAACGCAGCCAGGGAACACTGCAACTCTTCCGAACACAGGCCCAGCTTGACGGGACCTTCAAGGACATCGAGGTTTTGAAGCAATTCGGCGTACCGTTCGAACTGCTCGACCCCGAGGGATGCATTGCAGCCGAGCCGGGGCTTGCGCGCGTGCGCGAAAAATTCAAAGGCGGGCTCAGACTGCCGGGCGACGAAACAGGCGACTGCAACCTGTTCACGGCACGCCTTGCGGAAATCTGCCGTGAGCGGGGCGTGACTTTCCGCTTCGGCGCAGAGACCAGCAAGCTCTACCGCAACAAGACCGACACGCAGGTCGGCGCCGTGAAAATCGACGGCGAGAAGGTCAAGGCGGATGCCTATGTCATGGCGCTTGGCAGCTATTCGGCGCGCTGGATGCGCAAGCGTCACGTTCCTATACCGGTCTATCCAGTGAAGGGCTATTCGCTCACACTGCCGGTGGGCAATGTCGACGCAGCGCCCGTCTCGACGATCATGGACGAAACCTACAAGGTTGCGATCACGCGGCTCGGCGACCGCATTCGGGTCGGCGGGACCGCCGAAATCTCTGGCTACGACCTGACGCTGCATGAATCGCGCCGCGCCACCCTTGAGCATTCGGTCACCGACCTGTTTCCCGATGCGGGGGACGCCACCAAAGCCAGTTTCTGGTGCGGCCTGCGACCGATGACGCCGGACGGCCCGCCTATCATCGGTCCCACCCGCTACACCAATCTGTTCGTCAACACCGGGCATGGCACGCTTGGCTGGACCATGGCCTGCGGCTCGGCAAAGGTACTTGCAGACATCATGTCGGGCAGGTCTCCAGACATCGACGCCAGCCAATTGGGTATTGAGCGCTACGCGTGACGCCTGCGACGGCAGCCAACCGGAGGAGACCGCATATTTCAGAGCCGCGTGAAACCTATCGTGTCATGGCGCGTTGAGGCGCAGTCCAACTGACCGAGGAAACAAAATGGCTAACCCAGCTCGCGTTCCGGATCCCAGCAACGATCCGCGTCTGAATGACCCTCTCAACCCGGTACCGCCGGCCAGCGCCGACCCCTTTGCCCAAGAAACCCGCCGGCCGGCCAACGACCCGCGCGTCGTGAATCGGGTCGAAAACCGCAGTGGCGGCAGCAGCGTTCTCATCGCGGCGATTGTTCTCGTTCTTGCTGTGATCGCTTACTTCGTGTTCGCGCCGGGTTCTGACAATGCCCCGGTCACGCCCGAACCTGCGACGACGACCACGGAGCCCGCGGCGCCCGCCGTGCCGGCAGCTCCCGATGCCATGGCGCCTGCGGCGCCTGAAGCGATGACGCCGGCGGCCCCCGCCGATCCAGTTGCTCCGACGCCCGACGCGGCAGCTCCTGCACAGCCCGCCCCGGCCCCTGCGGAACCTGCTCCGGCACAGTAAAAAAGCAAAATAGTGGTCTTGGAAATGGCCCGCGCTCGCGGGCCATTTCTGTTTGCCGCAGATACCGCTCAAGAGCGTCGGGCATTGACATCGAGGGCGCGCTCCTCCACCTCATGCCGGAAGCTTAAAAGAGGCCGGTATGACCGGATATGTTTCCTCGCCTTTCCCGCGCAGACGCTCCGTCGGCGTTAATGTCGGCGGCGTGATGGTGGGCGGCGATGCTCCCGTGGTCGTCCAGTCGATGACCAATACCGACACCGCAGATATCGACCAGACGGTTGCCCAGGTCGCGGCGCTACATCGCGCCGGCTCGCAGATCGTGCGCATCACCGTCGACAGGGATGAGGCGGCGGCTGCCGTTCCGCGGATCAAGCAGCGGCTGGACAGGCTGGGCATCGACGTGCCGCTGGTCGGCGACTTCCACTATATCGGGCACAAGCTGCTGGCCGATCATCCCGGCTGCGCGGAGGCGCTCGCAAAATACCGCATCAATCCTGGAAATGTCGGTTTCAAGGACAAGAAGGACAAGCAATTCGCCGCGATTGTCGAAATGGCGATCAGGCACGACAAGCCGGTGCGCATAGGCGTCAACTGGGGTTCGCTCGACCAGGAACTGCTCACCCGCCTGATGGACGAGAACCAGAACAACGGTTCGCCGCTGACGGCGGTGCAGGTGATGCACGAAGCGATCGTGCAGTCGGCGTTGCTTTCCGCCGAAATGGCCGAGCAGATCGGGCTTGCGCGCGACCATATCATCCTGTCGGCCAAGGTGAGTGGCGTGCAGGATCTGATCGCTGTCTATGCTCAGCTTGCGCGCCGGTCCGACCATGCGCTGCACCTCGGCCTGACAGAGGCGGGGATGGGCTCGAAAGGCATCGTCGCCTCGTCGGCCGCGATTGGCATCCTGCTGCAGCAGGGCATCGGTGATACTATCCGCATATCGCTGACCCCCGAACCCAACGGCGACCGCACGCGTGAAGTGCAGGTCGCCCAGGAATTGCTCCAGACGATGGGCTTCCGCCAGTTCGTGCCGATCGTTGCAGCCTGCCCCGGCTGCGGCCGCACCACATCGACCGTGTTCCAGGAACTCGCCCAGAACATCCAGGAGGACATCCGCCGCAACATGCCTATCTGGCGGGAGAAATATCCAGGCGTGGAAGAACTCAAGGTCGCGGTTATGGGCTGCATTGTGAACGGCCCGGGCGAATCCAAGCACGCGGATATCGGCATTTCGCTTCCCGGCACCGGCGAGACACCGACCGCGCCGGTGTTCATCGACGGCAAGAAGGCGGCGACACTGCGTGGCCCCGCCATCGCCGCGGACTTCCAGAAGATGGTCGCGGACTATATCGAACAGCGCTTTGGCCATGGCAGGGCGGCGGCGCAGTAGCATGCGCCGCAACTGGCCGGCGGTTTTCGCGCTGTTGTGCCTGGCGCTCGCCGCGTCCGGCCGTCCTGCCCACGCCGATCCGCCCGGCCGGTCGCTGCCGGCCACCATCGGACGCATCTGCACAATCCTGGAGCGTGAGGCGGAGCGTAACGGGCTGCCGCGCGAATTCTTTGCCCGGCTTATCTTCAAGGAAAGTCGTTTTGACCCGGCAGCCGTCAGCCCCGCCGGCGCGGAAGGCATCGCCCAGTTCATGCCGGGCACCGCAAGGATGCGTGGGCTCGATGACAGTTTCGATGTGGAAAAGGCGTTGCCCGCCTCAGCGAAATATCTTGGCGAACTGAAGAACGGCTTTGGCAATCTCGGTCTCGCAGCAGCAGCCTACAATGCCGGGGAGGCGCGCGTGACCCGCTGGCTTGCGTCGGGCGGGTTCCTGCCCATCGAGACGGAAAACTATGTGCTCGACATCATGGGCGAGCCGGCCGACATGTTCGCCACGGCCACCTACGCCGGCACTGTCCAGCCTCTTCACCCCGGGCGCCAGTTCGGCGACGCCTGCCGCAATCTTCCCATGACGATGAGCGCGGTCGTCGCGATGTCGACCGTTCAGATCAAGCCATGGGGCGTGCAGGTCGCAGGCAACGTCAGGCGCAACGCCGCCATCCGCCAGTGGCAGAGGATCAAGGCTCGTTTCGCGACGCTGCTGGCCGACCACGAAGCGGCGGTCAGCCGGACGCGCTCAGCTTCTGTTCCGCGCGGCATCTATGCGGTGCGGATCGGCGCCGGCTCGCGCGGCGAAGCCGACGCCATTTGTAGCCGGCTTCGCAAGGCAGGCGGCTCGTGCGTGGTGCTCAGGAACAGGTAGCGCTACGCCGTCCTGGCCATCTCGCCCTCACCCAGCCACGAAGCGATCTTGGCGGTGAGCCGGTCCGGCGAGACAGGCTTGGGCAGATAATCGTCCATGCCGGCCTCGATGCACTTCTTGCTATCGCCCTTGAGCGCGTGGGCGGTGACGCCGATGATCGGTACGCGCGCGCCAGTCGCCACTTCGGCGGCCCGGATCGCCTGCGTTGCCTCGAAACCGTTCAGATCGGGCATCGAAATGTCCATCAGGATCAGCCTTGGCTTCAGCGCGCGGTGCATTTCGACCGCAGTTCGCCCATTGCCGGCAATGCGGTAACTCAACCCGAGGCCCGACAGAATCTGCGAAAATACCATCTGGTTCACGTCGTTGTCCTCGGCGACCAGAATGTCCACCGGCGCATCCGCTCTAACAGAAGCGGCTTCGACGGCCGGCGCATCGACGCGCCGTTCCATGGAAACCGGTTCATCGGCCTGTCGCGTCGGGGCAGCGCTTGCCCGATCGCGCGTCTTCTGGATCGCGCCGGCAACCGTCGCAAGCAGCGCCGCGGATCGGGCCGGCTTCGTGAGATGCGCGGTGATGCCATAGTCGCGGACCAGGCGCGCAAAGTCGACCTGGTCGACAGAGGTGAGGAGAACGATCGGGATCGATGCGGTTCTCGGGTCCGAGCGCATCGCCCTGGCCACGTCTAGACCGCTCATGCCCGGCATCTGGTAGTCGAGTATGACGCAGTCGACCTTGGCGCCGAGTAGCGCGGCCCTGTCGAGGAAGGCGAGCCCGACGGCGCCCGTATCGGCCGCCGCGCAGTCGAACCCCCATGCGCGCAATTGTTCGAGGAGAATCTCCCGGTTGACGGGATTGTCGTCGATCACAAGGACGCGGCCGCCCGCGACGCCGCCCGACACGACGGCTGGCTGTTCGCTCTCCTTGTGCGCAGGGAAAGGTGCGGTAAACCAGAAGATTGATCCGTGACCTACTTCGCTCTCTAGCCCGATCACACCACCCATCAGGTCGACCAGTCGAGCAGCTATCGCAAGGCCAAGCCCGGTGCCCTCGTGGCGGCGCGTCGACGACCCGTCGACCTGTGCGAATTTCTCGAAGACGGTCGACATCTTGTCGGCGGGGATGCCAATGCCGGTATCTTCGACGCGGACCTTCAACTGAACGATACCGCCGGCCATCTCGCCTGATACATCGATGAGGACGTGGCCCTTCTCGGTAAACTTGACGGCGTTGCCGACCATGTTGGTGACAATCTGCCGGAAGCGGCCAACGTCGCCAACGATCAGGGCAGGAAGGCGCGGATCGATGCGAACGATGAGTTCAAGGTTCTTTTCCGCGGCGTGGGCAAAGACAAAAGCCGCAACATCCTCGATGGCCTCGGAGACACGAAAAGCGTCGGGCTCAAGCACCAGTTGGCCCGCGTTTATCTTCGAAAAATCGAGAATGTCGTTGATGATGGTCAGCAGCGCGTTGCCGGACTTGGTGATGACATCGGCAAATGTCTTTTGCCGTGGTGACAGCTCCGTCCGGGCCAGCAGTTCGGCCATGCCAAGCACGCCATTCATCGGGGTGCGTATCTCATGGCTCATATTGGCCAGGAATTCGGACTTCGCGCGGTCTGCCGATTCGGCGCGGAACAGCGCCCGCGCAACCTCGCCAAATGCCTGCAAGATTGCCCGCTCCATGGGGCGAAATACCCACAGGAAGACGCCCGCGAGGACTACAAGCACGATGACGGTGGCCCAGGTGAGCAGCCAGCCGGTTCGCGACTCGGCATCCCTGCGCTCGTCATCCAGCGCCGCACGGACGCGCGACAGCAGCGGCTGCGCGAACAGATCCGTCTGGTTCTTGATCTGGCGGTAGGTAGAGCTGTCAGGTCTTTCGGCGGTCGCCAGGACGCCGAGATTGCGAACGATGTCACGCGCCGACCAGAACATGTCACCGTTGATCGACGAGGAATCGAGCCTGCCTGCCGTCGCCGAGGACAAGCCAGGCCGCAAAGCTGCCATCTGCGCTTCCAATTGCCCGATCGAATTCGTCAGGCGCTCGCCGTGGCCGCGCGCCGCCATGGCGAGACCGGTGCGTGTATCGGCCCGCCAGTTGGCCGTCGCCTGCCCGGCAAACATTTCCGCCTGGCGCAAATCTCTCACGAGATCGGCGATGTTCGACGACACCGCGTCGACTTCGTGCCTGAAGGAATTGGCACGGCCGATCCCGAAAATCATGGACGTGCAGGCGAGCGCCAGGATGAGCAGGCCAGAAAGATAGCGAATCCGGATCGACCGGATGAAGGAAGGCTGGCCAGACAAGCGCATACCCCGAACATCTGCGCAGCAAGAAATCCGGATTAGGCCGTATTTGGATTAAGATTTCGCCAACGATAGCCTACCGTTGGCGCAAGGCGACAAAGCTCGCCGCCGCCTTCATACTCGCGGCGGCGGAACCGTACGGTTTCAGCAGTTCGTGGGCCTGCGTCACCAGCCCGCCGAGCTGCCTGCGGGCCCATTCCGCGCCGTGCAGCCTGACCAGGGTCGCCTTGCCGGCGGCCTCGTCCTTGCCAGTCGCCTTGCCGAGGGTGGCGGCATCCGAAGTGACATCGAGCAGATCGTCCGCAAGTTGAAAGGCTAGCCCGATCGCCGAGCCGAACTCGGCAAGCCGTTCGCGATCGGCCGGGGTTGCACCGGCCGCGATGGCGCCTGCCTCGCAGGCGAAGCGGATCAGCGCGCCGGTTTTCATGGCCTGCAGCATGATGATGCCGGTCTCGTCGGGCCGTGTGCGTTCGGCTTGCAAGTCCAGCGCCTGACCGCCTGCCATGCCGCCGATGCCTGCGGCGCGCGCGAGCGCCAGAACCAGGGTTGCGCGCCGGTCCGCTGCCAGCGCCGTCGATTCGTCGGCCACGATGTCGAACGCAAGGGTCAGCAGGCTGTCGCCGGCAAGGATCGCTGTGGCTTCGTCAAAGGCCTTGTGGACCGTTGGCTGCCCGCGCCGCAGATCGTCGTCGTCCATCGCTGGCAGATCGTCATGGATGAGCGAATAGCAATGGACGCATTCCAGCGCCGCCGCGACCCGCAGCGCGGCGGTCTCGTCCGCGCCGAAGAGCGCAGCACTTTCCAGCACCAGAAAGGGCCTCAGGCGCTTGCCGCCATTGAGGACGCCGTGCCGCATCGCCGCAAGCAGGCGCGGCGGGCGTGCGATCTCGCCCGGCGCGATACGCTCGCCGAGCAGCCGGTCGAGCAGTTCGTCGACCGCGCGCACGCGGATCTCCAGCACTTGTTCGAAAGCGGCGGCTGTTTCCATCCACCGACCGTTTACGGCAACGGCCGGAAGCGTCAAGCGTCGGAACCGCAGGTTGCGTATCGTACTTTGCGACATTATGCCAAGATGTCGGGCGGGATATGGGTGTGAGCGAGGCTACTCCAGAGATCGAAGGGCCGGAGATGGCGTCGAAACGGACCGCCCTGTCGGGCATGATCGGGCGTTTGCGATCACGTCCGCTGCTGCGGTGGCTGGGGACAATCGCGCTCACCGCTGTGTTGGCGCCTGTCGTGCTGACGTTGCTCTATTTCCCGCCATTCGTGCACCCGGTCTCCACGCTGATGCTCAAGGACCTGGTCACATTCCAGGGATATGACCGGCAATGGGTTTCGCTCGACGACGTGGCGCCGGCGCTGGTCAATTCCGTAGTCATGTCGGAGGACGGGCAGTTCTGCTCCCACTACGGGATCGATCTCGCCGAACTGAAGGTCGTGATCGACGACGCAATGGCCGGCGAACAGCCGCGTGGCGCTTCGACCATCACCATGCAGACAGTCAAGAACCTCTTTCTCTGGCATCACCCCTTCGGCACCTTGCGAAAGGTGGTCGAACTGCCGCTGGCCGTCTATGCCGACCTGGTGCTGCCGAAGCGACGTATCATGGAAATCTACCTCAACATCGCCGAATGGGGGCCCAACATCTATGGCGTCGAGGCGGCGGCGCAGTACCATTTCGGCCGTTCCGCCAAGAATCTGACGCCCCGTCAGGCCGCATTGCTGACGGTCGCGCTGCCGAACCCGATAACCAGGAATCCGGCCAAGCCCGGACCGGGCCTCAAGCGGCTTGCCAACCTCATCGAACGCCGCGCCGCGCGGGCCGGCGCCTATGTCCAGTGCCTGCGCTAGACGCCTGCACGCAAAAAAATCGCCCCGGCACTGGTCAAAACGGCATCGCGCGTGTATGGACACGCCACTTTCTGAAGCTATCGGCCTGAACAGCGGCCCTTTCGCGAGGGTTGCCGGGCATTTACGGATTACTGGAGCACTTCCATGGCTGTGCCAAAAAGAAAAACCTCGCCGTCCAAGCGCGGCATGCGCCGCTCGGCCGACGCGCTGAAGGCGCCTTCCTATATCGAAGACAAGAACTCCGGCGAGATGCGCCGCCCGCATCACATCGACCTAAAGACCGGAATGTATCGCGGTCGGCAGGTTCTGACGCCGAAAGAAAGCTGAAGTTCAGCTGACGTTTTTGATGAAAGACCGGCTTTGCGCCGGTCTTTTCGTTTTGGGTTCCCTGCGAACCCTTGACGGGGCGACGGCCGCGCACTCTATCTCCCTGTGAACGTCTCCCGGAGAATGCAATGCTGTCGAGCATCCCGCTGCTGGTCGTGTCCTTCATCCTCTTCAATCTCGGCCTTGCCGGAATGTTCGGGGACGGACCTGCCGGCGATCCCTGGCAGACCGAGTTGTTTTCGGTCCAGATGATGTCGGGCGGCGTATTCTCCATGACGCTCGGCATGCTGATGAT
>JAPLOZ010000033.1 GCA_026400435.1 Hyphomicrobiales bacterium | reverse complement strand
GACTGGGCGCAGACGCTGGGCATGGTGTTCTCGATCATGCTGTGGATGCCGTCATGGGGCGGCATGATCAACGGACTGATGACGCTGTCGGGCGCCTGGGACAAGATCCGCACCGATCCGATCATCCGCATGATGGTAGCCGCTCTCGCCTTCTACGGCATGTCGACCTTCGAAGGGCCGGTGATGTCGATCAAGGCTGTCAATTCGCTCAGCCACTACACCGACTGGACCATCGGCCATGTGCATTCCGGCGCGCTCGGCTGGGTCGGCCTGATCTCGTTTGCCGCCATCTACCACATGGTGCCCAAGCTCTGGGGCCGCGAGCGGCTCTATTCGCTGCGCATGATCACATGGCACTTCTGGCTCGCCACGCTCGGCATCGTCGTTTACGCGGCGGTCATGTGGGTGTCGGGCGTCATGCAGGGTCTGATGTGGCGCGAATACGACGAGCAGGGGTTCCTCGTCTACTCGTTCGCAGAGACAGTGCAGGCGATGCATCCCTACTACGTGATGCGGGCGATCGGCGGCTTGATGTATCTGGCCGGCGCGCTGCTCATGGCCTTCAACATCACCATGACCATCCTGGGCTACCAACGCGAGGAGGAGCCGATCGGCGGCGTACCCGCCAAGGCCCCCGCACTTCAACCCGCGCAGTAAGGAACAGAGCCATGGCGCTGATGGACAGACACGCGGTCCTCGAACGCAACGCGACGCTGCTGCTGGCCGGCTCCCTGCTGGTCGTGACGGTCGGCGGCATCGTCGAGATCGCTCCGCTCTTCTATCTTGAGAACACGATCGAGAAGGTCGAGGGGATGCGCCCCTATTCACCGCTCGAACTGGCCGGCCGCAACATCTACATCCGCGAGGGCTGCTATGTATGCCACTCGCAAATGATCCGTCCGTTCCGCGACGAGGTGGAGCGTTACGGACACTACAGCCTTGCCGCGGAGTCGATGTACGACCATCCGTTCCAGTGGGGCTCCAAGCGCTCCGGCCCCGACCTCGCCCGCGTCGGCGACCGCTACTCCAACGAATGGCACGTCCAGCACCTGACCGAGCCGCGGTCGGTGGTGCCAGAATCGATCATGCCGAGCTACGCGTTCTTCAAGGATACCCCGCTCGACGTTAAGGGCTTTTCGACCCAGCTTGTGGCCAACGCCCGCGTCGGCGTTCCGTATTCCGATGAGATGATTGCCGAGGCGGTCGCCGACCTGAAGGCGCAGGCCGACCCGAACGCCGACACGTCCGGCCTGCTGGCGCGCTATCCGAAGGCAAAGCTCGGCGACTTCGACGGCAACCCGCAGGCGCTGACCGAGATGGACGCTCTCGTCGCCTACCTGCAGGTGCTGGGTACGCTGGTCGACTTTTCGACCTACGACGAAACTGCTGGATATCGGTGAGGCAGCGATGGAAACCTACACTGCCATGCGCCACTTTGCCGACAGCTGGGCGCTGTTCGCCATGACGCTCTTTTTTGTTGGCGTCGTCGTCTTCGCGCTAAGGCCGGGCGGCAAGCCGTCGGCCGACCGCGCCGCAAGCATTCCCTTCAACGACGACAAGCCGGAACCACGCCCATGAGCGGAAAAGAGATTGACGAGGTCTCCGGCGTCGACACGACCGGGCATGAGTGGGACGGCATCAAGGAGCTGAACAATCCGTTGCCACGATGGTGGGTATTGACCTTTTATGCGACAATCGTCTGGGCGCTCGCCTACACGATCGCCTACCCGGCGTGGCCGCTGATCCATTCTGCTACAAGCGGTGTGCTCGGCTATTCGAGCCGCGGCGACATCAAGAACGAGCTTGCCGCCGCGCAGGCGGCCAAACGCGACTATGTCGCCGCCGTCGAGGCTAAAACCGTGGACGAAATCCTTGCCGACGAAACGCTGCGCCAGTTCGCGAGCGCAGCCGGCGCCGCCGCCTTCAAGGTCAACTGCATCCAGTGCCACGGCACCGGCGCCGCGGGTTCGGCCGGCTTTCCCAATCTCAACGACGACGACTGGCTCTGGGGTGGCAAGCCCGATGAGATCAGAGCGACGATCGCGCATGGCGTGCGCTTCGCGGAAGACGACGCGACGCGGACTTCCGAGATGCCCGCCTTCGGCACCATCCTCGAGCCGGCGCAAATCAGGCAGATCGCCCAATACGTGCGCTCTCTCTCGGGAAGTGAGCAAGATATGTCGGCCATCGGCGATGGTGCTCAACTTTTCGTCGCCAACTGCGCCGTCTGCCACCGCGAAACCGGTAAGGGAAACCGCGAACTCGGCGCGCCGGACCTTACCGATGCTATCTGGCTCTACGGGTCGGGCGAGGCCGACATCCTTCACCAGATTCGAACTCCTCGCCATGGCGTCATGCCTGCGTGGGCCGGCCGGCTCGGCGATACGACGGTCAAGGAACTCGCGGTCTATGTTTATTCGCTGGGCGGCGGTCAATAGCGGTCGATAGGACGAGCCAACTGGTGACAGGCACCTCGCTGTTCGAGGAACAGGGCCTGCGGTGATGCGAGGTCGTCCAACGCCTTGACCTGGATCAAGGCGTCTGCGTCGCGCCACGCATAACAGGTTTCATTCAGGTGGAAGGAACAGCCGCAGGGTGACCTTCCGGAACAAGCGGCAGGTCCATGCTGGACGTTGGCACGACCATAGAACGGCTGGACGCCGAACCGGTCAACTCGGCCAAGGTGCGCCAGCCGCTTTACGCGCCGCGCAAGAAGATATTTCCCAAGCGCGCGGAAGGTCGATTCCGGCAGTTCAAGTGGCTGGTCATGCTGGTCACGCTGGGCATCTACTACCTGACGCCCTGGCTGCGCTGGGACCGCGGAGCATACGCGCCGGACCAGGCTGTTCTGGTCGATCTCGCAAACCGTCGCTTCTACTTCGCCTTCATCGAGATCTGGCCGCAGGAATTCTGGCTGGTCGCCGGGCTGCTGGTCATGGCCGGGTTCGGCCTGTTCCTGGTAACCAGCGCCGTTGGCCGCGCATGGTGCGGATACACCTGCCCGCAAACCGTCTGGGTCGATCTGTTCCTCGTTGTCGAGCGATGGATCGAAGGCGACCGCAATGCGCGCATAAAGCTGGAGGCGGCTCCCTGGTCGGCGCACAAGCTCGCGCTGCGGACAGCCAAGCATGGCATCTGGATCGCGATTGCGATCGCCACCGGCGGCGCCTGGATATTCTACTTCGCCGACGCGCCGAAGCTGCTCGGCGATCTGGTGACCGGCTCGGCCGCGCCTATTGCCTACATCACGATCGCCGTGCTGACCGCCACGACCTACACCTTCGGCGGACTGATGCGCGAACAGGTCTGCACCTACATGTGCCCATGGCCGCGCATCCAGGCTGCCATGCTCGACGAATCTTCCCTGACGGTCACATACAATGACTGGCGCGGCGAACCGCGTGCGCGCCATTCCAAGAAGGCGACCGCGGCGGGCCAGAGCGTCGGCGACTGCGTCGACTGCAACGCCTGCGTGGCCGTCTGCCCGATGGGCATAGACATCCGCGACGGGCAGCAGCTCGAATGCATAACCTGCGCACTCTGCATCGACGCCTGCGACGGCGTCATGGACAAGCTTGGGCGCGAGCGCGGCTTGATCTCCTACGCGACACTGTCGGACTACAATTTCAACATGGCGATCGCCACAGCGGGCGGCGAAGTTGCGGTCGATCCCGCGCGGGTCCGAACAGCGCAGGGCATCCTTCGCGCCGACCTCGCCCATGTCGGCTGGCGCAAGGTCGTCCGGCCGCGAACCCTCGTCTATTTCGGCGCATGGTCGCTGGTCGGCCTGCTGTTGCTCTACGGCCTGCTCTCGCGCGATCGCCTGCAGGTCAACGTCCTGCACGACCGCAATCCTCAGTTCGTCGTGCTGTCTGACGGCGCGATCCGAAATGGATACACCGTCAAGCTGCTCAACAAGATCCCGGAGCCGCGCACCGTAGTCGTTACGCTGCATGGCCTGCCCGGCGGTGAGATGACCGCCATCGGCATCGAGCAGCCGGCCGATCGCTCCTTTGCCGTGCGGGTCGAGCCTGACAGGCTGAAAACCGTCAAGGTGTATGTCGCCCAGCCCGCTGCCGATGTCGCCGGTTCCATTCAGCCGTTCCGCTTCGTTGTCGAGGACAAGTCGAGCTTCGAGACCGACAGCTATGACGCAAGCTTCGAGGCACCAAACCCATGAGACACGTCGCACCGACCGAAGCGGGCGCCTTCACCGGCCGCCACATGCTTATGATCATGATCGCCTTCTTCGCCGTCGTCATCGCTGTGAACGTCACCATGGCGACGGTGGCGAGGACGAGCTGGACCGGCTTGGTCGTGGCCAACTCCTATGTCGCAAGCCAGGAGTTCAACGGACGCCTGGCGGCAGCGCGCGCGCAGGCCGGGCTTGGCTGGACGGCGTCGCTCGTCATCGAGCATGGCGAAGCGCACCTGACTGTCTTCGATCGGGATAAGCGCGCCGCGCCGATCCGCACGGCTTCGCTGGCTCTGCGAAGCCCGGCGACCGACAGCAAGGACCGCACCGTCGTGCTGGAGCGGAACGCGGACGGGTTCCGCGGCCGCGTCGATCTCGCCGATGGCCAGTGGGTGGTCGAGATCGAAGCCGGGATGGCGGATGGCGGCATATGGCGTGAAACGCGCCGCATGCGGCTTGTTCAGGGAAGCTGGCGATGAGCTGTTGCGCGCCCGGCGCGGAGGACGCCTCCCGCCCATTTGCCGCCGACGATGACATAGCCCTTGCCAGCCGTCCGCTCGGCAACGGGTTACGGCAGGTGGAGCTGTCCGTTCCGGGCGTCCATTGCGCCGGGTGCATTGCCACCGTGGAGCGCGCCCTGACCTCGCTCAAGGGCGTGGAGCACGCCCGCGTCAATCTCTCGACGCGCCGCGTGTCTGTGCGCTATCGCGAAGGCGCTACGCCGCCCATTCCGGCCACGCTGGCGGCGGCAGGCTATCCGGCCCATCCGGCCGAGGATGCCGCAAGCGGTGCCGATCGGGAACTGTCGCTGCTGCTGCGTGGCCTCGCGATTTCCGGCTTCGCCGCCGGTAATATCATGCTCCTTTCGGTTTCGGTCTGGTCCGGCGCCGAAGGTGCGACGCGCGATCTGTTCCACTTCGTCTCCGCGCTGATTGCGCTTCCTGCCCTGGTATTCGGCGGAGGTATTTTCTACCGCTCGGCGTGGACCGCACTTGGCCACGGCCGCATGAACATGGACGTGCCCATCGCCGTCGGCGTGACGCTCGCCTACGCGATGAGCCTTTATGAGACCGTCACGCACGGACACCACGCCTATTTCGACGCCGCCGTCTCGCTGCTGTTCTTCCTTTTGATCGGCCGCACTCTCGACCATGTCATGCGCGACCGCGCACGCGCTGCCGTGCTTGGTCTTGCTCGGCTGGAACCACGCGGCGCGATCGTCATTGCCGATGACGGCTCGCGTGACTATCGCGCCGTGCCCGAACTGAAGGTGGGAGACCGCCTTATGATCGCGGCCGGCGACCGCGTTCCCGTCGATGCCCGTGTCGAGAGCGGAAACTCCGAGCTGGACCTGTCGGTCGTCAGCGGCGAAAGTGCGCCGGTGGCCGCCGGACGCGGAACGATAGTGCGCGCAGGCAGCCTGAATCTGACCGGACCGTTGATCATCGTTGCCGTCCGGACCTCCTCGAACTCCTTTCTCGCCGAGATGCTGCGGATGCTGGAAACGGCCGAAGGGGGGCGCGCGCGTTACCGGCGCATTGCCGAGCGCGTTTCCGCTCTTTATGCGCCGGTGGTCCATCTCGGCGCCTTGATCACGTTCGTCGGCTGGATGGCTGTCGAAGGCGACTGGCATCGCGCAATGACCATCGCCATCGCGGTCCTGATCATTACCTGCCCATGCGCGCTCGGCCTGGCTGTCCCGATCGTCCACGTCGTCGCGGCACGGCGGCTCTTCGAAGCCGGCATACTGGTGAAGGACGGCTCGGCGCTGGAGAGGCTGGCCGAGATCGACTGCGCCATGTTGGACAAGACGGGTACCCTCACACTCGGCCAGCCGAGGCTCGCCGACGCGGCGTCGATCGATCCCGACTTGCTGGCGACGGCGGCCACGCTCGCCGCACAATCCCGCCATCCGCTGTCGAAGGCCATAGCGGGCGCCGCACCCGGCGCGGGCAGGGCACTTTCCAATGTCACCGAGCATGCGGGGCTGGGGATCGAGGGACGCGACGGGCGGGGGGTCTGGCGGCTCGGTCGCGCCTGCTGGGCGCGCCGGGACGGATGCGGCGACGGCACGGTTCTGACGCTGGACGGAAGAGAGGTTGCCGGCTTCTCGTTCCACGAAGACGTTCGGCCGGGCGCGCGCAATGCTGTCGCCTGGCTGCAGACGCATGTGGGACCCGTAGAGATGCTGTCGGGTGACGCCGCGGAGCCATGCGCAAGCGTAGCATCGGTGTTGGGCATCGCACTGGTTCAATCTTCGCTGTTGCCCGCTCAAAAGGTTGCCCGGCTCGAAGGCCTGCGCGCCGAGGGGTTCAAGCCGCTGATGGTGGGCGACGGGTTGAACGACGCCCCGGCGCTGGCGGCCGCCCACGTATCGATGGCTCCGTCCAGCGCTGCCGACGTCGGACGCGCCGCGGCCGACTTCGTCTTTCTGCGCCCTTCGCTCGATGTCGTTTCTCTCGGGGTCGAGGTCGCCCGCGGCGCCCGCGGCCTGGTCCGGCAGAATATCGCCTTCGCCATCGCCTACAACGCCGTGGCCGTTCCCATCGCCGTGCTAGGCTACGCCACCCCTCTGGTCGCGGCGGTGGCGATGTCGCTATCGTCGGTGGTCGTCGTCGGCAATGCGCTTCGTCTCATGCGCCCGGCCCGCGCCGACGGATCGGCGTTCCCCATTGCGGCCGAGGCGGTATGACCACGCTTGTCTACCTGATACCCGTGGCGCTCCTTCTGGGCGGGATGAGCCTGGCCGCCTTCCTTTGGGCGCTGCGCAGCGGACAGTACGAGGATCTCGACGGGGCGGGCGCGCGCATACTGCTCGACCAATTGCCAGAGCCGGAGAATATTGACCCGCCGGCAGGCAGGCGATCCACAAGCAGCCGGTGACGCGTCAAGGATCAAGACCTGGCCGGGCCATCGCTTTCGCCCGCCCGCAATTCAAGGTGGGCCAGCTTCTGGACGATGCCTGGTGGGTATGCTCCCGCGTGCGCCGGCAACTGCGCTAGCATGGCCTCCGCGATGGCGACCCCAATGTCTCGCAGCGATACGCTGAAGCAGGTGACCGAGGGTTCCAGAAACCGCACGGTCGGCTCATCCCTCAAGCCTACGATCGACAAGTCGCGGCCGGGCGTGAGCCCCAGTTCAGCGAGTCGGCGATAGATGCCGATCGCAGCGACTTCGTAGATAAGCAGGACGGCTGTCGGCGCAGCCTCGAGGGCGATCATTTCGTCGACGATCCGGTAGCCGGCCTGCTCACTGCGTCGGGTTACGAACATCAGTCGGGGATCGAATTCCAGCCCATGCCGCAGGAGCGCGGATCGATAGGCTGCTTCGAACACGGCTCCGAAATTCACCTCTCCAAACGGAAGCGTGAGGGCGATGCGGCGATGCCCAAGCGCGACAAGCCGGTCAATGCTCGTGTTCACGACGCCCTCGAAATCGAGGTCGATCCAAGAGTATCCCTGCCCGGAAGTGCTACGGCCAAGCGTCACGAACGGCACGCCCACCGACTGCAGGAGATCGACGCGTTGGTCGACGCGTTGGGTAGATGCCAGAATAATGCCGTCGACCACTCCGCGCGCAACAAACCGCTCGAGATAATGGTAGCGGTCCTGCGTGGTCGGGCACGGCAACACCAACAAGTCCAGTCCGTGTCGCGTCAGCACGCTCTGCACGCCGTCGAATACGCCCATGAAAAAGTAGTCGCTGCTAGCAGCAGTCTCAGGATCAAGCTCGATCATGAAGCCGATTGAACGCGTGGTGCCTTGGGCAAGGGCGCGTGCGGCCTGGTTGGGAGCGTATCCCAGGCGCGCGGCGGCCTCCATCACCTTGCGCTTCGTCTCATCGCTTACGTCGCGCTTGCCATTGAGCGCCCGCGATACGGTGCCGGTCGAAATGCCCAGCTCCTTGGCCAGTTGCGCGATGCCCCGCATTCTCAGTTAGGGTCCCCACCATCCCAAAAAACAGGGCTATTGACACGGAAACCGCCCAAAGTATAGTTCCGTAAACGCTTACGGAGGAGCGTAAGCGCTTACGATAGACCTGCGCTTGCCGTGCAAGCTTTGGAGGCCGATTTCCGGGGAGGGGAATTTGCGCAAGAAAGCCGTTCTGGTTGGATGCGGCAACATGGCGGCCACCTGGGTGCGCGCATTGCGCCAGCCCGACTTGGACGACAGGCTTGTCGTGGCGGGCCTGGTTGACATCGACCTTGCAGCCGCCGACCGGCTGCGCAGCGAGTTCGAACTACCCGAATGCCTCACCGGAACCGATCTCGACACCATGCTGTCGCGTGTACAGCCTGACATCGTGTTTGACGTGGCAGTGCCTTCGGCGAGGCTAGCGGTCGTGAAGGCAAGCCTTGCGCGCGGTTGTCACGTGCTCAGTGAAAAGCCGATGGCCACTTCTATGCCGGACGCCCGCCAGATACGGCAGGCCGCATCAGAGGCGGGACGCTTGTTCGCAGTCTGCCAGAACCGACGCTTCAAGGAGGGTATCAGACGCGTCCGCGCGGCAGTCGATAGTGGCGTACTCGGATCGTTGAACGCGATGCATTGCGACTTTTTCGTCGGTGCGCATTTCGGAGGTTTCAGGGATGCCATGCAGCACGTCCTGCTGCTCGACATGGCGATCCATACCTTCGACGCCGCGCGGTTCTTGTCCGGGCGCGAACCGCTGGCCGTCTATTGCCACGAGAGCAATCCCTCAGGTTCCTGGTATGCGCACGGTTCAACCGCGAACGCGGTCTTCGAGTTCTCGGGCGATGTCGTCTTCACCTATCGCGGTTCGTGGAGTGCAGAGGGCGCCAACACGAGTTGGGATTCAGCGTGGAGGATCGTGGGCTCCAAGGGCACGCTTCTCTGGGACGGCGAGAACGCTTTTTCCTTGAACCTGGTCGACGGGGACGAAGGTTTCTTCCGCCCTCTCGTGCAAGTCGACGTCCCGGCTGCGCCGGATCCGCGGCTGGTGAACGGACATACCAGTGTGATCGAAGATTTCCTGCGTGCAGTCGAAAGCGGACGCGAGCCGGAAACCAGAGGCCGCGACAATATCAGGAGTCTGGCGATGGTGTTTTGCGCCATTGAAAGCGCTGCGGCGCGCCGACGGGTGGAAATCGACGTGCAGGAGGCAGCGTGAACAACCCGGCAAAGTCCATACGCATCGGAACCATGATCAACGCCACCGGCGGCAAGGCGCCCGAACGGATCGCGGAAATCGCCGATCTCGGCTTCGAGAGCTTCGAGCCATTTTTCTGGCAGACGACGAACGGACAAAATCTCGGGGAACTGGGCAAACGCTGCCTGGAAGCGATCGGAAATCGCGACATCACCATTTCCACCCTCGGCATGTTCGGCAATCCGCTCGAGACGGGCGAGCTGGACCTGGAGACGCTGGAGGGCTGGAAGTCGTGCATCGACAACGCCCACCACTTTGGCGCGACCTGCGTTGCCGGCTTCACCGGGCGGCTGAGGGGAAGGCCGCTGGTCGAGAGCCTGCCGCGCTACAGGGAAATCTGGACTGACCTCGCGAAGCGCGCCGCCGACAAGGGCATCAGGATCGCCTTCGAGAACTGCGCGATGAACGGCAACTGGCAGACAGGCGACTGGAACATCGCCCACAATCCGGATGCCTGGGAACTGATGTTCAACGAGACGCCGGACAAGCATGTCGGGCTCGAATGGGAGCCGTGCCACCAACTCGTCTATCTCATCGATCCGCTGCCACAGATCAGGAAATGGGCCGACCGCATTTTCCATGTCCACGGCAAGGACGCGACCGTGCGCTGGGATGTCATCCGCGAGCACGGCATCTTCGGCAAATATCCGTTCGTCTTCATGCGCACCCCGGGTTTCGGGGACAGCAATTGGACCGACATCATCAGCGAGTTGCGTTTTGCCGGCTGGTCCGGGTCGATCGACATCGAGGGCTGGCACGATCCGGTCTACCGCGATGCGCTCGAAATGACCGGGCAGGTGGCCGCGCTCAACCACCTCAAGCAGGCCCGTGGCGGCGATTTCGTGAATCTTACCGCGCACTACGAGGGGGGAGATCCAGCGTTGGGTGGTGGTGAGTAGGCAGCCATGCCGACCGTAAGGCGGCCGGCGAACCGTGCAACTAGCACAATAGGGAGGAAGTAATGACGAACAGCAGGACTTCTCTGAAAGCTTTGGCAATGGCGTCCGTGGCGTTTGCGTCGATGGCGACTGTCGCCAGCGCCGAAGCGCTGCGGGACAAATGGTGCAGCGACGTCACGATTCGCTTCTTTGCGGGTGGCGCCGAGGGCGACGCATTCGCCTCGATCGTGTACAATGGTGCGGTGCAGGCCGCCCACGACACGGGCGCCAAGGTCGACTACATTTTCTCAGGCTGGAAGGCTGAGACGATGGTGCAGCAGCTCCGCGAAGCCGTTGCGGCAAAGCCGAACGGGATTGCCATGATGGGCCATCCCGGTGAGGCGGCCATAATGCCGCTCGCCGAGGAGGCATCCGGCGCGGGCATCAAGATGATGTACCAGAACGTGCCGCTTCCTGCCGTCGTGGCGAAGTTCGGCGGCGGCTATGTAGGCGCGCAACAGGGTCCGCAAGGCAAGGCGCTCGCCGAAGAGTCGGTGCGCAGGTTCGGGCTGAAAGCGGGTGACGAGGTGATCGTGTTCGGTCCCTTCGACCAGCAGCCTGAGCGCTATGTCCGCGAAGGAGCGGCGGCCGACACGCTGGAAGCGGCGGGCGTGGCCGTCACGCGCATGCCTTCGCCAACGGAATGGGCGGCCGATCCCAACTTGGCGATCCCGGTGATCACGGCGGCGCTGACCAGCAAGCCGAACATCAAGGCGATTGTCTATCCGGGAGGCCAGCTTCTGGGTAACGCGCCCGCCTACATGAAGGCTGCTGGCAAGAAACCTGGCGAGGTTGTCCAGATAGGATTCGACACGAGCCCGCAGATTGTCGACGCCTTCAAGGAAGGCTGGGTGCAACTCACCGCAGATCAGCAGCCCTTCCTGCAGGGGTATCTGCCGATTCTGAGCCTCTGCCAGCAGGCGGTGTATGGACTTGCGCCAATCAATGTCGACACCGGCGCCGGGTTCGTGACCCCCGACAACTACCAGGCGGTTGCCGATCTCGCCACCGAAGGCCTGCGCTGAGACAACGGGCGCCGTCGTTCTTGACGGCGCCCCATCGGCCGAGGAAACCATGACCACACCGATCATAGAATTGCGCGGCATCACCAAGTCATACGGGACGATCTATGCGCTTGGCGGGGTGAACCTGCATGTTAATCCAGGCGAAGTGGTCGGACTGCTCGGTGACAACGGCGCCGGCAAGTCGACGCTGATCAAGATTCTTGCCGGCGTCATCAAGCCCACCTCCGGCGAGATTCTGGTCAACGGCAGCGCCGCCAGCAACTGGAGTCCGGCCCGATCCCGCGCGGCCGGAATCGAAACAGTCTATCAGGATCGCGCGCTGGCGGTGCAGCAATCCATCGTGCGCAACATCTTCATGGGGCGCGAACTGGCGGGTCCGTTCGGCTGGTTGAATATGCGCAAGCAGATTGCGGAAGCCGAGCGGCTCATGCGCGAGATAGGCTTCACATCGAAAGTGTTCTCGCCGCACTCGATCGTCGGTCAGCTCTCCGGGGGAGAACGCCAGGGAGTTGCGATCGCGCGGGCGATCCTCAAGCAGGCCAATCTGATCGTGCTTGACGAGCCGACCACCGCGCTCTCGCTGACGGAAACCGCCAAGGTCTTCCATTTCGTACGGCAGGTGCGTGAATCCGGCCGCTCGATCGTGTTCATCGGGCACAACATCCATCACGTCTTCGATATCGCCGAACGCTTCGTGGTGATCGATCGGGGTCGCGTGGCAATGGAAAAGACGAAAGCCGAAGTGGGTTCGGCGCATGCACTGATCGAGTTCATGGAAGATGTCGCGAAGCCGCACCACGCAAGGGAGATTGCCTGATGGCCGACGTTGCCCATGCAAAAGCGTCGGAAGCAGTGGATCTGCATCCGTCCGAGCGGCCGCTGCGGCGGTTCATCGTCGCCAACCGCGCTGCCTTGGGGTCGCTTTCGATTTTCTGGCTGATGCTGCTCGCGTTCTTCACCGCAAACCCAGTCGTATTCTCGAACTGGGGTCTCTACACGGCAGTGATGACCACCTTGCCGGTGACGCTGTTCCTCGTCGCGCCGCTTGTCTTCGTCGTTACGTCAGGCGAGATCGACCTTTCATTCCCCGCAGTGATGGGGCTTGCCTCCCTGGCGTTCGCCGTAGTCGTGCAGGCCGGATATGATCCGCTGCTCGCCATGCTGGCTGCGATTGTGTTCGGCACACTTCTAGGCTTCGGCGTCGGCGCGCTTGTCGTCTACGGCGGGCTTTCTTCGCTGGTCGCAACGCTTGGCATGAACTTCATGTTGCGCGGCGTCATCCTGATCGTCACGAACTCCAAGTCCATCGCGATGCCGGACCTGGTCGACAGCGTGGCCTTCAAGCTGTTCTCCGGCAAGGTGTTCGGGTTTCCCGTGCAGATGTTCTGGGCAGTGCTGTTCGTGGTCTTTTGCGCGATGCTCTACAACCGCCACAGGTTCGGCGCCCATGTGCATGTGGTCGGCGACAATCCCGACAGCGCAAACGAAATGGGGATCAACGTCAACTGGACCCGCGTGAAGGTGTTCGGGCTGATGGGGCTCGGCGCCGCCCTTGCCGGCGTCTTCTCGACGATGATCAATTTCACGTGGTGGCCGACTTCGGGCGACGGTTACCTGCTGCCGGTGATCGCGTCGGTGTTCGTCGGCGGCACGCCGCCTTGGGGCGGCATCGGCACAGTGATCGGCGGAGCCATCGGAGCAATGACGGTTTCGTTCATCCAGACCGGGGTAGTCGGTGTGGGGCTCTCCGGCTTCTATGTGCAGTTCTTCTATGGCCTGATCATCATACTCTCGCTTCTGGGCCACCGCTGGAACCAGGTGCGGTATCGGTGACGCACGTTAAGCCAGCCTTCGCCTTGCGAACGCATTGCGCCTCGCGGCACGGTCGTCGCCGGGCCGCGGCCAGATGAAGCGATGCCACGATCGTAGCCGCCATAAAATCCGGGCGCTTGCACTGGATTCCCCTCATCGGCTTGGTATCGTTTGCCGGGAATGGGGGATATGGAATGCCCAACAGTCACGGGGGTGCTGCCGCAACAGGGCGGCTGCACGCGCTGGATGCCGTAAGAGGGGGTGCCCTGTTGATGGGGATCGTGTTTCACGCCTCCGCATCATTTCTGCCGGCCCCTGCCCACTTCTGGATCGTCCAAGACAGCCATCGCAGTCAGGCACTCGGTGTCCTGTTCTTCACCGCCCATGTCTTTCGCATGACGACCTTCTTCCTGATCGCCGGTTTTTTCGCGCACATGGCCTTCCATAACCGCGGCGCCTTGGGTTTCATCGCCGACCGGCTTAAGCGGATTGCCCTGCCCCTGCTCGTGGGTTGGCCGATCTTGTTCGGCATTACCCTGGCGGTCTGGTCGGCGACAGGCGCCGCCCGCACGCTGCCGGCGTCATTCCCAGCCTTTCCAAGGTTCCCGCTGGTGCACCTCTGGTTCCTCTATGTACTGCTGGAGCTCTACGTCTTGGTGCTAATCCTGCGCTGGGGCGTTATCCAGATGGACCCAAGCGGTTGTGTCCGTGCCGGGATCGACCGGCTTTTTCGAGTAGTCATGAGTGGCCCTCTGGGCGCCATTGTGCTGGCGATACCGCTCTTTGCCGCCTTCGCCGCCAATCCGAAATGGCGGATGTGGTTTGGGGTTCCGACGCCGGACAAATCGCTGGTGACAAATTCCACCGCCGTCATTGCTTATGGCTGCGCCTTGGCCTGTGGCTGGCTGCTGCATCGTCAGATCGGACTGATCCGCAATCTGGAGCGCGACTGGGTGCTGAACCTCATCGTGGCGATCGGTCTCATCACGGCCTGTTTGGCGATGGTCGGCGTCGCACCCGTCTCGACACCGCTGCCGAGTGAGGCGATTCGTCTTGCGGGCGCCGCCTGCTATGCCCTGGCAACCTGGTCGGCGACCTTTGCGGTCATCGGCATGGCAATTCGTTTCATGTCGGGATTCAGCCCCGTGCGCCGCTATGTCGCCGATGCATCCTATTGGGTCTATCTGATCCACCTGCCGATAGTGGTTGCCCTGCAGGTCGGTGTGGCGCGTCTCGATTGGCCTTGGCCAGCCAAGTTAGCGACCATCCTGGCGGTCGGCTTCACGCTGATGTTCGCCAGCTATCAACTGTTGGTGCGACACAGCTTTATCGGTAGGGCGCTCGGCGGTCGCCCAGGCTAGTGCCCGGTTCACCCCTTGCCGCAGTCTCGCAGGTCAGGCCGGGTGGAAGCCGTTTGGACTTTTCGCCATCGCCGCGTGAAGCGCTGACGCTGCATGCTTTCAAAGGCTGGGCGAATGATGTTGCCGACGGTTCACCGGCGCCAGTTGCGCTGCGGCGAGAGGGCCGCAGGCCGCTCCGGCCGGGCAAAAGGCCACATTCGCGCACCGTGGAGTCCAGTCATCGCGACATTGCCTTGTCGGGCGTCGTTACGCGGCCTATTCGATTGACGTCTATCGAACCGGTCTTGAAAGTTGTCGTCCATGGATGCCCTCTCGGAACTGCGCGCAGCACTTGGTCCCGATGCATGTCTGACGGGCGAGGCTTTGCAAGGCGTTGCCCATCGCTCGGACGCCAGCGCGACAGGACAAGATCTGCCGCTCGCCCTGCTCAGGCCAGGGTCGGTCGCGGAGATATCGAAGGCGCTCGAAATCTGCCATCGCCACGGTCAGCCAGTGGTGCCGCAGGGAGGCATGACCGGACTTGCGGGTGGCGCGAATTGTCGCCCCGGCGACGTAGCTCTTTCGCTGGCGCGGTTCCACGGCGTCGAAGAAATCGATCCGGTCGCCGGCGCCATGGTCGTGCGCGCCGGCACCGTGCTTGAAATCGCGCAGAACGCAGCAACCGACGCCGGCTTCCTGCTGCCGATCGACCTGGGTGCCAGGGGGTCATGCCAGATAGGCGGCAACATCGCGACCAACGCCGGCGGCTTGCGCGTTGTCAGGCACGGAACGGTGCGCGACAATCTGCTTGGCCTGGAGGCGGTCCAGGCTGACGGATCGGTGTTGTCACATCTGTCGCGCATGCGAAAGGACAACACCGGCTATGACCTGCGGCACCTGATGGCGGGTTCCGAGGGGACGCTGGCGGTCATCACCCGCGCGGTGCTTCGCTTGAGCCCGATGCCGTCCGGCATCGAGACGGCGGTCTGCGCGCTGGAAAGCTACGACGCCGTGCTTGCCCTCATGAGCAGGGCGCGCGGGCAGGTTGCGCTTTCCGCGTTCGAAGTGATGTGGGCGGATTATTTCGAGCTGTGCGGCGGGCGGCGCCTTTTTAGCACGACGCCGCCGTTCGCGGTGATTGTCGAGACCGAGGGCGGCGGACTGGAACCATTGCTCGAAAGCGCGGTGGAAGACAGTCTCATCCTCGACGCACTTGTCGCGCAGTCGCATGCCGAGGCACGCCGGTTTTGGGAGGTCCGCGAAGCGGCCCTGCCGGAGGCGCATGTGAACGACATCGTCAATTTCGATGTGAGCCTGCCGATTGCCGGCATGGACGACTATGTGGAGGTCTGCCGCGCCAGAATCTCGTCGGCGCAGCCCGCCGCGCGCTCCTTCTTCTTCGGGCACATTGGCGACAGCAACCTGCACATCATGGTGGAGGTCCCCGGCTATTCAGATGCCGACGTCCATGCTGTCGATCGCATTGCCTACGACCTTGTGCGTGACCTTGGCGGCGTCATCTCCGCCGAGCACGGCATAGGCACGCTGAAGCGCGGCTGGCTCGGACACAGCCGCAGCCCGGCAGAACTCGCGGCGATGCGGGCGATCAAGCACGCGCTCGACCCGGCAGGCATTCTCAACCCCGGCAAGGTGCTGTGAGTCAGGCGCAATAGCCAAGCGCGACAGCGCGCATTTCCTGCACCGAAAGTGCGTCGCCGTGCCCGCCATGCGCGACCGCAACGTCCAGCGCGGCAATCCGCGCCATGGTGGCGCGATAGACAGTCCTGTCACTGTGAGGCAGGTCATCTACCAGCATGCCGCGATAGATTGCGTCGCCGGAAAAGAAAACGCCGTTCTCCCTGTCGATCAGCCCGATGCAGCCCGGCGAATGGCCGGGAAGATGCAGCACCTCCAGCCGCCGGTCGCCGAGGCTTATGATGTCTCCTTCCGCAAGCGCGACGTCGAGCGGAGCGGGGGCGATGCGGTACTGGTCCCTGCGCCAATCGGGATGCGGCGGGATTGTCACCGGTGCGTCAAGCGCGCGAAACATTGCGGCGAACGTCTCGCTGTCGGGCGTCGTTGCGCAGACCGCAGCCTCACTCGAATGCGCGCGCCGTTCGGCGAATTCGTGAAAGCCGCCGACGTGGTCGGCGTGGCTGTGGGTTGCAACCGCGATGAGGGGCGCCCCGCTGGAGAGGCGGGATACAAGCGGCGCGAGTGGGCGCAGGCCCATGCCGAAATCGATCAAAAGGTCTGCGTCGCGGCCATGCAGCAGGAAGATGTTGGCGCGGAAGAACCGATGGACGTGCGGTTCGTGGATTTTGAACAGGCCGCCGCCAAGATCGGCGACCGCAAACCAGTCGTGTTGCGCCTTGGCATTCATGCGTCGCTTCCCGAGACGCTTGCGGTGAAAGCGGCTTCGCCGATCTCGAGCACTTCGTTGCCGGGCGTTGGCACTGCGAGGGCGGCGATAAATTCGCCAAGGCTGGAAACCTTGCGCCAGCTCCAGCCGAAGCCCCTGGCGATCGGCTCGAAGTCGGGAGTATGGATGTCGACCCCCATGGGCTTGACTCCTGCGTTGACCATATAGGTCTTGATCTCACCATATCCGGCATTGTTCCATAAGATCAGCCTGATCGACGTCTTCGCTTCCGTCGCGCTTGCCATCTCGCCGATGGTAAAAAGCAACCCGCCGTCCCCGACAAGACCGAAGACCGGTCGGCCTGGTGCGCCGAGTGCCGCGCCGATGGCTGCTGGCAGTGCGTAACCCAATGTACCGAAACCGGTGGCTGAGCAGAAGAAACTCGCAGGGCGTGCCGCTCCGAACGCGGTGCAGCCGGCATAGACCGGCTGCGTTGAATCGCCGGCGATCACAGCATCTGGAAAAGCCTGCGTCAGCGTGTCGAGCAGGCGCAGCCCGGCCGACAGAACCGGATTCATGCCTGCTTCGACCTCACGGCGCGCCGCGTGTGCGATTTCGCCGCCGGTACTGCCGGGCAACGCCTGTGGCAGCGCTTCCAGCACCGCTTCGGCCGTCAGTCTGGCATCGGCGAGGAGTGGCAGGTCGGCCCGCAGGCCGCGCATCAATTGTTCGGCGTCGAGGTCTGCCCTCGCAAGCCAGCCGGGCAAGCCGGCGACGGGCAGACGGTCGCCGAAATCAGTCGGCCCGAACTCGGTCCCGAGCGCCAGTGTCGCGTCGGAATTTTTGAGGAGTTCGCTCACTGCTGGCGCATCTCCCGTCAACGGCACCGCAAGCGGATGATCGCCTGCAAGTACGCCGCGCGCATTGACGGTCATCAAGACCGGCGCGCCAAGCCGCTCGGCAAGCGAACGAATGGCGCTCGCCGCACCGATTGCGCCACCGCCTGCCACGATCAGCGGGCGCCTTGCGGCCGCAAGCCGCGTGGCTATCAGCGTGCCGGCGCCTGCGGGGGGAGACGGCCGCTGCGGCAGCGCAAAACGTCGTGCCGCCGGCATGGACGAGGCATCCGCGTTGAGCAGCCCGACGGGGATTTCGATATGAACGGGTCGCGGCCGCCCTGCCGCGAAAAGTGCGTAGGCACGGGCGAGGACCGGCTCAAGCTCATGGATGGAGAGGATGGTGTGGCTGAAAGCACAAACGCCGCCGACCAGCGCGCTCTGGTCCTTCAACTCGTGCAGATGGCCTCGGCCAGATCCCATTTCTCCGATGGAGTTCACGCTCGAGATGACCAGCATTGGGATGGAATCCCCATATGCCTGGCCCATCGCCGTAGCGATGTTCGTCATGCCGGGACCGGTGATGATGAAGCAGACCCCCGGTCTTCCCGTCACCCGCGCGTAGCCGTCCGCCATAAAGCCCGCACCCTGCTCGTGCCGGGGCGTGATGTGTCGGATCCCCGAATTTTCCAGTCCGCGATAAAGGTCGACGGTGTGCACCCCCGGAATGCCGAAGACGGTGTCCACGCCGTTCGCCTCGAGGATTTCCACGAGGTATGTTGCTAGGCTGCGCATAGGGATCTCCATGTGCTGCTGCGTTGGGCTGCTGTTGGCCCGACGGGATTGCCGTTAATCAACCGGCGCCGCTCAAACGGAAGGCAGATTGTACCTCGCGAATGCCTGAATCCCATGCATCCTGCTTAAAGATTCTTCATTTGATAAATCGGTTTAGTAAAGCGCTTTACAAAACACGGATATCTGCTTTATGTCTTGGATGTAAAGAGCGATTGCGTGAGGCGGATCCGACGAATGGCTGCGACGATAGCCGAAGCGGTTGCGGGTTGATTGTGTCGTGACGGCGCACCGTACATCGCAACGTCGTGCTTCCGCGGTTACCATTCGCGATGTGGCTGCGGCCGCCCAATTGTCGGTCACCGCCGTTTCGCGGCATTTCAACAACCGGATCGTGCTGCCGGCCGAAACCGTCGCCCGTATCGAGGCCGCGGCCAACGACCTCGGATACAGGGCAAATGTCACGGCGCGCCGGCTAAGCCTAGGCAGCAGTGAATCGCTTGGCCTCGTCCTTTCAGACATCGCCTATCCATTCTTTTCCGCGATCGCGAGTGCGGCTGAATCCGAGTGTGCCCGCCTCGGCTACAGTCTGCTGATCTTCAACAGCCGCAATATCGCTGGCAACGAGATCGCTCATCTGCGGCGTATAGAGAGTGCCCAGGTTGACGGCATCCTGTTCATGACCAACCACCCAGGCTCCGCCGAGATTGCCGAGACGATCAACCGGGCGCGCAACATAGTCCTGCTGGATGAAGATGTGCGCACCGCCGAAGCGCCCAGGCTCTACGCCCGCAACCACAAAGGCGGTGTGCTCGCCACCCGGCATCTGCTTGCCGCCGGACATCGCCGCATAGCCTATATCGGCGGCGACCAGAGCCTGATCTCAAGTTCCGAGCGGATGGCTGGCTATCGGGAAGCGCTCAACGCCGAGGGAATAGACTTCGATCCTGCGCTGGTGCTCTTCCCCGGCTATCAGGCGATTGACGGCGAAGCCGCCTTTGCGGCGCTGGATCGGCTCAAGAATCCACCCACTGCCATCTTCGCGGCCGCTGATGTGGTCGCCCTTGGATTAATCAGGGCAGCCCGCAGGGCCGGTCTGTCCGTTCCGCAGGACCTGTCCATCGTCGGGTTCGACGACATCCCGAATGCCGATGTGATCGGGCCGCCGCTTTCGACCGTGCGACAGTCGGCCGAGACATTCGGCGTGCGCGGTGTCCAGTTGCTGGTCGGCCTATTGATGGGGGAACTGACCGAAGAAGTTGTCGAATATGTCGATGTCGAGCTCATCGAACGCAGCTCCGTCGCTCCGCCGCGCCTGCGCCATCATTGGCGTACCGCATCAAGGAAGGCGCCGTCAGAACCCAAGGCGGCGCCGAAGACCAATCAGATACCGAAGGGGAAAAGACAATGAGCAACCGTTTCTCAAAAGACGCGGCAGAGATCCTGCTGCAGAAATTCCAGGCCGGTCACGTTGACCGGCGTGGTTTCCTTACCGCCCTGGCGGCGGTGGGTCTGGGCGTGGCGCTGCGCCCGGGGACTGCCAGCGCCGCCGACAATGAAGTTGTGCTGTGTAACTGGGGCGGCGCCGCCGTCGATGCTTTCCAGCAGGCGTTTGGCGGTCCTTTCACTGCCAAGACGGGCATGAAGCTCGTGATCGACGGCGCGGGTCCCGCGATCGGCTCGGTTCGCACCATGGTCGACAGCGGCAACGTGATCTGGGACGTGATGGACAACGGCCTGATCGACGCGCAGGTGCTATCGGGCGGAAACTATGTCGAGCCGATCGACTACTCCATCGTTGACAAGAACAAGGTTCCGGGCTTCTCGCAGGAGTTCGGTGTTGGAAACTATGCGTTCGCAAACGTCCTGTTCCACAACAAGAAGACGACCGGCGTCGAGACGCTGACCGACTGGAAGGACTTTTTCGATTTCGAGAAAATCCCCGGCAAGCGCACGATGTGCAAGTGGATCCAGGGCCAGCTTGAGTTCGTGCTGCTCGCCGATGGCGTAGCGCCGGCGGACCTTTATCCGCTCGACGTCGATCGCGCGTTCGCGAAGCTTCAGCCGCACCTCGACAACATCATCTTCTGGGAAGGCGGCGCGCAAAGCCAGCAGCTTTTCCGGGACGGCGAAGTCGTCATGGGCAATATCTGGCACACCCGCGCCAAGCTGCTTGTTCAGGAGAACCCCGACTACGCCATCACCTGGAACCAGAACACGTTGTTGATCAGCGCCTGGTCGGTGCCGAGGGGGAACCCAGCCGGCAAGAAGGTGTTCGAGTTCATCAATTCCGCGCTCGACCCCGAGCCGCAGATAACGTTGCTGCGTCTCATGGGCAATGGCCCGACAAACCCGGCGGCGGAAGCGCTGATGACTGATGAAGATCGGGTATTCAATCCGACTTCGCCGGCCAACACCAAGGGTCAGGTGCTCGTCCAGCCCGCCTGGTATGCGGAACATGAAGCCGACGTCCAGAACAAGTTCCTCGACCTGATCGCGACTTGATCTTGGTCGAGGCCGCCTGCCTGCATGCTCCCGGCAGGCAGGCGGCAACGACCGAAAGATAGTCTTCTCAAGCTGTGCGAAGGCGGCATGTCGTCACGCTTTGAACGTTTTGCATTGTACCTGACAGTGCCAGCCGGCCTGTTGGTGATTCTGCTTTACGCTCTCCCCATCCTGCAGGTACTCGCGCTTTCCCTGACCGAGGGAAGCGGAGCGCTGGCAAACTATGAGCGCCTGTTCACCAGCCGCGCCGTGGCCAAGGTCGTCCAGACGACCTTGGTGGTTTCCGTCAGCACAACCTTCATCACCATGGTGATTGCCTATGTCATCGCATTCGGCATGATCCACATGAGCAGCGGGCAAAGGAAGCTCGCCTTGCTCATGGTCTCGATTCCTTTTTGGGTCTCGGTTCTCGTGCGCGCCTTCGCCTGGATCACGATCCTGCGATCGCAGGGCCTGCTCAACAGCGGTCTGATGTCGCTCGGGGCGATCACGGAACCTATCCAGCTCGTCTATAACCGGATAGGCGTCACCGTAGGCATGGTACACTACATGGTGCCTTTTGCGGTGCTGTTGCTCTACGCCAACCTGACCGATATCGACCGGCGCGTCGTGCAGGCCGCTCGCTCGCTCGGCGCCCGCCCTGTCACCGTGTTCTTCCGCGTCTGGCTCCCGATGAGCCTGCCAGGCATTGCGGTCGCCTCGCTCTTCATCCTGGTGTTCTCGCTTGGCTTCCTGATAACCCCGGCGCTGCTCGGCGGCGGCCGCACCCTCATGATTGCCGAGTACATCTCGGTCCAGATATCGAATACCGGCCGTTGGGATCTCGCCACGTCGCTCTCGACCGCGCTGCTCGTAGTCGTCGGAATCCTGCTTGCGATTGCATTGCGCAGCCCCGCCATGCGCGCTGCGTTCGGGGGAGGCGCGAAATGAGCGCCCGGATTCGCAATCGCCTGTTGATGGCAATCGTCTGGCTGCTGCTGCTGTTTCTGTTCCTGCCCGTGCTGGTAGTCATCCCGGTCTCCATCACGGACAAGAGCTACCTCTCGCTTCCGGTCGATGGCGTGTCGCTCGAGCACTACGCCTCGCTTGCCGATCCTGCGCGCGGCTGGATTCCCAGTTTCCGCAACTCCATCATCGCGGCTATCGCGACCTCGATCATCGCTACGGCCGTCGCCGCGGCATTCGCGGTGGGCGCATGGATCCGTGCCGGCTGGTGGCCGTCCTCGGTTCGGCTGCTGATGCTGTCGCCGCTGATCGTGCCGCCGATCATCTATGCGGTCGGGGTGGTCAGGGTGTTGTCCAAGATGTCTATGCTAGACACGTTCTGGGGCGTGCTTGTCGTGCACGTCGTTCTCTCCCTGCCGATGGCTTTCCTGGCGATCGCCGCCTCGCTCTCCAACCTCGACAACAGAATGGTGACGGCGGCGCGCAGTCTTGGTGCAAGGCCCTTGACGATCTTCGGGCGCGTTATCCTGCCGAACATTGCTCCGGGCCTCGCCGCCGGCGCCTTCCTGGCGTTCATCTCTTCCTGGGACGAGATCACGGTAACTCTCTTCATCACAGCCCGGCGCTTTGTGACGCTTCCACGGCGCATCTACACGTCCATCACCGACTCGATCGACCCGGCCTTGGCCGCCATCGCCGCCGTCCTCCTTATCGCGACGATGACGGTTCTGATCGCCCAGAGCCTGCTCGTAGGGCGTAACAAAGAACGTCCGGCGCGATAGAACCCACTGCTCACTTCACGAAAAAGGAAATTATATGAGCCAAGCGCATGCAATGAGCGATCACGAGTATCGCGAGAAGGTCTTCTTCCAGACCTTCGGGTCCGTAACCGAGCCTGCCTTCCACGACCCGATCGAGCAACAGGAGGTCTGGGGCGGCGTGTGGGGATGTTCCAACGATGTCGGCAAGCTGCGCGCCGTGCTGATGCACCGCCCCGGCAAAGAGGTTGATGTCGTGACGGCCGACAAGCCGATGCCGGAGGTCGGCGGGTATGGCGACCCCGACAAGGGATGGTACTGGATGGGCAAGGAGTTGCCTGATCTGCCAGCAATGCAGAAGGCTCACGACCAGTTCACCGGAATTCTGCGCAAGGAAGGCGTCAACGTCGTGCTGGTTGGCGAGGCAGCGCCGGGCCGCATGAAACAGGTCTATACCCGCGACAGCTGCGTCGCGATCAAGAGCGGCGCTATCGTCACACGCCTCGCCCGCAAAGTACGTCGCGGCGAGGAATTGCCAGTCACCCGCGCATTGGCGCGGGCCGGCTGTCCGATCGTGGCTACCCTGACCGGCAATGCAGTCTTCGAAGGCGGCGGTTTCGCCAACATTGACGACAAGACCGCGGTCAGCTGCGTTTCCGTCGCGTGCAACGAAGAGGGCGTGCGCCAGATGCAGGCTATCCTAGGCTATCACGGCATCGAGTTGATCACGCTGCCGGGCATGGGCTATCGTATCCACATCGACGGCGCATTCAACATGATCGACGTTGACAAGGCGATCGTCAACCTCAACGAGCTTCCCTGGTTCTTCATCGAGTACCTCCAGAAGCGCGGCATCAAGCTGATCGAACTTCCGCCGGAGGACAACGCGTTCTCGCTGAACTCGCTCGCCATCGCGCCGAGCAAGGTTGTCATGCACGGGAGCCGCTCAAAGCGTCTCGAGGACAGGCTGACGGACGCCGGCGTGGAACTCATCACCTGCGACTATGAGCCTGTCGAGGCCGGTGGCGGCGGCATTCACTGCTCGACGGCGCCGCTCGCTCGGGATGCCGTGTGAGATGGCATTTCTCGTCGTTGAAAACGTGGAGATGACCTACGGCCCCCTCAGGGCGCTCGACGACGTGTCCCTGACGGTCGAGGAGGGCGAGTTCGTCTCCCTCCTTGGCCCGTCCGGTTCGGGCAAGACGACGCTTTTGATGTCGCTTGCAGGCTTCAACAGACCCAGTGCCGGACGCATCCTGCTCGACGGACAGGACATTACCGCAACGGAGCCCGAGGATCGCAATTTCGGTCTTGTGTTCCAGGGCTACGCGCTGTTCCCGCACCTTTCCGTGCGCGCCAACATTGCCTTTCCCCTCAGGGTCCGAAAGTGGGAGCCCGCGCGTATCCGCACGCGGGTCGACGAGATGCTGGCCCTTGTCGGACTTGACAGCTTCGCCGACCGCAAGCCGCGCCAGCTTTCAGGCGGACAACAGCAGCGGGTTGCACTGGCGCGCGCGCTTTCTTTCGGCCCGCGGGTGCTTTTGCTCGATGAACCGTTGTCGGCGCTAGATCGCATGCTCAGGGAGCAGATGCAGACCGAGTTGCGACGCCTGCACAAGGAAACGGGTGTCACCTTCCTCTATGTCACGCATGACCAGCAGGAGGCGTTGACCATGTCGGACCGGATCGCCGTCTTCGAAAAGGGCAAGATCGTCGAGGAAGGGCGGCCGAGCCGGCTGTTCAAGTCGCCCACGACGCGTTTTGTCGCCGAGTTTCTCGGCGAAAACAACTTCGTGAGGGGGACCTGTTCGAACGGAGTATGGCAGGGTTTCGGGGCCAGCTTCTCGCTGCCCGAGTCTCGCGATTCGGGTGGCGACACCGGCGCGGCGACGTTGTGGCTGCGGCCTGGCGACATCGGCTTTGGGCCGGGAGGCGAGGGCGACTTCAGCTTTTCGGCGCGGGTCGAGGACTTTGTCTTTGGCGGCACCCAGAACCGCCTGGAACTGCGCCTCCCCGGCGGCGAGAGCATCGCTGCATCGATTTCCGCCGACCTTCTT
>JAPLOZ010000082.1 GCA_026400435.1 Hyphomicrobiales bacterium | reverse complement strand
CTCGGGGATGGGATGGCCAAAAATCGCCGGCGGGGCGCGGGAAGCTGCGCCACAAAAATCTAGTCTGAGAGGCACGGCCATCGCGCCCCGCTTCCCGACTGCAATGGCCAGATGCGAAAGCAGGCGTGGCGACGATGAAGCGTGCAATGCAGGTAATTGACGGATTGAGAGCACTCGATCTTCCAACAAGGGGAGGTTAGGCCCGCCCCACCTTGCATCCTTTGCCCAGCCGGTTTAGGCCCTGTGCGCCTTTCAGAGAACGGTTTCAGCCATGCTCGACATCAAATGGATTCGCGAAAACCCCGACAGGCTCGCCGAGGCGCTGGTCAAGCGCCAGTGGTCTTCCGAGGAAGCGCGTTCGGCCGTCGACGACCTGATCGTCAAGGATGAGGCGCGCCGTGCCCATCTCGGCCAGTTGCAGGAGCGCCAGGAGCGCCGGAACGCCGCCTCCAGGGAGATCGGCAACGCCATGCGTTCGGGCGATTCTGCAAAGGCCGAGGAACTGAAGGGCGAGGTCACCGCGATCAAGGAATGGCTGTCTGGCGCCGAAGCCATGGAGCGGACGCTCGACAAGGCGCTGGACGACGCGCTGGCCGTGCTGCCCAACGTGCCCGCGCATGACGTGCCAGTCGGCGCCGACGAGCACGCCAATGTCGAGCTCCGCAAGGTCGGCACACCCCGCCAGCGCTCCAACTGGACGCGCGAGCACTTCGAGATCGGCGAAAGCCTCGGCATGATGGATTTCGAGCGCGCGGCGAAACTCTCGGGCAGCCGCTTCACCGTGCTGAAGGGCGGACTGGCGCGGCTCGAACGCGCTCTCGGCCAGTTCATGCTCGACCTGCACACCACGGAACATGGCTACACGGAAGTGCAGGTGCCGCTGATGGTGAAAGACGAGGTGCTTTTCGGCACTGGGCAGCTGCCAAAGTTCGAGGACGATCTCTACTTCGTCGGTGTGGCCGACGCAGTTCTCGCATCGGATGGAGCTGCTATTGTTTCGAGGAGCGGCGAACCAATCGTCGTCGGAAGGCGGCTCGGCCTCATCCCCACCGCCGAAGTCCCGCTGACCAACCTCGTCCGCGAGGAAATCACGCCGCTCGAAAAACTGCCGCTGCGCTACACCGCTCTCACGCCCTGCTTCCGCTCCGAGGCGGGCTCGGCCGGGCGCGACACGCGTGGCATGCTGCGCCAGCATCAGTTCTACAAGGTGGAACTCGTCTCGATCACCGATCAGGACAGTTCGCGCGACGAGCACGAGCGCATGACCGAGTGCGCCGAGGCGGTTCTGAGGAAGCTCGAACTACCGTTCCGCACCATGACGCTCTGTACCGGCGACATGGGATTCGGCGCCCAGAAAACCTACGACATCGAGGTCTGGCTGCCCGGCCAGAACGCCTACCGCGAAATCTCGTCCTGCTCGGTCTGCGGCGATTTCCAGGCGCGCCGCATGGACGCCCGCTACCGGCCGAAGGAGGGCAAGGGCACGGCCTTCGTGCATACGCTCAACGGTTCCGGCACGGCGGTCGGCCGGGCGCTCATCGCCGTCATGGAAAACTACCAGGAGGCGGACGGCAGCGTAACGATTCCTGAAGCGCTGAGGCCCTACATGGGCGGCATGACCAAGATCGAGGCGCGGTAGATGCGTATCCTGCTCACCAACGACGACGGCATCCACGCCGAGGGTCTCGCCAGCCTCGAACGGGTCGCCCGCACCATTTCGGACGACGTCTGGGTCGTCGCGCCCGAGACCGACCAGTCCGGCTACGCGCATTCGCTGTCGCTGTCGGAGCCCTTGCGGCTTCGCAAGCTCGGCGAAAAGCACTTCGCCGTGCGCGGAACGCCGACCGACTGCGTCATCATGGGCACGCGCCGCCTGCTGCCCGGCCTTCCCGATCTCATTCTTTCGGGCATCAACTCCGGTTCCAACATCGCCGACGACATCACCTATTCCGGCACCGTTGCGGGCGCCATGGAAGGCGCGCTGCTCGGCATACGCTCGATCGCGCTGAGCCAGGCCTATCTGCTCGAAGACGGCCAGCGCAGGGTGCCCTACGAGACATCGGAGGCGCTGGCGCCGGCATTGCTGGAAAAGCTGCTCGCCATCGAGCTGCCGACCGGCGCTTTCCTCAATCTCAACTTTCCGGCTTGCAAGCCTGACCAGGTCGAGGGTGTTCGCGTCACCGCGCAGGGCAAGGTCGGCTACAATCTCGAGATCGAGGAGCGCGCCGACGGACGCGGTTTGCCCTATTACTGGCTGCGTTTTGGCCGCGACACGCCCGAGCTGCGCGACGGCACCGACATCCATGCGGTCAAGAGCAACTTCGTCTCGGTGACGCCGCTGAAATTCGATCTCACCGCGCATGAGCTGCGCGACCAGTTGAGCAAGGCGCTGGCATGAACGAGCTGGTGGACGAGCGTGAGGCCTTTGCGTCCTTTCTGCTGCGTCTGCGCGGCAAAGGCATCGCCGCCAGGGAACTGGTTTCGGCCTTCGAGGCGACGCCCAAGCGCGCCTTCGTGCCGGAACGCTGGCAAAACGCCGCCTGGTCCGAGGGCATGATCCCGATCGAGTGTGGCGAGGCGGTCGAGTCGCCCGACCTGCAGGCGCAGGTCGTCTCGGCGCTGGCTATAGAACCTGGCCACCGGGTGCTTGAGATCGGCACCGGCTCCGGATTCAGCGCCGCCGTCATGGCGCGGCTCGCCGCCCGCGTCGTCACCGTCGAGCGCTACAAGACGCTGACCGAACTGGCCCGCCAGCGCTTCGAGGCGCTCGGCATCGCCAATGCCTTCGTGCGGCAGGCGGACGGTTCGCAGGGGCTTCCCGCCGAGGCGCCGTTCGACCGCATCGTGGTGTGGGCGGCGTTCGACAGCCTGCCGCGCAGCTTTGCCGACCAGTTGTCGTCCGGCGGCATCATGATCGCGCCGGTCGGGCCCGACGATGCCGTCCAGATGCTCAACAAGCTGACCAAGATCGGCAGCCGCTTCGAGCGCGAGGACATCGGCCCGGTGCGCCTGCAGCCGATCATACGCAGCGTCGCGGCGGCGATCTGAGCGGTCCTCGATAAAATCCGCTTCAAATGGGAATGGCTTAACCGACCAGTAACATTAACGCGCTTTAATCAAGCCAGTTGTGTTTCGGGTATGTGCGGGTTTTGCCATGCAAGTCAGTGTTTTGAAGCGTAGCGGACTGAGCCTGTCGCAGGGCGCGGCGGTCCTTGTCCTCGCAGGTATGGCCGCCGGCTGCAGTTCGCAGAGCGCGCGCTTCGGCGGCGTCGACGACTTCATGACCGCCTCCACGCCAAACCAGCGCGAGATCATCCGGCCCAGCGCGCAAACCGCCGACACCCAGTCCTATCCGGGCGCCGCACAGCAGGTCGCGGCGGCTCCCGCCGACGGCAGCCACACCGGTTCGGTGACACGCGGGGCGCTGGCTCCCGTCTCGACCGCTTCATCGGCGGCCGCGTCACAGCCGGCGCAGGCAGCTTCGATCCCGCTTGCCCCGGCCGCCGCCCAGACCACCGCTGCGATGGCCGAGGAGGGCGACATCAAGGGCTGGTCACGTGCCGGCGGCACGCGCGTCACCGTCAAGGAAGGCGAGTCGGTGTACAACCTGTCGCGCCGCTTCGGCGTTCCGGCCGATGTCATCATGAAGTCGAATGGCCTGGCCGAAACCGACAGCCTGAAGGCCGGCAGCAAGATCGTCATTCCGACCTACGTCTATTCGGACCATGCCGGCGTCTCGGCGCCCGACAGCGATCCGAAAACCAAGCTGGCAAAATCCTCGCGCGGCGAGCATCAGCCAGGCGACAAGGAACAGCAGCAGCAGAACCTCGCGGTCCTGCCGGCTACGCCGAAGACCAAGGAAAGCGGCGCCCCAGCAAACAGCGCCACCGCTGACAGCAGCAACGCCAAGACCTCTGGCGCTGCCGGCGCGTACAAGGTGCAGGAAGGCGACACGCTTTCGCGTATCGCCAAGAAGACCGGCGTCGGCGTCACCGCCATCAAGGATGCCAACGGCCTTTCCGATGGCCTGATCCGCGTCGGGCAGACGCTGAAGATTCCCGGCGCAGGTTCCGCCAAGGTTGCCGCCGCCGCTCCGGCCGCGACCGACGCGGTTGTCACCAACGCCACCGCTTCCGAGCAGACAAAGGCCGAGCAGACCGCGACCTACACGCCGCCGAAAAAGACCGACAAGGTCATCGAGCAGGCCGAGGAGGACGGCGCCGCAGCCCCGGATGCAACCGGCATCGGCCGCATGCGCTGGCCGGTACGCGGCCGCGTCATCTCGCAATACGGCAAGGGCACCGGCAAGTCGAACGACGGCATCGACATCTCGGTTCCGGAAGGCACGCCGGTGAAGGCGGCCGAGAACGGCGTCGTCATCTACGCCGGCGATGGTCTCAAGGAATTCGGCAACACCGTCCTGGTGCGGCACGAGGATGGCCTGGTCACCGTCTATGGTCACGCCAGCAAGCTCGAGGTGTCGCGCGGAGACAAGGTCAAGCGCGGGCAGGAGATCGCGGTGTCGGGCATGAGCGGCCAGACCGACGCCCCGAAGCTGCATTTCGAGGTTCGCAAGAATTCGTCGCCGGTCGACCCGTCCAGCTATCTGGAATAACAAACCAGAAAATCCTGCGGACTGCCTCCAGTCTGGTCCGCCCGCTCAGCCCGCCCGCAAGGGCGGGCCTTTTCCGTCGGCGACGGCGCGAGTTGCGCGCCAAAACGGAAACATCGAGCCGTCCCGGTAGCTTAGACGATGGTGGAGTCGATCATCGGGACGCTGCGTGGCGCCATCTCTCGGTAAAGAACAGCGCTGTCAGAACTCAGGTGATTGGTGAATCCTGCCGCCCATCAAGCCCGCCGCTCTAGATGAATCATTGCCATGGCTGGGCTTGACCGGCCATCTTTGTCCAGGTCATCCAAAACGACACCCGGCTCAGGGCCGGGTGGGGTAAGAGGTTGGTTATTGACGGGGAAGACGGCTCACTGAACTTCTTCGAAGTCCCCCGGCTTCCAGCTCTTGTCGAACCACGGCTCAAGCGGGCCATAGAGGCGCAGGAGGGAGTTCCAGCCCTTGCCGGGCATGGTCTGCACCCAGTTCCCTTCGTGACCCTCGGGGGCTTTTGGCCCGAACCAGACCGTCGCCGAACCATCCGAGTCGAGCTTCAGCTTGGCGTCAGTGCTGTCCACGCCGGCGAGCTTCTGGTCGGTTTCCAACAGCGACCGCGTGATGTTGTCGTAAACGACAAATGACCAGAACTGCTTGGCCGGAACGGGGGCGGGCAATGTGACCTTGTAGGTTTTGCCGCCGTCGAGCGGA
>JAPLOZ010000006.1 GCA_026400435.1 Hyphomicrobiales bacterium | reverse complement strand
GCCGGCTCGGACCATCAGGTTGTCGTCGAACCGCGGGTTGTGCGGGCCGTCGCAGATGGCCAGCGTCCGCAGGTCGGGGGCGTGGCGCATCATGGCGATGCCCATGGCCGCGGTCGGGTTGACCCAGTTGATGACCCAGGCCTCGGGGCACAGCCGCCGACGCCGGAATGGGGCACCATGCTTGCGACGGCGCGCGAATTTATCCTCAGAGCGCCGTGGGTCGTCACTTTTCCTGGCCTCGCGATCCTGATCACGGTTCTCTCCATCAACCTGATCGGCGACGGTCTGCGCGACGCACTCGACCCCAAGCTGAAGAGGTCGTGACCGCGATGGCCCTGCTCGACATTCGTAACCTGGTTGTTTTCTTCGACACCTCGACCGGGCCGTTCTTCGCCGTCAAGGGGATAGACATCTCGGTCGAGAAGCGCGAGGTGCTGGCGATCGTCGGCGAGAGCGGTTCTGGCAAATCGGTGTCCATGCTTGCCGTGATGGGCCTGCTGCCGGACAGCGCAACCGTGACCGCCGACCGCATGGAATTCAACGGCGTTGACCTGCTCACGCTCGACCCGGCGGAGCGCCGCAAGATCATCGGCAAGGACATCTCGATGATCTTCCAGGAACCGATGGCAAGCCTCAATCCGTGCTTCACGGTCGGCTTCCAGATCGAGGAAGTGCTGCGGTTCCACATGGGCATGGACAAGGCGCAACGCCGTGCGCGCGCAATCGAACTGCTGACCCTCGTCGGCATCCCCGAGCCAAGCGAACGGCTGAATTCCTTCCCGCACCAGATGTCGGGCGGCCAGTGCCAGCGCGTGATGATCGCCATCGCGATTGCCTGCAATCCAAAGCTCCTGATCGCCGACGAGCCGACCACAGCGCTCGACGTGACGATCCAGAAGCAGATCCTCGACCTGCTCGTCCGGCTGCAGGAAGAATATGGCATGGGCCTGATCATGATCACCCACAACATGGGCGTGGTCGCCGAGACGGCCGATCGCGTGATCGTGCAGTACAAGGGCCGCAAGATGGAGGAAGCCAGCGTGCTGTCGCTGTTTGAATCCCCCAGGAGCAACTACACGCGCGCGCTGCTTTCGGCGCTGCCAGAAAATGCCACCGGCGACCGCCTGCCAACCATCGACGGGGTGTTGTTGGAAGCCGAGGCCGCAGGTGCCGTCGCGCCCATGGTCGAGCCGCGGCCATGACCCAGAAGGTTCTCGAAGCGAAGAACATCGTGCGCGACTACCATGTCGGCGGCGGCCTGTTTTCCGCTCCCCGCACGGTCCATGCCGTCAAGGGCGTCAGCCTGTCGGTCGACAAGGGCAAGACGCTTGCGATCGTCGGCGAGAGCGGGTGCGGAAAGTCGACGCTGGCGCGCATCATCACCATGATCGACGCGCCCACCTCCGGCGCGTTGATCATCGACGGCCAGCCGGTCGACATTGCCCGCAACGGCCTGTCGCGCGAGATGCGCCGCCGGGTGCAGATCGTGTTCCAGAATCCGTATGGCTCGCTCAACCCGCGCCAGAAGATCGGCGACGTTCTGGGCGAACCGCTTAAGATCAACACCGGTGTCGGCGCGGAAGAACGGCGCGAGCGCGCCATGGCGATGCTGAAGAAGGTCGGACTGCAGCCGGAGCATTACCATCGCTATCCACACATGTTTTCGGGCGGGCAGCGCCAGCGCATCGCGATCGCGCGGGCCTTGATGCTGAACCCCAGTCTGCTGGTGCTCGACGAGCCGGTCTCGGCGCTCGACCTGTCGGTGCAGGCGCAGGTGCTGAACCTGCTCGCCGACCTGCAGGATGAGTTCCAGTTGACCTACGTGTTCATCAGCCACGACCTTTCGGTGGTCCGCTACATCGCCGACGACGTGATGGTGATGTACTACGGCGAAGCGGTGGAATACGGCCCCCGCGACGAAGTTTTCTCGAACCCGCGGCACGAGTACACAAGAACGCTGTTTGCGGCGACGCCACGGGCGGATGTCGAAAGCATCCGGGCCAGGCTGGCGCGCAAGAAGGTGGCCTGACCTGGCAACGTCCGGCAATCCGGGGAGCGACCTCGAGATTGCGGTCGTAGGGGCCGGCATGGCCGGGCTCTACGCGACATGGCGGTTGCTCGAGGCTGGCGTAAACCCGGACAGATTGGGGCTCTTCGAGGCAAGCAACCGGACCGGTGGCCGGGTGCTCACGGTCAGCTCGCCGCAAGGCTTCGCCATCGACATGGGCGCACACAACTTCAGCCCTTCCCACCGGATCGTCGGCGCGCTTGTCGAACGGTTCGGTCTCAGAGCAGTCGAAAGCGTCGGCCGCTCGCCTGCCGGAGTTGTCCACTTGCGCGGCCGCTCGTTGACCAACACGGAAATTGCCCGCAGCTGGTTTCGCAGGCCGTTTGCATATGACGTGTCGACCTATGTGCAGCGGCGCGGGCCGGCCCGTATCCTGCGCAAGGCCCTGAAAGACATGTCGTTCACCGCGACAGGCAACGACCGGCGCCTGCGTGGACGGCCGCTCGCCGAATGGACACTGCCGGATGCATTGCTCGAAGTCCTGACGCCCGAGGAACTGCGCTATCTCGCGGACCGCTTGATCTATTCCTTCTGGCGCCAACCCGTGCAGGCGGAGGCGGCCCTGACCTGGGCCGCGCAGGAGATGTTCAGGGGCAAGGACCCGATGGCGGAACTGCAAGGGGGCATGGCCGGGCTGCCGGATGCTCTGTGCGCCGAAATCGACCGCCTCGGCGGGCGGCCAGTGTTCAGCCACCGGCTGGCGGCGGTCACATTGGCAGACCCCGCAGCCCCTATCGCGCTCACTTTCGAAACGCCGGGCGGCCAACGCGCGCTGACAGCGCGACGCGTCGTCCTTGCGATGCCAGCGGGTGCCGTGGCTCGAATCGAGGGGCTTGCATCGCGGCCGGAAATCAAGGTGCTGCTGTCGGCGCTGGCCCCTCAGCGCGCTGTCACGACCGCGCTTTTCTATGCGCAGCCCTGGTGGCGTCGTTTGGGAATTCATGGCGGTGCCTCGACGACGGATTTGCCCGCGCGGCATCTGAGGCATCATGGCGGCGAACAGTGGCGCGGATCGCACGGCGGCGCGCTGTTAAGCTATGCCGACGGTGAGAGCGGCGAATTCTGGCGCGGTCTCGGGGACGGCGGTATCACCTCAGGATGGACTGGCGCCGACCATCCGGTCACCGCCGAACTCCACAGCCAGGCGCAACGGATGTTTGGCCCAAAAATGGAAATTCCGCTGCCGAGCCCCGTTGCCGCCTTCACCCAAGACTGGAACGAAAACGAAAGCGCCGCCTTCCACATGTGGTCGAACCAAAGCAAGCCTGAAGCAGCGATGCAGCGAGCGCTTTGCCCTATAGACCAAAACAGGATTCACATTTGCGGCGAGGCCTGGTCACCGCGGCAGGGCTGGATCGAAGGCGCGCTTGAAAGCGTGGACATGTTGCTAGAGCGTCAAATCGCGCTGCAATGGCCACAGGATCGATGATTCGTTCCAGTCAATGCGTCAGGTGGTTATCGTCCCGGACGGCAGTGTGACGATGGCGGCAATGGCTGCGAGGGTCTCACGCTTTGCGAGCACCGGCTTCACGTAATTCTTCTTCATGCCCATCTCCAGTCCAAAACCCAACGCTCAATCGGCTGTCACAAGCGTCTTAGACGCGCCGATTCTCCGGCACAATACGTCCTTTGCCTCAATCCTTGCGGATGAAGCGGGCGCATCCGTCAACCGGAAAGCTTTCCGGAGGGTGCACTGGTCACAGCGGTGACGGCCGAAAGCGCGCCGCACTTTGTGAGTTCCGGTTTTGAATAGTGCTTTTTCATCCGTGCCCCCAAGTCTGAAGAGAGACAATAGCCCAAATCCGTCGCGGCATGCAAATCGTGATGTGTGACCAAGCCGGGAACCTCTCGCCTGTCAGGAACGTCCGACTCGCGTGCCAAGTCACCATGGCCCCTTCCCCGACAACGCACGCCCACCCAGAAAATTGAGCACTGTAGTGATCGCGAGCGTCATGAGGAAGGCGATGCGGGGGTCGCCGATCGCCGCTACCAGCAGGCGCAGCGTGACAAGGCCTACGAAGAAGACCGCCACGGCCAGCGCGCCGAAAAGCAGCCGGGTGCGGGAAGAGCGGCTTCCTCCGACATACACCCGTTCGGGATAGACGATCATCACGAAGCAGATACCGACCACCCATGCGATCGAGTATGCGAAGGCCGGTGACATGAAGGGCAGACCGACGAAGTAGATTGCCGCCGTGAGGGCGGTGTTGACGGCGCCGGCGACCAGAAAGCGCAGCGCGTCGGCCACGGCGGTTTCAGGCGCCCTGGCCGGCATGAACGACCTTGAGGAACGTATCGTAGTCGCGGATATAGTCTGCAGCCTCGTACGGATGCGAAGCATTGACCTGCAGGACGGTGTCGGCCTCGAATTTGTACTGGATGCCCCAGACGAGCGGCGGAAGATAAAGGCCCATCGTAGGATCGCTGAGCACGACTTCGTTGCGGCTCCGGCCGTTGTCGACCACCACGGAAAGGCTGCCGTGAACGGCGATCAGAAACTGTTCGCAGGTGTGGTGCGCGTGCTCGCCGCGGACCTTGTTGCTCGGAACGCCATAAACGACGAAGGATCGTTTTGGGACGAAAGGCAGGTCGCGCGAGAATTCGGTCGGCGCCAGTTCGCCGCGCAGATCGGCGAAATGCGGCATGCGCCATAGTTCGCAGCCCTCGACGCCAAGGGCCAGTTTCGAGCCGGCCTTCTCTCCGAGCAATGCGTTTGCAACAGTTGCCGACGGGGTCGCTACTGGCGACGCCTGATAGCCCACGATGATGCCAGGGTTGCCGACAACCACGGCAAAGGGCGGAACATTGCGGGTGACGACCGCGCCGGCGCCGATCATTGCCGAACGGCCGATGCGGATGCCGGGCAGGATCGTGGCGTTGGCGCCGATCGAAGCGCCATCCTCGACAACGGTCTGGAGGAATTTCTCCGGATAGACTTTCGAACGCGGGAAGAGATCGTTGGTGAACGTTGCGTTGGGTCCGATGAAGACGCCGCTGCCGATGCGCACCCCATCCCAAAGCTGAACGCCGCACTTGACGGTGACGGCGTCGCCGACGACCACGTCGTTCTCGATGAACACGTGGTCGCAGATGTTGCAGTCGGCGCCGATGATCGCGCGTGGCAGGACATGCGCGAACGCCCATACCCGGGTGCCCGCGCCAATGGCGGAGGATTCGCAGAGCGCCTTTTCGTGAACGAAGACCCCGACTGGATCGGTCATGAGCGCCCCCCCGGGACGATGTGGCTTATGATGCGAAGCGGCCGCTTCTTGGTGTTCTCTGCCGTGCGCCAGATATAAAGGCCGAGCAGGCCCTGCACGCCGAGGATGAGCGAGCCCAGGAACAGGGTCAGCAGCAGTTGCGTCGCGTAGCCGGCCTCATGGATGTAGCCCGTGAAGCGGGCGACAAGCGTGACCAGGCCGAAGACGATGCTTGTAAGGCAGCCGATGGCTCCAAGCCATAGCACCAGCATGATGGGCAGGTCCGAAAACGACAGCACGCTGTCCATCATGTAGCGAAAGCGGCGCGAGAGGTTCCAGGAGCTCTTGCCGAGCAGCCTTGGCCTGCGCTGGTAAGGCACGAATTCCCGTCGGAAGCCGACCCAGAACAGCTGCGCAACCAGCGAACTGTTCGGCTCCTCGATGGACAAGACTGCGGCGAGCACAGCGCGATTGCACGCGAAGACGTCGACGCCACCTTTGGGAATATCGGGCAGGACAAAGGCGCGGTAAGCGCTCCAGAAGGCGTTCGAGAGCATGCGCGTCAGCAGTGGATCTTTCCGGCCAACGCGCTTGCCGAACACGACATCGGCCTCGCCTGCCGCCAGAATGCGGAAGAAGGTGACCATCAGTTCGGGCGGCTCCTGAAGGTCGGCAGCCATCGCCGCGACATAGTCGCCGGAGGCGATTTCCATGCCGGTGCGGATCGCCGCGAAGGCGCCGAAGTTGCGGCTGTGGAACACCACCTTGCAGGGGTAGGTCGTGCGCGCGGCAAGATCGATCAGGAGGGCACCGGAGTTGTCGGGCGAACCGTCGATGACAAAGACTACCTCGAGGTCCCCGTCGAGGGTGCGGGCGAGTTCGTCGAGCGCCTCGGCGAGCGCCGGAATATTCTCGGCGTTCCGGTAGACCGGTATTACAAGCGACCGGGTGGTCATCTGGCCTCCCAATCCGAAATCGCCGCAACGACCCTGTCGATTTCGGCTTCGGTCATGCCTGGAAAACAAGGCAGCGACACGATAGCCGATGCATTCTTGCGCGACACTGGAATGCCGGCGGGTCCCTCCCGGCGCGGCAGCGCGACCCAGCCGGGCTGGTCGGTGTCCAGGATCGGGTAGTGGATTTCCGAAGCGACGCCACGTTGGGACAGGGAGGCGCGAAAGCCGTCGCGATCGTCGCTCAACGCAACCGCGAGATGGACTACCGCGCCTTCGTTGCGGTCGATGAAGCGGACGGCGGTTCGGGTGGCTGCTTCATAGCGATCGAGGATGCGCCGCCGCTCGGCATTGTTGATATCGAGATGCGGCAGCATCGCCGAGAGGATCGCAGCCTGAACTTCGTCCATCCGCGAATTGCGGCCGCCTCGATGCGCGATCTCGTATTTCGCCGACCAGCCATATTGCTGAAGCTTGCGGGCAGACGCGGCCAGTCCGGAATTGCCGGTGACAAGCGCGCCGCCATCGCCCATCGCGCCGAGATTTTTGGTCGGATAGAAGCTGAAGGTTGCAACATCGCCCATCGATCCGGTCATCCTGGCGCCGATCCGCGCGCCGTGCGACTGGGCGCAGTCCTCGACGACCATGACGTTGCCGAAACCGGCACGGTCGATTGCCTGCCGCAGCGCTGGGATATCGACGGCATTTCCGTAAAGGTGCGTTGCGACGACGGCGATCGTGCCGGCTGTCAGTGCGCCCACCGCCGCGTCAATCGCGAGAAGCTGGCTTCCCGCCTCGATGTCGGCATAAACCGGAACAAGTCCGACCTGCCTGGCCGCGGTGGTCGTATATCCGCCAGCATTGGCAACCGTCACGATTTCGTGCCGGCCCGCGTCGCGGTCACCCAGGATGGCGCGCAATGCCAGTTCGAGAGCGTCGGTGCCGTTGGCGACCAGCACGCAATCCGACACGCCCAGATAGCCGGCGAAAGCTTCGGAGAAGGCCTTGCCCCTGGGGCCGTTCAGCCACCAGCCCGACCTCAAGGCATCAAGCGCCGCCTGCTCGATCACATCGGCGTGGGCGGCATAGAGACGACGCAGATCGTTGATGGGAACCGGATTTTCGCGCTGCACTTTGACCTCGGATACAGACGTGCCCGGTCGCAGCCATGTCTTGCCGGACAGCCCGATCCGCCGCGCCCCATTGTTCGCAACTGAAGCGAGAGCATAGAGGCAAATAGCTTATGCCCGCTTAACCGGCGCTCAACGTGAAACCCAGGGCTTGCTGACGCGTCACGCTCGCGGCATGTTCTCGGCGCTGGATTGTGAAGCCTCGGGGGGAAGTATGACTGCAGACAAGAAGCCGCCCGAAACGTCGCGGCGGGGGTTCCTGAAGCTGTCGGCGGCAGCCGGCGCGGGGGCACTTCCCCTTGGCAGCCAGCCCGCGCAGGCGCAGGCGGGCGAATTGCCGCCCCTGCTTCCGGTTCCCGGGAAGCCGGGGTTCGACCATCTCGTGGTTCTGATGTTCGAGAACAGGTCGTTCGACAACCTGCTCGGCTACCTCTATCCGCCCGACAGGCTGCCGACGGGCCAGACATTTGATGGCATTCCCAACGGGAACTACGCGAATCCGTCGCCGGAAGGAGCCATTCCGGCGCATATCTACACCGGTCCGACCGATACGATCATGGACAGCCCGAACCCCGATCCGGGCGAGGAATATCCCCACGTCAACACGCAATTGTTCGGCACCGTCGACCCACCCGGCAACGCGCATGTGAACTACATCGACATGTCGGCGCCGTTCAACGCGCCGCCATCAGGTGCGAAAGCCGAGATGCAGGGCTTCGTCACCGACTACATCAACAATTTCGTGGCGACCCAGGGCCGGCAGCCGACGAAGGAAGAATTCGCCGTCGTCATGGGTTCGTTCAGCCCCGAGATGCTGCCCGTGACAAGCATGCTCGCCCACGAATTCGCGGTGTACGACGCCTGGTTCTGCGCGGTTCCGTCGCAAACCTTCTGCAACCGCGCGTTCTTCCATGCCTCGACCTCGTCGGGTTTCGTGGTCAACCGTGGCAAGGCCGGTTACGGCAAGTGGATGGACCCCAAAGCCAACGCCGTGCCAACAATCTTCAACAGGCTCGAGGAGAAGGGCCTTTCGTGGGCCGTGTATTTCGATGAAAGCCAGGTCGTGTCGCTGACCGGCTTCATCAATGGCCCTGCCCTGGAGCCGCTTTGGAAAACACGTTTCAAGCCGATGAAGCAGTTCTATGCCGATGTCGCCGCTGGCACATTGCCGGCCTATGCCTTCGTCGAGCCGCGCCTGATCTTCGACCACAACGACATGCATCCGCCGGTTGCGGCTTACACATTCAAGGGAGCCGACGGCAAGGAGGTCAAGGTCGGAGGAAACTCCGACGTCCGTGCCGGCGAAAAGCTTCTGAGCGACGTCTACATGGCGATCCGCAACAGCGCCACGCCGGCCGGCTCGAATGCGATGAACACAATGCTGCTCGTCACATTCGACGAACATGGCGGCATCCACGACCACGTCCCGCCACCGGCAGCCGCCGCACCCGGTCCGATGACCGATACCGAGATGGGGTTCAAGTTTGACCGACTCGGGGTTCGTGTGCCGGCTATTGCGATCTCCGCCTACACGCGTGCCGGAACGATCATCCACGACGAGATGCATCACGCAGCCGTGGTCGCCACCCTCTGCAACAAGTTCGGTCTGGAGCCGCTGACCGCACGGGACGCGGGCGCGCGCGATATCACCAATGCGATCAACCTCACCGAGCCGCGCCAACCCTGGGACTGGCCCGAAACGACGCCGCAATACGTGCCGCCCAACCCGGAGAAAGGCGGACCATTCTCCCCGGAGGCCGGCAACGCGCCGCTCAGCCCGCCCGCGCAGGCGTTGATGGGCGCGCTCGTTGCCAAGGCCAAGCTTCCCGAAAGCGACGAGCCAAAGACCTACGACGAGGCGTGGGCGCTTCTCCAGACGGTCGGCAAGGGCTTGTTCGGCGAGGCATAGGAGAACCAACATGCCCGCGTTTCTCAGTTGGTTGCTGGTCGAGCCGGCGCCAGCGCCGTGGATCCAGAACAGGTCCTGGCATCGCTGGCTGGTCGTAGGCCTGATCTGCATCGGAACGTTCGTCGGCCAGCTTGACGCGACGATCGTGCAGCTTGCCCTGCCGACGCTTGGTCGCGCCTTCAACGTTCCGCTGCAGGAAGTCAGCTGGGTCGCCCTGTCCTACCTGCTGGCCTTCGCCTCGTTCCTGCCCATCTTCGGCCGCCTGTGCGAGATGTTCGGCCGCAAGACGCTCTACATCGCCGGCTATGCCATCTTCATCTCGGCCAGCGCGCTTTGCGGGTTTGCCGAGACTTTCGATCAATTGCTGTTCTTCAGGTTCCTGCAGGGCATCGGCGGTTCGCTGCTTGGCGCCAACAGCATCTCAATCCTTGTTAAGTCCGTGCCTGCCGAATCGCGCGGCCGTGCGCTCGGCTACTTCGCCGCCGCGCAGGCGATCGGCATGTGCGCCGGCCCTGCCATAGGTGGCGTCCTGCTGGCGACGCTCGGCTGGCGATGGATATTCTGGATCACCGTTCCCTTCGGGGTGTTCGCTGTCGTACTCGGCTGGCTTTCGTTGCCGCGCAGCATCGGCGTCGAGGGTGCAAAGTCATTTGATTGGGGCGGCGCGCTTCTGATCGGCCCGGCGTTGATCCTCACCGTGACCGCGCTCAATCACGCTTCCGGCTCGGGGATGGGCTCAAAGATCAGCCTGGTCAGCATTGCCGTGGCTGCCGTCCTCTACTGGCTGCTTGTCCGTCGCGAGCGGAGCTCTTCCTCGCCCCTGATCAACCCCGGTCTTTTCCGGATACCGGCATTCTATCTCGGCGCGACCGCGGTGGCGCTGTCATACGCGCTGCTCTACGGAATCTTCTTCCTGATGTCCTTCGCGCTTGAGCATGGATATGCCGAAAGCCCTGCCGAAGCGGGCTTCCGCCTGGCAATCGTTCCGGTGGCACTTGGGCTGACCGCCCCCTTCAGCAGCCAACTGGCAGAACGCCTCGGGATCCGCTCCCTCAGCGCCCTCGCGATGTTGTTGTGCCTCGCGGCGGCGATCCTGCTGATGCTGACGACCGCCGACATCGCCCACCACCGGCTCTACCACACGATCGCATTCATTCTGTTTGGTGTTGGTCTCGGGCTGTTCATAGCGCCGAACAACACCTTCACACTCGCCGTCGTGCCGAGCGGACTGTCCGGCGCGGCGGGATCGATGCTCAATCTCACGCGTTCGCTGGGCACAAGCCTCGGCGTTGCGGTTGGCGCGGCAACGCTGGCCTGGCGACTGAGGACGGATACCGGCGCCGGCACGAGCTGGCTGACGGCAAGCAGCGAGGACCTTCTCGCCGCTGTCAGCAGCAGCCTTCCAGCGCTGGCCGTGCTCGCGATATTCGCCGGGGCCGCACAACTGATCGCCAGCCGGCAGAGCGGCGATCACGACCCGGCGTAGTGAGAAATCTCAGACCGATTGGTTGTTGGTGCCGCTTAGGTGACTCGAACACCTGACCCCATCATTACGAATGATGTGCTCTACCAACTGAGCTAAAGCGGCAGCCCGCTCGGCCAAAGCCGAAGGATTGCGCGCGTGATAGCCGCATTGCGCATCAAATTCAAGCCGACGCGTTTGCCAATCGGCTATTCGCCAAAACCCGTCCGCGACGTCTTAACATCCATGGCAACAGCATCTATAAACGAAACCCAAAGCGCTTTGGAGGAAGCTATGGCGATCAGAACGGTGGTTTGGGGAGAGAACGTCCACGAGCAGACCAGCAAGGTCGTGCAGGCGATCTATCCCGATGGCATGCACGAGACGATCGCCTCGGCTCTGCGGCAGGACAAGGGCCTTGCGGTTTCGACCGCGACCCTTCAACAGCCCGAACACGGCCTGACCGAAGCCCTGCTCGCCCAGACCGACGTGCTTCTCTGGTGGGGCCACGCCGCACATGGCGACGTTGGCGATGCGGTTGTGGAGCGGGTTGCGCGGCGCGTCTGGGAAGGCATGGGGCTGATCGTTCTGCATTCGGGCCACTATTCGAAAATCTTCAAGCGCCTGATGGGAACGCCCTGCTCGCTGAAATGGCGCGAGGCGGGCGAGCGCGAGCGTGCCTGGGCGATAAACCGGGGCCATCCGATCGCGCAAGGCCTCGGCGAATGCATCGAGATCGCAGAGACCGAAATGTATGGTGAACCCTTTGCCGTGCCAGAGCCGATGGAGACGGTGTTCGTGTCCTGGTACGAGGGCGGCGAGGTGTTCCGGTCGGGAATGACCTGGCAGCGCGGGGCAGGCAGGATCTTCTATTTTTCGCCCGGCCACGAGACCTATCCCATCTATCACAATGAAGGCGTTCAGCAGGTGTTGAGGAACGCCGTACATTGGGCGCACAACCCGGCGCCCGCCTGGGAAGCGATCACCGAGGCGCCGAACGTCCCGGTCGACAAAGCCCAGGAGAAGATCGTCCAGAAGGGCGGACGGCTGCACGCCGATGGCGACAAGGGCTTCGGCTGAGGGCCGATCATGAAACGGCTGTTGTTGCTCGGCACCGGCGGCATTGCCGCGCACCACATCGAGGAGTTCGCGGCAATCCCTGAGTGCGCGATCGTCGGCTGCGTCGACCGTGTGCACGGCAGGGCCGAGGCGTTCGCGGCGAAAAACTCGATCTCGCGCTCGTTCGAGGATCTGGCCGAGGCGATCGACTGGGGGGAATTCGACGCGGCCATCAACTGCACGCCCGACGGCGTGCACAAGGCAACCACACTGGCGTTGATCGAGGCCGGCAAGCATGTGCTTTGCGAAAAGCCGCTGGCGCCAAGCTTCGCAGACGCGGCCGCCATGACCGAGGCGGCCGAGCGAGCCGGGGTGGTCAACATGGTGAACCTCACCTACCGCAACTCGCCTGCCCTGCAGCAGGCGCGCAAGATGGTCGAGGCCGGCGCAATCGGCCGGCTGCGCCACGTCGAAGCGGCCTATAGACAGAGCTGGCTGGTCTCCAAAGCCTGGGGTGACTCCTTGAGCGAACCGCAGTGGTTGTGGCGGCAGTCGACCGCGCACGGCTCGACCGGAGTTCTGGGCGATGTCGGCATCCATATCCTCGACTTCGCAAGCTTCGGCGCGGCGGACGATTTCGCCAGCGTCACTGCCGATCTGGTGACGTTCCCGAAAATCGAGGGCGACAAGGTCGGCGACTATGTGCTGGACGCCAATGACAGCGTGGCGGTGACGGCGAGAATGAAGTCCGGCGCGCTCGCCACCGTTGTCGCAACGCGATTCGCGACCGGGTACGCAAATGACCTGACCCTTTCGCTGCACGGCACGAAGGGGGGGCTCAAGGTGGAGACCGACGGCCAGAAGTCGAGACTCTCGGCATGCCTCGACGAGGACGTCGACAAGGCGGCGTGGCGCGAGATCGAAACCCCGCCGGTTCGCCGCAACGCCAGGCGTTTTGCCGACGCGCTGCTGTTCGGAGTGAATGGCGATCCCTCGTTCCGCCGGGCGGCGGACATCCAGAAGCTGATCGACGCGGCGTTCGAGAGTTCCGCGACCGACCGAACCGTAACGATCGCATAGGACCAAAATCCGGGGCATTGCGTCCGCCAGTCATTGCCTGATAGTCCGGCTAAGGCTAACCATCATCGACGCCTAAGCCGCATCGGGGGAAATTCGTCGTTGGATCCTGTCGAAAAAGCGATCCGCAACGCGCTTGAAAAGGGAAATGCCGAGGACCGCTCCTTCCGCGAGAAGGTGTATCGCTCGGCCTTTGCCGCGCTTGACCGCGCGACGCAGTCGCAGCCGCAATTGACGGTCGAGATGGCGATCAAGCGCCGGCAGAACCTGCAGACCAAGATCACCAGCATCGAATCCGAGTATCTGCCGGCGGCACCCGCCCTGCCGGTTCAGCCTGGCGAGGTTCCGGACATCTTGCTGGATGCCGGCGAGTTGGCCCAGGCGCCGGCATCGGACGCGCCGGAGATCGACACCGGCGATGGACAGGAACCCGTGCCTGACGTCGATATGCATGGCGACACGGACGCGGTGGCAGCCGCCCCGGACGTGGTCATGGAAGGTCCCGTCGCGGATCTGCCGGCTGCCCCTGTCACGGCAGCGGTCGCGCCCGACAGGGACGAGCGGCGCGCCAAGCGACGCCGCGGCCCATTCGCGGCAATGTTTGTCATTGTGACGCTGCTGTGCGCCGGCGTGCTCGGCGGGTGGGTCGCCAACGACATGGGCCTGCTCAAGCTGCCGTCTATGACAGCTGCCCCGCCTGCGCCTCCGCAGCTGTCGGAGGTAGAGGAATTCGATCCGGCGGAGGAGCCGGCACCCGGACAGCCGGGCGATCTCGGCAGCGCGCAGGAACTGCGCAGCTGGATCAGGGTGTTCTCGCCGGACGATCCCTCGACGGTGAATGCGCCGACCGGCGCATCCGCCGAAGTCAGCGAAGACGAATCCGGCAAGTTCATCCGGATACGTTCTGGCTCCGACGGAGCGGACGTGGTTTTCGACCTGGGGCAAGGCGTGCTGGAGCAGATCGTCGGCAAGAAGGCGGTGTTCGACATATCGGCGCGCGGTGCGGACGGCCAGCAGACGCAGATCTCGGTTAATTGCGACTTTGGGGAGCTCGGCGACTGCGGCCGTAAACGCTATGCGATCGGCTACGAGCGCGGCGAATACCTGTTCGACGTCGAACTGTCCGGCAACCGTCCCGGCGCCGGCGGATCCATCGCCATCAATTCCGACTTTGCCAACGATGGCAAGGCGGTGGATATCTACGAGATCCGCGTCTCGGTAGTGGAATAACTCGCGTTCAATCGAGCAGCGCCTGAAGCGTGGCGAGCCGATCCGCTTCGATCGGCGGCTTGTCCCAGCGCAGGCGCGAGATGCGCGGGAAGCGCATGGCGACCCCGGATTTGTGCCGCGTCGAGCGGTTCAATCCCTCGAAGGCAACCTCCAGCACAAGACCCTTTTCGCGGTCGGCACGCACCGAGCGAACCGGTCCGAACCGCTCGATCGTGTTGTCGCGGACATATTTGTCGATCTGTTTCAGTTCTTCGTCGGTAAATCCGAAATAAGCCTTGCCGACCGGCACAAGTTCCTCCTCGCCAGCGTCACCCTGCCAGACGCCGAACGTGTAGTCCGAATAGAAGCTCGACCGCTTGCCGTGGCCACGTTGGGCGTACATCAACACGGCATCGACGGTGCGCGGGTCGCGCTTCCACTTGAACCAAGGACCCTTTGGACGGCCGGCTACATATGGCGAATCCAGGCGCTTCAGCATGACGCCCTCGATCACCGGATGCGGCGGGTTTTTGCGCATCTCGTCGAGCGTTGCCCAACCATCGAACGGCGCAAGCGGCGACAGGTCGAAGCGGGACGGGTCCAGGGTCAACATAAAGGACTCAAGACGCCTGCGCCGCTCCGTGAACGTCAAAGGCCGCAGGTCCTGATCTCCGAGTTGCAACAGGTCGTAACAGCGCATGAAGGCCGGATACCGCTCGCGCACCTTGGGCGATACCGCCTTGCGGTTCAGCCGCTGCTGCAGGTCGGAGAAAGTGCCTGTCGCGGCTGCCGGGTCGCCGACCAGGAGCTCGCCGTCGAGCGCGGCGGAAAAATCCATCGCGTCCACGAGGTCCGGGAATGCGCCGGACACATCGTCGCCGGTGCGCGAATAGAGCCGGCGGAGGCCGGCTTCCGAGACGGCCTGAACCCGGATACCGTCCCATTTCCACTCGGCCGCGTAATCGACCGGATCGAGACGCTCTAGATCGCGGTCCTCGACCGGATTGGACAGCATGACCGGTCGGAACAGCGCGCTGGCCGCCTTTTCGGGCTTGGGCGCCTTGCCCTCGAGCCAGGCGAAAAGCTCGACATAGGGTGGTTTCAGGCCATGCCAGAGTTCCTCGATCTCGGCGACTTCCACCTTGCCGAAGTCGGCAAGAGCCTGCTTGGCGAGACGCGCCGAGACGCCGATGCGCAAGCCTCCGGTCACCAGCTTGATCATTGCGAAGCGCGCCTCGATGCCGGCGCCATCGAGCAATCGCGCCAGGACCGTCGGGCCGTCAGACCGGCTTGCTGCCTGCAGCGCGCCGACCACCTCGCCGAGCGAGGGCGAACGGTTTCGCCTGAGGTGCGGCGGCGGGTCGGGCCAGACCAGCGACACCGTCTCGGCGAGGTCGCCGACATAGTCATAGGAATAGCCGAACAGCACCGGATCCATGCGCTCGGTCACCAGCGCACGCAGCATTGCCGGCTTGACGGCCGCGATGGACAGGTCGCCGGTGATGGCGGAAAGCGCAAGGCCGCGATCCGGGTCTTCGGTGGTGCGGAAATAATCGACGAGCAGGGTCAGCTTGCCGTTGCGCGCGGGCGTCAGGACGAGGCGATCGAGGAGCTCGGCGAAACGGTTCACGGCGTCCCAACTTCGCAGGCGTGGAATGCCATCAATCGCCCTCGTCCTCGTAGCCAACGAGATGGAGGGCCTTCGCGGCGATGCCCTGCAATTCGCACCAGCGCACAAGCGCTTCCTCGCGACCATGCGTCACCCAGATCTCGGAAGCCCCGGTTTCCTGGATGGTGCGCAGGAGTTCGTCCCAGTCGCAATGGTCCGAAATGATCAGCGGAAGCTCGACGCCGCCCTGCTTCGCCCGCTGGCGGATGCGCATCCAGCCGGACGCGAAGCAGAATATCGGATCGGGAAAGCGCCGGGCCCAGCGGTCGGCGAACGCCGACGGGGGGCCGACGACGATGGCGCCGGCAAAATCCCCCTTCTTGCCACCCTCGACGGTTGCTGGCCGCAGGTCGCCGAGGTCGATGCGCTGCGACTGGTAATACTCGCAGAGCCTCGACAGCGCGCCGTGGATGAACACCGGCCGGGAATACCCGGCATCGCGGATCAGCCGGATGACGCGCTGCGCCTTGCCGAGCGCATAGGCACCAACGAGATGCGCGCGCTCGGGAAACTGCTCGGTCGATCTGATCAGCCTCGCGACCTCCTGGGTGTCCGGCGGATGGCGGAAGACGGGCAGTCCGAACGTCGCCTCGGTGATGAACACGTCGCAGGATATCGGTTCGAAAGGCCGGCAGGTCGCATCCGGCTGCCGCTTGTAGTCGCCTGACGCCACGATGCGCGTCCCACCATGCTCGACGCAGATCTGGGCCGAGCCGAGTACATGACCGGCGGGATGGAAGGTGACCGCGACACCGTTGACGTGAACCGTTTCGCCCAACACGGCCGCCTGTGTCGAGCCAGCAAAGTCCACCCCGTAGCGCAAGGCCATGATGTCGAGCGTCTGCCCCGTCGCAAGGACGGAACCATGGCCTGCGCGCGCGTGGTCGGAATGGCCGTGGGTGACAAGCGCGCGCGGCACGGGCCGCACGGGGTCGATGAAGAAGTCGCCGGGCGGGCAATAGAGACCCTCGGGGCGCGGACGTAGCAGATCACTGGGACGCATCGCACCAATGTAGGATGTTGCGCGCGGCAGGAAAGAGCAGCGGCGGCGCCATGCTGACAGGCCCGAGGTTTCGCGGCGGCTGAAAGCTATTCGGCCGGAGCGCCGATTATCCCGAGATAGGACCCGTTCTCCTCGAAGCGACAGTCGAAGCCAACATCCTGGTCGCTGTCCTCGGTATCCACCGTGCCCAACACCAGCAGCTTTCCCTCGCGCCGGACAGGCGGATCCGTCGTGATGGCGTCTGGTTGCACCTCGAAACGCGCCACCGCCGCGTTCTGGCAGAACATGGTCATTTCGCCTTCGGGAACGATGGTTCCCAGGCCGGGCTCCTCGGCCGCGTTCGCGCCTCGGGCCGCGACGCAGCCGACGATCGCAACCGCCAGCAGCACGCCTTTCGACTGATACCTCATCATCGCAGATCGCTCCTCCAGTGTTGTCATGCCTACCGCAGCACGTAGCGCAACATTCACTGGACACATAGTGTCGCATTGCGCCGTCGCCTTCAAGCCGGGTTTGCGCCAGAACGCAGGGCCTCCGATTGGACGGACGGAGGACCCTCAACGACTTGACTTTTGCTAGTCGCGCTTTTCGAAAACCGATTCCGATTTCGGGGCCGACGCGCTATGAGCCCACCATGGCCAAACCGCTTGATACATCCTCCGGCGACATCCTAGCAGACAGGCGTGCCGATTATGCCGAAATGCTGTTCGGCTCAGGCGAGGCCGGACCCGCCGCGGAGCTGATGCTCGGGGCGCTGGAACTGGCGCCGGCGTGGGCGATGGGGTGGTTCCGGCTCGGCGAGTTCCACGAGGCGGCTGGCGACATGGATGCCGCGGCCGAGGCCTGGGGAATGGCAGGGAAGCTCGATCCGGCGGACCGGGCAGGCGCGACGCTGAAGCTGGCGATCGCCGGCAAAGCCGACGCCGGCGATGCGCCGCCGAGCGCCTTCGTCGAAGCGCTGTTCGACCAGTATGCGGACAAGTTCGACCACGCGCTTGTCGAGACGCTCGGCTACCGCGTGCCGGACCTGCTGGGCGACGCAATCACGGTGGCGCGACCTGGCCGCTTCGGGCTGGCGCTCGACCTCGGCTGCGGCACCGGCCTGATGGGCGAGCGGCTGCGCGGCTCGTGCGACCGGCTGGAAGGCTTCGACATCTCCACCGAGATGCTGCGCAAGGCCCGCGCCAAGGGCGTCTATGATCGGCTGGAGAAGGCGGACCTCCAGCACTTCAGTTACGCCGGCCCACGCGCCAACCTCGTCACGGCGGCTGACGTGTTCATGTATGTCGGAGCCCTGGAGGGCATCGTGAGCACTGTCGCCGGGTTGCTTGCCGAGGGCGGGCTGTTTGCCTTCTCGGTCGAGAAGCTGGAGACCGGTGACGGCTTCGCGCTGCAGCCTTCGCGCCGCTACGCGCACGCCGAAACCTATGTGCGCAGGGTCCTCAGCGAGGCGGGGCTGCGGCCGGTCTCGCTGGAGCGGCATGTGATCCGGCAGGACCGCGGCGAGCCGGTTGCCGGAATGGTGGTGACCGCCGAGGCAGGCTGACGCCTGCCTCGGGACATTCTACCCGTGCGCGATCATGACGTGGCGGACAGCCGTGTAGTCCTCCAGCGCGTAGAGCGACATGTCCTTGCCATAGCCTGACTGCTTGAGGCCGCCATGCGGCATTTCATTGGTCAGCATGAAATGCGTGTTGATCCACGTGCAGCCATACTGAAGGCGGGCGGCGGTCGACATCGCGCGCGATACGTCCTTGGTCCACACCGAAGAGGCAAGGCCGTAGTCGCTGTCGTTCGCCCATGCAACGGCGTCGTCGACATCGGAAAACGGCGTGACCGAAACGACCGGGCCGAACACCTCGCGCCGCACGATCTCGTCCTCCTGCCTGGCGCCGGCGACTACAGTCGGCTGATAGTAGAAGCCGGTGCCGTCGCCCGGCTTGCCGCCGGTTGTGATCTCGATGTGCTTCAGTTCGGAGGCGCGTTCCACGAAGGACGCGACGCGGTCGCGCTGGCGCTTGGAAATCAGCGGGCCGATCTCGTTTTCGGTGTCGTCCTTCCGGTCGTAGCGGATGGTCGAGACCGCCGACGAAAGATCGGCAACGAGTTTCTCATAGACCTTCTTGCCGGCATACACGCGGCAGGCGGCGGTACAATCCTGCCCGGCATTGTAGTAGCCGAATGCACGAAGGCCGTTGACCACCGCGTCAATGTCGGCGTCGTCAAAGACGATGACCGGCGCCTTGCCGCCGAGTTCGAGATGCGTGCGCTTGACCGACTTTGCGGCCGCTTCCAGCACCTTCTTGCCGGTGGCGACATCCCCGGTGATCGAAATCATGTTGACACGGGGGTGGTTGATCAACGCGTTGCCGACGCTGTTGCCGCGGCCAAGCACGACGTTGACGACACCTTCCGGCAGGATGTCAGCAAGGATTTTCGCAAGCTTCAGCGCGGTGAGCGGGGTCTGCTCGGACGGCTTGAACACGACCGTGTTGCCGCCGGCGATCGCCGGCGCAAGCTTCCAGGCCATCATCATGAGCGGGTAGTTCCAGGGCGCGATCGAAGCGACGATGCCGATCGGATCGCGGCGGATCATCGAGGTGTGCCCGGACAGGTATTCCCCAGAAACGACGCCCGGCATGGAGCGGACCGCGCCGGCGAAGAAGCGGTAGCAGTCGACGATCGCCGGGATCTCGTCGTTGAGGACGGCGTTGACCGGCTTGCCGCAGTTCAGCGCCTCGAGGGCGGCGAACTCCTTTGCATCGGCCTCGATGCGCTCGGCGATCCTGAGAAGATAGGTCGAGCGCTGCGCCGGCGTGGTGCGCGACCATGTGGCGAAGGCCTTCTCGGCGGCGGCGACGGCAGCACCAATCTGGCGTTCGGAGGCTTCCGGCAAATCGAGGATGGCGGCACCCGTTCGCGGGTTGAGCACGGTCTCGGGAGTTTCGGTTCCGGCCTCGAATTTCGAGCCGACGAGCATCTGGGTCTGCATTGTAGTTCTCCTTGTGCGGATCGTGAATGGTGAATGGTAAAATGGTGAATGGCAGCGGGCCCGGCCGCGAACTGCCCGCATGCGGGCATATTGTTGTTTCCATTCACTATTTCGCCGTTCTCCATTCACCCTTTCATTTGCCGGAACCGGCGATCTGGTCGCCGTCGCGGGTCAGGTAGTAGGCGGCAAAAATGGGCAAGAGCGTCACCAGCACCACGATCATGGCGACTACGTTGGTCACCGGGCGCTGGCGCGGCCGCACCAGTTCCTCGAGCATCCAGATCGGCAGCGTCTGCTGCTGGCCGGCAGTGAAGGTGGTGACAATGACCTCGTCGAACGACAGCGCGAAGGCGAGCATTCCGCCGGCAACAAGGGCTGTGCCGATGTTGGGCAGGATGACATGCCGGAAGGTCTGGAAACCGTCGGCGCCGAGGTCCATCGACGCCTCGACCAGCGAGCCCGAAATGCGGCGGAAACGCGCCACGGCGTTGTTGTAGACGACGACCACGCAGAAGGTGGCGTGGCCAAGGATGATCGTCCACATCGAGAACGGTATCTCGGCGAGCGAGAAAGCCGAGCGCAGCGCGATGCCGGTGATGATGCCGGGTAACGCAATGGGCAGGATGACCAGCAGTGATATGGTTTCGCGGCCGAAGAATTTGGTGCTGCTGATGGCTGCGGCACAGAGCGTGCCAAGCACGATCGCGATCAGGGTCGAGATGGCGGCGACCTGTACCGACAGGCCGAGCGCCTGCCAGACGTCAGGCCGGTTCCAGGTGACGGCGAACCACTGCGTCGTGAGGCCCGGTGGCGGCCACTGGTAGCTCTTCTCCTCGGTGGTGAAGGCATAGACGAAGATCAAAAGGAGTGGCACGTGCAGGAAGAGCAGGCCGGCGCCGGCGGCGATCTTGAGGCCGAGCGGCGCCGACGGGTGATCAGAGCGCATCGAACGCTCCCATGCGCTTGGCGCCCCAGAGGTAGAAGCCCATGACGACGATCGGCACGACCGTGAAGGCGGCGGCGAGCGGGATATTGCCCGCGGTGCCCTGATGGGCATAGACCGCCTGGCCGATGAACAGGCGCGAAGTGCCGATGATCTGCGGGATGATGTAGTCACCGAGGGTCAGCGAGAAGGTGAAGATCGAGCCGGCGACAATGCCTGGCAGGGCCAGCGGGAAGAGAACGTTGCGAAACGTCTGGCCTGGCGTCGCGCCAAGGTCGGAGGAGGCTTCCACGAGATTGGTCGGCACGCGTTCCAGCGACGCCTGAACCGGCAGGATCATGAAGGGCAGCCAGACATAGACGAAGACGATGAATGTGCCGGTGAAGGAGACCGAGAGCGAGTTGCCGCCGACGATGGGCAACGACAGCCAAGCGTCGATCAGCCATAGAAGGTGCAGCTTGCCGAAGAACCAGGTGAGGATGCCTTCCTTGGCGAGGATGAGCTTCCAGGCGTAAATCTTGACCAGGTAGCTCGACCACAGCGGCAGCATGATGCCGATGTAGAAAAGCGCCTTCCATCTGCCGCGCGCATAGCGGGCCGCGTAGTAGGCGATCGGAAATGCGACGATTGCCGACGCGATGGTGACCAGCGCCGCCATGACAACAGTACGCACGATGATGTCGAGGTTCGACGGCAGGAGCAGTTCGCCATAGGTCTTGAAGGTGAACTGGCGATTGATGAGGCCGGAGAACTCGTCGATCGAAAAGAAACTCTGCAGGAGCAGCGCAAACAGCGAACCGAGATAGACGATGCCGAGCCACAGAACCGGTGGCAGAAGCATCAGGAAAAGCAGCAGCTTCGGCCTGCGCCAGAAGATGTCGGACAGCGCGCCCGACAGACCGCCCCGGTCGGGCAGGATGGCGCTGCCTGTGGGGGTGCCCCGGACTGCGGCCGCCGTGCTCATTGCGCGTCGTCCATCAGATGCAGGTCGCCCGGCGCGAAGCCAATCTGGACGGACTGCCCTTCGCCGGGCAGCGCATGGCCGGCGGGGAGAAGTGCGTTGATGCGCTGTCCTTCGACATCGAGGCCAAGCCTTGTCGCGCCGCCGAGATAGGATCGCGACACCACGGTGGCGGCAAGTGCGCCTGCCGCGCCCTCGGCGATCCGCACGGCCTCGGGCCTCAGGCTCGCCCAGCGTCTCGCGCCGCCATGACGGGCGACGAAGTCGGGCGGCAGCACGTTCGAGGAGCCAACGAAATCCGCTACAAAGCGCGTATCGGGCCGCTGGTAGATATCCTCCGGCGAGCCGACCTGCATGATCCGGCCATTGTTAAAGACCGCGATGCGGTTCGCCATCGAAAGCGCCTCGCCCTGGTCGTGCGTGACGAAGACGAAAGTGATGCCGAGCGATTTCTGCAGGGACTTCAGCTCTTCCTGCATGTTTTCGCGAAGCTTGAGGTCGAGCGCGCCGAGCGGCTCGTCGAGCAGAAGGACTTTCGGCCGGTTGACGAGCGCGCGGGCAAGCGCAACGCGCTGACGCTGGCCACCCGACAGTTGGCCCGGCCGACGCGCGCCATAGCCCGGCAGCTTGACAAGTTCGAGCGCGGCTTCAGCTTCGCGGTGGCGCTCCGCCTTGCCGATACCCTTGACCATCAGCCCGTAGGAAACATTGTCCAGCACATTGAGGTGCGGAAAGAGCGCGTAGTCCTGGAAGACAGTGTTGACGTTGCGCCTGTAAGGCGGAACGCCCTCGGCGCGGCTCCCGAATATCTCGATGCGGCCCGAAGTCGGCTGTTCGAAGCCCGCTATCAGCCGCAAGCATGTCGTCTTGCCGGAACCGGAAGGTCCGAGCATGGCGAAGAACTCGCCTTCCGCGATATCGAGATCGACAGCATCGACGGCCTTGACCGAGCCGAAATGCCGCGAGACCTGCTTGAATGAGACGGCTGGGGTCATGAATGCGCTCGGTCCTGTGACATACACGGCGCCCAACCTCCCCACGTGGGGAGGTTGCGCCGCAGGCGCGGGTGGTGGCAACCAACCAGACGACCCCCACCCCGATGCTTTGCGTCGAACCTCCCCCGGGGGAGAAGGCAAGAACGCTCAGCGCCCGCCGATGACGCCGATGTAGTCGGAAACCCAGCGGTAGTACGGCACGCACTGGTCGTTCTGGGTGGCGCACTTGGTGGTCGGCGTCGTCCAGAACTTCACCTTGTCGAAATTGTCGAAGCCGTTGGTCTTGCAGCCTTCGTCGGTCAACAGTTCGTTGCCCTTGCAGGCGGCGGGGACAACCGGAACCGAGCCGAACCATGCGGCGAGATCGCCCTGCACCTTGGGCGACAGCGAATGCTCAAGCCACATATATGCGCAGTTCGGATTGGCGGCGTCGGCGTGCATCATCGTCGTGTCAGCCCAGCCGGTGGCGCCCTCTTCCGGAATGGTCGAGGCGATCGGCTGTTTTTCGAAGGCAAGCAGATTGACCTGGAACGGCCATGAGCCCGAGGCGACGACGCCCTCGTTCTTGAAGTCGTCGATCTGGATCATGGCGTCATGCCAGTAGCGACCGACCAGCGTACGCTGCTGGCGCAGCAGGTCGAGCGCCGCCTTGTATTGATCCTCGTTGAGCTGGTAGGGATCCTTGATGCCGAGTTCAGGCTTGTGCGCCATCAGATAGTTGGCGGCGTCGGCGACGTGGATCGGCCCATCATAGGCTTGGACGCGGCCCTTGTTGCTCTTGCCATCGGGGAGGTTCATCTCCTCGAACACAACGTTCCAGCTCTTGGGCGCTTCCTTGAAGACTTCCGTGTTGTACATCAAAACGTTCGGTCCCCACTGGTAGGGGACGCCGTAGTGGACGCCATCGACGGTGTACCACGGAGCACTCTGCAGCCGCTCATCGACCGTCTTCCAGCTGGGGACCAGGTCGGTGTTGATCGGCTGCACGCGTTTGCCGGCGACGAGGCGCAGCGAGGCATCGCCCGATGCGGTGACGAGGTCGAAGCCGCCTTCGTTCATCAGTGCGACCATTTCGTCCGACGTCGCCGCGGTCTTCACGTTGACCTTGCATCCGGTCGACTTCTCGAAGTCAGAAACCCAGTCGTAGGCCTTGTCGGTCTCGCCGCGCTCGATATAGCCAGCCCAGGCGATGATGTTGACCTGTCCTTCGCCGGCGCCGATTTCCTTGACCTGGGCGACCGCCTGGCCCGAGAAGCTGACGGCGAGCGCAATCGCGGTATAGGATTTGAGGAATGTTTTCATGGTGACGTCTCCCATTTGGCAGGGGCCGTTCTCAAGCGACGGCTCGAACCCTGATCCAAAAGTGACGCGAAAGTAGCGCTTTCGCAAATTCATTTATCAGAAGGATGATATCGGAAATTCCGATATCATCCTTCTCACACGCGTTGCCTGACTGTCCGCTGCGCCTGGGCGAGGCCTATGAAATCGCGCGCCGCCTGCGGCAGGCTCGAACCGCGCCGCCAAACCATGCCGACCTGAACGACAGGAAGCGCGCCTGAAATGTCGCGGGATTCGATGCGGTCGCCTTCCAGCGACCAGGGGCGATAGACCAGGTCGGGCAAGAGAGCCACACCCGCACCGGTGGCGACGAGGCTGCGGACCGCCTCAACCGAGCGGGTGCGGAAGGCGACATGCGGCGGCCGGGTGCCGAGTGCCGCGAGCAACTTGCCGGTGTTTTCCTCGATCTCGTCGACGGTCAGCATGATCAGAGGTTCGTCGGCGACGTCGGCGAGGTTGATGATTTCGGCCGTCGCCAGCCGATGCCCTAGAGGCAGCCAAAGCCGGTATGCGGAAATCTCAAGAATCTCGGACTGCAGCGCCATGCGGTCACGCAGGTTGGACGTAACCATCACCGCTATGTCGAGCTTGCCGCCAACCAGCAGATGTTCGAGATAGTCGCCATTGTCCTCGATGGCCGAAATCTGCACGGCCGGGTGGGCGCGGCGGTAGCGGGCGAGCAGGTCGGACAGCACGTAGCCGGCAACGAGCGAGGTGACGCCGAGTTGCAGGCGACCGGTAGTTGCCTCGCGATCGCCGGAGAAGGTGCGCCTGGCGTCCGACACATCGGCCAGTATCTTTGTGGCATGACGCAGGAACTGATGTCCCTTGTGCGTTATGTTGAGCCCGCGCGGATGACGTTCGAACAGGGCGACGCCAAGATCGCTTTCCAGTTCCTTGATCGCCTCGGTCACGGATGACTGGGAGATCGACAGGTTCTGAGCGGCGCGCGACACGGTGCCCTGCTCGGCGACGGCCACGAAATATTGTAACTGCCTGATGGTGAAGGCCATGGCCTGAGATAGCAGCGCGCCAAGCCGATGGAAACCGGAACGGCGCCGCTGCTATGGTTGTATCGCGACAATAAGCTTGGCACCGGCGTCCTCGACGGCAGTCGCGATCTCGCGCGGCGGCGGCTGGTCGGTGACCAGTTCACCGAGGGCGTCGAAGCCGCAAACCTGTACGAGACCCTGCCGGCCGAATTTGGTGTGGTCGGTAACGACGACGGCGCGCTTGCCCTTGGTGAGTACGACCCGCGCGAATTCAGCCTCTTCAAGCACATAGTCCATGATGCCGTGCTGAGCGTCGACGGCGCCCGCCGTTATCACCGCGTGGTCGACACTGAAACGGCTGACAAATTCGATGGCGGAGACGCCAAAGGCGGCGCCCGAATCGCTGCGCAGTTCGCCGCCGGCCATATAGACCTTGTTGCCATTGACGGTGGCGAGCGTGCGCGCGATGTCGGACGAATTCGTCACAACCGTCAGGCGGCGGTGGTTAAGAAGCTCCCGCGCCAGGAAACTGGTCGTCGTGCCGGTGTCGAGCATAATGGATTCGCCGTCGCGGATGGTGGCGGCCACCAGCCTGGCGATGGTCCGCTTGGCATTTGCCTGCTCGCGCATGCGCCGCTCGAATGGGGCCTCGCCGACCACCGAAGGCAGACCGATCGCGCCGTGCATCTTGAGCACCGAGCCATCGCGGGCGAGCGGCTTGACGTCGCGCCGCACCGTCTCCAGCGAAACGCCGAGTTTCTCGGCGAGACGCGCGATGGTGATTGTACCCTCCTCCTGAATGAGCTTCAGGATGTCGGCGTGCCGCCTGGAATAATGCATTCGCGTTTGCGCGCCTCGCGATCCGGGCCGGTGGTCCAACTTCTGGAAACGCGGCCTCTCTCGCCATTGATAGCGCATTTGTGGGCGGAACGCCGCGAAATTTCGACTGCGACAGGTAACGCCACGGCACGAACCGAGCGCCCGAATCGCTTTGAAGTTTGCCGCGCATTCGCGATGTCGGCTTGGAAGTCGGTCACAAAGTCGACAAAACGCCACAGTATCGCGTTGACAATGTCGGCTTCGGCATTCGACATTGTCCGCTCTTCCATCAACCAGATCCGGTCCCAAGTCGGCGATCGGCACAGCCATCCTGGACCCGTCTTGGGCAATTCTACCGGCCAGCGCGCTTCCCTTCCGGACTCGGGCCCATGACGAGGGTCGAATTCCGGATCCGCGCGTTGCCGCTGTGGAACGGCGCAATCTCGATCGAGCCTCTGACAGGGGGGCTCAGCAATGAGAGCTTCCTCGTCGCCGACGCCGGCGGAAAGCATGTCGTGCGCTTCGGCAAGGACTTTCCGTTCCACCACGTGCTGCGCCAGCGCGAAGTGATGGTCGCTCGCGCGGCCGCGGCGGCCGGCTTCGCGCCGCAGGTCGAGTTCGCGGAGCCCGGCGTCATGGTGTCGGAATTTCTCGGCGCGACGACGTATGGCCCGCAGGACGTGCGCGCAAATCGGCTGCGGATCGCCAGGCTGGTGCGCGATTTCCACACAACCATGCCCAGGCACGTCTCCGGCGCCGGCTTCATGTTCTGGGTGTTCCACGTCAACCGCGACTATGCGCGCACGCTCGAGGCCGGCAACAGCCGGATGGAGAAGCGGCTGCCGGAGTTCCTGGCGCTGAACGACGCGCTCGAAGCGGTACAGCAGCCGCTGCCGATCGTTTTCGGGCACAACGACCTCCTGCCTGCCAATTTCCTCGATGACGGCGCCAAACTTTGGCTGATCGACTTCGAATACGCCGGCTTTAACACGGCGATGTTCGACCTTGCGGGCGCGGCGTCGAACGCCGGCATGCCAGCCGAGGAATCGGAAGAACTGCTGGCCGAATATTTCGGACATGCGCCCGACCGCGGGATTGTCCGCTCCCACGCCGCCATGCAATGCGCCTCGCTGCTGCGCGAAGCGATGTGGAGCATGGTCTCGGAGCTGCATCTTTCTGCGCCGGGCGCCGACTATGCCGCCTATACGGACGAGAACCTCGCGAGGCTCGACGCTGCGCTCGAGGCCTACCGGATGAAATATGGGAATCCCTGAAGCATGAACTTGCCCACCCACGCGCAGATAGTCGTCATCGGCGGCGGCATCATCGGATGCTCGACCGCCTATCATCTGGCGCGCGACCACAAGGCAGATGTCATTTTGCTAGAGCAGGGCAGGCTGACGTCGGGTTCGACCTGGCACGCCGCCGGGCTGGTCGGCCAACTACGGTCGTCGGCATCGATCACGCGGGTGCTGAAATATTCGGTCGAACTCTACAAGGGACTGGAGGCCGAGACCGGACTGGCTACCGGGTGGAAGATGACCGGCTGCCTGCGACTTGCAACCAACAGGGATCGCTGGACAGAGTACCGCCGGCTGGCGACGACGGCCAAAAGCTTCGGCATGGAGATGCACCTCATATCGCCTGATGAGGTCAAGAAGATGTGGCCGCTGATGGACGTATCGGACCTCGTCGGTGCCTCATGGCTGCCGACCGACGGTCAGGCGAGCCCCTCCGACATCACCCAGTCGCTGGCCAAGGGCGCCCGCATGCACGGCGCGAGGATCGTCGAGGGCGTGCGGGTGACAGGCTTCGACATGACGGACGGGCGCATCACGACCGTCAAGACGACACTGGGCGACATCGCCTGCGACAAGGTGGTGAACTGCGCGGGCCAATGGGCGCGGCAGGTGGGCGCCATGGCTGGCATTGACGTGCCGCTGCAGCCCGTCAAGCACCAGTACATCATCACCGAAAAGCTCGACGGGCTGGCGACCGACGCGCCGACGCTGCGGGACCCGGACCGGCGCACCTATTTCAAGGAAGAGGTCGGCGGACTGGTGATGGGCGGCTATGAGCCGAACCCGCAGCCGTGGACCACGGGAGACGTGCCCGACGACTGGGAGTTCCGCCTGTTCGACGACGACTACGACCATTTCGAGCAGCATATGAGCCAGGCCATCGCGCGCATCCCGGCGCTGGAGACCGCCGGGGTCAAGCAGATGATCAACGGGCCGGAGAGTTTCACGCCGGACGGCAATTTCATCCTGGGCTCCGCACCAGAATGCAAGAACATGTTCGTCGGCGCCGGCTTCAATGCCTTCGGGATCGCCTCTGGCGGCGGCGCGGGCTGGGTGCTGGCGCAGTGGGCGGTTGACGGCGAAGCGCCGCTCGACCTGTGGGTTGTCGACATCAGGCGCTTCTCCAGCCTGCACCGCGACCGGAATTGGGTCGCAGACCGGACACTCGAGGCGTACGGCAAGCACTACACGATCGGTTTCCCGCACGAGGAATATGACAGCGGGCGACCGCGCATCGTGTCGCCGCTCTATGAAAGGCTGAAGCGGCATCGCGCCGTGTTCGGCTCGAAGCTCGGCTGGGAACGGCCAAACTGGTTCGCGCCTGAAGGCGTCGAGCCAAGGGATGTCTATTCCATGGGCCGCCAGAACTGGTTCGAGACGGTCGGCGACGAACACCGGCACGTGCGCGAAAAGGTTGGCATCTTCGACCAGTCGTCGTTCGCCAAATACGAGATGACCGGAAAAGATGCGCAACGGGCGCTCGATTGGATCTGCGCCAACGATGTGGCGAAACCGGCCGGCCGGCTGACATACACGCAGCTGCTGAACAGCCGCGGCGGCATCGAAGCGGATCTGACGGTTGCGCGGCTGGCGGACGACAAATTCTACATTGTCACCGGAACGGGCTTCCGCACCCACGACCTTGCCTGGATGGGAGATCACATCGGCGGAGAACTCGACGCGAAGCTTGTCGATGTCACCGAGGATTTCGGCACGCTGTCGCTGATGGGACCGAAAGCGCGCGACGTGCTGGCGGCGGTGACCGATGCGGATGTCTTGAACGCGGCTTTCCCATTCGGCCATGTCCGCGAGATCGCCATCGCAGGTCACACCGTGCGGGCGCTGCGGGTCACCTATGTGGGCGAACTCGGCTGGGAACTGCATGCGCCGATCGCCGCCACCGGCGAGGTGTTCGACGCACTGATGGCGGCGGGAGCGCCGCACGACATCCGGCCGGTCGGCTATCGCGCGCTGGAATCGCTACGGCTGGAAAAGGGCTACCGGGCCTGGGGCTCGGACATCACGCCCAACGACACACCGTTGGAAGCGGGGCTTGGCTGGGCCGTCAAACTGCGCAAGAACACGGACTTCCTTGGACGGCGTGCGCTCGAAACGGCCGCAGGCGCAGCGCCGAAGAAGCGCTTTGTCGGGTTTACGGTCGACGATCCCGCGATCGTCCTGCTCGGCCGCGAGACGATTTTGCGCAACGGCGAGCCGGTCGGCTATCTCACATCGGGCGGCTACGGCTACACGATCGGGAAAAACATCGGCTACGGCTATGTACGCAACGCCGACGGTGTGAGCGACGACTATCTCGTATCGGGCGGCTACGAACTGGTGGTGGCGATGGATCGGACGCCGGCGAAAATCCACATTGAACCGATGTACGATGCCAAGGCCGAGCGGGTGAAGGGATAGCGACCAACGCCGCCTCGCCTACCTTGGGTGTCTGCCCGCCATCTCTCAGGCAAGCCTTTTCAGCACCAGTCCGCGGCTTGGCACCGTGCCGGTTTCGCCGGGCATCGAGACGTAGGGCGCTGTTTCCTCGGCACGTACGACCAGCCCGCCCGCTTCGAGGTCGGCGATGCGGGCAGAAAAGCCCCCGTCCCAAAGCGTATTCTTGACTGTCAGCACGGTGACCCCGCCTGGCCGGCAAATGCGGATCAGTTCGTCCAACCCCTCGACGCCGACATGGCCCGATGTGAAGACGCCGGCCGAGACGATGCCGGCGAAATGGCCGTCGGCGAAGGGGAGCGGGCCGCCAAGCGCCAGGCGGTGGAAGGCCTTGTAGGCGCCCTTCGCGGCCGCCTTGGCAAGCATGCCTTCGGAAATGTCGAGCGCCTCGACGTGCGGGTAGCCCATGATGGCGAGCCACTCGCCGATGAGGCCGGTGCCGGCGCCGGCGTCCAGGAGGGGCGTAGCTCCGCGCTGCAGGTGGCGGGCGAGCAGCGCGAGGCAGATCGACGGGTGACGGTATCCTGCAACCGCCATTTCGTGGTCGTAGGTTTCCGACCAGCGATCATAGAGGGCAGCGACCTCGTCGGCGCCCTTTGCCTGATACACCGCGCCCAGCGCTCCATCGTGCCTGCCGTCTGCCATAGGATTTTGCCCACTCCGCTGTGTCACTTCGATCATAGCCAAGGGATTGAAACTATGGAACGGTCAAGGGAGGATATGGTGGTGAAAGGGGAATCATGAGTGACGAACTGGCCCTGGCGCGGCAGGCTATGGCCGATGTTCCGTTCCTCAAGGATTTTTCCGGGACGGTCTTCAGGCTGGGCGGCCTGACAAACATCGTCTTTCAGGTTGGCGAATACTGCATCCGCGTGCCTGGCAAGGGCACCGAGGACTACATCAACCGCGCCAACGAGGCGGTGGCGGCGCGCGAAGCGGCGAATTCGGGCGTCAGCCCGGAAGTGCTCTATTTTGACGAGAAGGGCGTGATGGTGACCCGCTTCGTCGACGGCGCCCAGACGATGTCGCCCGCCGCCTTCAAGCTGAACGAAGGCGCTCCGGCGAGGGCAGGCGAGGCGTTCAGGAAGCTGCATATGTCAGGCGCGGTCTTCCCGTTCCGCTTCTACCTCTTCGCAATGATCGACGACTATCTGAAAGTGTTGTCGACCAAGGATGTCGAACTGCCCAAGGGCTATCACGACGTGCTTCGCGAAGCCGAGGACATCAGGACGGCGCTGTCGCGCCATCCCGCGAAGCTGGTTGCCTGCCATTGCGATCCGTTGTGCGAGAACTTCCTCGATACCGGCGACCGCATGTGGATCGTCGATTGGGAGTATTCCGGCATGAACGACCCGATGTGGGACCTCGGCGACCTCGCGGTCGAAGGCAAGTTCGGGGAACGCCAGGAAGAGGAGATGATGCGCGCCTATTTCGGCGGCGAACCGCGACCGGCCGAACGCGGACGCATCGTGATCTACAAGGCGATGTGCGATCTGTTGTGGACGCTGTGGGGGCTTATCCAGCTTGGCAACAAGAATTCCGCGGAGGACTTCAGGGCCTATGCCGATGGGCGCTTCTCGCGCTGCCGCAAGCTGATGCAGAGCGCCGACTTCGGCCGGCATGTCGAGGCGGTCCGCAAGGGCTAGGCGCCGGCGGGCCGCGCAACGACCGCACGAAGCCGTTCTGAGAGCTGCTCCTGCGATTCGCCGCCGCAATAGAGCCTGAGAAACAGCTCCATCCCAACAAGCCGCATGCGGGAACTCTCGTGCTCCCCGGCAAGTTTCTCCATGTCCGCGATGGACGACGACGGCCATCGCATTGCGTCCGCCAAAAGGCCTCCGCGCAGCAGTTTTTCAGCTCCGGCGGAGAGCTGCTGAGAGACATCGAAGCCTGACTTCGGTGCATAGACATTCTGTCTCGGCAGATGCCGATCGGCGACCTTCTTCAGCAGCCATTTGGTCGTGCCCCAGCGATATTTGAAGCGGCGCGGCAAATGAATCGCGAAGTCGATCAGCCTGTTCTCCAGGAAGGGTACGCGCAATTCGACGGACGCCGCCATGCTGAGCCGGTCATGCCTGTGCAACAAATCCTGCAGGTGCGAATACATGTCGAACAGGCACCCCGCGAGATAGGCCCTGTCCGCCAGGGACTTCACCGGTTCCAGCAAGTCGAACAGCTTGATCTCCAGGAAATTCAGTTCGGGAGACAGGGAGCGAAGCAGATTATACCTATCAAGGAGGGGTGTGTTTGCGAAGGTCTTCGCCAGTGGCGAACGGCGCGCCTTGAGAACCTTGCGTTCGAAGGAATTCCTGCCGATGAGCAGACGCCGCAAAGGCGTCAGGCTGCGCCACTGGCGGTTGCGGCGGATCTGCCATGGGTAACCTCCGAACATTTCGTCGGCGCCCTCGCCCGTCAAGAGAACCTTGACGCCGTCCGTCCGGCACTGCTCGGCCAGTGCCAGCAATCCCATCGCGCTGGCATGCCAGCCGTCGCTCTCCAGGTGCCACACCATCTTCGGCCACAAGTCGATGAACCTGTCTCTGTCGAGCGGGACGCGGCGCAGCGGCACACCGGCCCGGGCGGCCGTCAGCGCGGCGCCGTCCGCCTCGCTGGGGCCGGGCATCGGATCCAGGACATAGGCATGGAAGTCCTGCCGGAACCGCGTGGACAGCGTGGTGATCAAGCCCGAATCGACGCCTCTGCTGCAGGCTGTCGCGATCGATGCGTCGGCGCGGCAGTGCATGCCGATGCTGTCCGAAAGGATGCGCTCGAGGCTACCCATGTGGTCGGCCGAGGATGCCCGGTCCGAGACCACCCGCGACGGATCGAGGACATCAAGGACATGCCAGAAGCAGGTCTTTTCGACGCCCGCCCCGTCGATCTTCCACAGGGCGCCGGGCAACAGCCGGTCGATCTTGCCAAACAAGCTGCTGGCCGAATCGCGTGACTGCCACGCGAGCCGCAACGTGATCTCGCGCGTGTCGACGTCACGCGAAACCCCGTCGGCGGCGAGGAGAGCCTTGTCCTCGGAGGCAAACAATATGCGATCACCAAGATCGGCAACTGACATCGGCTTGATGCCGAGCCGGTCGCGCGCCAGCCATAGCGTGCCCTCGCGCACGTCGTAGTAGGCGAAGGCGAACATGCCGTCGAACAGCGCCACCGCCTTGCGCGGCCCCCAATGGTGCAACGCGAGCAGGACCACTTCGGTGTCGCAATCCGAACGGCAGGTCAGCCCCTCCGCGCGCAGCAGCTCCCGAAGGGATTCGTAATTGTAGATCTCGCCATTGTAGACGAGCACCGCATCCCGCGACGCGGTGAGCATTGGCTGGTGGCCGGCCGGCGTGGGATCGATGATCGAAAGGCGGCGGTGTGCGACTGCAAGTCGGTTGTCGTTCCAGCTACCCTGGTCGTCGGGGCCGCGATGTCGTATCGCGTCGGCCATACGCACAACATCCGAACGGTCGGATGCACCGATCGGGGCGCGTCTTCGCCAAACACCGGCCAATCCGCACATGGCCGGGCTACTGGAAACTTACGGGAGCTTCTGGAGCGAATTCTGGATGGCAGCCGTGACGGCAGAAAGCACGGCCCGCTTCAGAAGCGTCGGCTTTTCATAGAGCTTCTTCATCGAAATTCCCCAAGATTCGAGCAGCAATTTCCTCCAAAGGATCCGCTGCGTCAAGCCAACGCGTCACGGCAGGGCAGCGTACCTCAATTGATACCCTTGGGCACGTCCTCCGGCGGGACCGTCGCGACGACCTTCTGGCGGTGGAAGATGAACAGGCCGGCCAGAACCACGATTGCCGCGCCGACAAGAATTCGGACGCCGGGTACGTCGCCGAAGAACAGCCAGCCGAACACCACCGCCCACAAAAGCAGGGTGTAGTGAAGCGGCGCCAGCAGCGCCGCCGGCGCCAGCTTCAGCGCGCGCACAATCATCAGGTGGGCGATGCAGGCTACGATACCTAGAAGAAGCATTCCCGTCCACTCGACTGACGTCGGGGCCCGCCATCCGCCGAAGACGAGCATCATGACGGCGCCTACGACCAGCGAACAGACGGTCTGCCAGGTGACCAGCGAAGTGTCGCTGGTTCCGCGCAGCATACGGCCAAGAATGATGGTTACGGCAAACAGGACGCTGCCGGCGACTGCGTACATCGAAGCCAGCGAGAACCCCGCGGAGGGTTCCAGCATGATGAGAACGCCCAGGAAGCCAACCAGGATGGCTGCCCATCGCCGCCATCCCACCCTTTCGCCCAGAAGCATATGCGACAGTGCAGCCACATATATGGGTCCGGCCATGTAGAAGCTGAACACGTCGGCCAGCGGCAGATAAAATACCGAGACATAAAAGAGGGCGGTCTCGACAGCGGTCAGCGTTGCGCGGGCGACCTGCAGCCATGGACGGTCGGCATTGAAAAGGACCCCGGCGCCCTGGCGGGCAATCAACGGGCCCAGCACCGCGACAGCGCCTATCGAGCGGACGACAATGACCTGCCCGACGGGGAGCGTGACGACAAGCCACTTGCCCATCGCGTCGTTCAGCGAAAACATGAAGTCGCCGCCCAGCATCAGGAGAACGCCGAGGAGTATCTGGTTTCGGGGATTGGCAAAGAAGGACATCGGCGACCGCAACATATGACGCAGGCGGTGTTAGACGCGATGCGCCGGTCTGGCGAGGACAAAACATCAAACGCTCTGGGCCACGACCGCCGCGGCGATAGAGCCTCGCGCCAGGCATCGCCGATTTCAGTCAATGACTGTGTTTTTCGACGGGTTGCGGTTCACCGTGCGCCTACTCGGTGCTATGTTCCTCGCGATGAGGCGTCTGTCGGTTCTTGTGGGGCTTGTGCTCGCGTCCGCGCTGGTCGGGCGCGCGTGGGGATTCGACTATCGGATCGACCCATCGGCGCCACACAGCACGCAATTTCGTTTCGCTTTCGCCGACAAGTCGCCGCTGATCTCTGTTCCAGAGGCGGCCGAAGCTTTGAGAACCAGCGTTCCGGCAGAGTATGCCTCGGCCATGACATGGTACCGCGTGGCCCTGTCGCAGGGCTACCAGCCGCCGCTTGTGATGCAGTCGTGGATCTACAGCGACGAATTGCCTGAGCCGCTGCAATGGGCATGGAGCGCGCCGAACGGCGATCTCGTGGCGCGCACCGGCAAGGGTTCGTTCCTGCTTTCCTTCGAGGACTCCGGCAAGAACTGGTTCCGCGAGTTGAGCTGCCGGATGGTGCATTGGCCGGGCGGCGATGCCCAGGCTGTGATGAACTGCAATGACGGCACTCAGCGCACGATGCTTATACCCGAGGAGGGTGGCGTGATGATCGGCAACGTACAGTACCGGCGCGCCTTCCAGCAGGCGCCGGTGAATTTCGACGAGGCGCTGCCGGCAAGCCAGGTGCCGACCGACGTCGAGCTTTCGGTCGAGTAGCCTACGTTCAACCAGCCGATTTGTGGCGGCGGTTCACACGCGAGGGTCTTCCCGGCAACGATAGCTGGGTGTCGCGACGCGGACGTTCGGCAACGACCTTGCCTCTCGAGATGACGCACAGCCGCTCGGCGCGCAGACGCAGCGCCTCGACCGGGTCTCCGGCATCGAGCACCACCATGCTGGCCCGCTTGCCTACCCCAAGGCCAAGATGGTCGAGGCCCATGATCGCCGCATTGACCGAAGTGACCATGTCGAAGCAGCGCGCCATGTCGGCGGGGCTTGTCATCTGGGCGACGTGCAGGCCCATGAAAGCAACGTCGAGCATGTCGGCCGTCCCAAGCGGGTACCAGGGATCGAGCACGCAATCCTGGCCGAAGCCGACGCGTATGCCCGCCTTGATCATCTCGGGCACGCGCGTCATGCCGCGCCGCTTGGGATAGGTGTCGTGGCGACCCTGGATGACGATGTTGATCAGCGGATTGGGGATGGCCGAGACGCCCGCCTCGGCGATCAGCGGCAACAGCTTCGAGACGTAGTAGTTGTCCATCGAGTGCATGGAGGTCAGGTGTGAGCCTGCCACCCTGCCCTGCAGCCCGAGGCGTTGCGTTTCAAAGGCAAGCTGCTCGATATGCCGCGACATCGGATCGTCGGTCTCGTCGCAGTGGACATCGACCATCAGCCCGCGATCGGCCGCGATGGCGCAGAGTTCGGTGACCGAGCGCGTTCCGTCGGCCATGGTGCGCTCGAAATGCGGAATGCCGCCGACCACATCGACGCCGAGGTCGAGCGCGCGGATGGTGTTGTGCCGGGCCGTGGGTGAGCGGTAGAAGCCGTCCTGCGGGAAGGCTACGAGCTGGAGGTCGATGTATGGGGCGACCTCCCGCTTGACCTCCAGCAGCGCCTCGACGGCCAGCAGGCGGTCGTCGCAGGTGTCGACATGCGTGCGTATGGCGAGCAGGCCCATCGATACGGCCCAGTCGCAGTAGGCGAGTGCCCTCGCCTTGACTGCCTCGTGCGTCAGGAGCGGCTTCAGTTCGCCCCAGAGCGCAATGCCTTCAAGCAGCGTGCCGGAAGCGTTGATGCGCGGGATGCCGTAAGACAGCGTCGCGTCCATGTGGAAATGCGGGTCGACGAAGGGCGGCGCAACAAGGCTGCCGGAGGCATCGACAACCCGGCCGGCCTCCGCCGATATGGACGGTTCGACGGCGGCGATGACTTCGCCCCGGATGCCGATGTCGGAGGTCGTGCCGTCAGGCAGGATGCCGCCCTTGATGAGAAGGTCAAAACTCATCTCTCGCCTTTCTGGTAGGGGATCATCAGAGCCTTGGGATAGGTGGCGCGGCGTGCAACCAGGATCAGCGCCAAGATCGACAGCGCGTAGGGCATCATCAGGAATATCTGGTAGGGCACGACGCCGCCAGTGATCTGCTGCAGGCGAACCTGGTAGGCGTCGAAGGCGGCAAACAGGATGGCGCCGATGAGCGCCTTGCCGGGGCGCCATGAGCCGAAGACGACCAGCGCGATGCAGATCCAGCCGCGCCCGTTGATCATCTCGAAGAAGAACGAGTTGAAAGCCGACATGGTGAGGAAGGCTCCGCCGACCGCCATCAGCGCGCTGCCGGCCATCACCGCGCCCATGCGGATGGTGGTGACGCTGATGCCCTGCGCCTCGACGGCGGACGGGTTCTCGCCGGCGGCGCGGATGGCGAGACCGAGCGGCGTGCGGTAGAGCACCCAGGCGGTCAGGGCGACCGCAAGGAAGGCCAGATAGGTGAGCGGCGTCTGTGTAAACAGCGCCTCGCCAACGACGGGAATGCTGGACAGGCCCGGAATGGCCAGAGGCTGGAAGGGTTCGATCTTGGGCGGCGAGGTGACCTCAGGCAGCAGCAGACGGTAGGTGAAATAGGTCAGGCTGGTGGCGAGCAGCGTGACGCCGATGCCGACGACATGTTGCGACAGGCCGAGCGGCACCGTGAGCGTGGCGTGGAGCAGGCCGAACATCGCGCCGGCAAGCGCCGCAACCAGCACGCCCGTCCACAGGTCGCCACCGGCATAGACGGTGAACCAGCCGGCAAAGGCGCCAGCGGTCATGATGCCTTCGATGCCGAGGTTCAAAACGCCCGCCCGTTCGCAGATCAGCTCGCCCATCGTGGCGAAGATAAGCGGCGAGGCGATGCGGATCGCGGCGACCCAGAACGACGCTGTGAGAAGGATGTCTAAAGCTTCCATCACTTCCACCTCAGCCTGAAGCGCGTGAAGAGGATCGCGACGACCATGGTCAGCAAGGCCGTGGCCACCATGACGTCGGCGATGTAACTCGGTACGCCGGCAGAGCGGCTCATGGCATCGGCGCCGACGAAGATGCCGGCGACGAAGATCGCAGAGGCGACCACCCCTATCGGATTGAGCATGGCGAGCATCGCGACGACGATGCCGGAATAGCCGTAGCCCGGCGAGAGGTCGAGAGTAAGGTTGCCTTTGAGCCCGGAGACCTCGCAGAAGCCGGCGAGGGCGGCGAGCCCGCCCGACAGAAGCGCCGTCTTCATGAGGACCCGGTTGACCGGGATGCCGGCGTAAGCGGCCGCCTGCGGATTGTGCCCGACGGCGCGCATCTCGTAGCCGAGCACCGTCTTCTTCATGACTATCCAGACTATGAAAGCCGAGACGATGGCCATCGCGAATCCATAGTGGAGACGCTTGCCGTGGATAATGCGCGCAAGCTGCGCCTCGGCGATGACCTTGGACGACTGCGGCCAGCCAAGTCCCATCGGGTCCTTGAGCGGCCCTTCGAGCAGCATCGAGACGAACAAAAGGACAATGAAGTTGAGAAGCAGCGTGGTGACGACCTCGTCGACGCCGAAGCGGGTCTTGAGAACGGCGGGGCCAAGCAGGAGCAGCGCGCCGGCCGCCATCGCGGCGATCATGATGATCGGGATGAGCAGGAAGGACGGCAACGGCAAGAGCCCCGTGCCGAGCACCACGGTGACGACGCCGCCGATGTAGAGCTGCGCTTCGGCGCCGATGTTCCAGAGTTTTGCGCGGAAGGCGACGGCGACGGCAAGGCCGGTGAAGATGAGCGGCGTCGCCCGCGTCAGCGTTTCGAGCAACGCGAACTGCGAGCCGGCGGCGCCGCGCCAGACGAGATAGAAAACCGAAAAGGGCGAGGCGCCGGCGGCGAGCACCAGGAGCGACGTGAATGCCAGCGTCAGGACGATCGCGGCGATGGGATAGAGCAGCGCCACGACGAGGGCTGGGGCCGGCTTGGGCTCAAGGCGCATTCACGCCGTCTCCATTCCGTGGCCCGCCATCAGCTGGCCGAGCTGCGCGACGCTGCGCTGACCGCGCGCGGAGGGTGGCGAGAGCTGACCCTTGGATATGACGATGATACGGTCAGAGAGCGCAAGGATCTCCTCGAGATCCTCGGAGATCAGCAGGATCGCCGCACCGCGGCCACGCGCTTCCAGCAGCTTGCGATGGACGTAACCGACAGCTCCGACATCGAGGCCGCGCGTCGGCTGGTTGGCGAGTATGACCGATGGTTGCGGATCAAGCGCCCTGCCGAGTATCAGCTTCTGCATGTTGCCGCCCGACAGCAGGCGGATGCGCGCTTCGGGCGACGGGCATTTGACGTCGTAGTCCGCGATGATCTCCTCGGCGAACGCGCGCGAAGCCTTCCAGTCGAGGAAGCCCCGGCTGCTGAAGCGTGGGGTGCGGTAGCGCTCGGCGATGACGTTCTCGGTGACGCTCATATCGCCAATCGTGCCGACGGCGTGGCGGTCTTCCGGAATGCGAGCGATGCCGGCGGCCAGCGCTGCGCGGGGCGACCAGTCCCGCGCAGTTGTGCCTCGCACGATGATCTCGCCCGATGTGGGCACCTCGACGCCGGCAATCAGCGCGGCAAGCGCCGCCTGACCGTTTCCCGATACGCCCGCCAAACCGGTGATCTCGCCGCCGAGCAGCGACAGCGAGATACGGTCGAGCGAGACGCCCGAACCCCGTTTCTGGGTGGAAATGGCGTTCAGGACAAGCTGCAATGGCCCGGGTTCGGATGGCGGGACGGGCGCCGGCTCGACCTCCTGTCCGACCATCAGCGCCGCGAGCTCGCCCCGGTTGGTATCCGCGGTCACGCGCTCGCCGGCGAGCCGGCCCGAGCGAAGCACGAGAACGCGGTTGCTGACCGCCATGACTTCGTTGAGCTTGTGTGAGATGAAGATGATCGAGAGCCCCTGCGCGACGAGCAGCTTGAGCGTGGCGAACAAAGCCTCTGTCTCGGCCGGCGTCAGCACCGCGGTCGGTTCGTCGAGGATCAGTATTCTGGCGTCGCGATAGAGCGCTTTCAGAATCTCAACGCGCTGACGCTCGCCCACCGACAGCGAGCCGACGGAAGCTTCTGGATCGACGGCGAGGCCGAATTCGAAGGACATCTTCTCGATGCGCTCGCGCGCACCGACGCGGTCGAGCTTCCAGCTCCACATTCCCTGCGTGCCGAGCGCGATGTTCTCCAGCACCGTCATGTTGTCGGCCAGCGTGAAGTGCTGGTGGACCATGCCTATGCCCGTGTCGAGCGCAGCACGCGGATCGCCCGGCGGAAGCCGCTTGCCGAATGCCTCGACCGCACCCTCGTCGGCAACATAGTGGCCAAAGAGGATGTTCATCAGCGTGGTCTTGCCAGCACCGTTCTCGCCGAGCAGCGCAATCACCTCACCGCGCGCAAGTTCAAAGGAAATCGCGTCGTTGGCGACCAGCGGACCAAAACGCTTGGTAACGCCGGAGAGGCGGAGGACGGGTGCGCTTGCCCCTGTCCCTTGCGGAACGGGAGGCGGCGCATCCGCCGGGCGGGGGGACTGCGGCAGGGCTGGATATCCTTTCAGTTGGCGGTGTCCGACCGGGCGGGAACGCGCACTATGACGGCGACCCTACCCGGCCGGCCTGTGGCCGACCACCCTCCCCGCAAAAGGGAGGGTCAGGCACTCAGCTCGACTTCGGCTCTTCGTCGTTGACGACGGTAACCAGCGAGCCGTCCTTGATCGCCTTTTCCTTCTCGGCAACCAGCGCCTTCACCTCGGCCGGAACCTTGGCGTCGAACGTGCCGAGCGGAGCGAGCGAGCAGCCGCCTTCCTTCATGAAGGAATAGATACCGTAGTCGGCGGCCTTGAAGGTGCCAGCCTTGACCTCCGCAATGGCCTTGTCGAGCGTCGGCTCGAAATGCCAGAGCGCCGAAGCTACAACCGTGTCGGGATAATCCGCCTGGGTGTCGATGACGTTGCCGATGGACAAAACGCCCTTTTCCTTGGCGGCGTCGGAGACGCCGAAACGCTCGGCGTACATGACATCGGCCCCGCCATCGATCTGGGCGAAGGCGGTCTCCTTGGCCTTGGGCGGGTCGAACCATGAGCCGATGAAGGCAACCTGGAACTTCGCGTCGGGCGCTGTCTCCTTCACGCCGGCCATAAAGGCGTGCATCAGGCGATTGACTTCGGGGATCGGGAAGCCGCCAACCATGCCGATGTTCTTGGACTTCGTCATCGCGCCGGCAATAATGCCGGTCAGGTAGGACGCATCCTGGATGTAGTTGTCGAAGACCGAGAAGTTCGGATTCTTGTCATCCGGCTTGAAGGACGAGCCCATGAGGAACGCGGTGTCCGGATAGTCGGCGGCAACGCCGCGGGCCGCTTCCTCGACGCCGAACGCCTCACCGACGATCAGCTTGTTGCCGGCCTCTGCATATTCGCGCATGACGCGTTCATAATCGGTGTTGGAGACGTTCTCGGTGGCCGTGTACTCGATGTCGCCACGGTCCTTGGCAGCGTTGGCGGCCTTGTGAAGTCGGCTCACCCATTGCTGCTCGAACGGGACTGTATAGATAGCCGCAACCTTGAGTTTTTCCTGCGCAAAAAGGCGCGACGGGGTGCCGACGGCAGCGAATGAGGCCGCGGCGGCGGAAACCTTGAGAAGTTGCCTGCGCGAAACAAGCGGGAAGCCGGCGGGGAAGAGATTCTTTGGCATAGTTCGACCACCTCTGGTTGTTTCAGGTTTCGGGTTGATCCCGTCCTGTTTTTATCGTTTGGTCAAGATTAGGCGAAATTCCGCGGCGGAGCAATCGCGTGCGGCGTCTAACCCTCGTGAAAGTGGTGCTGCAACTGAGACGGGTGCAAAAGCGCCTTGGCGATGTCTTCAGCGACCTGCCGCCAGCTGCGGAGCCGGTCGCGCGGCGGCGGCAGTCCGCTGAACTCGCCGCGGATTCCCTGGCGCAGCACCGTGAGCATCTCTGCCTCGTTGCGCGGGTCAAAATAGCTGGCGTAGGCCCCCCCTGCCTCCGGCATGGAGGCCAGGTTCGAGCTGACGCAGGGCTTGCCCATCCACAGGCTTTCGCCGACCGGAATTCCCCAGCCCTCGTTGAGGCTTGGGAAAACCGTAAAGCTGCAGTTTCGATAGAGCCAGGTAAGTTCGGCATCGGAGACAGGGCCAAGGAGAGTGGCCGCGCCGCCGACATTGTTCGTTCGCCGCAGGAAATCGTCCACAGGCGCCGTGTCGATGAGGTCGCCGGCAAGAGCGAGGGTCGGCAGGCGGTCGCCGAATTCATCGTGAAGCCGCGCCCATGCCTCAAGGAGCGCGACCTGGTTCTTGCGAGTGGCAATCGAGCTTACGCACAGCACGGTGCTGCGGCTCGCGAGCCGGCGAACGCTTTCGCGAAGCGGGCCGTCGACGGCCTTGAACTCATGCGCCAGCGGCACGACCGAGACGCGCACGTCGACGCGGCGTTCCGCGGCGTAGCGGCGCAAGTCGGCTTCGACGAAGCGCGATGCGCAGATGAATTCATGTCCGTGCTCCAACGCGGCATCCAGCCAGGCTGCGAATGCCTGCGGGAAATTCGCGTCCGGCTTTGTGAATTGCGGATAGAGAACAGGTATCAGGTCGTGGCAGAACCAGACCACCCGGCAGGGCGGCCGGTTGGCGCCGAACAGATAGCCATGACGACGCCCGTAGCCCCAGCCGCCGCCCAGGATCAGGAGGACATCGTCGGCTTGCGGCACCACGCGTCCGGTGCGCAACACGCCCAGATAGGCGCGGAGCCTGCGCAGGTGATCCTTCGAGGCCGGGTTGCATTTCCGCACGTAGTCGATATCGCGAGCCGCCAGACGTCTTCCGTCAACCCGGCAAAACGCCCGGCTGACCCTGCTGAAGAAAACCGGCACAAGAACGGGAACATTCTCCATAAGCGGAGCAAGGCACTCGGCCACGACCCTTGGAATTCCCGTTGGGTGACGGTCGGCGGCGATCAACCACATTAGGTCGGTGACGTCCAGGAGGACGCGGGGCTGGGCTGCCGACATGACAACTCCCGGTTCTGCTGCGCGGATGCGACCAAACGACCCGCAAGCGACGCTCCCGCCAGGTTTGCCGCAAATCTGGCCGGAAAGACTACACCGGACCCGTAATATCGCAATTGATGCAGCCCGCAAGGCTGCCGCGTGGATGGACGTTTCCGCCGTGACTTGAACGGGTCGATCCTATATAGCCCGGCTGCTTCTGAACTATCTGCCCGGGAACCGTCGATTGCTCAAGTTCTTCCGATCCTCCGCGAACCAGCGCCTGATAGCGCGCCTGTTGCGAGAATCGTTCCGCAAGCACGCGCTGACATATGGGATAGCTATCCTGTCGATGATCATCGTTGCCGCGACCACGGGTGCAAGCGCCTGGGTTATGAAATACATCGCCAACGAATTTTCAGGTGAGAAGAACCTCGACCGGATCTATCTCATCGCCGGCGCCGTGGCGGCCATCTTTATCGTCAAAGGCCTGGCGACCTTCATTCAGACATATTTTCTCAGTCGGGCTGGAAATGCCATCATCGCCGACAGGCAGCGCAAGATCTACGACCGCGTGCTCGAACATGGCATCGAATTCTACCACTCCTATTCGTCGGCCGACCTCATCATGCGCATGACGCAGAGCGCCCAGGCCGCGCGCGGGGTGGTCGATACGCTCGTCACGTCGTTCATCCGCGACCTGTTCTCGCTTATCGGACTGGTCCTAGTGATGGCTATCCAGCAGCCCATGCTTTCTCTCGTCGCCTTCATATTGGGGCCGGTGGCCATCGTTTCCGTGAACAAATTGCTGAAGCGGACCCGCAGCATCATGGAGAAGGAACTGCTCTCGGTGTCCGCAATCATGCGCGTCATGCAGGAGACGGTTTTCGGCGTGCGTATCGTCAAGTCGTTCAACCTGGAAGGCGCGATGCGAGGCCGCATGTACCAGGCGGTCGAGGATGTCGAGCGGCGGGCCAACAGCATCGCGACGCTCGAGGCCCTGACCGGCCCGATCATGGAGACGCTTGCTGGCCTTGCAATCGCCGGCGTCGTGCTGATCAGCGGCTATCTGATCGTACAGGGCGGACATACCCCCGGCTCCGTGATGGCCTTTATCACGGCATTGCTGCTGGCCTACGAACCTGCCAAGCGGCTGGCGCGCTCGCGCGTATCGCTGGAATCGGGAATGGTCGGCGTGCGGCTGATGTACGAGATCGCGGACCGGCCGCTCACGATCGGGGAAACGCCTGACGCAAAGCCCCTGGCGAGCGGGGCCGGCGAAATCAGGTTTGAAAACGTGTCGTTCTCGTACCGCGACGGCGAAGTCGTGCTGAACGAACTCGACATCGTGTTCCCGCCCGGTAAGATGACGGCGCTGGTCGGTGCGTCGGGCGGAGGCAAATCGACTGTTCTCAACCTGATCATGCGCCTCTACGATCCAGACAAGGGCCGTGTGCTGTTCGACGGCGAAGACATCAAACACGCAACGCTGCATTCGCTGCGCGAAAAGATCGCCTATGTCAGCCAGGATACGTTCCTGTTCGACGGTTCCGTCATGCACAATATCCGTATGGGGCGATTGAGCGCGACGGACGAAGAGGTGATCGCGGCCGCGAAGGCGGCAAACGCGCATGCGTTCATCAAGGCGTTGCCGGAAGGCTATGAGACGTCAGTCGGCGAAAACGGCGTGCTGCTTTCCGGCGGCCAGCGCC
>JAPLOZ010000055.1 GCA_026400435.1 Hyphomicrobiales bacterium | reverse complement strand
AAAGTGCTGGAACTTGGCTGTTCTGGTGCAGATGGCGGAGAGGAAGGGATTCGAACCCTCGAGAAGCTGTCACCTCTACGCCCTTAGCAGGGGCGCGCCTTCGACCCCTCGGCCACCTCTCCGTCGCCGCGGTGGATAAAGAAAAGCCCAGCCACAATCAACAGCAATGCCTGCCTTGCGGCACAAAACCGGGAATGCGCCGCGAACGGCGGGGAATCATGCGCGCGTCGGTCGAATCGTGTCACGGCGATTCTCCCGCCCATCTCGTGGGTTCCGGCCTGTCCAGCAGGCTTCGGCGGGCGTCCATGGTTAACACATGCTTTCGGAGCCACCCCAAATCGTGTCATTTGTGCAACATCGCCGGGCGATAGCGGCCGCACGGGGGCAGGCGGGGCCACATCGTGGTTGAACGGCGGCGCGTCATGGGTAATGTCGGTCTCGAAGAAGCAGCGCGGTGCGCGTGTTTTTTCGGAATTGGGGATGGGGCAGGGAACGCTGTCCTTCAGCAAAAATACCCAGACCCGTTTTTTAACTTTTGACTGGAGGTCAGAAAATGAACATCAAGAGCCTGCTTCTCGGCTCCGCTGCGGCCCTCGCCGCAGTCTCCGGTGCGCGCGCCGCCGATGCGGTGGTTATCGCTGAGCCGGAACCGATGGAATACGTTCGCGTCTGCGACACGTACGGCGTCGGCTTCTACTACATCCCCGGCACCGAGACCTGCTTGAAGGTTTCCGGTTACGTTCGTTACGACATCGGCGTCGGCGCACGCGGTTTCCAGGACGTGATCGACAAGCAAGATCTCTTTGACGCTGTCAATAACAACAACAACGACGTTGATACGAACGACACCTACAGGAAGCGCGCACGCTTCGCGCTGCGTGTCGACGCCCGTTCGGAGACCGAGCTTGGCACCCTGCGCGCCTATGCTCAGATCAACTTCGACTGGAACTCGAACAACTCCGGTATCACCGTTTTCGGCTACAGCTATAACATCTTCAATGGTTATGGTTGGACCGGCACCGACACTGGCATTACGATCAACCATGCCTACATCGAACTCGGCGGCTTCCGCGTCGGCAAGACCGACTCGCTGTTCTCGACGTTCACTGGCTACTCGTCAGGCGTCATCAACGACGGTCTGATCGGCTACGGTCCGTTCGATACCCACCAGATCGCCTACACCTGGAACGGTGGCAACGGATTCTCCGCGGCTGTCGCTCTCGAAGAAGGCTCGGGAACGGTTGGGCTCGCTCCCTTCGTCACGGCTGACGTCTACACGATCGACTCCTACGTCCCGCATGTGGTCGGCGGCGTTGGCTACACCGGTGGCTGGGGCGGCGTGTCGGGCGTGGTCGGTTACGACTCCGTTTGGGATGAGTTCGCGATCAAGGGCCGTATCGACGTCAATGCGATGGACGCACTGTCCCTCTTCTTGATGGCGGCATGGGATAGCAGCGACGACGGCGCGGGCTACAACTTCTACGCTCCTTGGGGCGGTGACTGGGCTGTCTGGTTCGGCGGCGCTTACAAGTTCAACGAGAAGACCACTTTCAACTTCGAAATTGGTTATGACGAGGCCGAGGACTTCTCGGTTGCGGCTAACGTTGACTATGAGCTGGTTCCGAACCTGCGTGTCATCCCGGAAATCACCTACCAGGATAACTTCGACACCGACTTCAGCGACAACTGGGGTGGCACGTTGCGCCTCCAGGCGAACTTCGGCGGCTGATTTCAGCCTGCTGACTGTCTAGTCAGAGTGACCCGCGCCTTCCCGGCGCGGGTCATTTCGTTTTTAGCGGGTGTCCGCGACGCTTCCAAACTTGCCGGAACAAGCCTGCGAGCAGGCGAGCCACGCGCTCGCCGGGCGGCTTGATGCACCGATTGGCTGCACTTTCGTTTGGTGGGTGCTGTTTTGCGCCGCGAGGCCGTCGAAACGACAGGGCTATGGTCCGCTCAGCGGTGGCCTTCGGTCCGATCGAAGAACTCCGCGATGATTCCAGGCAGTTCGCCTGTGTCCAGCAGCGGCGGATGGCCTTGGCCCTCCACGGTAACGGTCTGGCAGTCCGGATGGCGATGCGCCATCTCGGCCAGGGTGGCCGCTGACAGCAGCTTCGAATTCGCGCCGCGCACGGCGAGCAACGGAAAGCGTCTCAGCGCTTCGAAAAGCTGCCATATCACCGGCAGCGGTTTGTCGAGGTCGATGCCGCGAACGACCTTCAGCAGCGCGGGGTCGAAGTCGGCAACAAGCTTGCCCTTGTTCTCGCGATAGAGCGCGGCGGCGAATCGCTTCCAGTCCTCGTCCGAAAGCGCGGAAAACGCCGCGCCATGCGTGGCGCGCTGTATGGCTATCGCTTCGGCCATGTCGCGCGGTTTGGGCGCCCGATCGAGATAGGACCGGATCTGCGCCATTCCCTCGCCCTGCAAGACTGGCCCGATGTCGTTGAGCACGATCGATTTGATGGCTGTGGGGCGCAGCGAGCCCAGGCTGTGGATGATCAGCCCGCCCCGCGATGTGCCAATGAAATGCGCCTTCTCCACGCCCGACGCGATCATCCCGGCAATCACATCGCGGGTTTCGATGCCGACATTGTAGTTGCGCCAGTTTCGGTCGTAGGCGGAGAGCCCGCGGCCCCGGTAGTCGAAGGCGACTACCTTGCGTGGATGTTCGGCACGGCGCGAGAGGCTGACCGCCAGTTCGTGGAAATCGCGCGCATTGCGTGAAAGACCGGGCAGGCAGACAACCGGCATGCAGTCCCGATGCCCTTCGCCATAGACTCGGGCGTGCAGCGTCAGCCCATCCGTGGCTGAAAAGAACAGTTCCGAGAAATCGCTGCCGGTAGTCATGCCAGGGGTCCGAATACGCCGCCCGCCGGTCTGGCGCGCAATGCCACTCTATCGCGCTGATTTCTTGCATCAATCCCGCGCAAATTGATACGGGTCTCGCGACCGATGCAGCAACGGGATTTGGGCGGCAAGGCGGGCGTCAAGCGCGTCGCATGCCCGGGGCGCTCCGGGGCAGACAGGCCGGCGCTACCGGGACGCCAGCCGCCGGCCCTTCACCAGATCGCCCTCGATGTCGAAGCTTCCGGACAACCGCATCTTGTAAACCTGGTAGTTCTCCATGACCCGCTGCACGTATGCTCGGGTCTCGGCGTAGGGGATTCGCTCGATCCAGTCGACGACGTCGTCGATGGCCAGTCCGCGCGGGTCGCCATAGCGGCGGATCCAGTCGCGCGCGCGGCCTGGGCCGGCATTGTACCCGGCGAAGGTGAGCACGTAGGAACCGTCGAATCGCCCGAGTTGTTCGCCGAGGAATGCGGCGCCCAGCGTCGCATTGTAGCCGGGGTCTGTCGTGAGCCGTTCGGCGGAGTAAACGAGGCCAGCCTTCTTGGCGACGGATTTCGCGGTGCTGGGCAGGAGCTGAAGCAAGCCCTGTGCGCCGGCATGCGAGACAGCCGAGACATTGAACTCGCTCTCCTGGCGGGCGATGGCGTAGGCGAGCGCCTTGCCGGATGCGGAGATATCGGCGTTATCTGGAATCACGCCGACGGGGTGTGAAAGCGCTCCGGCGTCCAGGCCGCGCGCTGTCGCGATCTTGCCGACCTTGAGCGCCAGCGTGTGATCGCCGCGTCTCTCGGCCATGTCGACGAGCAGCGCGAGTTCGCGCGGGTTTATGATGTCGTTCGCAAGGCCGCGATAAAGCGTGTCGGCGAGCCGGTATTGTCCGCACTGCTGCAGGCGCCGGATTGCGTGCACGACCTCGCGCCGCTCGAACATGGCGCGAGCGGTGGGTGACGGCTGCGGGTAGTCGACGTTCAACTGCCTGCTGCCCAAGCGTTCGGCGGCCAGTTGGCCGTAGAACGTCGTGCCGTGTATTGCCGCCTTGCGGTAATAGAGCTCCGCATCGCCTGGCGCGCCCGCCTCGGCGGTTCGGCCGAGCCAGTAATACGCACGCGCAAGCGATATGGGTCCCTCGGCCATGGCCGCGATTCGGGCAAAATGGCCGGCCGCTTCCTTGGGATCGTTTAGACCGCGAAATGCGTACCATCCGGCGTGAAATTCGGCATCGGCCGCGTTTTCGGGACTTTCGGCGGCGTGCGCCGCCGCGATTCGATACGCCATCCTGATGTCGCCGGCGTCGACCAGTTCGCGCGAAAGCACCCGGCGTTCGAGCCACCACGCGTCCGGGTCCATGAGCGCGGCCCGCAGCGTCGGGGCCTTCAGCATGGCTTCGGCTGCCTCGGCGAATTTCTTCTTCTTGCGCAGGTACTTGGCCTCGGCGAAGTAGTATCCTGCGGAGCGCATTTCCGGTGGTACGGCCTTCAGCAGGGCGGCTGCATTCCTGTTGTCGCGGATGACCGCGGTCCAGGCCTTGGCCAGGGGCACGGCCTGGGCGTCATCCGCCACGCGAGCCGCCGCTTCGATCCGCTCGGCATAGAGCATGCGTTCCATGCGCGCGAGGTGATCGGATGCCGGCATGATCCCGCCGAATTCCGCGCGGATGCGCGTTTCGTCGGCCACCTCAAGATTGTCGGTCCGCCACAGGGGCGAAATGAGCGCGCGTGCAGCGTCCACCTGTCCGAGCGCAAGATGCGAGCGCGCAACAAGGATGATGCCCTCCAGCGTTTCGGGCGCCGCGCCCGCGAACGCCGCAACGGCGGTCTCAGGATCCGGCTTTTCGCGCACGATCGCGCGCTCGGCGTTGCGGCGCAGGCTGATCGCGCCCGGCCAGTTCCTGAACATTCTGGTTGCAGCCGCGATCTCGGAACCGGGCACATCGCGGCCGCCCCGAATGGTGATTGCCCACATGAGGATGCGGTATTCCAGGCTGGTTACCGCAAAGCTGTCGCGGGTGGCTCGGGCGTTGGGCACGTCTCCGCGTGACAGTGCTTCAAGCCCGGCCTTCAAGCGCACGATGTGGGCAAGGCTGCGATCGGGAACGCGGTCGTTCCCTGCGTCCATGTGCACGGAAACAGTTGCCTGCGTCGCCGGGCTCTGCGCATTCGCCGCGGCCGCCGCCAGAAGGAGCGGTGCCGCCACAAGGGCGAAACGGTTCTTGCGCGCCAGGCGCCAGGAACGGATCATGCCGCGTCCTTACACGATGTGGATCAAAACGGGTAGGCCGAGACTAGCGGTTGGAGATGAAGCGTTGGTAAACGAAGCGTTATCGCCGGCCGGCCAGAACCCTGCAAACCTTGCGGCGCCTCCGGACCAACCCTATGGTGCGCGTCCCCGCTTTCGGCTAGAAGCCGCGCGGGACTTGAGGAAAAGCTGACAATCGCCTGGAGTATTCGATCATGCTGAGAGGCTCGCTCACCGCGCTCGTGACGCCGTTCGACAAGAACGGGCGCTTCGACGAGAAAGCCTTTCGCGCGTTCGTCGAATGGCAGATATCGGAGGGAACGACCGGGCTGGTGCCGGTCGGCACCACCGGTGAATCGCCGACGCTTTCCCATGATGAACATCGCCAGGTGGTGAAGGTGTGCATCGATGCGGCCAAGGGCAGGGTGCCTGTGGTTGCGGGCGCCGGGTCGAACAATACGCAAGAGGCCGTCGGGCTCGTGAAGTTCGCCGAGGAGGCCGGCGCGGACGCGGTGCTGGTCGTCACCCCATATTACAACAAGCCCACGCAGCGCGGCCTCTACGCGCACTATGCGGCCGTCGCACAGGCCACAACGCTGCCGATCATCATCTACAATATCCCGCCCCGCTCGGTGATCGACATGACGCCCGAAACGATGGGCAGGCTTGCGCACGACTTCAAGAACATTGCAGGCGTCAAGGATGCGACAGGCAAGGTCGAGCGCGTGTCCGAGCAGCGCATGACCTGCGGCAAGGCTTTCATCCAGCTCTCGGGCGAGGACGCCAGCGCGCTCGGCTTCAACGCGCATGGCGGTGTCGGCTGCGTGTCGGTCACATCGAACGTCGCTCCGAGGCTGTGCGCGGAGTTTCAGGCTGCCACGCTCGACAACGACAAGGACAAGGCGCTCGACCTGCAGGACCGGCTGATGCCGTTGCACAAGGCCATCTTCATCGAGCCGGGTCTTGCCGGGGCGAAATATGCATTGTCTCGCCTGGGCAAGGTCGAGAACATCGTCCGCTCACCCTTGACCACCGTAGAGGAGAGCACGGCCGCCAAGATCGATCAGGCCATGAAGTTCGCCGGGTTGATAAACTAGGGTGGCGCGTCCACCTAAGCCCGCATGAGCCAGGTCAAGAAAGCCGATCCCAACAACAAAACCGTCGCGGAAAACCGCAAGGCGCGGTTTTCCTATGAGGTGCTTGACACGGTCGAGGCAGGCCTCGTGCTGACGGGAACCGAAGTGAAGTCGCTGCGGCAGGGGCAGGCGAACATCCAGGAGTCCTATGCTTCGCTGGAAGGCGGCGAGATCTGGCTTATCAATTCCTACCTGCCGGAATATCTGCAGGCCAACCGCTTCAACCACGAGCCGCGGCGGCGGCGCAAGCTGCTCCTGAACAAGCGCGAGATGGCAAAGCTCGGCCAGGCGGTCGATCGAGAGGGCATGACGATGGTGCCGCTCAAGATCTACTTCAACGATCAGGGCCGGGCAAAGCTGCTTCTCGCCGTCGCCAAGGGCAAGAAACTGCACGACAAGCGCGAGAGCGAAAAGCAGCGCGACTGGGCGCGCGAAAAGGGACGCCTGCTCAAGGAGCGGGGCTAGCGCGTCGGCGCCACCTGAACTGGCAGCAACAAGACCTGATCGCTGAAAATGCCGGGCCGTGTCTCGGCTATCGCGAAGTCGGCCCGGCTCGACAGCCGTTCGAAGTTTTCCAGACCGCGCGCAATGACCTTGAAACGATCGGCGCCGGTCAGATTTCGCCTGGCTTGCGCTGAACGCGTCACCGATCCGGCAATGCAGCAAACCCCACAAGCGCCGAGCACCTCCAGGTTGGCCACGATGGCTTCGTCGCTTCCATATTCGAACAGGCCCCCCTCAGAGGAACATGCGATCACGGCGTGAAGCGAACGCAACTCGTCTAGCAGCAGCCGCAACGGCGCCGTGTCGTTCCAGTCATATGGGACGTATCTGAATGTGGCATCGAGGCCGCCGAGCCTGCTGCCGTCCGCCTGCGCGGCGGCCAGCGCGTTGGCTCCGAAGACCGGGCCGTTCGGGTCTAGATCAAGCACGTGGATTACAATCGGTATATCGAGCAATCGGGGATGGTCGCGGGCCAGAATTATCAATGTATTCAATGAATCGACAGCAGGTCCACCGGCGATGTTGATCAGATGCAGCGGACGCGGACCGGACGCAGCGAGTTCCTTCGCCAGGTGACGCGCGAGAAGCGTCGCGACTTGTTGGGTGCGAAGCCGGATGAATGCCGCGTGCGGCGCCGCCACGAATCGCTCGTCCATCGCGGTCTGATAGGGCGGCAGAAGGTTGTCGGGACCGAGCTTCATCACATAGGTGTTGAGGCTGTCCAGAACGTCGTTGCCTGACGCGAACATGGCTTTCACCAGCCGCGATCGTCTTGCCGCCATTTTCAGCATGAGCCGCGTGATGAAGCGCGGCAGGCGACGGTTGCGGCGCTCGGTCTCCAGAAGGTCCCGGCGCAAGGATTCGTAGCTTGCTTCGTTGTCGGCAAGTGCGAAGCGCGGATGCGTCACATCAAGCACCGGAAGGTAGAAACCCTCGACGGTTTGCGCGAGGCAGACGCCGTCGCGGCGCAGCTCTTCCATTCGTTGCGACATGGCAATCGCTCCTCAATAACCGCGGATCATGAAAAGGCTGGCGCTGCTTGCCGGCGCACATAGTCGCGAAGATCGGCAGGCCACGGATCGGTCAACGCGAGGAACTTGCTCCGGTCACCCGCGTAGAGGGCTCTCGAAGCCTCTTCGTAGTTTGGCTGATTGCCCAGGAGTGCGCCCATGACGCGATCGGCCGCCTCTTGGGCGCGCCGGATGGCGGCGCGCCCCTCGCCGACCGCGCGCGCGGTATCGACCAGTTTTCGTAAGGCAACCGAGGCGCCGCCAGGCTGCTGTCCTAGCCAATCCCAATGGCGTGGCAGCAAGGTCACCTCGCGCGCGACGACGCCCAGTTTTGGCCGCCCGCGCGGCCTTGGTTGCGCGGCCGGCGTAAGCCGAGCGACGATCTCGTCGTCAGAGCCCCTGAGATCGAAATCTATCTGCCGGCCCGTCGCATCCTCAAATATCAACACCGGGCTCGCGGCGTTTGCCTTCGCGGCAAGCGCGACGTCGGTTGCCGCGCCGCTGCAAAGCAGAGCATCGGCTACAAACGCAGTAAAGGTTGCTTGGGTCACAGATCACCTCGATTGAGGCGTCTTTCTACCCGGGTATTATTGCAGTGTCAATTATATCCGGGTAAAAATAAAGTTCGACGTCGCCGAACCGATAAGCTTCTGTTTTGGCAGGCAATTCGCTCAACTCAACGGCTCAAATACCGGGAGATTTCCGCGAACACCCCGACGAACATCGCCTCCGTCAGCACGCCGGTATTCGTGTTGTAGCGCGAGCAGTGGTAGCTCGAGAACAGCGACAGCCCGCCAGCGTCGTAGCGGCCGCCGTGCTTGAACGGCATGGCGGCGATGCGCTCGCCGAACGCCCTGACGGTCGACTGTTGCGCAATCGCGCCGAGCGCCAGCACCGCCTGCAGTTTCGGGAAACTTGCCAGCGTCGGCAGCAGGAACTGGCGGCAGGTGGTTATCTCGGCCGGCGTGGGTTTGTTCTCGGGCGGCACGCAGCGAACCGCGTTTGTAATTGCCGTGCCGACGAGTTCCAGCCCATCGTCGGGCCGCGCGAGAAACGTGCCGCGCGCCAGACCGAAGCGGATGAGCGTCGCATAGAGCAGGTCGCCGGCGTAGTCGCCGGTGAACGGGCGCCCGGTGCGGTTGGCGCCGCGAAGACCGGGCGCGAGCCCCACGATCAGCAGCCGGACGCTGTCGGCTCCCTCCGGCGGCAGGAAGCTCGGCACCGGCGCGTTGAACCAAGACGGCTCGCGCGTGCGCCAATCGTCGCGGAAATCCTTGAGGCGCGGGCAGAGGGGACAGTCCCGCGACGGCTCGGCAGGGGTCGCGGCCATGCGCGCGGGTCAGATGTCGTCGTCGGTGTCGACCGGGTCCGGACGGCGTACGGGTCGTTCGTTCGGGTCGCGGCCGAGTTCACCCTTCATCGACATCAAATCGATGAAACTGTCGGCCTGGCGGCGCAGGTCGTCCGAGATCATCGGCGGCTGCGATGCCATCGTCGAGACGACGCTCACCTTGCGGCCGCGCCTTTGTAGCGCTTCGACCAGGGTGCGGAAGTCTCCATCGCCGGAAAAGATCACGTAGTGGTCGATATGTTCGGCAAGTTCCAGAGCATCGACGGTCAACTCGATGTCCATGTTGCCCTTGATCTTGCGCCGTCCCGTCGAGTCCGTGAACTCCTTGGCCGGCTTGGTCACCACCTTGTAGCCATTGTAGTCCAGCCAGTCGATCAACGGCCGGATGGACGAGTATTCTTGGTCCTCCACGAGCGCCGTGTAGTAATAGGCGCGAACGAGATATCCCCGCTTCTGGAAGCTCGATAGAAGCTTGCGATAGTCGATATCGAAGCCAAGTGCGCGGGAAGTTGCGTAGAGATTCGCGCCGTCGATGAACAATGCGATCTTTTCACGGGGATCAAACATGCCCGGACCCTTCTGAAAATATCTAGACCTAAATCGTACTTGATATGTGCCTGTGTCCGGGAAAATCGATTCCGGATGTCCTGGTTGCAACCCTATCGGCGCAAAACGGGCATTTGCAAGGAATTCTCCGGTTTACAAGAAAATGTGATCCTTTCGATCTCCCAGGCAGGCGGGGTGGTGCAGACTACGCCGGCGGTCTTCTTGTCGGTCTGGGCCAAGATGCTTGTAATCCGCGGCCTTTCGCGTTAAGGACGCCGCCTGTTTTCCGATACATCCAAGACATGAAAGGGGCATTCCAATGGCCCGCGTAACCGTTGAAGACTGCATCGACAAGGTCAACAACCGCTTCGAACTGGTGCTTCTGGCCGGTCACCGCGCCCGCCAGATCAGCCAGGGCGCGCAGATCACCATCGCGCGCGACAACGACAAGAACCCTGTGGTGGCGCTGCGCGAGATCGCCGACGAGACATTGTCACCCGACGACCTCAAGGAAGACCTGATCCATTCGCTGCAGAAGCATGTCGAGGTGGACGAGCCCGAAAGCGACGGCCAGGAGCTGACCGACCAGTCCGGGACCCCGGTCGCAGCCGACGCTGACGAGCCGGAAGAGAACATCGCCTTCGACCGGATGACCGAGGAAGAACTGCTCGCCGGCATCGAAGGTCTCGTGCCGCCGGAAAAAAGCGACGACTTCTAGGTGGAACAACCGCCGCCACTTTCGTGACGGCTGTTTGACGGCTATCTATGACATGCGCTGCAAACCATTGCGGCGCATGATCTATTTCTGGCCTCTGGAACCCCGCCCATGATGCGTCAATACGAGCTTGTCGAGCGCGTCCAGCGCTACAAGCCTGACGTGAACGAGGCGCTGCTCAACCGGGCGTATGTCTATGCCATGCAGAAGCATGGCCACCAGAAGCGCGCTTCCGGCGATCCCTATTTCTCGCATCCGCTGGAAGTTGCGGCGATCCTCACCGACATGCACCTCGACGAGTCGACGATCGCCGTTGCGCTTCTGCACGATACGATCGAGGACACGACCGCTACCAGGGCGGAGATCGATGAACTGTTCGGGCCCGACATCGGCAGGCTGGTCGAGGGCCTGACCAAGCTGAAGAAGCTCGACCTTGTGTCGAAGAAGGCCGAGCAGGCCGAGAACCTTCGCAAGCTGCTCCTTGCCATCGCCGAAGACGTGCGCGTGCTGCTGGTCAAGCTGGCCGACCGCCTGCACAACATGCGGACCCTCGACCACGTGCCGGAAAACAAGCGGCTGCGTATCGCCGAGGAAACAATGGAGATCTATGCCCCGCTCGCCGGGCGCATGGGCATGCAGGGCATGCGCGAGGAACTGGAGGAACTAGGCTTCCGCTACATCAACGCGGAAGCCTACCGCACGGTGACCGAACGGCTTGCCGGCGTCTTCGAGCGCAACCAGGGCGTCGTAGGCGAGATCGAGCGGTCTCTGGGCGCCATGTTCGAGAAGCATGGCATCAAGGCGGAGGTGAAGAGCAGGCAGAAGAAGCCTTGGTCGGTGTTCCGCAAGATGGAGGCCAAGGCGCTTTCCTTCGAACAGCTGTCCGATATCTTCGGCTTTCGCGTGCTGGTTGAAAGCGTCGACGATTGCTATCGGGCTCTTGGAGCCATTCACACCACCTGGTCGATGGTGCCGGGCATGTTCAAAGACTACATCTCGACGCCCAAGCAGAATGACTACCGCTCGATCCTCACCACGATTGTCGGGCCGTCCAGGCAGCGCATCGAACTGCAGATACGCACGTTGGACATGAACAGGGTAGCCGAGTACGGCGTTGCCGCCCACGCGCTCTACAAGGACAATGTGAGCAAGCCCAGCGGCCCAGGCCAGGCCATCACCAGCGAGACGAACGCCTATGCCTGGCTGCGCCGCACCATCGAGCAACTGGCCGAAGGCGACAATCCCGAGGACTTCCTGGAAAACACGCGGCTGGAGTTATTCCAGGACCAGGTGTTCTGCTTCACGCCCAAGGGCATGCTGATCGCCCTACCGCGCGGCGCGATCCCGATCGATTTCGCCTATGCGGTCCATACCGACGTCGGTGACAGCTGCGTCGGAGCCAAGGTCAACGGCCGCATCATGCCCCTGATGACGGAACTGAAGAACGGCGACGAGGTGGAGATCATCCGCTCGAAGGCGCAGGTCCCTCCCGCCGCTTGGGAATCGATGGTGGTGACCGGCAAGGCGCGCGCCGCGATCCGCCGCGCCACCAAGAATGCGATCCGCAAGCAGTTTTCCGGGCTCGGCGTCCGCATCCTCGAACGCGCTTTCGAGCGGTCGGGCAAGGCCTTCGTCAAGGACAGCCTGAAGCCGGTTTTGCACCGGCTGGCGCGCAAGGACGTCGAGGACGTCCTTGCCGCGGTCGGGCGCGGCGAACTGGCCTCGAGCGACGTGATGCGGGCAGTGTTTCCCGACTTCAAGGACGAGCGGGTAACGCATCCCCATCAGTTGAAGGCACAGCGCGAGGAGGGCTGGTTCAACATGCGCAACGCCGCGGGCATGCTGTTTCAGCTGCCGACCCGCGCGCGCAAGAGCAAGGACAAATCCGATCAGAACGCGAAGGACGGTGCGGTCCCCATTCGTGGCGTCAGCGGCGATCTGCCGGTGCGGTTCGCGGAGGAGGGGGCCGTTCCCGGCGACCGTATCGTCGGTATTCTGCAGCCAGGATCCGGCATCACCATCTACCCGATCCAGTCGCCGTCGCTTCAGGCTTTTGACGACCAGCCGGAACGCTGGATCGACGTCAGGTGGGACATCGATGAGGCGAGCCGTGAGAGATTTCCCGCGCGTATTTCGGTCACGGCCATCAATGCGCCCGGATCGTTGGCTGAAATCGCCCAGGTGATCGCCGTCAACGACGCCAACATCCACACATTGTCGATGATCAGGACGGCGCCGGACTTCACCGAGATGCTGATCGACATCGAAGTCTGGGACCTCAAGCATTTGAACCGGCTGCTCGCGCAGCTCAAGGAAAACAGCAGCGTCAGCGACGCGCGGCGCGTCAACGGTTGAGCGGAGCGGACATGGACACCAGCGAAGTCATCGGCGTTTTTCGGGAGGCGGGTGCGGTTCTCGAAGGGCACTTCATCCTGTCCTCCGGACTGCGCAGCCCCATATTCCTGCAAAAGGCCCGCGTCTTCATGCACGCCGACAAGACCGAGCGTCTCTGCCGTGCGCTGGCCGAAAGGATACGCGCAAAGGTTCCAGGCCGCATAGACTATGTTGTCGGCCCGGCGATCGGCGGACTGATCCCCGCGTATGAAACCTCGCGCCACCTGGGCGTGCCGGCGATCTGGGTCGAGCGCGAAGGCGGCGAGTTCAGGCTGCGCCGCTTTGAGATCGAGAGCGGAGCCAGGGTGGTGATTGTCGAAGATATTGTCACCACCGGGCTCTCGATCCGCGAGACCATCGTCTGCCTGCGTGACATCGGTGCGGAGGTCGTTGCGGCCGCCTGCATCATCGACCGTTCCGCCGGCAGGACCGATGTCGGCGTGCCGCTTGTCGCGCTTGCGGAATACGAGGTGCCGGCCTATCCGGCCGACAGGCTGCCCCCGGAACTGGCAAGCATCCCGCCGGTCAAACCCGGCAGCCGCAACCTCTGACAGTTGCGGTCGGAGACCGGAAGCCGATAAGAGACGACCAATGTTGTTCAAACGCAGGAAACCGGCTGAATTTTGGGAAAGGGTGCGCCTCGCGCTCTGGCCCAGGCGCTCCTTCCTGCGCTCGGCCCGCTATTTCACCAAGCGGGTGCTCAGGCTGCGGGCCACCCCGCATGCCGTGGCAGCCGGCGTTGCCGCGGGCGTCTTTGCCGCATTCTTCCCAGTCGGCATCCACCTGGTAGTGGCGCTTGCGATTGCCTGGCTCTTGGCCGGCAACCTGGTTGCCGCGGCGATCGGCACGGCGGTAGGCAACCCGCTGACGCTTCCCTTCATGTGGAGCGGAACCTACGAACTGGGACACATGATACTCCATCGCGGCGAGCCGGGCGCGATCCAGTCCGCCAACATCGGCAGCCTGATCGAAGAGATAGGGGTCGCAGCGCTCTGGAAGCCGCTGCTTGAGCCGATGATTGTCGGCGCGGTGCCGCTTGGACTGGTTTTTGCGGTCGCAGCCTACGGCGCAACCAGATGGTCTGTCAGCGCCTTTCATGCCCGCCGCCAGGCGCGGCTGGCGATGAAGGCCAGCGGCAACGCTACTGCGGCAGCGCCATGATCCTCGGCATCGGCAGCGACCTGATCGATATCAGCCGCATTGAAAAGTCGCTTGAACGGCACGGCGAACGCTTCGTCGTTCGTATTTTCACCGACATCGAGCGGGCCCGCGCCGAAGGCAGGGCGCAGCGCGCTGCTTCCTATGCCAAGCGCTTCGCGGCAAAGGAAGCCTGCGCCAAGGCGTTGGGCAGCGGTATCTCGGAGGGCGTTTTCTGGCGCGACATGGGCGTGGTCAACCTGCCGAACGGCAGGCCGACCATGCATCTGACGGGCGGTGCGGCCGAAAAGCTCGCGAAACTGACGCCCGAAGGCCACCGCGCGGTCATACACCTGACGATTACCGACGAATTTCCGATGGCGCAGGCTTTCGTCATCATCGAGGCGGTGCTTTACGCCTGACGCTGCGGAATCGTCGGTGCCTGCATTGTGATTGCCCCATTCCGCTTCTCCCCTTATATCGAACGCGCACAATCGAGGACGACATGAGCGTGGCAGACAAGAGCGAAAAAAAATCAGGCGGCCTCGGCGAGACCGTCAGCGTAATCGTCCAGGCGCTGCTGCTCGCCCTGGTCATCCGGACGCTGTTGTTCCAGCCGTTCTCGATTCCATCGGGGTCGATGCGTCCGACCCTTCTGGAAGGCGACTACCTGTTCGTGACCAAGTGGGCTTACGGCTACTCCCGCTATTCGCTGCCCTTCTCGCCCAACATCTTCTCCGGCCGGATCTGGGGCTCGTCGCCCGAGCGCGGCGACGTGGTCGTGTTCAAGTTTCCGCCAAACCCTTCGCTCGACTACATCAAGCGCGTCATCGGCCTGCCGGGAGATCGCGTACAGATGCGCGGCGGGGTTCTCTACATCAACGATCAGGCGGTGCCGCGCGTGAAGGTCGGCGAGATCGACAATCCCGATATCACCGAGGTGGACCGCCCGGTCGACGTTTACCGCGAGACGCTCCCGAATGGCGTCTCCTACGATACGCTCGACCTGTCGCCCAACGGACTTGGCGACGAAACGCGTGAGTTCGACGTGCCGGCCGGCCATTATTTCATGATGGGCGACAACCGCGACAATTCCACCGACAGCCGGTTTACCGTCGGCTTCGTGCCGGAGGAAAATCTCGTTGGCCGCGCCAACATGATCTTCTTCTCGATTGGCGGCGGAGCGAGCCCCCTGGAAATCTGGAAGTGGCCGTCGCTTATGCGTCCCTCCAGGCTGTTCAACTGGGTGCACTAGGATGGCTGGATGCCCTTGAAGCGGCCCACCGGTGCAGCGTTGGCAAGCGAGATCGCAAGCCGGACCGGTCATGTCTTCAGCAATATGCGCCTGCTCGAGACGGCGCTGACGCATTCGAGCGCCGTGAAGGCGGTCTCCAACAACGAGCGCCTCGAATTCCTTGGCGACCGGGTGCTCGGCCTGGTCGTTGCGGATATGCTGCTCAAGCAGTTTCCGGACGCGCGCGAAGGCGAGATCGCCCCGCGCTTCAACGCGCTGGTGGATGCTCGCACATGTTCCAGGGTTGGCCTCGAACTGGAACTCGATCGATATATGCGCGCCGATGCGGCGCTGAAGTCCGGCGGCCAGAAGGCAGGCGGGAACTACCTCGCCGACGCGGTGGAAGCGCTGGTTGCGGCGGTCTATCTCGACGGCGGCATTGACGCTGCCCGTGCATTCGTTCTGCGCTACTGGCAGCCTTTGGCGCTGATGGTTGTGGGAAAGCCTGCAAACCCCAAGGGCGAGCTGCAGGAGTGGATTGCCAAGTCTAGCGACGCGCGGCCAACCTATGCCATCGAAGGACGTGAAGGCCCCGACCACCAGCCGGTATTCACGGTCTCCGTGCAGGTCGCCGGCTTCGCGCCGGCGCAGGGCGCCGGCAGCTCGCGCCGCGCGGCCGAGGAGGCCGCGGCATCGGCGTTTCTTGTGCGCGAAGGCGTTTGGACCGCCGAGAGGGGAGCGGCCTGATGGCTGATGAATCCGCAAAGACCAGCTCGGGATTCGTCGCGCTGATAGGCGCTCCGAATGCCGGCAAGTCCACGCTGCTCAACCAGCTCGTGGGCGCCAAGGTGTCGATCGTCACCCACAAGGTGCAGACGACACGCGCCATCGTGCGCGGCATCGTTACGCACGGCAGCGCGCAGATCGTCTTTGTCGACACGCCGGGTATCTTCAAGCCGCGCCGCCGCCTTGACACGGCGATGGTGTCGACTGCCTGGGGTGGCGCCAAGGACGCCGACATCGTGCTGGTGCTGATCGACGCCGAGCGCGGCATCAAGGGCGACGCCGACAAGCTGCTCGACAAAGTCGCAACCGCGATGCAGCCGAAAGTGCTGATCCTGAACAAGGTCGACCGCGTGAAGGCCGAGACGCTGCTTGCATTGGCGCAGGCCGCCAACGAACGCGTCGCCTTCCAGCGCACCTTCATGGTTTCGGCGCTGACCGGTTCGGGCTGCAAGGATCTGCTCGACTATCTTGCCGATGCGCTGCCGGAAGGTCCCTGGTATTATCCCGAGGACCAGATATCCGATCTGCCCATGCGCCAGCTCGCTGCCGAGATCACGCGCGAAAAGCTCTATTTGCGGCTGCATCAGGAGCTGCCTTATTCCTCGCATGTCGAGACCGAGAAGTGGGAGGAAAAGCAGAACGGCTCGGTGCGCATCGAGCAGGTCATCTATGTCGAGCGCGACAGCCAGAAGAAGATCGTGCTCGGACACAAGGGCGAAACGATCCGCGCCATCGGCCAGGCGGCCCGCAAGGAGATCGGCGCGATCCTCGAACAGGAGGTTCATCTCTTTCTGTTCGTCAAGGTGCGCGAGAACTGGGGCGACGACCCCGAGCGCTACCGTGAAATGGGGCTCGAGTTTCCCGGCTAGGACCGGCTGCCGGTTCCGTCTAGCCGCGGCGCGCCCTGTCGATCGCGGCCACGTCGATCTTGCCCATCTCCATCATCGCCTCGAACGCGCGCTTCGCCTCGCCGCCGCCGGCCAGCATCGCTTCGATCAGGGTGCGCGGCGTGATCTGCCAGTTCACGCCCCATTTGTCCTTGCACCATCCGCACGCGCTTTCCTGGCCGCCATTGCCGACAATGGCGTTCCAGTAGCGGTCGGTCTCGTGCTGGTCGTCGGTGGAGATCTGGAACGAGAACGCCTCGGTCTGCTTGAACATCGGCCCGCCATTTATCCCGATGCAGGGGATGCCGGCGACCGTGAATGCGACCGTCAGCACGCCGCCCTCCTTGCCGGATGGAAAATCGCCGGGTGCGCGGTGCACTCCGGTCACGGCGCTGTCTGGAAAGACGCTGGCGTAAAACCGTGCGGCCGCCTCGGCGTCCTTTTCGTACCAAACGCAGATCGTGTTCTTGGGGATGGCCACTTGCTCTTCCTTTCGCTCCTCGCCGCGACCGGATACGTCACGCCTACCGCAAGGACGAAAATGGGCCGGCGATCCCGACAGTCAACCGGAACTTTTGTCAGGTCGGTGCCTGTGTCGGCGCCGCGCATACGATGGACCGTGTCAGGAACACATCAGCCCGTTTAGGCCGCCGATCCGAGGGTCTTCTCGAACCAGAAGTCAGCGTAGGAATTGTCGTTGTAACGCGCGATTTCGCGGTAACCGGCCTTGCGGTACATCGTCTGCGCCTCGACCAGCGACCGGTTGGTGTCGAGCACCACGCGGCCCATGCCGAGCCCCCGCGCTTCGTCCTCCAGTGCGGCAAGCAGGCGTCGGGCGACGCCGAGCCCGCGCGCCCCGGGCGCCACCCACATGCGCTTGATCTCGGCGGTGGATGGGCCGAGCGCTTTCAGCGCGCCGCACCCTATCGCTCGTCCATGCAACCTGGCGATCAGGAATGCGCCGGCCGGATTTTTCGCGGCAGGTGTTCCCGCATAGCCGCCCTTGCCGGGGTCGAAGCCATTCTCGAAACGCTGGTCGAGCTCCCTGAAGTACGCCGCGATGCATGCTAGCGCGTCGCTGCTTTCTTCACGCTCGGCGGCGATGGTGACGGAGCCTGCATTCAGCAGCGCCTCCACCTCTGCCATGGCGTCAACGAGACGCCGCCGCTGCGTGGGCGCGAGCACGTCGAGCATGGACTGCGCAAGTCGGTCCGACAGCGCGTCATATGCGGCGCGTTCTGAACTGCCCTTGGCGGTCAGCGTCACCAGCCGGCGCCGCTTGTCGCCACCGTCGCGGCGGATAGTTACAAGACCCTCGGCCTCAAGCGCCTTCAGCAGTCGGCTCGCATAGCCGGAGTCGAGCCCGAGGCTTTCGCGCAGGGTGGCGATGTCGCTGCCGTCGGGACCCACCTCGAAAAGGACACGCGCCTGGCCGAGCGGACGCCCCCTGCCGAGGTAGCTTTCGCTGAGCGCGCCGGTGCGCGCCGTCACCACGCGGTTAAAGCGGCGTACCTGGTCTATATGCGAATGATCCATTTATCTGACTTTAGTCAGATATCCTGTCCCTGCCAAGTCTCGGCTCGCGATCCTTGATTTCGTGGTCGAAGCGGTGAAAGGCTTCGCCAATGGAATGGCGCGACGAGGGAATCATTCTCGGCACCCGCAGGCATGGCGAGACGAGCGCCATCCTCGAGGTGATGACGCGCGCCCACGGCCGGCATCTGGGGCTGGTGCGCGGCGGACGGTCGCGCAAGCAGCAGCCTGTGCTCCAGGCGGGCAACCGCGTGGACGTCATCTGGCGCGCTCGGCTCGACGAGCATCTCGGCGCGTTCCAGGTCGAGCCGCTCGACCTCAATGCAGCGCGGCTGTTCGACAGCGCCTCGGCGATCTACGGACTGCAGACGCTTGCCGGTCATCTCCGGCTTCTGCCCGAGCGCGACTCGCATGAGCGGCTCTATGAAACGCTGGGACTGGTCATCGACCATCTCGACGATCCGCGGGCCGCCGGCGAACTGGTCGTGCGCTTCGAGGTCATGATGCTCGACGAACTCGGGTTTGGCCTCGACCTTTCCGAATGCGCGGCGACAGGCGCCTCGGTCGATCTGGCCTATGTATCGCCGAAGTCCGGCCGGGCCGTTTCGCGCAGTGCCGGCGAACCCTGGCGCGACAGGATGCTGGCTCTGCCGGCCTTCCTGCTCGGCGGTACGGGCCTGCGTGCCGACGCGGCAGCGATCGAGGATGCGTTCCGGCTGACCGGATTCTTCTTTTCGCGGCATGTCTATGAACCGCGCGGCTTTGGCGAGCCCGAGGCGCGAGCGGCATTCCTCGGCGCGCTGCGTCGCTGGCAGGCGTCGCCGGCTGCGGCAGGCGGGGAAAGTGCGGCATGAGCGAGCGCCGCAGCGAAGGCCTGCAACTGGTGCCGAGGGGAACATGATCGCAATCCTGGGCATCGTCGCGATTGTTGCGCTTGGCGTCGCATTGGCGCGCCAGAACGGCCGCATCGGACTTCTCGAACGCGAGATAGGTGCCTTGCGAAGCTTCGTTCTGGCAAGCCCGCCCGTGGTAGCCCCGCCGCCACCTGTCGCCGCTAGCGAGACTGTCGACGAGGGGCCCTCCGGAGAGGCTGTTGCCGGTGACGGACAGGCGATGGAACAGGCTCTGTCGACAACGGCCGCGCCGGCATCCTCCGCTGAACTGGTGCTGCCGCAAGAGTCGCCCACCGGACCTGCGCCGGCTGTCGCGCCCGCCGCCCCGAAGAGGCCGGATCTGGAGACCGCGCTCGGCACCCGCTGGGCGGTCTGGGTCGGCGGCATTGCGCTGGCGCTCGGCGGTCTCTTCCTCGTTCGCTATTCGATCGAGGCGGGCATCTTCGGGCCGGGCATCCGGCTTGCCATGGCCAGCTTGCTAGGACTGGCGCTGGTGGGCGGTGGCGAGTTCATCCGCCGCACAGGCTTCAAGGTTCCGGTCGAAGGCGCTGCCGGCGCCTATGTACCGGGCATCCTCACCGCCGCGGGCGCCTTCACGCTGTTCGGCACGGTCTATGCAGCACATGGCGTGTACGGCTTCCTGGGCGCCGGTCCGGCTTTCCTGCTGCTTGGCGTCATCGGCGTTGCGACGATCGCGGCGGCTCTGGTTCACGGCCAGGCGCTCGCAGGAGTCGGCCTTCTCGGCTCGATGCTTACGCCGTTGCTGGTTTCGTCTCAGTCCCCCAATGTGTGGGCCCTGTTCGGCTATCTGGCGATAGTTCTGGTCGCCAACACCATCGTTGCTCGGCTGCGCGACTGGAAGTTCGCGGCCGCTGCGGGCTTCGTCGGCACCGGCCTGTGGACGCTCGTATACCTCGGCGACGCTGCGACCCCGGACTTCATCGTGGTGATGTTCATCTGCCTCGTCGCACTCGCCACGCTGGCCCTTGTGTGGTTGAGGCAGCGCGACGGCGACGCCGGCAGCGACTGGCCGACGATCATGCCGGCCTTCTTCGTGGCGCTGACGGCGGCGATTCTGCTCGCCCAGCCCGAGATGCAGGCGGCAGGTGGAACGGCTTACGGCGCAGTCCTGATTTTCGCTTTGCTCGTGGTCGCGTTTTACCGGACCAGCGCCCTGGCGTTGGTCCATGCGGCCGGCATCGCGACCGTGATTGTGTTTGCCAAGGCGGCGCTCGCGGGCTCCTTCGCGTTCGAGTTTGCCGGTGGCCTGGTGTCGTTCGACGGTTTCCTGGAGCAACCCCATCCGGCCACGCTGTTCCCAGCAGGCGTCGTGCTGGCGATCGTCTTCCTCGTCGACGGCTTCTGGAGCGCCTGGCGCTGCGTCGGTTCGCAGCCGGCGCGGGCAGCGGCCTGGTCCAGCTGGGCAACGCTCGTCCCGGTGGTCATACTCGCCGCGCTGTGGATCGCCTTTGGCAATCTGGGTCGCGACCTTGGCTATGCGGCCGCCGCGCTTTTGCTGGCGGCCGTTCTGGTGGCCGGCGGCGAGATGCTTGCGCGCCGCGCTGATCCGCCGTTGCAGGGCGGCCCCGCCGTCTCGTTCCCGCTTGTCGGAGCGGCGGTCGCGGCCATGCTGATGCTGCACATGGCCTTAACTCCGCTCTGGACCACCATGCTCGCGGGCGCTTTCGCGATCCTTCCCGCGCTGGCGACGCGCCTGCGCGTCTATCCAGTGCTCGGCTGGCTGTCCGCTGGAGCGGTGCTTGTCGTGCTGGCCAGGGTGGCATTCGACCCGACCATCGTCGGCGCCTTCGCGCTAGGCCGCACGCCGGTCTTCAACGCCCTCTTGCCTGGCTACGGCGTACCCGCGCTCGCTTTCGGCTTTGCCGCATGGCAGCTTGCGCGTACCACCGCCGGAAGGCCGCGGCTCGTCTTGGAAGCGGCGACCGCGTTGTTTTCACTGCTTACGCTTGCCATGCTGGTGCGCCACGCCATGAACGGCGGCATCATCAATGCGGCCGCGCCGACGCTGGCCGAGCAGGCGATCTACACGCTGATCGCGCTGGGTTTCAGCGCCATTCTCATCTCCATAGACATGCGCTCGCCGAGTGCTGTCCTGCGGCTTGGATCGCTCGCGTTGGGCGCGCTGTCGGTTGCCCTGGTGGTGCTGCAGCATTTCCTGGTTCTCAACCCGCTTTTCACCGACGAGTCGACCGGCGCGATCCCCGTCTTCAACCTTCTGTTCCTTGGCTATCTTCTGCCGGCGGCCGCCGCCGCAGCGCTGGCTCTCTATGCGCGGGGCAGGCGGCCTGGATGGTATTCGGCCATGCTGGGTCTTCTCGCGGCGGCGCTGCTGTTCGTGTACGCGACGCTTTCCGTCAGGCGGCTCTTCCAGGGCGAACACATCGGCTACTGGGGCGGCCTGGGGCAGCTCGAAACCTACGCCTACTCGGCGCTGTGGTTGGCCATGGGCGTCGCCCTGCTGGCGGCCGGCGTCGCGCAGCGGTCGCAGGTGCTGCGCATCGCATCCGCGGCGCTTGTCGCGGTTGCGGTCGCCAAGGTCTTCATCTTCGACATGTCGCAGCTCGAAGGCGTGCTGAGAGCCCTTTCGTTTATCGGGCTCGGTGCGGTGCTGATCGGCATCGGCCTGTTCTACCAGAAGCTGCTGACGCGGGCGGCGAAAGCCGACGCCGCGCCTGCTCCCTGAGCCACGCTGCCCGCCGACAACCGTTGGACCGCGCTTCAATCTCTTGATGCATCGCGGGATGAAACCGCAGTCGACCAACGTTGTCCAGTTTGAAGAACAATCACAGATGCCGGCTTGTGCAGTGGGGTCAACGAGGGTTCAATCGAAGCGATGAAGCGCTGAGACGGCCGGCATGGACCAGAGAAGGACCGCGATCCTTGCGGAAATTCCGCGACTTAGGCGCTACGCGCGTGCGTTGCTGCGCGACCGCGATTCCGCCGACGATCTCGTTCAGGACTGTCTTGAGCGCGCGCTTTCGCGCCTGGACAACTGGACCTCGGACGAGAACCCACGACGCTGGCTGTTCACCATCATGCATCATCTTTTCGTCGATCAGACGCGCAGGACCAAGCGCCGGGCGGAGGTCGTCATGATGCCCCTCGAAGGGTCCGAGGCTATGTCGGTGCCTGCCGACCAGACCGAGAGCGTAGCCTCGCGCGAGATCATGGACGCGCTCCAGGCGATCAGCCCGGATCGGCGGGCCGCCCTCGTCATCGTCGGCGTCGAGGGGTTCTCCTATGCCGAAGCCGCGACAATGCTCGGCATCCCGGCCGGAACGCTGATGTCGCGGGTGGCGCGGGGCCGCGAAGAGCTTCGCGGCCTGCTCGACGACGTGGGCCGCCGCCGCGCCATCAGGGTGGTGGAACGATGACCCGGCGCGATTTCAGCGAACGCGACATCCACCTGGCGCTCGATGGCGAACTGCCGGACGAGGATCGCCGCGACTTCGAGGCCTGGCTCGAAGCGACGCCGGACATGAAGGCGCGCAGCCTGCGCTTCGAAGCAGATCGTGCCCGGCTGAGAGAGGCTTTCGCCGGTGTGCTTGAAGAGCGCGTGCCAGACCGCCTGGCCATGCGCGCCGCTGGGGAAGCGCCTGCTCCGGCAACACGCGTTGCGCGCTGGCGCTTTGCCGCCGCGGCAGCGGTCTTTCTGGCGCTTGGCGCGGGCGGCGGCTACCTGGCCGGCGTCGAAGCCATCGGCATCGAGCCGCAGGCCGAGGATGAGCTGGCGGAAGAAGCGATCGCCGCGCACACGATCTATGCAGCCGAGCAGCGCCACGCCGTCGAGGTTGGCGCCGACGACAAGGATCATCTGCTGGCCTGGCTGTCAAAGCGGGTAGGCTTGACGCTCGTCGCCCCCGATCTTGCCGCCGAGGGCTTCCATCTCGTCGGCGGCCGGCTGCTTCCTGCCGGGCAGAAGACCGCCGGTCTCCTTCTTTATGAGGATGCTGGCAGCAACCGCATCTCGATCTACGTTACCGCCGAGGGCGATGAAAAATCCAAGGGTGTTTACAAGCACGAGACGGGCGGAGCGAGCGCGGTCTATTGGCTGGACGACGGTTGGGGATGCGCCATAGTCGGGACATTGCCACAGGACCGATTGGTCGATGTCGGACGCAAGGCTTACAGGCAATTGCTGGCTGGCGCGGGCATGGCCTGAGACAGCGGGGCGCAGTTAGCAAATGAGATTTCGGAGTACCGCCGGACTCTGCTAAGCAGGGCCGGTACAAAGCCCTGTGAGTCCTCAGCGAATGCGCCACAATTCAGCCCAAATCGAAGAGCGATAGCGCAAAAATGCCCCTGCGTGAGAGGCTTGGGCAAAGTGAGTTTTCACCAGATCCATGTCCTCCATCACGAGGTTCCCGGTTCCGCATGGCTGCCGACATCCGCCCGGCCCGCGCAAGTGATGTCGACGCGCTGCTCGCAATCGAGAATGCCGTCTTTGAGACCGACCGGCTGACGCGATCGTCGTTGCGCCGTCTGACCATGAGCGGATCGGCTGCCGTCATCGTCGCCGAGGTGGAAGCCAGCGTGGCGGGCTACTGTATCCTCCTTTTGCGCAAGGGCGCTGCCGCTGCACGGCTCTATTCGCTTGCCGTCGGGCCCGGCCACTCCGGGCGCGGTATCGGCAGGATGCTGGTGAAAGCGGCCGAGAGGGAAGCGCTTGCGCGCGGGCGGCGCTCGCTCAGGCTCGAGGTTCGAGAGGACAATCCGCGTGCAGTGGCTATCTACCGGCAGGCCGGGTTCATCAGGACCGGCAGCCGCCCCGGCTATTATCAAGACGGCATGGCGGCCATTTGCATGAACAAGCTGCTGGTCGAGGCCGCTTCGGCCGTCACCGGGGACAGGGCGAAGGAAACCAGCACGGGCAGCGCGTCGTTCTCGCGGCTGACCGAAAAGACTCCGAGGCGCGCCTCCCTATGACCTGGGTTATCCTGACCGGCAGACAAAGCGATCTCGACCAGGTAGCGACGCCGCACAAGATCATCACCAACCGCGACTACCTCGCGCATCCGGCATTGTTTCGCGGGCAGCGTCCCAAGGTCATCAACCTTTCCAACAGCTACGGCTACCAAACCCGCGGCTACTATGCCTCGCTGCTGGCAAGCTCGCGCGGCCACAGGGTCATCCCGACGGTCGAGACGATCATCGATCTGTCCGAGCCCAAGCTCTACGAGAACGCGCTGCCCGAATTGGAACTTGCACTCAACAAGTGCCGCAAGGAACTCGGCGGCGCCTTCCCGGCGAAGGCTTCCTTCTTCTTTGGCATAGGACCGTCCAAGGCGTGGGACCGGTTTGCAAGGCTGCTGTTCGACTGGTTCCGCGCGCCGTCGCTTGAAGTGTCCATCCGCGACGGCGCCGAATGGGCGTCGATTCGCAAGATCGGCTTTCTGCCGGTGATCCGGCTTGAAGGGGAGGAGAAGAAGCGCTTCCTGGCGAGCCTCGATACATACACCGGCCGCGAATGGCGCGACACCAAGGCGCGCACGCCGGCGCGCTACACATTCGCCACGCTGGTCGATCCGCATGAGACCCTGGCGCCGTCCGAGATATCGTCGCTGCGTCACTGGGCCAGGATCGCCGAGAAGATGGGCGTAGAGGTCGAGCCGATCACCAAGAAGGACCTCGCCAAGCTCGCAAACTACGACGCGCTGTTTATCCGCGAGACCACTTCGATCTCCAACCACACCTATCGTTTCGCACGGCGCGCTCAGCAGGAAGGCATGCCCGTTATCGACGATCCGCTGTCGATGATCCGCTGCACCAACAAGGTCTATCTCAACGAGCTGATGGCCTACAACAAGGTCCCAGTACCGCCGACCGTGATGATTGCCAGCGCGGCCGATTTCGAGCTTGCGGCGGACACGCTTGGCTTCCCGCTGGTCTTGAAGATCCCCGACAGTTCGTTCTCGCGCGGCGTCAAGAAGGTCTCGTCCCTTGACGAGTTGAAGCGGCTGGCGACGACTTGGCTCGATGATTCCGATCTCTTGATCGCGCAGAAATATCTGCCGACCGAATATGACTGGCGGGTCGGCGTGCTGGGCGGCCAGCCGCTGTTTGCCGTCCACTATCTGATGGCCAAGAAGCACTGGCAGATCGTCAACCACGACCGTGCCGGCAAGCCGCTGCAGGGCGGCATCAAGACCTTTACGTTGAAAGAGGCGCCGCCGCTGGTGGTCGAAACCGCCGTCAAGGCCGCGCGTTGCATCGGCGACGGCCTCTACGGGGTCGACCTCAAGGAAACCAAGGACGGTGTCTATATCATCGAGGTGAACGACAACCCCAACCTCGATCACGGCTGGGAGGATTCCGGCGAAAAGGACGAGGTTTGGGTACGCCTCACCCAATGGTTCCTCGACCGTCTGGATCGCCCAGGCCGCTAGAAGGCGCCAGAACAGCACAGCGCATCCAGCTGACGCTTTCGTAAAAGCATCACGAAAAATCGTTACAGAACAGATCATTAGAGCTACCGGCAGGTAGGTCAGTGGCGCTGGCGTAACCCTGGGTAATGCTCCACTTGTCTGACAATTGGTTTGAAAGCGCCCGAATCGTGTTATCTTCGTGGCAAAAAAGGGGCAAAGGGTGGGAATGAAAATCGGACGAGTGTCGTGAGACCTCGGCTGCCCTTGCGGGGCTCGGGGCGGAACGGCAAGGCTCAGGCGCCGCCGCGAACACCGGTTTCGTCCATGCGCGGCTTCTGGGGCCTGATGAGAGCCTACTGGTTCTCGGAGCGCTGGAAGGAAGCGTGGACGCTGACCGCGGTAATTGCGCTTTTTACGGCTGCCGCCAGCAAGACCAGCGTTTGGATGGCCGAAGCCTCGGGCGACCTGGTCAATGCAATCGCCCGGTTTCATGACATTGGCAACGCCGAACCGCTGCCCTACCTCCTCGGCAGCGCGTCCTTCCTGATCCTGCTCGTGGTGCTCAAGGATGTTGCGATCGTCGGCTGCCGCCACCTCGTATCCACAACCCTCCATCGCAAATGGCGTAGCTGGCTGGACAGCCGCTTCAACGATGCCCTGCTCGACCAAAACCACACGCACTTCCACCTGCAGCATGGTAGCCAGAAGGCCGATGGAACGCGGGTGGAGCCGCCGGACAATATCGACCAGCGCGTGCAGGAATCGATCAAGGGCATGACCGGCGGGGCGATCGGCCTAGCCATGGGCGTCATGGGCGTCGTCACCTCGCTCTACTTCGTTGGGCAGAAATTGATCGAGCAGTCGACGGCGATCGATGGGCTGGAGTTCCTCGGCACATACGCCGCAGCCGTCCTGGCGTTCGTGGCTGTCGGCATCTATGTGCCGCTCAACACCTGGTTCGCACTCAGGATGGGCGGCTTGATGGAGCGCCTGACGATAGCCATGCAGCGCGCCGAGGGAAGCTACCGCGCGGAATTGACGACGCTTCTGAGGCGCAGCTTTCATGTCTCGGCGGCGCGCGGCGAGGCTGTACAGAAGAAAATGCACGCCCGCCTCTACGAAGATATCGACCGGACCTGGACGAAGCTGAATTGGGTCAACACCGGCTACCAGTCGTTCGAGCGCATCTACAACTTCTTTGCCGCCAGGATAGTCGCCTACCTTCCCGGCCTCTTGCCTTTCGTCAGCAACAGCATCAGCCTGAAGAGCTACATCACCGGCGCCGAACTGGTGAATTCGCTGATCGGCCAGTGTTCCTGGTTCATCGATGTCATGCCGGCGATTGCGACGCTCAAGGCAAACGCGCGCCGCATTACGGATCTGGCTCGGGCAATCGAAGAGGTTCAGGACCCGGACGATTTCTACAGGCGCACCGGCAACCGCGATCTGCGTTACGGCACGCAGAATCCGGTTTTCGGGCTGACCATCCGCAATCTCGATCTCATGCATCAGGGCACACTGGCCACGCCGTTCCTGACCGTCCGCAACGTGCGCTTCCGGCGCGGCGAGTGGAGCTGCATGAAAGGCGAGTCAGGCAGCGGCAAGACCTCGCTGATCAAGGCAATCAACGGGCTTTGGCCCTACGGTCGCGGCGACATCATCTTTCCCGAGGGCGTGAAGACGTTCTACGCCGCGCAAGACGTGAAGCTGCCGCAACTGACGCTCAAGGAACTCGTTTGCCTGCCGGACGCCGCAGCCGGGCACGCCGATGCCGACGTCGTGGCGGTCCTGATCAAGGCCGGGCTTGGCGATCTAGCGGCGCAGCTTGACGCGGAGAGCCGCGAGGGCTTCATCTGGGACCTGCTTCTATCCGGCGGCCAGAAGCAGAAGCTCGTTGCTGCACGAATCCTGCTTCAGCAACCCGGCCTGCTTTTCCTCGACGAGGCAACCGGCGCGCTCGACCCGGACGCGAGGATCGCGTTCCACCAGGCGATCAAGGACAACTGTCCCGGCATCAGCGTTATCAGCGTCATGCACGAAGCCGTTCCTCCGAAGTCGGCGACGGGGGTTGCGTTCTACGACAGCGTGCTGACCGTCGCAGACGGGGTCGCCACGAAAGCGCCGCTCGGCGTCGGGCTCCCGCCAGAATTTGTCGAGGTCGTCGCCCGCGCGGGGCCGGCCGCGGGTCACCGTTTGCCTGGTCGCCTGAAGCTGCGGCGCAACTAGATGCTGCGCAGCTTCTCGATTGAGGCGAAGCGCCTGAGGAAGGCCGAGTGTACGCTTTTTGCCGGCTTGCAGGCGAGGTCGAAGCAATCCGCCGAAATGCCGCGTGGCCGGCCGAAGAATTGCGCCGCCTCCGCGATCGAGAATCCCGCCAGCTGGGTCGCCTCGAAATAGGCCGCAATCTGGTCGGCGCGCTTGATTTCCCGCTTGAGCTTCTCGCCGGTCTCCGCCGGCAGCCCGAAACGCAGGTGTACCGCCCGCTGCAGCCGCTGTTCGACCGCCTTGTAGCCGCCGCCGACGGCCGACTTGAAAGGGGAGATCATGTCGCCGATCACATACTCGGGCGCATCATGCAGCAGCGCCGTGAGCCGCGCGCTGGCGGAGGCGCCTGGCTGCTGAGCGCTGAAGATATCTTCGACCAGCAGGCAATGCTGCGCCACCGAGAAGGCGTGGTCGCCTGATGTCTGGCCGTTCCACCGCGCGACGCGGGCAAGTCCATGCGCGATATCGGCGATCTCGACATCGAGCGGCGAAGGATCGAGCAGGTCGAGCCGCCGGCCCGACAGCATGCGCTGCCATGCCCGCGGCGCCGCGCCGACCCTGTCGGCCGCCATCACGCGTCCTCGCCGGGTGCGCTCTGGGGAAAGGTGAACGACGCCCACCCCGGTATCGCGACACCGATGGGCGCATCCCCCGCCAGAATCGTCGCGCCGCCATCGAGCGCGTCCTTGACGCGGTCGGTGCGCAGGATCGCGAGACCCTTGCCGGCCGCCGTCGAGCCGAGCGTCCCGAGCGCCTTTCCGTTGGCGGTGATTTCCGTGCCCGATGGTGGGAGGGCATCGCCCGACACGATCAGCACGCGCCTTCGCGCGGTGCCGCGATGCTGCATCCGCGACACCACCTCCTGGCCGACGTAACAACCTTTGCGAAAGCCGACGCCGCCGCTCTGGTCGAGCAGCACGTCGTGCGGGAAAGCATCACCCAGCACATAGTCGGTTCCGCTCTCGGCAATGCCGGTCGCGATACGGAAGGCATGCCACGACGCCACGTCGCTGCTGACGCTCCTGGCTTCATAGGATCGCCAGGCGGGGGCAGTCTTGGGGAAACGCGAATCGCTCAGCCAGCTTGAATCATTGCCTGAAGCGCCTGACTCGGCTCCCCACGAAACCGCCACAAGTGATTCTTCCTGCTTGGAAATCGCGATCTTGGCGCGCAGCCTGTACAAGCTAAGCCGGCGCATGAAGTCGTCGGCGATGTCGGCGCGGCAATCAAGCCGGAACGCATCCGCGCCGGTTCTCGAGACGAGGAAATCGAACAGGATCTTTCCCTGCGGCGTCAGCAACGCGGACGGTTTTGCCTCGCCCCTCTTCAGCGCATCGAGATCGGCCGTGACGATGTTCTGCAGGAAATGCTCCGCGTCGGGACCCGAGACGGTGATCAGCGCGCGGCCTTCGAGGCGTGCAATTGGCATGGCGTAGCGAGAACCCGATCTTGCAAATGGATCGTCCATTACGTAAGCCGCAGAGGGCAAGGCGACAAGTGTGGCGGCACGGCAATGGCGGCGACCTACGACCTCATCCTGACAGGCGGCACCGTCGTCAATCACGACGGCCAGGGCGTCCGCGACGTTGGCTTGCGCAACGGTCGCATCGCCGCGATAGGAGATCTGGCGCAGGCATCGTCAGCCAGCCGCATCGACTGCCGCGGCCTGCATGTCCTGCCTGGCGTCATCGACAGCCAGGTGCATTTTCGCGAGCCCGGCCTGGAACACAAGGAAGACCTCGAAACGGGTTCGCGCGCCGCGGTCCTCGGTGGCGTGACCGCCGTCTTTGAAATGCCGAACACCAGTCCGTTGACCACTAGCGAGGCCGCGCTGGCCGACAAGGTGAAACGCGCGACTTCCCGTATGCATTGCGACTTCGCGTTCTGGGTCGGCGGCACCCGCGAAAATGCCGGAGACGTCGGCGAACTGGAGCGGCTGCCTGGCGCTGCCGGCATCAAGGTGTTCATGGGATCGTCGACCGGCGATCTGCTGGTAGAGGACGACGCCGGCGTCGCCGCCATCCTGAAGCATACCCGCCGCCGTGCGGCGTTTCATTCCGAAGATGAATACAGGCTGCGCGAGCGGGTCGGCGAGCGCGTTTCCGGAGACGCTTCCTCCCACCAGGTCTGGCGCGACGAGATCGCCGCGCTTCGCTCGACCGAGCGGCTTGTGAGCATCGCCCGGCAAACACGCGCGCGCATCCATGTGCTGCACATCTCCACCGCGGAGGAGATCGCCTTCCTCGAAGCGAACAAGGACGTCGCTACGTGCGAGGCGACGCCGCACCACCTCACGCTGTCTTCCAACGACTATGCGCGGCTCGGCACCCTGCTGCAGATGAACCCGCCGGTCAGGGACATCAGGCACCGGGACGGCATCTGGCGCGGCATCGCGCAGGGCGTAGTCGATGTGCTGGGCTCCGACCACGCCCCGCACACGCTGGAGGAAAAGGCCAAAGCCTACCCGGCCTCGCCATCGGGCATGACCGGCGTGCAGACGCTTGTGCCGATCATGCTCGATCATGTGAACGCCGGGCGCCTGACGCTGGAGCGTTTTGTAGACCTGTCGAGCCACGGCCCCAATCGCATCTTCGGCATCGCGCGCAAGGGTCGCATAGCAGCCGGATACGATGCCGACTTCACGGTGGTCGACATGAAGCGTGTGGAAACGATCACCAACGCGCAGGCGGGCTCGAAGGCCGGCTGGACGCCTTACGACGGAAAGCGCGTGACCGGCTGGCCGGTGGGCACGATCGTTCGCGGTCAGAGGGTCATGTGGGAAGGCGAGATCGTCACGAAGGGGCAGGGGCGTCCGGTCGAATTCTCCGAAGCCTTGCCGCGCTAGAACTACTCGCCGGCGACGAAGAACGCCCAGCGGCCCTCGGGCGTGATGCCTACGCGGAAGAAGATGTAGGTTCCGAACTGCTTCATGTCCTCGAGGTCGCCGGCGGTGACGATCTTGAAGAGTTCGACCCGCTGGCGCGCGTCGAGCTTGTCCAGCGGAATGCCGAAGAAATAGGGCCAGACATAGATTTCGTTCGGCGTCCCGGCGTCCAGGTGGACGAAGCCCGCCAGCATCACCTCTTCCATGATGGCAAGGATTTCCTGGCCTTCCGAATCGCCCGAAAGCCCCTTCAGGTACTCGATGGGGTCGCCCTCGATTTCGGCGAAGGACAATTGCGTCATGCCATCGGCAAGTCCGATCAGCGGGCGCAGCTTTTCTATATCGCCGCTCTTGGCCGCTTCGACTATCAGGTCGTGCATGCGCCGCACCGGTTCCGGAAGGCGGTCGAGATTGTAGATCACTTCCGGCAGCGGCCCGGTTTCGTCCAGTTCAGGCCGGGCAATGTCATTCGGATCGCCGCCGGTGTCCGGTTCCGTGGCGGCCGGAGGCGAGGGGGTCAGCGGGTCGGGCGTCGGCGCAGTGTCGTCTGGAATGATCGTCCCGGAGGCGCCAGGCGTCTCATCGGTGGTCGTGGACGGCGGGGGCAGGTCCTCGCGGCCGATTTCGCTTAGCGCGGCAGCTGGACCGGCCAGGCCCAGCAGGCCCGTGCCAAACAGGCATGCCGCCGCAAGTCCGGCAATCGCCAGCCTGCGCGAAGCCTCGCGCGGTACCCGGTTGTGTGAACGGTTCGGCCTCATGTATTCCCGGTGCCGCGGCGTTTGAAATGCGATCGTCCGATCAAGATGCGGCGCGCCGTCGCTGTCAATGCCGCAACTGCTCCGGCTCGAACTCGCCGGCGACGACACGGTCGCGCATGCGCTCGATCAACGCCAGCACAGTTGGCTCGCCGGTTGCCCGCAACAGTTCGGCCAGGGCCGTCGTCATGGCAGCTTCGGCGATGATCTCGGGTTCGATGCCGGCGGAAAGGCCTTCGGCCCAGGCCTCGTTGTGGTTCTCGACGGCGGTGAGCCGCTTTTCTTCCCTGACCAGCGCGTCAAGGTCGGTGACGCCATGTGCCATGCCAAGTTCCACTCTGTTCAGGCCGTTGGCGAGCCGATCCCTCCAACTTGACCTGTCCCTTTAATGTCCCGTTAAGTGTCCTAGCATGGCCGCGCTGGAAAGTGTGCCCGCCATGCACAAAAAGTTAATCGGGTGTTAATTGCCGTAGCGCGACGCAAGGTCCCTGGCAAGATTCTCGCCCTCGACGGTGTAGCGGCCGATCGCTTCGGTCGCCGACACCGTGCATTTCGTGTAGGTGCTCTCGAAGGATCGGTACCCCCGGTTGAAGCTTGCGATGAAGCGTGCGCGGCGTTCCGGTTCGGGATTTTCGGCGGCGAGCAGTTGCTCCATCGTCTGCCGCCACTGATTCCCCTTGTCGCCGCACAGATTGCGCAGGAAATGCAGCGAACCCATCACTTCGGCGATGCGCATCAGCCCTGACTCATAGGGCGCCTCGACCGCCGACGCCGGACGCGCCGCCGCAAGGGACGTGGCCAGCGCTATCGCCAGGATGGTCGAGGAACTCCGCCGCATGCGCCCTTTTGGCGAAACAAATTGTCCGCCGCAAGGCGCTTTTGGCGGCGCCTTCGGCCTGTCCGGCTATTTGCCGAGCAGGTCGCGCGCGACAGCCAGCACCGATTCCAGCACGTCGAGCTGCTGCATGTCGGCCAGCGTGAAGAACGCCGCCTCTTCCGCGTCGTCGTCGGCAACCGGCTCGCCCCCGGCATAGTGGGCGAAGAAGACCTGCAGATCGTAGTCGATATCGTCGCCCGCCACCTGCAGCCGCACGAGCGCAGAGAGCGTTTCGACCGCCAGTCCGGTCTCTTCGGCAAGTTCGCGACGGACGGCTTCTTCGAGCGACTCGCCCGCCTCGACCCGGCCGCCGGGGAAGGCGTAGTACCCCTGGGACGGCCTGCGGCCGCGCCGTACCAGAAGCAGCGTGTCGTTGCGCTGAATGGCGATCGAAACGGCTGGGAGAAGAGTTCGCTCGGCCATTCTGCCTTGCCTGCCATGCGGTCAGTAGCCACCTTGTGCCTGACGAATCGAGAGGCATCAAAAGAAATGTGCGGACGATTTGCGTTTACGGGAACGCCCGAAGAGCTGATGGAGGCGCTGGGCGTGGTGGACATCGAGGACTTTCCGCCGCGCTACAACATCGCGCCGACGCAGCCCATCCTGCTTGTGATCGCAGCCAGAGGCCGCGAACCCGGCTCGAACCTGCCCGACCGCCGCGCAATACTGGCGCGCTGGGGCCTGATCCCCGCCTGGGCCAGGAACCAGGCGGACATGCCGTTGAACATAAATGCGCGCTCGGAGACCGCTGCCGAAAAGGCCTCGTTCAAGGCCGCCATGCGCCACCGCCGTGTGCTGATCCCTGCCTCGGGCTTCTATGAATGGCGGCGCAGCGGCAAGCAGTCGCAAGCCTATTGGGTGCGTCCGAGGAACGGCGGCGTCGTTGCGTTCGGCGGGCTGATGGAAACCTGGTCGGAGCCGGGTGGATCGGAAATCGATACCGCAGCCATCCTCACCACCGCAGCCAACGGCGATGTCGCCGGTATCCACGACCGGATGCCCGTGGTGATCATGCCCGATGATTTCGACCGCTGGCTCGACTGCCGGACGCAGGAACCGCGCGACGTAGCGCATCTCATGAAGCCGCCGGCGGACGGATTGTTCGAGGCGATCCCCGTATCGGCCCTGGTCAACAAGGTCGCCAACACCACGCCCGATGTGCAGAAGCGTGTCGAGCCGGCTTCCGTCGAATCTGGACCGGTCGTCGAGTCCGGCCCTGAAAAGCAAAAGCCCGGCAATGCCGGGCAGCTCACGCTGTTCTAGCGCCCGGGCGGCTGGATCGCGCCAGCCAGGGCTCAGCCTTTTCGCGAAATGTCCTCAGGCGCCGCAAGGCCGTCTTCGGCCGGCTCGCGCCGGGACTTTCAGGCAGCTTTGGCGGCGACCTTGACCGGCTTCTTCTTGGGAGCGCAAAGCAGCGCGGCGACGATCGCCGCTGGTCCGATCGCGCGGTATTGCTTGGCGAGCGCCGGGGCCGCCTTGGCGGTCGTCTGCGCGGCTTCGCTCTTCTTCGGCAGCATTTCTTCTCTCTTTTCTGAAGTCATGGTCATTATGTGCGGGTTGGCAGCAGATGGTGGCCGAATGGGACCAAATCGTGACGTGCTGCCTGAAAGCCCGCTATCTCCCCCCTAGTGTTGTCGGGACATGTTTAATAGAATCTTACGATTCCGCCCCGTTGCGCATCCAGCGCTACACTGAGTCCGGACCGCAACACTTGAGTAATTGCGGCATGTAACGGCCAATTGCCGCTGCCTCGCGGGCAACTGTTACAGAAATGCGACACTTTGTGCGTCGCGGGCTTGACGCGAGCCGGCCTCGCACCGCATAAAGCGCCCCATGAAAACGTCTTTTGCCATTTGCGGCATTTGCATTATTGGCTAGCGCCACCGCTGGTCCGGACGTTTTCGCCTTCTTCCCAGAGATGAAAAAACGCCCAGGCCGGCAGGCTGGCACGGCGCGTGGCGGAAAGTCGCCGGGCTTTTCTGCGGGACGCGCCGCGAACGGGAAGGGTGAGGCATGTCTGAACCGGGCTTGCGGCTCTACAACACGCTGACGCGGACGAAGGAGGCTTTTGCCCCCATCGATCCCGACAATGTGCGCATGTATGTCTGCGGTCCCACGGTTTACGACTTCGCCCATATCGGCAACGCGCGCCCCGTCATCGTCTTCGACGTGCTGTTCCGGCTGCTGAGGCACCTCTACGGCGCGGATCACGTCACCTATGTCCGCAACATCACCGACGTCGATGACAAGATCAACGCGCGCGCCGCCCGCGACTATCCCGGCCTGCCGCTCAACGAGGCGATCCGCAGGGTCACCGAGGCGACCAACGCGCAGTTCCAGTCGGACGTCAAGGCGCTCGGCTGCCTGGAGCCCACCTTCCAGCCGCGCGCCACCGAACATATCGACGGCATGAAGGAGATGATCGAGCGGCTGGTGGCGCTCGGGGTTGCCTATGTCGCGGAAGGTCACGTGCTGTTTTCGCCTTCGGTGATGAACAGCCGCGCCGCCGGCCCGCGCTACGGCGCGCTGGCCCGTCGTTCGCTCGACGAGATGCTGGCCGGCGCCCGCGTCGACGTTGCTTCCTACAAGCGCGACGAGATGGATTTCGTGCTCTGGAAGCCCTCCAAGGAGGGCGAGCCGGGCTGGCCGTCTCCCGCAGGTATTTCAGGGCTCGGCCGGCCGGGCTGGCACATCGAGTGCTCGGCCATGTCGATGGCGAAACTGCTCGAACCGTTTGGCGGCGGGCTGCAATGCGACGACCCGCAGAAGAACATCTTCGACATTCACGCCGGCGGCATCGACCTCGTGTTCCCGCACCACGAGAACGAGATCGCGCAGTCCTGCTGCGCGTTCGGCGCCGAGCGCATGGCCAACGTCTGGATGCACAACGGCTTCCTTCAGGTCGAAGGCCGCAAGATGTCGAAAAGCGAGGGCAACTTTGTCACGATCAATGAGCTCTTGAACACGGACAAATTCGGTGGCCGCAAATGGCCGGGCGAGGTGCTCAGGCTGGCAATGCTGATGACGCATTATCGGCAGCCGATTGATTTCAGCATTTCGCGGCTAGTTGAAGCCCAAAGGTTCTTGGACCGGGTTGCGAAGGTTTTTAGTGATGCAAACACGGGCAAATTACTTGTGAAATCTATACCTAAGCCGACTCTCGATTTTGAAACCTTACATGCGTTGTCCAACGACCTGAATGTTTCTTTGGTGCTTGCGCACATTAATGGCCTTTTGAAGTCTAGCGGGAAAGTCAATAAGACAAAACTTGCTAGGCTAACAGGAGCCATGGAGCTTCTTGGCTTTGACCCGTCCGCATTGGCACTCAATTTTCAGTCGGAAACCATTGCCGAGGATTTGGGACATCTCGATGCGCAATTGGCTGACCTAAAGGAGCAATTCGACGATCTCTTGCGAGAAGGCCGGCTAGATGAAATCAGGAAAATTCAGGAACCCGCAACCGAAGATATCAAATGGCTTCTGTTTGAGAGTCTCATCGATTTTCAGATTTCACAGCGCCTTGCCTTCATCGCCGCCAAGAACTGGGCCGAAGCCGACCGCATCCGCGACGAGCTTCTCGCGCAGGGTATCCAGCTCAAGGACGGCAAGGATCCCGCGACGGGCGAACGCATCACGACATGGGAGGTGAAGCGGTGAGGGTGCCTGTCGGCGATAGGTTTGCGGGACAGCGCCCCCCTCTGTCCTGCCGGACATCTCCCCCACGAGGGGGGAGATCGACAGCTTCGCCGTGTGCTCCCAACAAGTCCCGGCCTGTTTTGCAACTGTTGAGATTGGCGGCAAGGCCGATGCCAGCTGATCTCCCCCCATGTGGGGGAGATGTCCGGCAGGACAGAGGGGGGCACGACAAGGCGCCATCCTCTCACGGAGCGTCCTGACTATGCCGCACACGCCTGTCAGCGAACGCAACCGCAAGAACGCCAAGGCCATGCGGCGCGGCATGACCGACGCCGAGCTGAAGCTGTGGAACGAACTTCGCGCGCACCGCCTGATGGGCCTTGCATTCCGGCGACAGGTCCCAATCGCCGGGTACATCGTTGACTTTGCCTGTTCGGGCAAGAAACTCATCGTCGAGGTCGACGGCTCACAGCATGGCGAGGACAAGAGCGCTGCCAGTGACGCCGTCCGCACTGCTCGCCTTGAACAGGATGGCTGGACCATCCTCCGCTTCTGGAACGATGACGTTCTGCGCGACATCGACAATGTCTGCCAGCATATCGTCACCGCCGCAGGCCTGATGGCCGGGGACGCCACGCGCCAGGCGCAAGCAATGTTGGGCGCGACGCTGATGATGACCGTTCCCAAGGAATTCACCGGTGGCCTCCATGTCGCGGGGTACGGCCGCGACCATCCGGTCTGGTGGTTGCGCGAGGGCGGCGAGCCCGGCCCCGGCCGCCATGTCGCCTTTGCCGCGCGCAACCGTGCCGAGGTCGACGCCTTCCATGCCGCGGCGATGGCTGCAGGCGGCCGCGACAACGGCGCGCCGGGCGTCCGCGCGCACTATCATCCCGACTACTACGGAGCCTTTGTGCTCGATCCCGACGGCAACAACATCGAAGCCGTCTGTCACAAGCCGGAATAGGAACGCACAACCATGATGAGCCTCGACAACAGGCCCCATTATTCGGGCGGATGCCAGTGCGGCGCGGTGCGTTTCCGCGTCGAGGGCGTGCTCGGCGAAGCCTCGATATGCCATTGCCGCATGTGCCAGAAAGCCGTCGGCAGCTTCTACCTGCCGCTGGTTTCCGTGCGCGGCGCCAAGGTCGTGTGGACGCGCGGCAAGCACAAGCGCTTCCACTCGTCCAATTATGCGTGGCGCGGCTTCTGCGCCGATTGCGGCACGCCGCTGACCTACGAGGCGCCCGACGGCATGGCGCTGTCGATCGCCGCCTTCGACGATCCCTCCGGCATAGTACCCACCATCCAGTGGGGCACCGAGGGCAAGCTTCCCTATGTCGATGAAATTCCAAGCCTGCCCGGCGAACACACCATGGCCGACATCAAATCGGCGCCGTTCCTGGCCGATCTCGTCTCCCACCAGCATCCCGACCACGACACCGAGGAATGGCCGCCAGCATCGTTCGAGAACAAGCCATGAGCGACCTGAGAAGCTGGTACCCCGAGATCGAACCGTTCGACAGCGGCATGCTGGAGGTCGGCGACGGCCACAGCGTCTATTGGGAGCGCGTCGGTACGAAAGGCGCGAAGCCGGCGGTGTTCCTGCATGGCGGGCCGGGCGGCGCCACCTCGCCCAAGCAGCGCCGCGTCTTCGACCCGAAACTCTACGACGTGATCCTGTTCGACCAGCGCGGTTGCGGCAAGTCCACGCCCAACGCCAGCCTCGAGGCCAACACCACCTGGCATCTCGTTGCCGACATCGAGCGTCTCCGCACGATGTGCGGTTTCGACAGATGGCAGGTGTTCGGCGGCTCTTGGGGCTCGACGCTGGCGCTGGCGTATGCTGAGGCGCATCCCGAGCGCGTCAGCGAACTGATCGTGCGCGGTATCTACACCCTGACCCGCGCCGAACTCGAATGGTACTACCAGTTCGGCGTCTCCGAGATGTTCCCGGACAAGTGGGAGCGTTTCGTCGCGCCGATCCCCCAGACCGAGCGCGGCGACATGATGGCCGCCTACCGCAAGCGGCTGACCGGCTCCGATCGCAAGGCGCAGATCGAGGCCGCCCGCGCCTGGAGCATCTGGGAGGGCGAGACGATCACGCTGCTGCCCGATCCCGAGACATCGGGCAAGTTCGGCCAGGATGAGTTTGCGCTCGCCTTCGCGCGCATCGAGAACCACTTCTTCGTCCACGCCGGCTGGCTGGAGGAAGGGCAGTTGCTGCGCGACGCGCATAAGCTCAAGGGCATCCCCGGCGTCATCGTGCACGGCCGCTACGACATGCCGTGCCCGGCGCGCTACGCCTGGGCGCTGCACAAGGCCTGGCCTGACGCGGACTTTCACTTGATCGAAGGCGCGGGGCATGCCTTCTCCGAGCCCGGCATCCTCGACCAGCTTATCCGGGCGACTGACCGGTTCGCGGGGAAGGCGTGATGCAACTTTCCACTCCCCTCTGGCCTGCCGGCCATCTCCCCCACAAGGGGGGAGATCAATCTCGTCATGGCCTGTTTGCTCTTTTCGACGTTCCAAGATCAGGCGGGGCGCACAAACTGCTGATCTCCCCCCTTGAGGGGGAGATGTCCGGCAGGACAGAGGGGGGTGCTCACGCACCATGCTCGTCATGACCAAACAGCGCCTCTATCTCTTCGACACCACGCTGCGCGACGGCCAGCAGACGCCGGGCATCGATTTTTCGGTCGAAGACAAGATCGCCATTGCAAAAATGCTCGACGAATTCGGGCTGGACTATGTGGAGGGCGGCTATCCCGGCGCGAACCCGACCGACACGTCTTTCTTCGCCGAGCAGCGCACGTCGCGCGCAAAGTTCGTGGCGTTCGGCATGACCAAGCGGGCAGGGGTCTCGGCCTCCAACGACCCCGGGCTGGCAGCGCTCGTGCAGGCAAAGTCCGACGCCATCTGCTTCGTTGCCAAGAGCTGGGACTACCATGTCCGCGTCGCGCTCGGCTGCACCAACGAGGAGAACCTCGACGCTATCAGCGCCTCGGTGGAGGCCGCGATCAGCGCCGGCAAGGAGGCGCTGGTCGACTGCGAGCATTTCTTCGACGGCTACAAGGCCAACCCCGACTATGCGCTGGCCTGCGCCAGGTCCGCCTATGACGCCGGCGCGCGCTGGGTGGTGCTCTGCGACACCAATGGCGGCACGCAGCCGTCCGAAATCCGCGCCATCGTCGGAGCGGCCATCGCCTCGGGCATTCCGGGCGACAACCTCGGCATCCAGGCGAAGGGGAATTCGCATGTACGAGCGGTCGACAATCGCCCAACGCCCGAAGCAGCCGCATGGCAGTTAGACTGTCAGGACGGCAGCCGCTCAGGTATTACCCGTTTGGGTACGTTGGGCGGCTGCCAAGGGATAACGACGCCGCGAACGATGGATTAGGCTAGCCGCGTCGAACTCGACGCTCTCATTCGCGGCCCTTGCATGTTCCTGATCGTGATCTTGTTCATCTGCTACGCCAGTGGCGAACAAACAAGCCGTTCACGTTTTGGCAACATCATACTGAAATCGTGACA
>JAPLOZ010000020.1 GCA_026400435.1 Hyphomicrobiales bacterium | reverse complement strand
GTGGAACAGGTGCTTCTCGTCACCGTCGCGGTCCCCCTGGCCCTCGGCATGGGGCTTGCCCGCCTCTGTCCGGGTGCCGCGCCGCGGCTTGCGGCCCTTGCCGACCGGGCGGGCGGGGTGGTCCTCCTTGTCGGAGCGGTGGTCCTCCTCGTCGTTCATGGCCGGGCGATCCTGGGGGTGTTCGGCCAGGGCACGCTCCTCGTCACCGTGGCCATCATCGCGTTTGGACTGCTCGTCGGGCACCTGCTCGGCGGCCCGGATCCGGGCAATCGTGGAGCGCTCGCCTCGGCCACGGTCTCACGGCACCCCGCCATCGCGCTCCTGCTCGCATCGGGCGCCTTGCCGGAGCACGAGGCGACCGTCATCGGGACGGTCCTGCTCTACCTGCTCGCCGCCCTGTTGCTCGCCGTCCCCTATGAGCGATGGCGGAAGTCCTGAGCTCAGCCCTGGCGTGGCAGGAGGATCGGCAGGTCGAATGGCACTACATTGCGCCGGGCAAGCCGATGCAGAACGGCTTCGTGGAAAGCTTCGATGGTCGGCTACGCGATGACTGCCTCAACGAACGGCTCTTCACCAGCTATCGGCAAGCCCGAAACAGCATCGAAGAATGGAGGATCGATTACAATGTGAATCGCCCACACACGAGCCTTAATGGGCTCACCCCAAACGAATTTGCAACCCGGTCCAGATCGGACCACAACATGAATAGGGCTAACCTATAGACGGGGACAAAACGGGAGCAGGTCACGACCCGTTGGCAAACGGGACTGGCAAGGCAGTCGAGGTAAGTCTTGAATTATTAACAGCATCAGCTAGTTGCATGGCGCGCCCGAAGAGATTCGAACTCCTGACCCCCAGATTCGTAGTCTGGTGCTCTATCCAGCTGAGCTACGGGCGCGCGCCGGGCAAAAAGCCCTCGGGCCGAGTTTGGGTCGGCCCAGTTGCGACGTGCTAACTAGCGACCACGAACACGAAAAGCAAGCAGGTCCATGCAAAACTTTGCAATCGCCGCCTTATGCCGGCCGCCGCATTCCGCCGCGCGCCTCGTCAAGGCGCACGGGCTGGTCGGGGATCGTGACCCTGAACACGGTGCGGCCGCCCCTGCTTTCCAAGAGGTCGAGCGAACCGCCATGGGCGCGGACCAGCTCATGCGCTATGGCTAGCCCGAGCCCTGTGCCGCCGCTGCGGGCCGAGCCGCGGAACGCCGCAAACAGGTTTTCACGGGCCTTCTGCGGCAGGCCGGGGCCGGTGTCGGCGACCAGGATGCTGCTGACGCTGCCTGTACGCTCCGCGGAGATCGTCAGGCGCCGAACGACGGCAGCGCTGTCGTCTCCGGCCATCGCCTGGATTGCGTTGCGCGACAGGTTTGTGAGAACCCGGAAAAGCTGTTCGGAATCGGCGTCGACCTCGAAGCCGGCATCCACCGCATTGACGAATTCGATCCCCGGCACGGCGTCGACGCCGAGAAGGTCCTCCACCTCGTCGACCAGTTGCTTCAGCCTTACGCTCCGGCGCGACGGTGGCGCTTCCTGTGTCCGTCCATAGGCAAGCACGCCTTCCGAATAGGAGGCAGCCCGGTCAAGCGCGCGCAACAGCTTCGGCGCGACCGCCTGCACCGACGGGTCGCGCACGCCACTCAGCCGGTCGCTGAGCAGTTGCGCAGAGGCCAGGATGTTGCGCATGTCGTGGTTGATCTTGGATACTGCCAGCCCGAGATCGGCGAGGTGCTTCTGCTCGCCCAGCGTATTCTGCAACTGTCGCTGCATGTCCGCCAATTCCCGCTCCGCGACGCCGATCTCGTCGGAGCGGTCTTCGGGTTCGATGATACGCCGCGGATCGCTTGGCGCACGCGCAAAGGCCAGCATGGACCGCGTCATTGTGCGAATTGGCCGGATCATGATGCGGTCAATCGCGGCATAGACAAGCGTTGCTGTGAAAAGCGAGATGACAAGCGACAGCAGGGCCACGTTGCGTGAATACACGAGCATCGCTTCGCGCAGGCGCCTGTCGGGGATCACCAGCTCGAATTCGGTGTCGCTCTCGCCGACCTTGCCGAACACCCGGATCATTCTGTCGCCACCTAAGAACAGCGTTTCCAGCGCGCCGACGGTTGCGGAAATCGGTCCGGTCTGTGCCAGATCGATGTGTTCGTCCACCGTGGGCGGCATCTCGGCAACCACCAGCAGGCGCGACTCCCCGTCGTTGCGCACCGCGATTGCTTTCGCGCCGATCGCCATCAGCACCTGGTCCTGCAGGGCGCGCGGCAGGCTCTGCGAATCCTCTTCGACCAGCACCACCGAAACCGCTGCCGCCGTGCCAAGCCGCTCCTCCAGCCAGCGCAGCTTGAAGTTGGCGATGGACGGCACGAAAATCAGCACTTCGGCGATCATCACGAACAACACCGTGAGAACCAAAAGCTTGGTGGAAAGCCCGCGGGCAAGCGAAACGGATCTCGCCGGGCTGTCAGTCCCATGTGCCGCCGCGTCCGAAATGCTCTCGCTCAAGCCAGATTCCCGGAGCCAGGCCGTCGGACCGGGGGATCCGGTCCCGTTACGGTCAGCCAAAGAAGCGCAGCACCCGCACGATGCCCCGGGTCAGCGGCTTTCGCGCCTCTCCTGTAAAATAGGACATTGCCGCGCTTTTGCCAATTTCCGCAATGCTTGGATGCGGCGGGATCGACGCCGCCATGTCGGCGAGACTGAGCCTCTTCGACACGGCAAGCGCCCACGGACCGATCATCATCGCGGCGTCGGCGCCGGCGGTGGTCGCGCCGAGCAGGTCGCCCCTGCGCGAAACGATCAGCTTCATGTGTCCCTCGGTCCGACGCTCGGCGCGCGCCCGATCATTGTCGGCATAGGGCCAGCGCAGCACCGTCAGACGCCGGCGGCGACGCTTCGCCTGCACCTCCGTCTGGCCGACCCGGGCGAGTTCCGGGTCTGTCGGAACGACGCGCGGCATGATCGCACGGTCCTTGGCCGGCAAGCGGAAAAGCAGCGCCTTGAGGACAAGGCTTGCCTGGTGCCTGGCGACATGCGCCGACTGCTCAGCGCCGGTTACGCCGCCCACCGCGTAGATGCGCCGATTGGTTGTGCGCAGCATCGCACTGACATCGACAAAGCCTTCCCTGAGCGCGACGCGCGCCTTCTTCAAGTCGAGCGCTTCGAGATCGGCAGCGCCGCCTAGCGCGAGGAGGATCTGGCTGCCGTCGACCTCGGCTGTACCTGCCGCGTCGGCCACAAGCACCCTGACGCTGGTCTTGCCGCGGCGCTCGACCGCCGTAACCGTCCCGCCTTCACGGATTGCGACGCCTTCGGCGCGCAGCGTTCTCATCACCACCGCAACCATCTCGGGGTCTTCTTCGGGCAACACGCGATCGGCGACAAGCGTCACCTGCGAGCCAAGGCGGCGGAAGGCCTGCGCCAGCGCAAGCCCCCAACCATCGCCGCCCAACACGACGAGGTGGCCGGGCCGCCGGCCGATGTCGAGAACGGTGTCGGTCGTCAGATAGCCGACCTCCTCAAGCCCGGGTATGGCCGGTACGACAGGCCTGCAATCGGTCGCCAGCACGTAGCGGCGCGCGCGGATTTCGGTGCCGCCGACGACCAGGCGGTTGCGTCCCGTGAAATGGGCGACGCCACTGATCACCGTTGTTGCGAGCGTGGCTAGTCGCTCGGGAGAGGAGTCCGGCGAAGCGTCCGCGCCAACCGCCTTCGCGTGCGCAAGCGCAAGCTTGAAGTCGATGTCCGGCTTGATCTCAAAGAGCCCGAATTTTTGTGCGTCCCGCACCGCCTGCGCCTGCTTGGCGGCAGCCAGGAACGCGGTAAGCGCCAGCGTGTTGCTGGCCGGATGGCCGGTCTGGTTGTCCACCATAACCACGTCAGCGCCATATGCGGCAGCGCCGGTCGCGACCGCCAGTGCGCCCGGACCGCTGCCGATGATGCAGATGTCGGGCATCAGTGCCTTAGCCATGTCTGTACCCCGAAACCCCGGCGCCTCACGGCAGGCGGCCGCGAATGCCGGGACGCGTGTCCGCCCCGCGATTCCATCCTTACAATCGCTGCGCGCATGACGACAAGGTTTGAGTGCCGAAGTTTGTGCTTCGCAATGCCTGGTCGAGAGAGATTTTTGGCGCTCGGCGCTCGGTTGACTTGGAGCCGCCTTCTTTCTATAAGCCCGCGCACGCTCGGGCCTTCAATCCGGCGCGATTTCGATTGCGCCAACGGCCCGGCCAAGCTCCTGTTGCATCGGTGACAGAATTAAGAAGGGCCGCACCCCGCGGTATTAAAAGAAATGAAGCGTACCTATCAACCGTCCAAACTCGTCCGCAAGCGTCGGCATGGCTTCCGCGCGCGCATGGCCACCAAGGGGGGCCGCGGCGTCGTTGCAGCCCGCCGCAATCGTGGTCGCAAGCGGCTGTCTGCCTGAGCCAAGGCGCCCTTTGTTGCCGGCAACCGGCAAGCCCCTGCAGCCCGGGAGGCTGCGCAAGCGGGCCGAATTTCTGGCCGTCCGGCGTGGTGACAAGCGCCGCGGGCGGTTTTTTTTGCTGGAAGTGCTGGACCGCGGCGATGCAAATGCGCCAAGGGTCGGCTTTACGGTCACCAAGAAAGTGGGCAACGCGGTTGTGCGCAATCGGGTTCGCCGCCGGCTAAAGGAAGCCGTCCGGGTTCATGCCGCAGGTGACATGCTGCCCGGCAGCGACTATGTGATCGTCGGACGGGAGGACGTGCTGACCGCGCCCTTTGCCGAGATCGGAACGGAACTCTCCCGGCGGTTGCGCAAGGCGCGCTAGGATTCCAAGGACTTACGATGGAAAACAACCGCAACTTCTTCATCACCATCGCGCTGTCGGTGCTGATCCTGACGCTCTGGCAGGTCTTCTACATGAATCCGAAGATCGAGGGCCAGCGCCAGACCGCACGCATCGAACAGGAGAGGCTCGCGGCCGAGCAGAAGGTCAATCCGCAGGACCCGGCGCCAGCTGGCGCAGCGCCCGCGGCTCCGGCAGGCGCCGTGCCGGGCGCACCGGGCGGTACTCCAGGCGCCGCGAACCGCGATTCGGCGGTCGCCGCAAGCCAGCGTGTGAAGATCGACACGCCGAGCCTCACCGGATCCATCAATCTTACCGGCGCGCGTCTCGATGATGTCAGGCTCAAGCGCTATCATGTGACCGTGAACGACAGTTCGCCTACGATCGAACTGCTCAATCCGCAAAGCCTGCCGAACGGCTATTTTGCCGAGATAGGCTTCGTCGGCGCCGCCGAAGTGGGAGCCTTGCCGGGCGCCGACACTGTCTGGACCGTCGAGGGCAACCAGACCCTGACGCCGACATCCCCTGTCACGCTCACTTTCGTCAACGAAAAGGGCTTGGCCTTCAAGCGTACGATCGCGGTCGACTCGGACTACATGTTTACCGTTTCCGATACCGTGACCAACGGCGGCGCCACCGCCGTGTCGCTGTCGAACTATGGCCGGGTGACCCGCTTCGACAAGCCTGCCACCCCGAGCATCTACGTGCTGCACGAAGGCCCGATCGGCGTTACCGGGACTGAGGGCCTCGAAGAGATCAGCTATTCGAAGCTTGAGAAGGAAAAGCAGCTGACGCCCGGCAAGTCGGACAATGGCTGGCTCGGCATCACCGACAAGTACTGGGCCGTTGCGCTTGTCCCTTCGGAAAAGCAGCCTTTCCTGCCGCGCTACACCTATTTCGACGACGGACGCACGCGCTATCAGTCCGACTATCTCTCCGACGCCATGACGGTTGCTCCTGGCGCATCGGCGACGATCGAGACGCTTGTCTTCGCCGGCGCCAAGGAAGTCGGCAAGATCCAGGCCTACGAGACCGACAAGAAGATTCGCCAGTTCGATCTTCTGATCGACTGGGGATGGTTCTATTTCATCACCAAGCCGATGTTTTACCTCATCGACTGGCTCTACAAGGCGCTCGGCAATTTCGGCCTGGCCATCCTCGCCACGACCGTCATCGTGAAGGGCATCTTCTTCCCTCTCGCCAGCAAGTCCTACAAGTCGATGGCGAAGATGAAGATGGTGCAGCCCAAGATGCTGGAAATCCGTGAGAAATACGCGGACGACAAGATGAAGCAGCAACAGGCGATGATGGAGCTGTACAAGACCGAGAAGATCAATCCGCTTGCCGGCTGCTGGCCGGTGATGATCCAGATTCCGGTCTTTTTCGCCCTCTACAAGGTCCTCTATGTGACGATTGAGATGCGTCACGCGCCATTCTTCGGTTGGATTCAGGATCTGGCCGCGCCGGATCCGACGTCGGTCTTCAACCTGTTCGGGCTCATTCCGATCACCTTGCCGCACATGCTGATGATCGGCGTATGGCCCCTGATCATGGGCGTCACCATGTTCCTGCAGATGCGCATGAATCCCGCGCCGCCGGATCCTACGCAGCAGATGATATTCACCTGGATGCCGGTTGTGTTCACTTTCATGATGGCCGGGTTCCCCGCCGGCCTGGTGATCTACTGGGCGTGGAACAACACGCTGTCGATCATCCAGCAGGGCGTGATCATGAAGCGCCAGGGCGCCAAGATCGAGCTTTGGGACAATCTTGTCGCGATGTTTCGCAAGAAACCCTCGCCTGCCAAATAGGCGCCGACCCGGATCCGCCGCTCACAAAGCCGGTCCAAGTCGCGGCGCCCTGTTGGCGCTCGCGCGCTGAAACTATTCGATCGGTGGAGCCGTGACTGCTTGGCCTTGACCTCCAGTGGCCTAGGTGCCGGGCTGGCGCTTTCGGCGCAGGCAGGCCGCCGGTCCAATGGCTTTCCGGACTTCGGCCTCCAGCCTGCCCGAGAATGCGCACCCTTCTGCGAAAGCGGCCCGGTCGGGCCGGGGTTCTGCGATGTCCCTTCACGGAACTCCGGCCTTCCTTGCGAGGGTCAGGCTGGACCTAGGAGCGTATGACGCCTTCGAGTTCGTCTTCGACGTGGGCGCGTATGATCTCGTCGAATGAGGTCTCTGCCCTGAAGCCGAGTGCAATAGCGCGGCTGGCGTCGAAATTCTGCGGCCACCCGGCGACCATTTTGGCGATGGCCTCGTCGGACTCGAAACGGATAAGCGCGACGGCTTTTTCCCCCGCAAGGCGGCGCAGCGCCTCGATCTCTTCGTCAACCGTTGCGGACAGCCCAGGCATGGAAAGCGAGCGGCGGCTTCCAAGCGAAGCCGTTTCCAGTCCGGCCGCATGGATCAGGAAGCGAACCGCCGCACGGGGGCTGGCGAACCAGTGCCTGACACTCTTCTCGACGGGCAACACGGCTTCGAGCCCTGAAAGCGGCTCGCGCAGGATGTTGGAGAAGAAGCCGGAGGCCGCCTTGTTCGGCTTGCCAGGGCGCACGACGATCGTCGGCAGCCTGATGCCGATGCCGTCGAGGAACCCGCGACGTGAATAGTCAGCGAGCAACAGCTCTCCGATCGCCTTCTGCGTACCATAGCTGGTCAAAGGCGTGTGATGGTGTGTGTCGCCGATCGTTTCGGGCAGCGGTGCGCCAAACACGGCGATCGACGAGGTGAAGACAAGCTTCGGACAGTAGGGCGCGTGCTTCGCCTCGAGCCTGATGGCTTCGAAAAGCAGGCGCGTGCCATCGAGATTGACCCGGTAGCCCTTCTCGAAATCGGCTTCCGCCTCGCCGGAAACGATGGCAGCCAGATGGAAGATGAGGTCAGGCCGTGCGGCTATCAGATTTGCGGCGGCGCCGGCACTGGAGAGATCGACAGCCGTGAGAGTGGTCTTGCCGGCAAAGCCCTGCGGCGCGGCCGGCTCGACGATGTCAACGAGCGTGAGTTGTTCGATCGGACTGCCATTGATCTGGCTGTTCGCGGCGAGCGCGGCGACCAGCTTGCGGCCGACCATTCCGGCAGCGCCGATGACAAGGATGTGCATCGTGGGGTCAGCCCGATTTGGCGGTATCGGAGACGTCGGTCTCGGGGCGGTCGCTGCCGTCCGAAACTTCGCCGTGCCACTTGCCGGATTTGTCTTCGTATTCGATCCCTTCCGTACGGCCGGCAACCTGTTGCTCAGCCGCTGCGATCTTGGCCGCGGCCAATGCGTCTGAATGCGACGGAAATGTCTCGGAGTAGGTGCCGTCGAGCCGGTATGCCCAGCCGCCGTCGTGTTCGACGATCTGATAGGTGACCTTGGTCATGGAAACACTCCGTTGGGCTTTATGCCGATCCCTCTACCCTGATATGGCGCATCCTTTGGCGGACGGCAATGCGCAGTCAGGTCAGTCGCCGTTGGATAGCTTACGCTCTGGCTTGCGCTGGTTTCTCGTGCCAGGCGCAAGCGAGCACGCGAAACCAGTTGTCGCGGCAAATCTTGGCGAGGTCCTCGTCGCTATAGCCGGCCGCGCTCAGGGCGCCGACGAGCGTCTGCAGTCCCGCGGCGTCGCCGATCTCGTCAGGAACGGTGGCGCCGTCGAAATCCGAGCCGATAGCCACCCCCTCCACGCCGAGCATTTCAACCAGATGGTCGATATGGCGGACCAGGTCCGACATCGGCGTATCGGCCTCCTCCCGCCCGTCGGACCGCAACATGCCAACAGCGAAATTCAGTCCCACCAGCCCTTGGCTTTCACGCACGGCGTCCAGCTGCCGGTCAGTGAGATTGCGCGCCACCGGCGTCAGCGCATGAACGTTCGAATGGCTGACGACGAGCGGCTGGTCGGACAGCTTCGCGACGTCCCAGAAGCCCTTTTCGGTGATATGCGCCAGGTCGATCAGGATACCCATGCGGTTGCATGCGCCGACCAGCCGTCTGCCGGCTTCAGTCAGGCCCGGGCCGGTGTCCGGGCTCATCGGATACGCAAACGGCACGCCGTGCCCGAAGATGTTGTTGCGGCTCCACACCGGCCCAAGCGAGCGCAGGCCCGCCGCATGGAATGTTTCCAGCGCCGAAAGGTCGGCGTCGATCGCTTCGCAGCCCTCCATGTGCAGCACCGCTGCGAAGACGCCGCCCTTGATGGCGGCGGCGATATCGGCGGAGGCGCGGCAGATTTTCCAGCCGCCTGCGCGCTCGATCCTGAGCGCGATGGCCGCCATGTCCAGCGCGATGTCGAGCGACGGCTGTCGTTCCAGTGGCGTGGCAAGCGGCGTCGCATAGTGCCCCTTCGCGTCCGGCTTGTCGAAGTCGAGATGGCCCGAAGTGATGTAGATCGCGCACAGCCCACCGGCGAGCCCGCCTGCCTTTGCCCGCACCCTGTCAATGTGCCCGCGCCCGCGTCCGGTGTAACCGACGGCCTCCGGCCCCTCGATGAATTCCCTGACCGGATCCGTTCCCTTTGCGGCATGGTTCCAGAGACGGTACAGCACGTCATTGTGACCATCGAAAACATGCTGCATCAATCGTCTCCGGGCAGTTCAGGCTTGGGTAGCGTGGGGTGGAAGCTGCCCGCACATCGTGACAGGTCAGGGCAGTAGCTGATACTCGTGCAGCTTCTTGTATGTGCCGTCGGGGCGGGCAAGCAGTTCGGCATGCGTGCCTTGCTCGATCATTCGCCCGGCCTCCATCACGATGATCTTGTCCGCCCGGTGGACGGTCGACAGCCGATGGGCGATTGCGATGGTCGTGCGGCCTTCCTGGAGGTTCTCCAGCGCGTCGCGAAACAACGCTTCCGACTCCGCGTCAAGCGCGCTTGTCGCCTCGTCGAGCAACAGGATCTGCGAGTCGCGCAGCATCGCCCTGGC
>JAPLOZ010000089.1 GCA_026400435.1 Hyphomicrobiales bacterium | reverse complement strand
GCCTCCTCCTTCGGCGGCCGATGCGGCCAAGGCTGTAGCCGGGGTTGGCCCCGCAATCATTCGCATCCCGCGCGAGGTTTGGGAAAATGCCGAGCTGTCACGTCAGGAGATGAAGTCACACGCGATCCACCTTCGCGAACTTGAGGCGGAGGGTTTCACGATCACCAGTCGAAACACGTCGGGTTATCCAACCGCCTTCATCGCAGAGTGGAAACAAGGGACCGGCGGACCGGTGATCGCGTATCTGCCGGAATATGATGCGCTTCCGGGGCTTGGCAATGCCGCCGAACCGCGCCCGACTCCGGGGCCTACAGGCGTCGAAGTGGTCATGCCTGCGGGCACAATCTGATCGGCGCAGGCAGCACGGGCGCAGCATTTGCGCTGAAGCGCATGATGCAGGCCGATGGCACGGCGGGAACGGTCCGTGTCTATGGCTGCGCGTCCGAAGAGGCTCAGGGCGTAAAGGTCTACATGGTGCGCGACGGCCTGTTCAAGGACGTGGATGCGGCATTGGCCTGGCACCCAGCCCCTATCGCCGCCACCGGCGCCATCCGGACGGCTGCCAACAATGGCATACGCATCATTTTTCGCGGTCGGACCGCCCATGCGGGCAATTCGCCGTGGGACGGTCGCTCGGCCGTCGACGCGGCAGAGCTGTTCGCCCACGCCATCAACCAGATGCGCGAGCATGTGCTACCTACTGCCCGGATACATTATGTTTATGAGGCGGCCGGTGTCGCGCCGAACGTAGTGCCCGATTTCGCGCAGATATGGTTGATGATCCGCGACAAGGATCGGCCCAACGTTGCAGCAATGACCGAGTGGGCCCGGCAGATCGCCGATGGCGCGGCAATGGCAACACAGACCAAAGCAGAGTTCGATGTCTTCTTCGGGGTCTCGGACCTAGTCCCCAATGCAACGCTGATCAAAGGCGTTCATGCCCACATGGAAGCGGTTGGACTTAACTGGACGGAAGAGGAACAGGTTTTCGCGCGCACCTGCCAAGCCGGTATGGGGCTCCCGGAAAAGGGAATGGCCACCAAGGTGATGCCAGTGCTGGGTGAGATCACAACAGGCGGCGGATCTGATGTGGGAGATATCAGTTGGGTAGTGCCAACTGTGTTGTTCGGCTGGCCGTCGTTGCCTTTGGGCGTCAGCCTGCACACATGGCCTGTGACGGCTTGTGGCGGTATGTCCATCGGTGACAAGGCTTCTCGGGATACGGCCACGATTCTCGCCGGCCTCGGCTACGACCTCTTGACCAAGCCCGACATGCTCGCGGCGGCCAAGGCGGACTTCGTCAAACGCAAAGGCGACACGGTATACGTTTCACCACTTTCAGCGGAAAAGAAACCGGAGATTCTTCCAGCCTTTATGCACAAGGTTGCAGGGGATGATACGGCGACGCCGCCAGAAGGGTGACACCGTAGGCGGCATGGTTTGACCCAGACTGCGCTTGGAACTTAAACGCCCCGCTTATCCCGCCACTTATACTCGACGCGTTCGTCTGCGAGCGCCGCCCCTCGCCGCGTGTCGTTAAAGGTCCGGTGCCACTCTTTCAGCACGTCCGGCAACAGACGCTTGGCCTCGTGCGGGACTTTCGTGCGCAACGATCGGTCGAGCGTCTTGCGGCCGATAGAGGCTTGCAAATCCAGCGGGACGGCAAGCTGCGCATAGTAGGTCGAGCCGCGCCGTTTCAAGTGCGATGTCTGAGCCATTTGAGCCTGTTTTCCGATACAACTTAGGTCAGTCGTCTAGGTCAGTTGTATGCCGAAAACGTCAAAGATTGCAATATCTTACTTGATTCACAATGGGTTAGCCCGCTCTGGATTCAAGTCCAGGTTCCCCAGCCAACGCGTTCCAAAGCAAAACCCGAACGGCCCTGAAACAGCCGATCGTGTAGAACGAGAACCGTGGGGCAGCCGGCATCGGCGCGTCTAGAAGCGGCCGGCGGACTAACCCGGACCTATTGCTCCTTGTAGCACTTGCGGCCCATTGCCATTGCCTTGAAAGTTCCCGTCAGGTCGACCACAAATGCGCCCGCAGTCTGTGGAAACACGGTCATCGTGTATTTCTTCGCGACGTCGCGTTTGAATGCCGGGTCGTCTGTCAAAATGTAGCCGCCCGAATATCCGCCCTTCAGTTGGCCGCTCGTGGTAGTCGCAACGCCCTTGTAGAGGTTCCCGGCGATATCGACGAAGATATCCGAGGTAACCCCGTTCTTGAGGCCGATATCGACGGTCGTGAACACGCCGAGGTAAGCGACCGCCGGGTCGGCGGTAACGCCCATCTGCACCGAGCCTGCGCCGATCTGGCTGACGATCAGGCAATCTCCCCTGGTCTTGTTCGCATAGACGGTCCAGCCCTCAATATCATCGCCATAGCGGACCAGCGTGTCGGTGGACTTGGGCAGGGGATTGTCCTGCGCGTAGGCTGCCGTTCCCGACGAAAGCGCCACTAACGATGCGGTGATGAGACGCGCAATGTTTCGCATTCGATATCCTCCGATCCACACGCGATTTGCGATGTTGCCATGGGTGAAAACTGGCGTGGGTAGCAGCAAGCTTAGACCAAACCGCCCGCAAGTCCACGCACGATCGTGTAGCATTTTGTGTCGGCTGCGACCTCAACCTGCACCACCTTCGCTGTCGCAGGAAAAGCGGCCGAAGCCACTCCATCTCTGCGGAGACCGGGTTTTCAAGTCGTCCAAGCATCCCGCCGCCGTCCGTGTAGTGGGTCAAAGTGACCCACTACCGCCGTTCGGCACCCGTTGCCCAGCGGATGCATTCCTGCGACTATCCCGCACAGATTTCAGGGTGGAGGAACCCATGACAACCATGTTTGCGAAGCACCACGTGTCGCACTACGACAGCTGGCGCAAGGTCTATGACGCTCTCGACCCGGTGCGCAAAGCGCATGGCGTCGTCAGGCAGCGCGTCTATCGTTCCGTCGACGATCCCAACGAAGTGACCGTCATGCACCGGTTCGAGACCGCGAAGGGCGCCTTCGAATTCGCCGAAAGCAAAGAGCTCAAGGCGGCCATGGCGAAGGGGGGCGTGGTCGGCAAGCCGACGATCTGGTTCACCGAGCGCATGTAGCGGCAGATCGCGGCGCGGGAGATGCGGCTGAGACGGAATTGGAAGTTCTGTCCTTGCCGACCTGTCTGCGACATTTGACAAGGCCGGTGCCATGGAACGAGTCAACGGCGGCTGCGTGTGCGGCAAGGTGCGCATTACCGCGTCGGGCATGCCCTACCGGGTCGGCATTTGCCACTGTCTCGACTGCCGCAAACATCACGGAGCGCTTTTTCACGCGTCTGCAGTCTTCCCCGAGGATGCGGTGACGATCGATGGCGAAACCGGCGACTATGCCGGGCGGCATTTCTGTCCCCTTTGCGGTTCGTCGGTCTTTTCGCGCAGCGGGCACGAAATCGAGGTGAATCTCGGAATTCTGGACGCTCCCGACCAGTTTGTGCCGACCTACGAGCTGTGGACGGTCCGTCGTGAACATTGGTTGCCGCCTTTTCCGCTGACGAGGCGCTACAAACGTGACCGGGACGCTACAGGCCCCTCGGAAGGTGCGATTGTGACCGGGCGTCAGGCATGACACGACGCAGGCAAAATCGAAATTTCGGATGGCCTTCCTGCAGGGCGCAAGGCTCAGCTCGCCGCGCTAAAATCTCTGTCCCAGCCTGCCCAATGCACTCTTGCATGATTGCGAGAGCGAGGCGGCATGCGACATGAGGCAACTCATCGCGCCTCCGCCGATGATGCGGACACCGGCGCAGTAGCTGCGATAGTCGTGCCCGCATGCTTGCCGCATCAGCGCCACCTCCTCTCGTGGCTGGAGAACGACGGCGGCGGGTGGATCCGCCGGCGCGGACGCAGCAGGTTCGGTAGCCGCAGGGGCTGAGCTTGAATCCGGCGCGGCCGTCGTCGCCGGAGCGGTGGCTGGCGCTGGCGCAGTCGTGCTGGTTGCGCCTCCGCTCACGGCCCGCACGGCTTGCTGGCATGACGACGACAGGCTGGCGACGTTCTTCTCGAGGCATTGCAACGCTGCCGAGCCGCCTGTCGGCACGCTGGCACAGTAGGTGCGATAGTCTGTCTGGCAGGACGACCGGATGGCGTCCTGCTGGGCCTGCGTCGGCGCCGCCTGAACTGCCGCGAAGGCAAGGCATGACATCGGTGCGGCTAGTGCTAGGACAGCCCACTGCGAGAAGCTGTTCTTCAAGGAAGATACTCCCGTCGTTTTGCCAGTTCCGGCATTTGTATTTCCATGCTGGCTCAATGGCCAGCGGCGGCTGACGACAAAGCGATTCTTTTCCGGTCCCTCTTCTTGCCTCATCGGAATCTGGCTATGGTCTCCCCGTTCCTAGGAGGTCCGTCATGAAATCGTTGCTCTCGATTGCGGCTTTGGCTCTCACGCTGTCCGGCGGCGTGGCGTTGGCGCAGACCGCTGCCCAGAAAATGGCCTGCAAGGCTGATTTCGAAAAGCTTTGTCCGGGCGTGCAGCCCGGCGGCGGCCGTCCCCTGGAATGCCTCAGCAAGCAGCTCGACGCGCTGTCGCCCGAATGCAAGACCGTCGTCGAAGCCAATATGCCGAAATAGCTGAGCGCCAAGCGCTTCTAGCGGGCGGTCTTTCCAAGGTAGCTGTCGATGAAGCGGCCGGCGGAAGCAAGCGCCTCGCGCCCTTCGGCCAAGTGTGGCGACCACAGGTGCCACGCATGAATCATGCGCGGCCAGATTTCCAGCGTCACGCGGCGGTCCGCTTCTCCGAGCCGCTCGACTATCGCCACGGCGTCGTCGAGCAGGGTCTCGGCCGAGCCGACTTGTACCAGCATGGGCGGCAGGTCGCGCAGGTCGGCATGCACAGGCGATATCTCGGGGTGTCCAGCACTTTCCAAACCGCGATAAGCGGCGGCCAGATCCTCCAGATAGCCACGGTGGATCAGCGGGTCGTCGGCGTCCTTGCTGTCGATGCTGGCGCCGGTCATCTCCAGGTCGACCCACGGCGAAACCAGCCATGCGCATCCCGGCAGCGGTCTGCCTTGTTCGCGCAGGCGCACCAGCATCGCCAGGGTCAGGCCGCCGCCGGCGCTGTCGCCGCCAATGGCGATGCGGTCGGCCGCGAAACCTTCGGCAAGCAGGAATTCGTAGGCTGCTGCGGCGTCTTCAAGAGCGGCCGGGAACGGGTTTTCGGGGGCCAGCCGGTAGGCCAGCGCTAGGGTGCGCGTCGCGGCGGCGCGGCCCGCCTCCGAGACCATGCCGCGGTGGCTGTGGATCGACCCCGAACAATAGCCGCCGCCATGGAAATAGAGGAGGACGCGGCTTGCGTCGCTGCCCGGCGCCAGCGACCATTCGGCGTCGCACCGGCCAAGCCGGAACGGCTCGAACCTTATGTCGTCGGCGACCCCGTAGGCCGAAGCAACCGTGTCGATGCGTTCGCGCCGCTCGGCCCAGTTGGTAGGGCGCGGCAGCGATTTCAACAGCGCCCTGACGCCATCAATACCTGTATCGCCGTCGGTCGCCACCATTAGCACTCGCCGGTCAGCCAGCGTCGGGCGGGATCACGCCCTTGCGCAAGGCGATGCAGCCGTAGAAGCGGCGCTCGCCGGTCTGGATCACGCAATAGGCCTGCTTGGCGCGCTCGTAGAAAGCGTAGCGCTCGATGGAAATCAGCGGCCACTTCCTGCCCTCGGCCTTGTCGATCTCCTTTTGCACTTCCTTCTGCACCGGCGGAATTTCCCTCGGCTTGTCGATCATTTCCATGCGCCCCGCGGCGTCGTCGACGAAGCTGTCGAGCGGATAGACCGAAAGGATCGCGGCGGCCGCTTCCGCGCATGTCGCCTTGTCGATGCGCAAAAGCTTGCCAAGCCGCGTCTGGCGGGCCACCGAGTCGGCCGGAAAATTGGTGTCGACGATCACCAGGTCGTCGCCGTGGCCCATGGCGCACAACGCCTGCAGCACGTCGGCGTTGAGCAGCGGGCTTATCCCCTTCAGCATTTTACTGTTTCCTCCCATCAGGTCCCGGTGGTTTCTGGTCCGGCACAGGCCGACACGATACACCGGTTTCGTCCTCAACTGGCAACTCCGCGCGCGATTTTGCTGGACCGCGGCTAGCGAATTTGCATCATCCCACGCGCACCGCGAAAGCAGCGCGCAACGGGAGGGACAGTTCATGAAGACCAGGCATTGGGACCGCATCGGTAATGGCGGCCTTACCTTTACCGAGCTTGGCTTCGGAACCGCGCCGCTCGGCAATCTCTACCGCGCGGTTTCCGACGAAGAGGCGCAGGCCACGCTCGATGCCGCATGGGAAGCAGGCGTCCGCTACTTCGACACCGCGCCGCTTTATGGCCTTGGCCTTTCTGAAACTCGGCTCAACCGGTTCCTGCGCGGCAAGAAGCGCGACGAATACGTCTTGTCCACCAAGGCCGGGCGCCTGCTCGAGGTCTGCCCGCCCGACCAGCGCACCGGCATCGGCAAGTTCTTCGACGTCCCCAACCGGCGCGAGCGCTTCGACTACAGCTATGACGGCGTGATGCGCTCGGTGGCGGCGTCGCTCGAAAGGCTCGGCATCGACCGCGTCGACATTCTGTTCGCGCATGACCTTGACATCTACACGCACGGCTCCAAGGAGGCGTCCGACGCGCGCATCGATGAATTCATGCGGTCCGGTTACTACGCAATGCTGTCGCTGCGCGACCAGGGCGTCATCAGGGCGTTCGGCGCCGGCGTCAACGAATGGGAGATCTGCCAGACGCTCGCGGAGCGCGGCGATTTCGACCTGTTCCTGCTTGCCGGCCGCTTCACGCTGCTCGAACAGGAAGCGCTGCGGTCGTTCCTGCCGCTCTGCCTCAAGCGCGGCATCGGCGTGGTGCTCGGGGGCCCCTACAATTCCGGCATTCTTGCCACCGGACCCAAGCCCGGCGCGTTCTACAACTACTTCGAGGCGCCGCAGGAAATCCTCGAACGCGTCGCCAGGATCGAGGCAGTCTGCAAGCGAAACGGCGTGTCTCTGATCGAAGCGGCGCTGCGTTTCCCCGCGATGCACCCGGCCGTTGTGTCGCTGATACCCGGCGGTCAGCGGCCCGAGGAGGTGAAAGCCAACCGCAGGATTCTCGACGCGAAGATTCCGGCGGAACTCTGGCGCGATCTCAAATCCGAGGGCTTGATGCGCGCAGACGCCCCCACCACCTGAACATGCGCCGGCGCAATGCTTGCGCAAACCATTGGTAGCGCTGCCATTGGCCCTGCTGTAAGGGTATTCGCCATCTATACGGGCAAGCAAACTGGGACCAAAAAAAATGCTAGACAAGGTAGCCAGGACGCTTCGGCTGAGCGACGAGGACAACGTTGTCGTTGCGACCGAGCGGACCGAACAGGGCGCAACCATCGCCCCAGGCATTGCCGCGCGGCAGCGCATCCCGTTCGGCCACAAGGTGGCGATCCACCCCATCGCCAAGGGCGAGCCAGTCCGCAAGTTCGCCCAGATCATCGGCTTCGCCAGCCAGCCCATCGTTCCCGGAGACTGGGTGCACGAGCACAATTGCGACATGGGTCCCGAGCACGGTGCGTTCGAGCGCGACTACCAGATTGCCGAGGCCGCCCGCGCGGAAAACATCCTGCCGGTCGAGGAGCAGGCGACCTTCCAGGGCTTTCGCCGCGCCAACGGCAAGGCCGGCACGCGAAACTATGTCGGCATCCTCACCTCGGTGAACTGCTCGACCACGGTCGCCGGCTTCATTGCGAAGGAGATCGAGCGGTCGGGCGTGCTTGCCGACTATCCCAACATCGACGGCATCGTTGCCCTCAAGCAGGCCAATGGCTGCGTCATCGACTATCGCGGCGTCATCTTCGACACGTTGAAAAAGACCACCTGGGGCTACGCCACCAACCCCAACATGGGCGGCGTCGTCATGGTGGGCCTGGGCTGCGAGGGCTTTCAAATTCCGCGTTTCAAGGAAGCCTACGGTATCAAGGAAAGCGAGACGTTCCGCTCCATGACGATCCAGGAGGTCGGCGGCACCAGAAGGACGGTCGACGCCGGCGTCGAGGCCGTGCGTGCGATGTTGCCTGCCGTCAACGCGGCGCGCCGTGAGACTCTGCCGGCTTCCGAACTGATCCTGGCGCTGCAGTGCGGCGGCTCGGACGGCTATTCGGGTATCACCGCCAACCCGGCGCTCGGCATAGCCGCCGACATTCTGGTCCGGAACGGCGGCACTGCCATCCTTTCCGAAACGCCCGAGATCTATGGCGCCGAACACCTGTTGACCCGCCGCGCGAAAAGCAGGGAAGTCGGCGAAAAGCTGATCGAGATCATCCACTGGTGGGAGGACTACGCCGCCCGCAACAACATGGAAATGAACAACAATCCGTCTCCCGGTAACAAGCTGGGCGGCTTGACGACCATCCTCGAGAAATCGCTCGGCGCGGCGGCCAAGGGCGGGTCCACCACGCTCAACGCCGTCTATCACTACGCCGACCCGGTCACCGAAAAAGGCTTCGTCTTCATGGACACGCCCGGCTACGATCCCGTTGCCGCGACAGGCCAGGTGGCGGGCGGCGCGAACATCCTTGCTTTCACCACCGGACGCGGCTCGGCCTATGGCTGCAAGCCGACGCCCTCGATCAAGCTCGCGACCAACACGCCGATGTACGAGCGCATGGTCGAGGACATGGACATCAACTGCGGCGACGTGCTCGACGGCGTGACGCTGCAGGAAAAGGGCGAGGAAATTTTCGCGGAAATCCTCGCCGTGGCGTCCGGCAAGAAGACCAAGTCCGAGGAACTCGGCTACGGCGACAATGAATTCGTGCCGTGGCAGATCGGCGCCACGATGTAGCGCGCCGGGTTCGGCAGCGCTTATAGCGCCGGCTTTCGTGCTCTTGCGGTTGAGGTTAATCTGCGGCAAGCCCCTTTGGCCGATCACTCACCGGACCGCGCATTGACACAGAGTTCCCTCGCAAGTCTGCTTCCCGCTGTTGTCGCAGGTCTTCCTGAGACCGCAAGCCTTGTCGATGTACGATCCGGCAAGCGCTGGTCGCGCGACGAGATTTGGCAGGCGGTCTGCTCTTGCGCGGCTGCAATCGTTGCCAGCGGCCTTGCCCCCGGCGACACCGTCGTGGTCGGCCAACCCGATGGCGCCCGCTTTATCCTTGACGTCTTTGCCGCATGGACCGCGGGCGCGGTTGCGGTCGCGGTCAACCCGAAACTCATGCCGGACGAGCAGACACGTGTCCTTGCGGCGACGGGCGCCAAGCTGTGGCTCGGCCCCGTCGCCTGCGAAACCGCTCTCAACATTGCCAACGCACCCAATGATGCGATGCCGGACCTCGCTTCGCTTGCAGGCCGGGCGCTCGGGCTCGATGTGCCGGCGCTGATGCTGATGACTTCGGGGACAACGGGCATGCCCAAGGGCGTGGTGCACAGCCTGCGTTCTCTGGCGGTGCGTCTTGCCCTCAACATCGACGCCATTGGCCGCTCGGATTTGGCCAGGACGCTCAACGTCCTGCCTGCGTTCTTCGGCCATGGCCTGATCGGCAATTGTCTGACCGCTCTGGCGGCCGGCGGCGTGCTGCATGTCTGGACCGGACCAGACGTCGCCGAACTCCGGGCGTTCGCCGACCTTCTGGAGCGCGAGGACATCACGTTCATGAGCTCCGTGCCTTCCTTCTGGAAGATCGCCATGCGGGTGGCACAACCGCCGAGGCGCCCCCTCGCCCGGATCCATGTCGGCTCGGCGCCCCTGTCGCTGGAACTGTGGTCTGAGATCAGCCGCTGGACCGGAACCGGGCGCGTGTTCAACATGTACGGCATGACGGAAACTGCAAACTGGATCGGCGGCGCCTCGCTCGAGGACCCCGGCGCCGGCGATGGGCTCGTCGGTCACGCCTGGGGTGGAAGCTTCGGCGTGCTCGGCGACGATGGCGAGGTCCGGCAGAGTGGTTCCGGCGAGGTCGTCTTGGATTCGCCATCGATCATGCTCGGTTTCCATGCCATGGCCGACAAGACGGCCGAAGCCTTTCACGGCTCATGGTTCAGGACGGGCGACATCGGCGAAATCGATGGCCAAGGTCGCCTCTTCTTGGTCGGTCGCATCAAGAACGAGATCAACCGGGGTGGCATCAAGGTTCCGGCCGAAGAGATCGACATGCTGCTTGAACGCCACCCCGACATTGCGGAGGCATGCGCCTTCGGTGTGCCCGATGCGGTGTCCGGCGAGGCGGTCGCCGTGGCGATCGTGATGCGCGCCGGCGCAGAGGCGAGCGACGAAGCGATCAAGCAATGGTGCCGCACGCGCATAAGAGCTGAGGCGGTGCCGTCCCAGTTGTTCAGGCTCGATGAAATTCCGCGCAACGAGCGCGGCAAGATCGTGCGCGGCGTGGTGCGTGAAACCGTGCTCGCCGCAGGTTCGGCAGCCGGCTGATGACAAAGCCCAACCCGATGCTCCAGAGGCTGGAGACTGAACGCTTCATCCTCAAGCCTCTCGGCCGCATCGAGGCTTACCGCGTAGGTCGGGCCAACTGGAACCATGATCCCGAGATCATGCGCAACCTCGTCCATTCTTCCCGGCCGCTTGGTCGGTTGAAATGGCTGAAGAAGATGGTCTGGGTCAACGGCAAGTCGAAGTTCTCGCACGCCATCGTTCCAAAGGATGGCGGTCCGGCGATCGGCATCCATGGCGTCACCCTTCAGAAGCACCGCAGCGCGGTGCTGGTTGTCGCCGTGCATGACAGGCAGTGGTGGGGCCGCAAGGTGGTGGCCGAAGTCCGCCGGGCAATCATCGACCACGCGTTCGAGAGGCAGGTCGTCGACCGCTTCTGCTGCACGGTCCAGGCCCGCAACACGGCATCCGTGTTCAACTACAAGAAGCTGGGCTTCAAGCATGTCGGCACGCTTCATCAGGCGCAGTACGATCCCGACAGCGGCGAATTGTTCGACACGCTGATCTTCGAACTGCTGCGCGCCGACTGGGACAAGCAGAGAGAGAACCGATCCTGAATGACCGACGCGGCGGAGCTGAAGGCTAGGAACGCGATTGCCAGGGCGCTCAAATGCGCCCCCGGCGCCGTTGGCCCCGACGCCAGCGTCGAGACGCTGCCGCAATGGGATAGCATCGGGCACGTCAACATCATCCTGGAGGTCGAGGGCGATCTTGGCAGGCCGCTGCTGCCGGAGGAAATCGCCGGCATCAGTGCGTTCGCCGACATAGTCCTGATCTACCAGCGGCATCAGGCATCGGCTGGGCCAAAAGGGGGGAGCGTTTGAACGAGCAGCGACACTCTCCCCTTTCGAAGGTCGAACAGGCTGTTTTCGCCGAACTGGCCGATCCGGAGAAGCCGCCGCTGCCCGACAGTTGGGCTGACGCGAGGATGGGCCTGCGAATGCTTTCGGTAGCGCGGCTTCACGGCGTGCTGCCCATCGTCTGGCGCAAACTGCGCTCGGCAACCGTTGCCGGCGACGCCTTTGCGGCGGCAATGGCCGACGCGGGAGACGCGGTTGCGCTCATGGCCGGCCACTCGCTTCTGTTGCGACATCATGCGCGCGGCATAGGTGAGCAGTTCGCGCAGGCCGGCATTCCCGCAGCCGTGGTCAAAGGCCCCGTCTTTGCCGAACGGCTCTACACGTTCCCCGCCGACCGTCCTTTCACGGACATCGATCTTCTGACGTCACCCGAAAATCTCGCCGCTGCGAACGCTGCGCTTCCCGGGCTCGGTTTCGTCGCGCTGACCAAGACCGTGTGGGACAAGTCGGACAGCAATCAGGAATACAAATGGGGCAGGACCGACAATCCCAACATCCTGATCGAACTGCACGGCAATCTCGTTCACTACGCCTCGTTCCGCAGGCTGCTGTCCTATTCCTATGACGACTTGCTGCTTGCCGGCGATGGCGACCCGACGGCGCCGGCAGCACTCCTGATGACCGCGGTCATCCACGCCGCCTGCGGGCACAAGTTCCACCGGCTCCAATTCGCGGTCGATATCGTCCAGTCAGCCCGAGCACTGCCGGACGTTGACCTGCCGATGCTAGACCGCGCCGCCCGTTCGATCGGAGCTGATCTCGAACTTGCCGTTGCCCTCAATCTCGCCGGACAGATCTTCGACGACCGTCGCACTCTTGAGATGGCTCGCCGCTTTTCGTCAGGTGCCGCCAGCACCTTGTCGAAACGGCTGATATCGCCCGCGGCGATCCACAACGCGACGAGCAGCGCCGGACGAACATCCCACCTCCGCCGCAAGGCGTTTCGCGGCATCCAGCTTCTGTCGCGTGTTGGGCGAAAACGCCTCTAGAGCAGACGTTCCATTGGGCGCGCCAAAACAATGCTCCGGCTATTTTTGACTGTCGCAGACTGTGTCAGTCAGCGCTAAACATTTCGTTTTATCAACTGCCGGTGGATGCGACGTGAACCCTGCCCCCAAGCCCAGCGTCATCCGCATCGAGACGCCAGCCCAAGCCCTTCCAGCACTACGCCGTCGCCGTATCGACAACCTCGAAGTCGTGCGTCACCGTCGCGGTCTTCGACAGCATGGCGGTCGCCGAGCAATACTTCTCGATCGACAGGTCGATGGCCCGCTTGACCTTGGCTTGCGACAGCGCGCGCCCCTTCACGATGAAGTGCATGTGGATGCGCGTGAAAACCTTCGGCTCGGTCTCAGCGCGGTCGGCGTCCATCTCGACCACGCAATCCTCGACCGCCTCGCGGCCCTTCTCCAGGATATGCACGACGTCGTAGGCCGAACAGCCGCCCGCGCCGATCAGCACCAGTTCCATCGGGCTCGGTCCGGGCTTCGGCATGCTCCCGTCCGGCCCGGATGCCGTGCCGAACACCACCTTGTGGCCGGACTCCGTCGCACCGACGAACGTCCGATCCTCGATCCATTTCACACGCGCTTTCAAGGCTGCGTCCCAATCCCAGATGCGGTCAAACTCGGGCTGCCGGGATCAGAACGGAATTTCGTCGTCGAGTTCGCGCGATGCGCCACCGCCGCTGCGTCCGCCGCCCCCGCCGCCACGATTGCCGTAGCCTTCATTGGGCCCTGACTGGCCGAAGTCCGAACTGCGCCCGCCGCCGGACTGGCTGACCTGCCCGCCTTCGCCCTGGCCGCGCGAATCCAGCATCTGCAGCTCGCCGCGGAATTTCTGCAGCACGATCTCGGTCGAATAGCGCTCGACGCCGTCCTTTTCCCATTTGCGGGTCTGCAACTGGCCTTCGATGTAAACCTTCATGCCCTTCTTCAGATACTGCTCGGCGACCTTGGCGATCTGGTCGTTGAAGATGACGACCTGATGCCACTCAGTCTTCTCCTTGCGCTCGCCGCTGTTCTTGTCGCGCCAGCTTTCGGATGTCGCGATCCGCAGGTTGACGACCGGATCGCCTGAGTTCAGCCGGCGGATTTCCGGATCGGCGCCCAGATTGCCGATCAGGGTGACCTTGTTGACGCTGCCTGCCATCACGCTTCTCCACGCTTGTCCGAAACCAGCCTTGCTCTACACCAATTGGACGGCAAAGGCCGCAGATGGTCTCTACAACGCCCGCTATCCACAACCAATTGTGTTCTCTTTATGTTCTATTTATTCCCGAAGCCGAAGTCAACCGGCTTGCAACCAATCGTGACTGGTTTGCCCTCGCCCGCCGGGCTATGCAGCCATCATGAAGCGCATCGTCCTGATCCTGGTCGCAAGCATTGCCGCAGCGTCCGCATTCGCGGATGACCTTCCCGGCGTCGTCGCGCCCAAACCGATCGTCCAACCTATGCCGGAGCCCGAGGATCAACCGGCTCACCAGCACGATGATGCGATCCGTGTCGGCGATTGGGACGTGAATGTCTCGGGCAGCGTGGCCGTCGATATCGGCGCCGGATCTGCGGGAAGGCCGCTTCGCTGAGGCCTGTCTACGGCCGTCGCAGCTAAGCTCCGCTGGTCCCATCTTACATCAGGGCGGCCCTGCCTCCATCAGGAGAACAGGGCCATGTTTGTTCGGGTGCTTGCCCGATCGTGCCGGTAAATCATCACCGGCGTTTCTTCGGATGCTACGCGGCCAAGCCGACGATCCGACCAATGAGTCTCTGCGATTTATGGGGTTCGGCAGTTACCGCCATCAAAGGGTGAGGCGCCTTGCTGCCGCGGCTCCGCTATCTCAGCGAAGCCCTTCGATACTGTCCGGTGGAGTCATGCCTCGCTCCTTCGTCAGTTTCCGGTCGTCTCTCCGAAGCCTCTTCGCGCGCTTGCGGCGTCTCGCAAGCCGCCCTTGCGGGGTGTTGCGGCGAATGATGCCCGCAGGCATCCGGATCCGTGAGACGCCTGGAATCTGGACCTCATGGCCGGGTGCGTCAACCGCGAACCGACGCCTGCAACGAAACGTGATCGCGCGGGCCTTTGCCGCTCTCTATCCACAGCGTGATGTCAGGAGGCTGTTCGGCGTTTGTTCTTTGCGCTTGCCCTTTGGCAGGCGCCAGGGCTAGACCTGATGCGTGGGAAAAGACGGCCCCTCGACGTGGCGCAAAAAACACCTAAATATGGGACTGGCCGGTAGCACCCCCCGCCATCCCGAAATCTGATTGAGACGAGGCGGCGGACCGGCATGGCCGACCACAAATACCTTTCCATTCGCGGCGCGCGCGAACACAATTTGAAGAATATCGATCTCGACCTCCCCAGGGACTCGCTGATCGTGATGACTGGCCTGTCGGGCTCCGGCAAGTCGTCGCTTGCCTTCGACACGATCTACGCCGAGGGCCAGCGACGCTACGTTGAGAGCCTGTCTGCCTATGCGCGGCAGTTCCTCGAGATGATGCAGAAGCCCGACGTCGACCAGATCGACGGGCTGTCGCCCGCCATTTCGATCGAGCAGAAGACCACATCGCGCAACCCGCGCTCCACTGTCGGCACCGTCACCGAGATTTACGACTACATGCGCCTCTTGTTCGCGCGCGCCGGCGTTCCCTATTCGCCCGCCACCGGCCTGCCCATAGAGAGCCAGACGGTGAGCCAGATGGTGGACCGCGTGCTTGATCTCGACGAGGGCACCCGGCTCTTCATCCTCGCTCCCATCGTGCGGGGACGGAAAGGCGAATACCGCAAGGAACTCGCCGAGCTCCAGAAGAAGGGGTTCCAGCGCGTCAAGGTCGACGGCACGTTCTACGAGATCGCCGACGTGCCGGCGCTCGACAAGAAGTACAAGCATGACATCGACGTCGTGGTCGATCGCGTCGTCGTGCGCGCCGATCTCGCCACGCGCCTCGCCGATTCCATGGAAACCGCGCTGAAGCTCGCCGAGGGCATCGCGGTCGCCGAGTTCGCCGACCGGCCGCTCGACGCCAGCCAGACCGGCGCGGACGCGATCAACAAGTCCGCCAACGAGACGCACGAGCGCATTCTGTTCTCCGAAAAGTTCGCCTGCCCGGTGTCGGGCTTCACCATCCCCGAGATTGAGCCACGCCTTTTCTCCTTCAACAACCCGTTCGGCGCCTGCCCGGCCTGCGACGGGCTGGGCAGCCAGCGCGCCATCGACCCCGGCCTTGTCGTGCCCGACGAGAACGTCTCGCTGCGCGACGGCGCGGTGGCGCCTTGGGCCAAGTCCACCTCGCCCTATTACACGCAGACCCTTGAGGCGCTCGGCAAGGTCTATGGCTTCAAGCTCGGCGATCGCTTTTCCGACCTCAAGAAGGAGGCGCAGGACGCCATCCTCCAGGGCACCGGGTCGAAGGAGATCACCTTCAGCTACGACGACGGCCTGCGCTCCTACAAGACCACCAAGACTTTCGAGGGCGTCATCCCCAATCTCGAGCGCCGCTGGAAGGAGACCGAATCCGCCTGGATGCGCGAGGAGATCGAGCGCTTCATGTCGGCGACCCCCTGCCCGGCCTGCAGCGGCTATCGCCTGAAGCCGGAGTCGCTCGCCGTCAAGATCGCGGGCAAGCACATCGGCGAGGTCTCGGCGATGTCGATCCGCAAGGCCGACCAGTGGTTCACCGACCTGCCGGGCCACCTATCGGCCAAGCAGAACGAGATCGCGGTCCGCATCCTCAAGGAGATCCGCGAGCGCCTGCGCTTCCTCAACGATGTCGGCCTCGACTACCTTACCATGGCCCGCAACTCCGGCACTTTGTCGGGCGGCGAGAGCCAGCGCATCCGGCTGGCCTCGCAGATCGGCTCTGGCCTGACCGGCGTGCTCTACGTGCTCGACGAGCCCTCGATCGGTCTCCACCAGCGCGACAACGCGCGCCTGCTCGACACGCTGAAGCACCTGCGCGACCTCGGCAACACGGTCATCGTCGTCGAGCATGACGAGGACGCGATCCTGCAGGCCGACTATGTCGTCGACATCGGCCCGGCCGCCGGCATCCATGGCGGCCAGGTCATCGCCAAGGGCACGCCGCGCGAGGTCATGGCCAACCCCGCCTCAATCACCGGCAAATACCTCACCGGCGAGCTCGAGATCGCCGTCCCGCCCGCCCGCCGCCCCATGAAAAAGAACCGCCGCATAAGGATCGTCGGCGCGCGCGGCAACAACCTCAAGAACGTCAGCGCCGACATCCCGCTCGGCACCTTCACCGCCGTCACCGGCGTGTCGGGCGGCGGCAAGTCCACCTTCCTCATCGAGACGCTGTTCAAGGCGGCGTCGCGCCGCATCATGGGGTCGCGCGAGCACCCCGCCGAGCACGACCGCGTCGAGGGCCTCGAATTCCTGGACAAGGTCATCGACATCGACCAGTCGCCGATTGGACGAACCCCGCGCTCGAACCCCGCCACCTACACCGGCGCCTTCACGCCGATCCGCGACTGGTTCGCCAACCTGCCGGAATCCAAGGCGCGCGGCTACCAGCCCGGCCGCTTCTCCTTCAACGTCAAGGGCGGCCGCTGCGAGGCCTGCCAGGGCGACGGCGTCATCAAGATCGAGATGCACTTTTTGCCCGACGTCTACGTCACCTGCGACGTCTGCCACGGCAAGCGCTACAACCGCGAGACGCTCGACGTGCTGTTCAAGGGCAAGTCGATCGCCGACGTGCTCGACATGACGGTCGAGGAAGGCGTCGACTTCTTCGCGGCGGTGCCCGGCGTGCGCGACAAGCTGGTCACGCTCAACCAGGTCGGCCTCGGCTACATCCACATCGGCCAGCAGGCCAACACGCTCTCAGGCGGCGAGGCGCAGCGCATCAAGCTCGCCAAGGAGCTGTCGCGCAAAGCCACCGGCAAGACCCTCTACATCCTCGACGAACCGACCACCGGCCTGCACTTCCACGACGTGGCAAAGCTGCTCGAAGTGCTGCATGAACTGGTCGACCAGGGCAACAAGGTCGTCGTCATCGAGCACAATCTCGAAGTCATCAAGACCGCCGACTGGGTGCTCGACCTCGGCCCCGAAGGCGGTGACGGCGGCGGCGAACTGGTCGCCTCCGGCACCCCCGAAGACATCGCGGCCGAAAAACGCAGCTACACCGGCCAGTTCCTCAAGGAACTGTTGGGACGACGGCCTGGGAAAAGGGCTCAGGCGGCGGAATAGATGGATTTTGTGGACCATATCCGCCGACTGGTCGCAGCCGGCGAGGTGCGGACCTCGGATCACGCATATGGAAGATTGCAGTAAGTAAAAGGACATATCCTACCGCCAGTTGGTGATGACACTCGGCAAAGCCGAAATACTCGAGTGGTATCCCGACTATGCCCACGGACCGTGCTTTCTCGCCCGGCATGTGTTCGAAGACGGACGGATAGCGCATGCCGTCTGGGGCATCCGGGCGAGAAACAAAAGCCAGCGGCTTTGGTCACCGCATATTGGCCGAGCAACCTGGAATGGGACGAAGAACTGAGGACAAGGCAATGAAGACCGAACCGTCCGTCAAGCTGGTCGGACAGGGCAACCTCGTCGCCAAAGTCCCGGTCACCCTCATCCACGACGAGACTGGCTGGTCGCCCTACCTCTCCCATAACGACATGCTCAAGCTCGACGATGTCCGCGAAGCGCTCAGGCGTGGGGACGTCACGGCGGCAGCGCGCTTCGGACAGGTCTTCGAATTGACCAAGGTCGCTTAACCACGCAGCGCATCAAGCTCGCCGTGCCCCACCGCGCTTCGTCATCCTTGCCGCGCCCCACCGCGCTTCGCGAGGTCGACGAAATCCTCGCCCACGCCCATTCGCTCGCCCTATATGCGCTGCAGCGCCCCGACACGTCATGACTGTCAGCAGCGTTTCCGCATCGATGGACAAATCCCGTCGCGCCGCGCACTTTACGCGCCACGAAAAGGGAGCGTTTGCATGACCGGAAAGAAAAGCGCCGGCGAGATCCGGGCCGGCCAGATTCGCGCAGGAATGGGCGGCTGGACCTTCGAGCCGTGGGAAGGCACCTTCTACCCGGAAAAGCTGTCGAAGAAGAAGCAACTTGAATTCGCCTCGCGCGCCGTCCCGACCATCGAGGTCAACGGCACCTATTATTCCGGGTTCAGGCCCGAAACCTACGCCAAATGGGCGGCCGAGACGCCCGATGTCTTTGTGTTTTCCATCAAGGGCAACCGCTTCGTCACCAACCGTAAGGTGCTGGCCGACGCCGGCGAGTCGATGCGCAAGTTTTTCGCGCAGGGGCTGGAGGAACTCGGCCCAAAACTCGGGCCGATCGTCTGGCAGTTCGCGCCGACCAAGAAATTCGACGCCGCCGATTTCGAGGGGTTCCTGAAGCTCCTGCCGCGCAAACATGCCGGGCTTTCGCTGCGCCACGCGCTCGAGGTGCGCAACGCGTCCTTCGCGGTGCCGGAGTTCGTGGCGCTGGCAGAAAAGCACGGCTGCGCGATTTGCTACGCCCATCACCACGACTACCCTGAATTCGCCGACATCACGGCCGACTTCGTCTATGCCCGGCTGCAGAAGGGCGAGGACGCGGTTGCCACCGCCTATCCGCCCAAACAACTCGACGCGTGGGTTGCGCGGGCGAAGCTGTGGGCGCAGGGCGGGCAGCCCGAAGACCTGCCCTATGCCGACCCGTCACGGTCGGCGAAAAATGAACCGCGCGACGTGTTCGTCTACATCATCCACGAGGGCAAGCTGCGCGCGCCGCAGGGCGCCATGGCGTTCATGGAGCGCGTCACGGCTTGAGAATTTCGCGCAACAGCGGCGGCAGCAGGTCGGGCAGGTCCTCGGCGATCAACCCAAGCCCGAAACGCGATCCCGCCTCGCCATGCAGCCAGACTGCAGCGCAGGCCGCTTCGAAGGTCGGCATGCCTTGCGCCAGCAGACCGGCCGCGATGCCGGCCAGCACGTCGCCTGAGCCAGCGGTCGCGAGCCACGGGGCAGCGTTCGCATTGACCGCGGCGCGGCCGTCCGGCGCGGCGATCACGGTGTCGGGGCCCTTCAGGATCAGCGTCGATCCAGTCAGCGCCGCGGCCTTTCTCGCCCGGTCGAGCTTCGACAGGCTTTCGTCGCCGGCAAATTCCGGAAACACCCGCGCGTACTCGCCCTCGTGCGGGGTAAGAACCACTTCGGCAGCGCCCTTCGCCCTGAACGCTTTTAGGAACGCGGCGCGCTTCTGCGACAGGTGGGTCAGCGCGTCGGCGTCCAGCACGACGTGACGCACCACTCCCGCGCTCGCCTTGACCAGCTTGAGCACGAGGTCGCCGGCCTTGCCGCTCAGCCCGAGGCCTGGCCCTACAACCATGGCTGCCGGCCTGCGCTCGCCCAGCCATTGCGCGATCTCCCCGATCGCGTCAGCCTTGCGCAGGATGATCGACGTCAGGTGGGCGGCGTTGACCTGCAGCGCGTTGCCCGGCGAGAGCAGCGTCACGGCGCCCGCGCCTGACCGCGCCGCAGCGCGCGCTGACAGCCGCGCGGCGCCGGTCGACGACGGTCCACCGGACAGCACACCCACATGGCCGCGCGCATATTTGTGGGTGGCGACCGACGGCTGCGGAAAGATCGACCGCCAAAGCTGCGGCGTGTTCTCGAAGCAGTTTGGCGCGATTGCGGTAAGCACGTCGTCCCGGATGCCGATCCCGGCGACTACAGTCTCGCCGCAGTGTTCCCGGCCCGGATAGAGCAGATGGCCTGGCTTCTTGCGGAAGAAGGTGACCGTCTTCAGCGCCCTGAACGCCGCCCCCTGCACTTCGCCGCCGTCGCCCGATACACCCGACGGCAGGTCGACCGCGACGACGCGGACATCGGCGTCTGCGCATTTTCGTATCGCCGACGCGGCCTCGCCTTCGACCGGCTTCGACAGCCCGGCCCCGAACAGCGCATCGACCACCACCGTTCCTGCAACAGGAGCATAGGCGGACAGCCGTCGTGGTTTCAGCGGGCATTCGGCGGCCGCCGTTGCCGCATCGGTTCCGCCCCTGGGGCGGCCGAGAGCCCACACCCGCACCGTCATGCCCGCCTCGGCCAACAGCCGCGCAACGACATAGCCGTCGCCACCATTGTTGCCGGGGCCGCACAGGACGTCGGCCACAGCAGCATCGGGGTATCGCTCAAGCACAACGGCTGCAACGGCTGCCCCTGCCCGACGCATGAGATCGATGCCGTCGTACGGACCAGCCTCAATGGTCAGCCGGTCAGCCTGCCCCATCTCCAGCGGCGTCAGCAGTTCGTGTCCCATGATCTGCCCCTAGCACGACGGAGCATCGCTGCGAAGTTGTCGGCCTTGCGACGTCAAGCGCACTCCCGTTCTGCACAATATTGGTGCACTATGCCTATTCCGTGCGCTGCCTCATTCCGCGCCATTTCGGCTCGCTGCGCACGGAAAAGGCGGTTTCGGAATGAAATGCTCACTGGAAATCAAAGTTCGTTCGGACTGCCGGTCTCGACGCAACAATACCTCGCCCCGCGAGGTTGGCACGGTTCGTGCTACATGGTGCGCTAGGGGGCAGAACCGCCCATCAACAGCGCTACAGGAGGCCTCGACCAGATGAAGAAGATTGAAGCAATCATCAAGCCGTTCAAGCTCGATGAGGTGAAGGAAGCTCTGCAGGAAGCTGGGTTGCAGGGCATCACGGTCACTGAGGCAAAGGGCTTCGGCCGCCAGAAGGGACACACCGAACTCTATCGCGGCGCGGAATATGTCGTGGACTTCCTGCCCAAGGTGAAGATCGAGGTGGTGCTCGGCGACGAGGCGGTCGAGGGCGCTATCGATGCGATCCGCAAGGCTGCGCAGACCGGCCGCATCGGCGACGGCAAGATCTTCGTTTCGAACATCGAAGAGGTCGTGCGCATCCGCACCGGCGAAACGGGCATAGACGCGATCTGATCCTCAAGGTATTTCAAGAAGAAACTTATTCAAAAAAACACCATCCAGGGAAAAGCGCACATGACGACAGCCAAAGAAATCATGAAGCAGATCAAGGACAACGACGTTAAGTTCGTTGATCTGCGCTTCACGGATCCGAAGGGCAAGCTTCAGCACGTAACGATGGACGTCATCGAGGTCGACGAGGACATGTTCGCCGACGGCGTGATGTTCGACGGTTCGTCGATCGCCGGATGGAAGGCCATCAACGAATCCGACATGGTTCTGATGCCCGACACTGACACGGTCCACATGGACCCCTTCTTCGCGCAGTCGACCATGGTCGTGCTGTGCGACATTCTCGATCCGATCTCCGGCGAGCCTTACAATCGCGACCCGCGCGGCACAGCCAAGAAGGCCGAGGCCTACATGAAGGCGGAGGGCGTCGGCGATACGATCATGGTTGGTCCCGAAGCCGAGTTCTTCGTGTTCGACGACGTCAAGTACAAGGCCGACCCCTACAACACCGGGTTCCGTCTCGACTCGACCGAGCTGCCGTCGAACGACGACACCGACTACGAGACCGGCAACCTCGGCCACCGCCCGCGGGTCAAGGGCGGTTACTTCCCGGTGCCGCCGATCGATTCGGCGCAGGACATGCGCTCTGAAATGCTGACCGTGCTCTCGGAGATGGGCGTGCGCGTCGAGAAGCATCACCACGAGGTGGCGGCCGGCCAGCACGAACTCGGCATCAAGTTCGACACGCTCGTGCGCAACGCCGACAAGATGCTGATCTACAAGTACGTCGTGCACCAGGTCGCCAACGCCTATGGCAAGACCGCGACCTTCATGCCGAAACCGATCTTCGGCGACAACGGCTCGGGCATGCACGTCCACCAGTCGATCTGGAAGAACGGCAAGCCGACATTCGCCAGCAATGAGTATGCCGGCTTGTCGGAAACCTGCCTGTTCTACATCGGCGGCATCATCAAGCATGCCAAGGCGATCAACGCCTTCACCAACCCGCTGACCAACTCCTACAAGCGGCTGGTGCCCGGCTACGAAGCGCCGGTGTTGCTCGCCTATTCGGCGCGCAACCGTTCGGCGTCGTGCCGTATCCCCTTCGGCTCCTCGCCGAAGTCGAAGCGCGTCGAGGTCCGCTTCCCCGATCCGGGCGCGAACCCCTATCTCGCTTTCGCGGCGATGCTGATGGCCGGCCTCGACGGCATCAAGAACAAGATCCATCCGGGACAACCGATGGACAAGGATCTTTACGACCTGCCGCCGAAGGAGCTGAAGAAGATCCCGACCGTGTGCGGTTCGCTGCGCGAGGCGCTGCAGAACCTCGACAAGGACCGCGGCTTCCTGAAGGCCGGCGGCGTTTTCGACGACGACCAGATCGACGCGTACATCGAACTGAAGATGGCCGAGGTGATGCGCTTCGAGATGACGCCACACCCGGTCGAGTTCGACATGTATTATTCGGTGTGAGAAGGCGGTCGGTCGAGTTCTGGAAAACAAAAACCCCGGCGCAAACGCCGGGGTTTTTCTTGAGAGGGTGTATTCAAACATTAAAATCGCGCTGCGGAAGCTGACTCCAGATGTATGTTATGGCAAGGCCCAGATCCCGCTCAACACAGCAATTGCTTCGGGAAGCAGAAGCGCCAACCAACGTCACGTTATCGAAGTGAACGTTGCCGCGGTTGTTGTCTCACCGGTTTGTTCCAAACGTGTGACGTGCAGGCACAGCATCAGGTTGGAACCCCGTCTGAGGTCGATTCCAAGGACCGGGCGCGGTTTTGCCTACGATCGCAGGGTTTTGCCCGGAAGCCAGCACACGACGAGTCTGGTCCATAGCCAAAAGAGCCCGGCAGACGCGCTGCCGGGCTCTTTTTGTTACGAATGGGAGCAACTACTTCGCGTGCAGGTCGGTGCCGAGAGTATCCCTCACGAAGATCAGCCCGATCACCAGCGACATCGCAGCGACCGCGATCGGATACCAAAGGCCGAAATAGATGTCGCCCTTGGCCGCGCTCATGGCAAAGACCGTCGCCGGGAGGAGGCCGCCGAACCAGCCGTTGCCGATGTGATAGGGCAGCGACATGCCGGTGTAGCGGATGCGGGTCGGGAACATCTCGACCAGGATCGCCGCGATCGGCCCGTAGACCATCGTCACGTAGATGACGAGGACGAGCAGGATGGCGATGACCATCGGCCAGTTGACCTGGTCCGGGGCGGCAACCATCGTGAACGCTCCGGCTGATGGCACGCTGTAGGCCGTGATGGAGGTCGCGCCGGCCGCTTCCTCGGCGGTCACGAGCTTGTCTTTTATCGCCTTCTCAATGGGAATTTCCTTTTTCTCGCTGCCGCGTATGGCCGCCGCGTCGAGGGAAAGTTCCGGGTTCGCTGCAACGAACGCGTCGAGTTTCTGGTCGGCAACAGTGGCCGCACCCCGGACCAGCGGATAGCCGCCGGCCTGCAGTGCAATGTTGACCGCCTTGTTGAAAGCGGCGCCCTTGGCCGCCGCCTGATCGCCGGCCGCCACGGAGTCATATGACTCGATGGTGGTGTCGCCGATCTTGACGGTTGCCGGCGTGCCCGGCGCCGCAGTTGCGACAACGTCGTAGGGCACCGAGTTGCGGGTCAGGAACGAGGTCGCGATGTCGCAGGACGTGGTGAACTTGGCGGTGCCGACAGGGTTGAACTGGAACCTGCAATCTCCCGGTGCGGCGGTGACCGTCGCACGGGTGTTCTGCTGTGCGGTGGCGAGTGCGGGGTTGGCCGCCCATGTCAGCGCCTTGAACAGCGGGAAGTAGGTGAGGATGGCGAGCGCCAGGCCGGCCATGATGATGGGCTTGCGGCCGATCTTGTCGGACAGCCAGCCGAACAGGATGAAGCCACCGGTGCCAAGCGCGAGTGCGATGGCGATCATGATGTTGACCGACACGGCATCTACCTTCAGCACATTCTGCAGGAAGAACAGCGCGTAGAACTGGCCCGAGTACCACACCACCGCCTGGCCGGCCGTGAGGCCGAGCAAAGCGAGCAGCGCGATCTTGGCGTTCTTCCACTGGCCGAAGGCCTCCGACAGCGGCGCCTTGGAGCCCTTGCCCTCCTCCTTCATGCGCAGGAAGGTCGGCGATTCGCTCAGCGACAGACGAATCCAGACTGAAATACCGAGCAGGATGAAGGACAGCAGGAACGGAATGCGCCAGCCCCAGGCTGCGAAGTCTTCCTTCGTCATCACGTTCTGGATGATCAGGATGACCACCAGCGACAGGAACAGGCCGAGAGTGGCTGTCGTCTGGATCCACGACGTATAATAGCCGCGGCGGTCGTCCGGCGCGTGCTCGGCGACATAGGTCGCGGCACCGCCATACTCGCCGCCGAGCGCCAGGCCCTGCAGCATGCGCAATGCGACCAGGATGACCGGCGCCGCGATGCCCCATGTCGCGGAACCCGGCAGCAGGCCGACGAGGAAGGTCGACATGCCCATGATCAGGATGGTGATGAGGAAGGTGTATTTGCGGCCGACGAGATCGCCGATCCGGCCGAACACCAGCGCGCCGAACGGGCGCACGAGGAAGCCGGCGGCGAAGGCCAGCAGGGCGAAGATGTTGCGCGTGGCTTCCGGATAGCTGGAGAAGAAGGTTGCGCCGATGAATGCGGCGAGCGAACCGTAGAGGTAAAAGTCGTACCATTCGAACACGGTGCCGAGCGAAGAAGCGAAGATGACCTTCTTCTCCTCGCGGCTCATGCTGCGGCTCTTGCCGCCGGCAGTCGTTGCCATTGCCATTGCGATATTCCTCCCCGGAAGCCGTTGAACAACAGTCGCACTCTGCCCCCTCGGCAGATTCAGGCCGAGCGACTGTCCGCCTCATTCATGCCAGAAGCCGCCACGCGGATACATTGAGCTTTGGGATTATGACTTTAGTCTAAGGCGTTGGTGCCGCTGCGGCGTCGACGGTGCCTTGCTCAGTCAAAAGCATTGCTGCATGAAGTGGCGATGCCTTCGATCGAGTTGTTGGTCTCGCAATCCCTGGACCCCTTTCGCATAGGGCTTCTGCTTGTGCTCGTCCTGACGGCAAGCAGCACAGCGGGCAACCTGCGCCCGGCGATCCCGCTTGTGCTTGGAATTGTGTTCGTCGCCGTGCTCATCCCACTGACGATGCAGCAACACGACAGTGGCGTTGATCGCTTTGCTGCGGTCGTCGGCGGGCTGATCGTGAACAGCGTCGTCGTTGGTTTCGTTGTCGCAGCAAACGCGGTACGCAAGCGGCTTGGAAAGACCGGTGGGAACTCTTGATCAGCGTTCGGCGGCTGCTTGCTTCAGGGAACCGGCCTCCACTTGGCCACCAGACTAGACCTTTTCTCGCGCCAAGTACTGGTGGACGAACGCAATCGCCATGCTGCCTTCGCCAACCGCCGAGGCGACCCGTTTGACGGGGCTCAGCCGGACGTCTCCGCACGCAAAGACGCCGGGCGCGCTGGTCTCCAGAAGGTAGGGATCGCGTCCCTGCGACCAGCGACCGGCCTTGCGCACGTCGTCGCCGGTCAGCACGTAGCCGCGCTCGTTGCAGACGATCTGCTTCGGCAGCCATTCGGTCTCGGCGTCGGCGCCGATGAAAATGAACAGCCCGCCGCAATCATGCCTGGTTACAGTGCCGCCCGCCCTGTCGCGGATTTCGACCGCCGCCAGGCTGGCGTCGCCATGCACGGCATGTATCTCCGATTGCAGTTGCACTGCGATGTTCGACTTCGCGCGCAGTTGTTCGATCAGATAGTGCGACATGCTGTCGGCCAGCCGTTCGCCGCGCACGACGAGGGTAACCCGCCGCGCGTGGCCCGCGAAATGCAGCGCCGCCTGCCCGGCCGAGTTGCCAGCGCCGACCAGATGCACATCCTGTCCATGGATGGAGTTGGCCTCGCTGCGGGACGCGCCGTAGAAGATGCCCTTGCCGATCAGCCGGTCCATGCCTTCGATGGCAAGACGCCGCCAGGTCACGCCGGTCGCCAGAATGAGGCTGCGGGCGTTGATGATGGCGCCCCCGTCGAGCGAAACCAGGTGCAGGTCGGGATCGACGCCGACGGCAGACCGGGTAACAAGGATTTCGGCGCCGAGCCGGCGCGCCTGCTGCAGCGCGCGGCTTGAAAGTTCGTCGCCCGAAATGCCGCTCGGAAAGCCAAGGTAGTTTTCGATCCGCGAAGAGGTTCCGGCCTGCCCGCCCGGCGCCTCCCTTTCGACGACGATTGTGCGAAGCCCTTCGGACGCTCCATAGACCGCCGCGGCAAGGCCGGCAGGCCCTCCGCCGACAATCGCCACGTCGTACTGGTCGGCGCGCGGAGACGTCTGCAGTCCGAGGCGGTTGGCCAGATCGCGTACTTCGGGGTTCTCGATGATGGCGCCGTCGGCCATGCGCGCCAGCGCGCCATCCGGAGCCAGACGCGAGGCCTCGACGATCGCGGCTGCCTCCGGCGTGTCGGCCGCCACCCAGTCGAACGAAATCTGGTTGCGTGACAGAAAGCGGCGCAGATCGGCGCAGGCGGTGTTCCAGCGATGTCCGACCAGCGTCACGCGCGACTTGTGCGGCTCGGTTGCGATGGCCTGCAGTCCGCCCAGCCGCTCGCGCGCCAGCGCATTGACCTTCTGGGCGACCTCTTTGGCGACCGACGCGACGGCGTAGTACTGCTGGATCTCGATCCGCATGACGCGCGAAGGCTCGACCGCGCGGTATCCGCCGGGGAACGGCGAGCCGAGGCTTATGGGCACCTCGCCAAAGATGGCGCCCGGAATGCGCCAGCCCAGTGAGCGCGCAACGCCGTCGAAGTTCTTGACCACCTCGATCTTGCCGGAAAGGACAACGAACAGGGCACCTTCGCCGCCTTCATGTACCGCAAACTCACCGGCAGCGAGTTGCAGATCCGCAGAGGTTCGCGCCAGCCTTTCGAGTTCGGCAGTTGGCAACGCCGCAAACAGAGGGATCGCGGCGACTTCTTCTACCGTCAGCATGGCTCTCTCCACGAGACCCGGAAAGGGTCAAACGCAGCCCGCAGTTCTGGCGACCCGGGCGGGCCGGATGTCGGAGAGTTTCGGTGCGATGTCAATCAACTGCAAAGCAGAAATGCGCAGGCAGTCATTGGCTGCAAACTGGATTGCCGTGTGCGCGTTGGCTCAGGCGGACTTAGTTTGACGCGGCAATTGGATCCGGCGATCGGCTAACGCACGGTTGCCGACGTCACGAGGTCCGTGTCGACATTGGCCGGTGCGAATTCGCTCATTGCCGGCGGCAACGCGGTGATCGGCCTGTCATCGTGCTTGACGATCTCAAGCAGCCCCGTACTTACGACGAAAACCAGCAAAGCGGTGACAGTCAGCGTATTGCGCATCGAGTTTCCCCAAGTCTGACGCAACAGAAACGTACCAGACGGAAATTGTTTCCCGCTTAATCGACGTGGTTTCGGATTTCTTGCAGCCAACGCCTCGACCGGCGGACTTCAATGCCAGGCGATTGCATCGCCGTCACGACCAGTCCGGCCAATCTTTCCGACATGCCTGCAAGCTTTGAACAATTGGGGTGACTGTTGCTTAGTCGGCTTCGGCCATTGCGGTGACGCCGGTCACCCATTGCCACCATTGCCTTTCGCTGCCGTTGAACACGTTTAGGTCGATCTTCCCGCTCACGCCATGCGATAGGCCGGAGCCCGAATATTGCCAGAACAGGAATTCGCGTCCCGGGTAGCGCTTTGTCGGGTGCGCGGCGACCGAGCGGAGCCAGAACGGATAATTCTTGAACTGACCCTTCAGGTTGTCCTCGTAAAAATCAGGCGAGGTGTAGATGATCGGCCGTTGGCCGTAGTGCGCTTCGAGCCTGTCCATGAAGACCTGCATCTTCTCGAGCGTTCTGGCGCGCGACAGGCGCCGCTTGCAGCTCGACTGGCCGTTGTACTCGACGTCGATGACCGGCGGCAGTGCCCCCTCCACCCTGGGCACGTTGCGGATGAACCAGTCGGCCTGCTCGCTGGCCACCCGGCACCAGTAGAAAAAGTGGTAGGCGCCGCGCTTGAGCCCTGCCTTGTCGGCTTCCCGCCAGTTCTGCCTGAACATCGGGTCAAGATGGTCGCCGCCGTCGGTCGCCTTGATGTAAACGAAGTTGGCGCCCTGGCCTTTGAGCTTCTGCCAATCGATCTCGCCCTGCCAGCGTGAAACGTCCACGCCGTGCACGGCGTAATCCTTGGGCGACACCTTGCCGAAATTCATCGGCTTGGCGTCGCGGAAACGGTGCCTCTGCACCGGTCCGGCGATTGCTGGCCCGACCGCAGCCGGCCGGCCGGGTCTGGCGAGCGCAACCAGTTCCGTGGCGTTGACGGCGCTGGCTTCCTTCATGCCGACTAGCGCGCTTGGCGTGACGGACGGCGCTCCGATGTCCTGAAGTGCTGCGACCTCGTCGTTGATCGTCACGATCTGCCCCGGCGCGAGCGCAGCCGCTACCGGCGTCTCGGGCCGGGGTATGCCGCTGGTGATTTCCTTGGAGGGTTTCAGCGCATCAAGACCCAGGCTGTCGATGCCGGAAGTCGACGAGCACGCGGCCATGGAAACCGCAGAAATTCCCAGACAGGCAAGGAGAACAACCGAACGCATGATGCCCCGTTACGCGATACTACAGACCGAAGGCAGGTCGGCAGGCGCAGACCCAAACAGGGTCAGTAACGGGAATATAACAACAAAGTTTGAATCAAATTCTTAACGCCCGGGTTCCCCGCACAAGGGTACCGCCCGGGCTTTCGGAGGATCGGCTCAGGCCGGCGCGGTCAGCAGCAAAGACTACGGGCCGCACAAGCCGAAATGACGTGGGCTGGCGGCACCATGCGCGGATCCGCGGCGCGCACCCGATCGCGCTCCAGCATATGGCGCAACTCCTCGGGACGAACGCTGTCTCGCGCCATGACGAGCTGCACGAGAGGGTCGCTCAGAAGGTCGTCCAGTACGGTGATCGTTCCCTTGGTCATCTTCGCCTCCTCGAAACGCCTCGCCCGATCATAGATAGGAAGCGAAAGGTGGCCGGCCAATGATCGCCTGGCGGCAATCTTGTGACATTTCTGGAAATCTGCGCCGGCAGGGCTCTGATGGCAGGTGTCGGCGCGCGAAACTCTTGCAACCAGATCGTCATGATGGCCCTGTAGCAACGATGCCTGGGAAGGCGGAGGCGGAAGCGTGAACATCGAGGAAGCCGAACTCGCTTCCGACGGAACGAGCCGTGGCTCGGCCGGCGAAGTGTTTCGCGCCTTCCTGATGCTCGGCCTGACATCGTTCGGCGGTCCGGTCGCCCATCTCGGCTTCTTTCGCGAGCCTGCTCGCGGCCTTTGCGTGGGGGGCGTCGCTGCTCGGGCCACAGTCGGGCTTCGGATGGATCGGCGGCCTCAAGGCCGCGGCGGTGGCTGTCGTCGCGCAGGCCGTGCTCGGAATGGCCTCCAGCCTGGCGCCCGACCGCGAACGGGCAACCATCGCGGTCGGCGCGATGATTTTCGTCATGCTGCTGCCTTCCGCGGTCGGCCAGGTGCTGGCCATTCTGGCCGGCGGCCTGATCGGGATCGCATGGTTCAGGCCCGGCCTGCCGCAGGTCGCGCGCCACGAACCTTTCGCCGTGCCCGTCAGCCGCGCGATGGGCGCCGTACTGCTGGCGATTTTCGCCGTGTTGCTCCTGGTCTTGCCGTTCGTTGCCGCATTGACCGGAAACGCGGCGCTCGCGATGATTGACGGCTTCTACCGGGCAGGCTCGCTGGTGTTTGGCGGCGGCCATGTCGTCCTGCCCTTGCTGGAGGCCGAAGTTGTCGGCGCGGGCCATGTCGGCGAGCAGGCGTTTCTTGCAGGCTATGGAGCCGCGCAGGCGGTGCCGGGTCCCCTCTTCTCGTTTGCCGCCTACCTCGGCGCGGTCTATGAAACCGCGCCGACCGGCCTGACGGGGGCGATCATCGCACTGCTGTCGATTTACCTCCCGTCGGCTTTGCTGGTGGTGGGCGCGCTGCCGTTTTGGGAAAGCATACGCGCCTCGCCGGTCGCCAGGCAGGCGCTCCTGGGCGTGAATGCGGCGGTGGTGGGACTGCTTGGTGCAGCGCTCTACGACCCGGTGTTGACCGCCGGCGTCACCTCGGCGCGAGCAATGGCGATCGCCGCCGCAAGTTTCGTCGCACTGGCAGCGTGGAAGTTCCCTGCCTGGTCAGTCGTGCTGACGGCCGGCCTGGCGGGTTTCCTGATACTCTAGCGCAAACGGGCCCCGGTCGCCGCTAATGCTGGCTGTGGTCCATTTCCATGCCGCCTTCCGGCACTCCGTTCTTCTCCAGCCATGCCTTCATGAAGGCGATCTCCGTCTCCTGCGCGGAGACAATGGCCTCGGCGAGCGTCCTGACCTCAGGGTCTTTGCCGTACTCCATGACGATCCTGGCCATATCGATCGCGCCCTGGTGGTGCGGGATCATGGAGCGCATGAAATCGGCATCGACATTGCCTGTCATCTCCATCGTCATGGACTGATGCATGGCCGAGTTTGCTTCCTCCAGCGCCTTGGATCCGGGTGAAAGTTGATCCGAATGAGCGACCCCAATCGCGGCAAGCGCGATCGTCGTGACCACACTTAAGATCAGGAGAGTTCTAGCCATCGCACTGATTCCCTTGGTTATTTCTTCCACCTCGGGGCATTCGGAATCAACCGGCCCGAAGCCAGCCGCAGCCCTAGGGCTTCCAGCAGATGGAAGGTCAACCGAAAAGGCCGGCTCTCGGAAATTCGCCCAGCGATGCGACCAGGTTGTGCTGAGGCATTGCGCGATGACGTAATAGGCAATGTCGCACGGCGCGTGCTGTGTCGCGGTGCGGCGGACCCGAGCGGTTCGTCTGGCCGGCGCCGCTCAGGCAACGCTTTGGCGCCGGCCTTCCCAAGAATCCCGTGCGCAGGCATACCGATCCGGTTGCCTTTCATAGCCCCCCGCTGCCCCTATCGGGGCATGCCGCGGTACGTTTGGCTAGAGATATCGGTCGTACCAGTGCCGGCTGCGGCGTTGGTCCGCTTCGCCGATTGCCAGGCCGACAAGCAGTCCGAGCAGGCCGCCGGCGATCAGGCCGAAGGTTCCGGGATTGTTGCGCACCGGCTGGACGACGGCATGCGCGGCGCTTGCCGCGCCCTGCACAATGTCATCGGCGCGTTCCGCCAACGCCTGCTTGAGGTTGGCCATCTCGCGCTTCAAACGCGCCACCTCCTCTTCCAGCCTGTCAGCGCCGGCGCTCGAAGCTTCGGAAGTCAATGCTGTGTCTGCCATGGATGGGTCTCCGACCTTGATAGGTGCAGCAACGAACGGATCGCGAAAATGTTCCGGCGCAGCAGCAGCTTGCCGCAACGCGCGAGGTTCGAGAGGTCATCCGCGCCTTGCTTGCGGCACATCAGAATTAGTGCTTGTCTCCGCAGGGGGATACATGTCGTGTTTCAAGCATCATTCGCAGACCGGCTGGACGTTGCAAACAATCGGCCGACCGGCTTCGATTACATGCGTATTACTTTAAGCATTTCTGTCCTTGTATTCCATAGCTTTGCCGTAAGCTATGGCATTGACGCCCATGAGCCGCTGTCGAACCCGGCCAAACCATTTGTGTCTGCCATCTTGCCGGCCTTCTTCTCGCTGAGCGGTTTCCTTGTGGCCGGCAGCCTTTACCGGAGCCGAGGCCTCACGACTTTTTTCGGACTGCGGGTCCTTAGAATTGTGCCGGCCCTCGCGGTCGAGGTGATCATATCGGCCCTTCTGCTAGGTCCTTTGCTGACCACCCTGCCGCTAGAAGAGTACTTCAGGGACCCGAAATTCGCCGCGTATTTCTGGAACAT